>NZ_JBZDPT010000031.1:0-610752 GCF_058270035.1 Mycobacterium shunyiense | reverse complement strand
CCACCACACCACCTATGACGAACACAAAGCCTGGGCACACCGTCACACCACCCGGGACACCGAGGCCGCTTGACAACTTGCGGTCCTGGGATGTCTAGCGCCGGGCTTATGTGGAGCTCGGCAGTCGCCAGACGTTAGTGTGTTTCGTCGGCTTCAGCGAACAAGCCGATAGAAAAGTTGAGCAAATTCATGACCGCAGCACCAGAAGCATCGGCGCTCGAAGCCCGAGTCGGCCACTACTACGAGGCCGACGGCCTCTATTTGGTCGGCCGCGAGAAGGTACGCGAGTACGCCCGTGCCGTGCAGGACTATCACCCCGCACACTGGGACGTCGACGCCGCGGCGAAGCTGGGGTACTCCGGGCTGGTCGCGCCGCTGACCTTCACCTCGACCCCGGCCATGGCCTGCAACCGGCGCATGTTCGAGTCGATCGTCGTCGGTTATGACACCTACCTGCAGACCGAAGAGGTCTTCGAGCAGCACCGCCCGATCGTGGCTGGGGACGAACTGCATGTCGACGTCGAGTTGACGTCCGTCCGCAGGATCGCGGGCCGCGACATGATCACCGTCACCAACACCTTCACCGACACCGCCGGCGAGCGGGTCCACACCCTGCACACCACCGTCGTCGGCGTCACCGCCGACGACATCAATCCGGCGACGATGACCGCCGTCCAGAACGCGATGATGCACGACGTCGACTTCTCCGGAATCGGCGGATCCGATGACTACCAGAAGACCGTGCGCCCCGAAGGTGACGTGCGGATCTCCGACGGCGGCCTCACCCGCACGCCCGGAACACTGTCCTTCGACGACCTCAAGGTCGGCGACGAACTCGGGGTGCACCACACCCGGCTGTCCCGCGGCGACCTGGTGAACTATGCCGGCGTGGCCGGCGATGCCAACCCGATTCACTGGGACGAGGACATCGCCAAGCTGGCCGGACTGCCCGACGTGATCGCCCACGGCATGCTCACCATGGGGCTGGGTGCCGGTTTCGTCTCCGCATGGTCGGGCGACCCCGGTGCGGTCACCCGCTACGCCGTGCGGTTGTCCCAGCCGGCGATCGTGTCGGCCAAGGAGGGTTGCGATATCGAGTTCAGCGGAAAGATCAAGTCCCTGGACCCCGAGACCCGCACCGGCGTCGTCCTGGTCGCGGCGAAGTCCGAGGGCAAGAAGATCTTCGGCCTGGCGACGCTGAACATCCGCTTCAGCTGACCCGCCGACGCCGAAAGTCCGCTTCCGGCTTCAGGTCGCCACCTCCGCCGGTTCGCGCTGGATGGGCTTGGGCCATGGCGAACGCGGCGGGCGGGGGCGCACCCGCTGCGGCCACCAGAACCACCGCCCGAGCAGGGTGGCGATGGACGGTGTCATCAATGCCCGGATCACGAATGTGTCGAAGAGCAGGCCGAGGCCGATAGTCGTGCCGACCTGGCCGATGACGATCAGCTTGCTCACCGCCATCGACGCCATGGTGAACGCAAACACCAGTCCTGCGGCGGTGACCACCGGGCCACTGCCACCCATGGCGCGGATGGTGCCGGTCTTCAACCCGGCGTGGATCTCCTCTTTCATTCTCGACACCAGCAACAGGTTGTAATCTGCGCCGACGGCCACCAGCACGATGACCGACATCGGTAGCACCATCCAGTGCAGCGGTATCCCGACAATGTGCTGCCATATCACCACCGACAGCCCGAAGGCGGTGGCCAAGCTGACCACCACCGTGCCGACAATGACCGCCGCGGCCACCAGGGCCCGGGTGAGGATCATCATGATGATGAGGATCAACATCAGCGCAGCGGTTGCCGCGATCAACAGGTCGTAGTCGGCCCCCTGCTGCATGTCCTTGAACATCGCCGCGGTACCGCCGAGATAGACAGAGGATCCCTCCCACGGTGTTCCCCTGATGGCCGCGGCCGCAGCGTTCTTGAGAAGCTCGGAACGGGCCGTGCCTTCGGGCGTCAGGGGGTCGCCCTGATGAATGATGGTGAACCGCACGGCCTTTCCATCCGGCGACATCATCAGCTTCATGCCGCGCTGAAAATCGTCGGTTTCGAAGGCTTCCGGGGGAATGTAGAACGAATCATCGTTCTGGGCTTTGTCGAACGCCTCTCCCATCGCGGTGCTGTCCTTCTGCTGCGCCATGGTCTGGTCCTGCTGCGTCTTCTGAACCTGATACTGGTTGAGCATCATCTGCTTCTGGTTCTTCATCGACTGGATCATCGACGGCATCAATGCGACCAACTGCGGCATCAGGGCGTCCAGGCGCTCCAGGTCGGGTACGAGATCCTGAATGTCGTCAGACAATGTGTTGATTCCGTCGAGAGTGTCGAATATCGACCGCAGCGACCAACAGATGGGGATGTCGAAACAGTGCGGTTCCCAGTAGAAGTAGTTTCGGATCGGCCGGAAGAAGTCATCAAAGTCGGCAATGTGGTCGCGAACCTCATTGGTGTCCGTCGACGTCTTCTTCGTCTTCTGCACCATGCTGTGGGTGACCGCAGCCATCTGCTGGGTGATGGACTGCATCTTCTGCATGGTGTCGATGGAGGTCTGCATCTCGCCGGCCTGGGCCAGGATGTTGTCGATGACGCCCTGTTGGTAGTCGTTGCCCATGATCTGGCCGGTGCCGCTCTGGCTGAGTGAGTACGGAATCGTCGAGTGCTCAATGGGTTTGCCATCGGGGCGGGTGATGGTCTGTATCTGAGCGATACCCGGTACCTGTGCCAGCGCCTTGGCGATCTTGTTGATCACCAGGAAGTCCGCCGGATTCCGCAGATCGTGGTCGGTCTCGATCATCATCACGTCCGGATTCATCCTGGCCTCGGAGAAGTGTCTGGTCGCGGCCGCGTAACCGACATTCGCCGACACATCAGGGGGCAGATATCTCCGATCGTTGTAAATGGTGTGGTAACCGGGCAGCGCTAGCAGCCCGAGCAGGCACGCCGACACCGCGAACACCAGCAGTGGGCCAGGCCAGCGCACGGCCGCAGTGCCGACCCGGCGCCATCCTCTGGCCTTCGACTTCCCGCGCGGCTCCAGGAACCGGCCCCAGCGACTGGCTATCGAGATCAGCGCGGTTCCGAACGTCAGGGCTGTCGCCACAACGAACGCCATACCGACGGCCAAGGGGTAGCCCATCGTCTGGAAGTAGGGCAACCGGGTGAAGTGCAGGCAGAAGGTGGCACCCGCGATGGTCAGGCCGGAGGCCAGCACAACGTGGGCAGTACCTTCAAACATGGTGTAGTACGCCGATTCTCGATCCTCGCCGGCCCGCCGCGCCTCGTGATATCGACCGACCAGGAAGATCCCGTAGTCGGTTACCGCAGCGATGGCCAGGGTCACCACCATGTTGGTCGCGAATGTTGTCAGGCCAAAGACGTTGTAGTAGCCCAGGAATGCGACCAGCCCACTGGCACCCGTCAGTCCGGCGATGAGCAGTACGCACAGGAGGAGCGTGGTAGTCACGGAGCGGTAGATCACCAACAGCATGACGACGATGACCCCGAAGGTGACCATCTCGATCATCCGCATGCTCTGGTCGCCGATCCGGTTCTGATCCGAACTCGTCGCCGCCGCACCCGTCACGTACGCCTTGATCCCCGGCGGTGCCGGGCTCTCCTCGGCGATCTGACGAACGGCGTCCACCGATTCATTGGCCAATGCCTCGCCTTGATCGCCCGCGAGGTAGACCTGGACATACGCGGCCTTGCCGTCGACGCTCTGGGCTCCCGCTGCCGTGAACGAGTCACCCCACAGGTCCTGCACGTGCTCTACGTGTTTGGTATCGGCGCGTAGGTCACGGATCATCTTGTCGTAGTAGGCGTGTGCGTCCGCACCCAACTTTTCCTGCCCCTCGAGCACGATCATCACAGAGCTGCTGCTGCGGTACTCCTCGAATTTCGTGCCGATACGTTTGATGGCGATCATCGACGGTGCATCGTTGGGACTCATCGACACCGACCGCATCTTGCCCACTTCCTCAAGTTGGGGCACGACGGTGTTGAGTATTGCGATCAAGGCGATCCAGATCACGATGATCGGGAGAGCGAAAATCCGGATGAGCCGCGGGATGACCGGGCGCGACTGGTGAGCAGGGCTCGGGACGGGAGCGGTCGGGGCGTCGTCCACGGGCGCGCTCATGCTGCCTTCACCAGGCAGAAGGTTTGTGCGTTCACTCCGGTAGCCGTCCTCTCGTCCTTGACGACGTCATCGACGGTGATCCGGCAACCGATGCTGTCGCCGTCGGTCTGGGCCAGGATGTTCGGTGACGACGAGGGAGCCGTGGTCGTCAACGTCAAACTCCAGGGCAGCCCCACGGTTCCGGTGCGCTGCGGAATCCCGTCGAGATCCTTGTAGTTGATCACCGCCGTACTGCCCGAGCCGTAAACCTCATACGTGACAACCTTGGGATTGAACTTCTCCGCGGTGTCAGCGCCGATGGGCGTCACCAGCACCGGATGCGCGCCGAAGATGGTCCGCAGGTGCGACACCGTGAGAACGCCAACGGACAGGGCAACCACGATGGCGATCGGTAGCCAGACCTTCCGGAATATCTTTGTCAGCATCGCTGCCTCCCGAAGTTGACCAATGCAACCTTCGGCCACCAGTTGACCTGACCCATTTCCCAAGGCCATCGAACACGTGACCTCGGTACACGTGTCGGAAACCTATTGGCAGCTGTCATCGTCCGGCCTTTCGAAGTTTTCGAATGGCCACAGGATTTGGTGGTCGTGGTCAGCTTAAGGAGCAAAGCTCGGCTGCCGGACGAAAATGCGACGAAATGCGTGGTTGAGGACTCAGCCCCTACCGCAGGCGCGACACCAGGACGGAAGTTCCAGGGCCTGACAGTCCGTCGATCGCGACGGTACGTCCGCACACCGCCAGCATCAGCGCGACGCCGGGGCCGGCAATGACCCGGCCCTCACCCCACGTGCGTCCGGTGTCCTCGTCGTGTAGCGCGAGGCCACGTAGGCGTCGGTGCGGGAAGAACCCGAATTGTGTTCGGCTGGTGAGGAAATCGAGAACCCGTGCGACGTGCTGAGGGTCGGGCTGATGCGGAAGCCCCAGCGGGATGCGCATATCGGCACCGTGCACCAACACATCGGTCAGGCCCGACAACGGGCCGGTGATGGGCGGGCTGAGTCGAAAGTCGGCGCCACGGCGCAGCATCTCGGCGATCTCGACAGCTGATGCCTGCGCCCGCCGGCGGGCCAGTGCGTCGATGCCGCGGTCGATGTTGCCATTGCGGACACCGCTGGCCAGGAACCCCCAGAACCCGTCGGTGAAATCGCTGACCAGATGGGCCGCAACCGTCTTGACATCCCAGCCCGCGCACAGGCTCGGCGTCGCCAACTGGTCGGCGTCGAGTCCCTCGACCAGGGTGGCGATCGAGCGGCGCTCGTCGGCCACCGCCGCGAACACCCGCTCGCGCTCGTCTCGGCTCAACCGCATGGCCGCAGTCCGTCATTCACGGGTTGGTCTCCTGTGGATTCACCTCGGCAAGTAGGCCACGCCGCGCCGACGGAAACGCGATGGCCCGCACCTTGCCGATGACATCGGCGACCGACACGGTCCCCGCGGAGGGATCGCCCGTGCACATCAAGCCACTGGCGATATCGGGCACGGCACTACGACAGTACGTGCGAGAGTCGGCCGAATGGGTGCGGTTGTCTCCCATCACCCACAGCCGGCCGTCCGGGACATCGACCGGACCGAACTCGTTACCCAGGCATGGAAACGCCTTCGGGTCTGCCTCCATCGTGGCCGGATCCAGGTAAGGCTCCGTGAGCAGTGTGCCGTTCACCGTCAAGCCCACGTCCGCACGGCATTCGACCGTCTGCCCACCGACTGCGATGACCCGCTTGACCAAGTCGTTCTCACCTGTGGCACCAGGCATGTACCACGCCGTCGGAGCCGTGAACACGATGACGTCGCCAGGCTGTGGTGTCCCGAACCGATAGCTGAGTTTGTCGACGACGACATGGTCGTTCTCACACACGCTGCAGCCTTGCAGTGTTGGTTCCATTGCCTCCGAAGGGATCTCGTACGTCGGAGCGAAGGTCATCACCATGGCGACGCCGAGGGCGCCCATCACGACCACCAGAACTGCGGCCACGACCGCCAGTTTGGTCCACACACCACGCTTTCTCGCTCGCTCAGGCTGCTGTTCCACTGCGGTTCAGCCCGGGACGCCGGCCTTGAAGGTGGCCAACGCTTCGGCGCTCAGCCGGGCGAGTTCCTCGGCCTCGGCCGGATCGAGGGCAGTTTCGAAGATCTCGACCATCCGCCGGTTGGTCGCCTGCTCGATCTCGGCGTACCGGTCCTTCTTGTCTTCACCATCGGCGAATGGTTCAGGCCACCCGAACATCGCGGTGTACTGCGGCCCCTTGTTGAGCATGTGTGCTTCCACCGGAGCGATACCCGAGATCGTCAGCGCGTTGAAGTGCACGCCCGCGCGCAGTTCACGGAGCACGAACATCACCTGCAGCGCTCGCGCCGGCGCATCGTCGGCCAACGGCATCGCGCGCCACCCCGCGAACAGGGGCAGGCCTGCGATCGGCGTCGCGGCGATGAGCTTCTCCCCCAGTTCGGAGATGCGATCCAGCCCCTGGGCGGCAGCCAGGTATTTGCGGCCGAACTCCGCGGCCTGCTGCCAATACTGTTGTGCCGCACCGTCGGCGCCGCGCACCGCGACGCCCTCATCCCACATCGCGGAAAGGCCGGTCGGCTCGAACACCGCGAAAACAGCGCTGACGGTGGCACCGGACGCGTCACCCAGGACCCCGCCGCGGCCCGCGACATACCCCGCCAACGGGTTCTCGTAGCCCGCGGCGATACTGGCCGCGAAGTTCTCCGGATGCAGCATGAAGATCGCGACCGCCTGCTCCATCGCCGTACCGGTAGCGGCGGCAGCGTTCAGCATGTCGGTGTTGGTCATGACAGTGATTCCTCCTGGTGCATCATCTGGCGAGATCCCACTGGCCGTAATCGGCTGCGAGAACGTCATTCACGTCGACATGGATACCGTCGATCACGAAACCCGGGTCGGAGGCGGTCACGACCTCCCGCTGGAACAGCACCGCAGCCGGCTCGCGCTCACCCCGCGACCATGCCTTCGTCTGCCAGGCCCACCGATAGCCCGGAGTGCTGGAGGCGCCGACCACACCGTCGGCGATCGCCCATCCACATTGCCTGCGACCGCCGTAGATTCCGGTGCGCGCCACCCCGAGCACGGAGTTGATTCCCCGAAACCATTGGACTGCCAAACGTTTCCACGCTGCCGCGTCGATGTCCTCGTCGACGCTGAAGAAGATCGGTGCCGATGCCGGACCGCCGGCCGCGGTATGAAGCCCCAACGCCGTCCGCGCGTCGGCCACACCCCCGTCGTACCCACGGGTGAAGTCCGAGGGCGTCGGCCAACCGGGCTTGCCGAACTGGTAGCAGCTGACGATCTGCAGGCCGGCCGCCCGGAGGCGATCGGCGTAGTCACGGGTGACGGGCTTGAAATCGAACGTGGCGCCCGGCCGCAACTCGGACACATAGACCAACGCGCCGCCGAATCCCGCGGACTTCAGCTGTTCGGGCTGGACCAGCCGGTCGGCGAAATCGACGAGCTGCAGACCGTCGGCGGAGGCCGTCGGTGTGCCGGCTGACGCGGCCAACGCACCCGGGACAGCGAGGGCAGGAGCCAGCACTGCGGCATATCTGAGGACTTCGCGTCGTGAAGCGGATGGCGTCACGCAAAGGAGCGTATCCCCTGTCGTGTCCGCTGAGTGTTGCGGCGTTGGCGCCAGAACTGCTCCGTAACCGCGGGCCGATGAACCACAATGTGTTCACTCAGTTGGCGGCCGAGCGAACAGACGATCGACTGGCAGGACCACCCGTGCGACGTGACGTGATCGATTTCGACGTAATGCTGGGTCACCCATGTCCGGATATCTGGGAGATCCTGCAATCACCCGACCGGTATCCGCGATTCTTTCGCGGACTCGGGTCGTGCGAGCAGATCTCTGACCACGCGCAACAGTTCGAGCTCCGGTTCTCCACCCCCCGCAGCACGGTCGTTGTTCACGAGATGCACCTGACCGTCCGCCGCTCCGGCAGGGAGATGCTCCTCAACGCCACCCAGATGCCCGACAGTTGCGTGTCGATTCGGCTGACCCCAGGAGCGAACGACACCCGGATCGCAGTGACCGCCTTCTCTATCGGCCAGCTCCACCCGGACCTCGCCAAGATCGACGACAGCGTCGTCGAGAGCTGGGTCCGGGACGGCCTGCAGCGAATTGCCGACTTCCTGGCCGGTAAGCAATCGTCGCTACTGGTCAACATGGGCGACATGCGCTCCTTGCAGCTCAGCGTCGCCAAGACCATGGTCGTCAGTGGCGTCGTACGGGCATCCCGGCCCGATCGCGGACTGCGCCAGCTCAACTCCCTGTCCAAGTGGGGATTCACCCTGGCCGGCGGCCTCACCGCCGCCGCCGCTCGATCACCCCGCAACCTCGCGTTGATCGACGACGTCGGGCAATCGACCTACGCGGAAGTGGCCGAGCGCACCACCTCCATCGCCTCGGGTCTCACCACCGTCGGCTTCACCGCGAACAGCAAGCTCGCGATCCTGGCGCGCAATCACTCGGCGATGGTGGAGTGCATGGTGGCGGCCAGCAAGCTGGGCGCCGACCTGGTGTTGCTCAACACCGGGCTGGCCGCGCACCCGATCGAAGAGATCATCCGTCGCCATGCCGTCGACGCGCTGTTCGTCGACGAGGAGTTCGAACCGCAGGTGCGCTATCTCCCCGCCGAGATTCCCCGCATCGCCACGCGCCCCGCTTCCACTGCGCAGCAGCGGCGTTCGATCGACGATTTGATCTCGGCCGGTACCAACAACGGGCCGCTGACCCCTCCCAAGCAGCCGGGCAGGCTGGTCGTTCTCACCTCCGGCACGACCGGCACACCGAAAGGCGCGCGCCGGCCCACCCCACAGGGCTTCGGCACGATCGCCGCGATGCTGTCCCGGATGCCGCTGCGTCGCGACGAGGTGATGCTGATCGCCGCGCCACTGTTCCACGCCTGGGGCCTGGCCGCGCTGCAACTCAGTGCCGCGCTGCGGGCGACGGTGGTCCTGATGGAACGGTTCGACGCCGAGGAGTGCCTGAAAATCATTGCGCAGCAACGATGCACGGTGCTGATCGCCGTTCCAGTCATGCTGCAGCGGATTCTTGAGTTGCCGGCCTCCGTGATCAATCGCTACGACACGTCGTCGCTGAGGGTGGTTGCCAGCAGTGGGTCACCGATCCCCGGAGCCTCCGTCATCAAGTTCATGGATACCTTCGGCGACATCCTGTACAACTTCTACGGCTCGACCGAAGTGTCCTGGGCGACGATCGCTGACCCGACCGACCTGCGCGCCGCCCCGACAACCGCCGGTCGGCCACCGCTCGGTACCCGCATCGCCATACTCGATCAGGCGGGCGACCCCGTGCCCGTCGGCGCTGTCGGTCGCATCTTCGTCGGCAACGACATGCTGTTCGACGGCTACACCAACGCAGCGTCACCTGCCATCAAAGACCAACTGATGGACACCGGCGATGTCGGATACCTCGACGCCAGCGGGCGCCTCTTCGTCGCCGGACGCGACGACGAGATGATCATCTCCGGCGGCGAGAACGTGTTTCCGCGGCCCGTCGAAGAAGCACTCGCACTGTTGCCGCAGGTCTCCGAAGTCGCGGTGATCGGCGTTCCCGATCCGGTGTTCGGCCAACGCCTCGCCGCGTTCGTCGTCGTTGCCGACGGCGCCTCGCTCGACCAGGAAATGGTCAAGAACTACATCCGAAACCGCCTGAGCCGCTTCTCGATTCCGCGCGACGTCACCTTCCTCGACAAGTTGCCGCGCACGACCACGGGCAAGATCATCAAACGCAGTCTGCTCGAGGGATAGCTCCGGCCGGAAGGCGCGGTCTCGCGGTCAGTGGCGCGGCGTCGTGGTGATGTGCACGTGGTCGTAGTGGCCGTAGCCCGATGACTGCGGACCGCTCGGTGTGTAGTAGGTGCCACGCCAGATCACGTCCTGCAACCCGAAGCGGGCCGCATTGCTCATCGCGAACGCGAGAATTTCGTCTCCGAGCGCGATGCCCTCGGGGCTTCCGGGGTTGGGAATCATGATGTCGATCGCCAGACCGCTGGGATGCCACGGCTTCGAGTCCGGCCGGACCCCGTCGATGTCGGCGATCTGGGGAAACCGTGCGCTGACGGCCCGGGCGGCCAGGATGGTGTTGGGCTGTAACCCGACCTCCGAGGCGACACCGACCGGCAACCCCTCCGGGATATCTGCGGGGGCACCCGCGTTGTCGACGATTGCCTGCTGGTGCGGTGCCAGCGCTCCGTACTGCGCCTCCGCGGCGGCGATCTGACGCTGCAGTTCACTCCATTTGGCCTGAAGGTCTGCGCGCACGGCGGAGGCTTGCTCGACGGCGGCGCGGGCGTCAGCAGCCGAGGTCTCTGAAGCCTGGGCAGCGGCGGCCGCGCGCTCATGCGTCGACTTGAAAGCCAACATGTCATCGGCCGCCTTCGCGGCCACGACCCGTTGCAACGACAGCTTGTCGATCAGTTGCCGCGGCGAACCCGCGGTCAGCACCGCCGCCATCTGACCGTCGCCGCCACTCATGTAGGTCATTGCCGCCACCCGGTTGACCGCGGCCTGATAGGGCTCAAGCCGGACGTTCGCGGCAGCAAGGGCCTCCAGATCCGCGCTGTGGCGGTCTTCGGCCGCAGTCTGGGCAGCCAGCTTGGCGTCGACATCGCGTTGAGCGGCGGTGACGGCCTCACGCCCCTTCACCGCCTGCCGGGACAACTCGTGGAGCTTCGACATGGCATCAGCCCCGGGCTCAGCCTTCACATCGCCCATCGACGTCGCCACCACCAGGGCGGCCACGGCTGAACCGCACAGCACTCGCCGCAGTGAATGGCGCACCCAGGTCATACGGATTTGTCACGATCTTTCGCTGCGAGGACCGTCGTGGCCCGGCTTGGACGTCTCGGACAGGCTACGAACTGGCATGGGAGATGTCGAGTGGTGGGACTGCTCACGCCCCCCGAAATCTGCGCGGGGCTACTTGGCAGCGAGCTTGACGATGGTGTCTCTCGCAGCGGTCTCGCGGAGGTTCGTGTTCATGACGTAGACGTTGCCGTCGCCGTCGACAGTGATGGCGGATGGGCTTTTGAGCCCGCTGAACGGGAGTTGGACCCAGTCACCCCCGCCGGCCGGCATCCGGGACACTGTTCCTGCCTTCCGGTCCGTGGCATACAGATTGCCTGCGGCGTCCACCGCCAGGCCGGCGACGGTGTCGGGCGCC
Source organism: Mycobacterium shunyiense (assembly GCF_058270035.1). Taxonomy (NCBI): domain Bacteria; kingdom Bacillati; phylum Actinomycetota; class Actinomycetes; order Mycobacteriales; family Mycobacteriaceae; genus Mycobacterium; species Mycobacterium shunyiense. Next base: position 599,398 of record NZ_JBZDPT010000031.1, on the reverse strand, counting down.
TCGGCTACCGGCTCGGCCTTCTTCGCGTCCTTCGCGATCTTCACGATCTTGCCGTCTTCGGCTGAGTACAGGTTGTCGTCGGCGTCGATCACCAAGTGCCCCAACCCGGCGGCGATCTCGACGGGAAGCTCGGTCGGGGCGCTCGCGCCAGGAGTGAGCTTCAACAGCTTGTCGCGCTGGTTATCGGCCAGGTAAACCGAGCCGTCCTGGCCCACCGCCATCTGGCCATACTTTGTGAGCTTGTCGAAAGGCAGCGGCTCCGAGGTGGTGGATCCGGGTGGGATCGTCTCGACAGCCCCATCGAGAGTGACGAAGGACAACCGGCCGTCCGGCGCAACCCCGAACGTCGACACGGGCGGATTGCCGCTGGGCTTCATCGGCGTCGGCTGGTCCGCCCCCGGGGTCAAGGTCGCGAACCCGCCGGTACCACCCAGATAGAGAACATTCTTCGCGTCGACGCCCATCTCCCGGTAGTCAAACCCACTGAACGGAAGGGTGGTCTGCTCACCCGATTGCAACGGAACGTCCTTGATCAGCGCGGACGGCGCCGACCCCGGCGAACATGCCAGCGCGACACTGCCCACGACAGCAGCGACCACGCCGAAGACGAATCCTCTTCTCGGACCCATTTTCATCTGTCCCCTCCCGACAGCTTGGATCCTAAGCTTGCTCATTCCTGGGCCTGAGTTCCTCTTCGCGCGCGTTTCGGTGACCCGGGCCAGGATGGCGCTGCCGGTGAGGCTGGTCGCCGCCTCCCCGATCATCGGGGTGGCCGATTAAGCTGGGAGGACCGGCGGGCGCAGAGTCCATCCCAGCTGCCCTGGCTAATCATCATTTGGAGGACTTATGCGGAGGCGGCTGTCGAAGCCTGCGATGACGTGCATGGCGATCGTCGGCGTGGCGCTGCTCGTCAATGGCTCTGCGGCACCAGCTTGGTGCATGCCCGCAGCACAGGACGTCGCCCAGGCGCCGGTCATCGCCCCGCACGTCCCGCTGACTCCATTGGATGAGCTCGATGCCCAGCCCCTGTCGCCGTGGGACGGACTCGACGCCCGCACCCGCCAGGCCACCGCTGACGCAGCCAAGTCCGGGGCCGACATCGAGGTCGTCGTGATGGACCGCGATACCGGTCAGATCGTCTCCAACGGCGCCAGCCAGCCCTTCCCCATCGCCTCGGTGGTGAAGCTGTTCATCGCCGACGATCTGCTGCTGCAGGAATCCAAGGGCGAGACGAAACTGTCTGCTGCGGACCGTAAGTCGCTCGACATCATGCTTCGCTCCTCCGACGACGGTGCGGCCCAGACCTTCTGGGACCGCAGCGGCGGAAACGCGATCATCTCGCGGGTCGTGGCGCGATACGGGTTGTCGGGCACCACCGCGCCCTACAACGGACACTGGGACGTCACGCAGAGCACCGCAAGTGACCTGGTCCGCTATTACGACATGCTGCTGGACGGCACTGGCGGACTGCCTCCCGAACAGACCAGCGTGATCATCACCAACCTCGCCCAATCCACGCCGACGGGCACCGACGGATACCCGCAACGCTTCGGCATCCCCGAGGGGCTCTTCGCCGAGGCGGTCGCCGTCAAGCAGGGCTGGTTCTGTTGCTGGAGCGGCGCCAACCAGTTGCACGTCTCCACCGGAGCGATCGGGCTCGACGCCCGCTATGTGATGGCGATCAGCTCCCTGGAACCGGGCGACGCCGCGGCTGCTCGCAACACCATCACCCAGGCCGTCAAGGCGATGTTCCCCGGGGGGCACATCTAAGCGGCCCCGTCTCACGAGCCGCCTCATTTTCGAGACGGTAACCGGTGCCGACTGCTAATCAGCAGACTCCACATGGCCTGACCCGACCACGCTCGCAGACTTCATGTAGCCGAACGCGTGAACATGCAGCCAACCTAACGAATTCCCCAGGTTCGGGCGCTGCTGTTGCGGCCCCAAGGTGGTGCTGCTTGCCGCTGTACCTCAGGCACGAGCTACCCAACCGCGGAACGTGAAGGCCGCGTAGAAGAGAGAGACGTCGTCAAATCCGGCCTGGCGCAAGATGGCCTCGTCCTGCTCGGGGGTCAGGATTGGCACCTGCTCTTCGACGGCGCGCCGCCCTTCCTCGGCATCGTCGCGAGCCACGCCACTGGCGACGCAGAACTCGATGTGTCGCCTCATCCATTTGTCGCGGCCGACCTGCGGAACGCTGTAGTGGGCAACGACTACTGGCGCCCCGGGCCGCAGCCGCCGATGAATCTCGGTCATGGTGCGCAGGCGCTCGTCGTGGTCGAGGAAGTGCATCGTCAGAATGCTGATCGCCCCGTCGTAAAGCGTGTCGGGGGGAATGTCGTCGATGACGCCCTCTATGAGGTGCACCCGATCGAGGTTCTCGCCGACCGTACGTCCAGCCAGAGCGAGCATTTCACCTGACGGGTCGACGCCGTCGATTGTCCACTTAGGGTGGGCTTCGGCGAGCATTGCCGATTCCTTCCCGCCGCCCGCGCCCACCACCAAAATCCGGGCGACGTTTGGTGCATTCTCGCCTAGGAGCACCGATGCCATCTGATGCAGCGCGTCGTATCCGGGAACTCGCCGCGGCGGCTCCTCTGCGTACCGCGCAACGCGTTCAGCAACTGAGAACGGGTCGGTAGAGGCTTCAGATGTCATTCACTCAGACTCGCGATGGCACAGCACCCTGCCAAGTAAATTTGCCATTCAGGCAAAACGCCCGTTACTGCTGCCCAATCTGCCCCGTAGCTCCGGTCTCACACCGCCCGTCTCAAGATGCTCGATGCGAAGTGCGCGATGTGCAACGGGACAATCCCGTCCCACTCTGATTCAGGCCGCCGAAACCGCGAGCCGATTCGGCGATAGCCGCGGGTCTCACGAACTTGGCGGATCCGCCATCGCCCCGCCATCAGTCGTGAGATTCCGCCACGTTCCGTGAAAACCTACAACTGTTGTCGACCTAGCTGTAATTCCCACACAGGTTGTGAACGCGTAGGCGTTCGATGGGTGTCTTGCCGCCGATGCCGGTGTGGGGTCGGTGGTGATTGTAGTGATGCAGCCAGTCCGGGTAGGTCGCTGCACGGGCCTGGTCGGACAGATAGATCTGCGCGTAGGCCCATTCGGTGGCGAGCGTGCGGTTGAATCGCTCCACTTTGCCATTGGTCTGGGGACGATACGGCCGAGTGAATTTGTGGGTGACGTCCTTGCCGAGTGCGTCAGCGAAAACCTTTGACCGATAACAGGATCCGTTGTCAGTCAACACCCGTTTGACGGTGATACCGTGATCGGCGAAGAACGCCCGGGCGCGGACCCAGAAATCCGCGGCGGTCTGCTTGCGTTCATCATCGAGGATCTCCGAATACGCCAACCGGCTGTGATCGTCGAGGGCATGGTGCAGGTAGGAGTAACCCATGTTGGCGCGGTTGCGGCGGCCGGCTTGGCGGCCCAGTTTGCGGTGCCCACCACCGTCGGGGATACGCCCGAGCTTCTTGATGTCGACATGGACCAGATCCCCGGGTGCAGCGTGTTCGTAGCGGTGCGGCTTGGGCCTGCGCACCGGCAGGCCACTGGCCTGGTCCAGATCACCCAGCAGCGGCATCCGGTAGCGGCGTAGCACCGCCTCCACGGTCGAGCGTGGCAGCCGCAGGTGCGCGGCGATGCGGTGCGGCCCCCAACGACGCGTGAAGCGCACCTTGATGATCCGCCGCTCCAGCCGCTGGCACAGGCGCCGCGGGCTGCGATGCGGCCGACTGGACCGATCCGCCATCGCATCCTGGCCGCCGGCCCGGTAGCGGTCGGCCCACTTCTTGGCCGTGGCCCTCGAGCATTGGAATCGTTCCGCCGCCCGGGCGTAGGCCCATCCGTCGTCGACGACACAGCGAGCCAGCCGCAACCGGCCCTTCGGAGTCAAACAGGCATTAGCGTGGACCATGAGGACCTCTCGGTGATCGGGGTGTGTGTGGTAACCACACCGATACCGGAGGTCCTCACCTATTTACGCTCACCACGCCGTTCACAACCTGTGTGGGTGTAGGTTCTCATCTTCGGCTGCATCGAGCGACCCGCCTGACCGCGGGTTTTGCTCGTTGTCTCACGACGATTGCACGATGGTTTGTCTCACGAAACACTGCATTTCCTACAGCGATACCTGAAGACCTGAAGATGTCTCGCACACCAAACGGGCCGTTGACTATTGATCGTCCGGCGCAGCGCTTGCGCGATGCTCCATTCAATCTGTGTGTTTCTACTTAACTCCCGATATGCCCATGAGGTACACCCATATCTCGGCCAACGCTGTGTAAGGCTCCGGCCACGCTCCTGATGCTCGGCGAATTCTGCTGTCAAGCGACGCAGGCGGAAAGACGTCGAACGAGTCATGCCGACCCAATGCGGCTCGGGCGGTGTGGTCGTAAGTTGAGTTAATACTTGCGCCCGTTGTCTCAAACTCCAGTGTCCAGTCCTCGGCGAGGTCGGCCGGGGGAAGCAATTCGGCCCTTTCGACCCGCCCGCCTGGACCTCGCAGCTCGAACATCTTTGGCAGGTCGCGATCATCGCCGAGGGGATGGACGGAGATGTTCTGCCACGTGCTCAGTTCCTCCGTGTAAAGCCACTGGTAGGCATCGAAATTATCATCGAAACGTGGTGATGCAGTGTCGTTTTCGGCTGCGTCAGTCTGCGTAATGCCGATCAGGGCACCGCCGCGGAGCTCTGCGGTGTAAGGCACGGTCAGCAGGCGGTCGCGCAGGATCACCCAGTCCCAGTATCCGTCGCCATCGTTATTGATCTTCTGGCCTTCGACTCGAACATCGGCGAGCAGACGCACGGTGTAGTCGACCATCACCCCAGTTCCGTCCTCGTCGGCGGCGTAAACGTCCGTCACCGCAACGTCAACAAGCTCCACACCGGGTTCGACTTCGGCTTCGGGATCCATCATCGTTTCGATCTCGTCGTCGTCGCCCCAGCCATGATTCCTGCCGATGCTGACGTCACCAATGTCGATCCATTCCGGGGGCGGCCCATGACGATCGTAGGCATTCCTCGCCGCTTCATAGTCGCTCTGCAGCGACGCAGCGACGATCTCGAGCACCGTGACCACGTCGATTGGCTCAACCGGCTCAGGTGGGGCGGGCGCTGGGCCGAAGAACTTGTCGAGCATCTCTTCTTCGACTTTTGTGCCGGTTTGCTTCCAAATCCGCATATCGCTCTTCGCGTGGCCAAGGGCCAGGGCAGTCTTCACCACATCGTCCTCGTTACGGCTGAGGAAGACGACCGATCGAAGCTCGTTGTTGGCCCGGTCGAGGGCACCACGCACCCAGGCGGAATCGGCGGCACCAGTGCGCACGCCAGTCTTCGCGGAGCCGGGGCCGGTGCCCAGGATCTGATCACGCAGGCCAGCAATTGCCGATTTGCCGGTCAACCCGATGACGATGACATTCGGAATGTCGGCGCATGTCTTGAGCAGCTCGTCGGCGATCTGCGCACTGTCGAGATCTGAAAGCGGTCGACTGCCGGCAAGGCCGGCCTGACGCAACCTCTTGTGCATCTGCCGTTCCGACGTCAGGTCTTCCCAGGCATGCACCGCAAACTCCAGCACCACAACTTCTGGAATCCACAGCTCGGCGCCGCGCGCTTCGAGACCATGGGCCAGACGTTCGATATCGCCAATATTGAGGCGGCCCTTATCGAGAAAGGACGCATCGAGCACCGCAGCTTTGGCCCACTCGCTATCGCCCACACTGGTCATCTTTTCACCGCGCGCCGGGTCGGGCTTGGCTGCCGCCGCTGCAAGTTCTCACGTTGGATGCAAGCCGGGCGTCGATGACCTGCCTTCCTACGGACTGACTCACGACGAGTGCGTCGCAGATCATTTGACGGCGGTTCTTCATTTCCTAAGTATTCCGATCGGCACTTAGTCCGGCAGCGTAATCGCTGGCAGAACTGAACGGACAGACCATCGCGGGTCCTGGAGGAGCTTCTCTCGGGCGCCTGACCCTTGCCGGTTGTCTGTATTGGCCAGTGCGCTTGCGAGCGCACGCCTTACTCGGACGTCCGGGTCCTGGCTGAGCGCATCGCCGAGGTACTCCGGAATCTCCATCGATTCGGCCCATAAGATTGCTGCGAGGCTCCTCAATGTCCAACTGCCCTGGGCAAGCAGGCCTAGGCTGTCACCGAGTTCGGATTGGACGAGTTGCAGTGTCTTGGCGACTCTGTAATCGTCGTCGCTGCCGATACCGATGAGGCGGAGCGCTGTATCACGTACCAATCGCTTCTCCTCAGGCGATTTTGCCAGTCGCCCCGCGAGGTATGCGGCCGCCGGCCGGCAGTCACTCCTGTCATTGATACGCATTGCGCCTAACGGGCTGCTCATCGAACCGTTGAGCGCGTCCGCCTGCGAGAGTGGCGGATTCACCGCAAAATCTATAGCCTTTGAGAGGAATTCGCTGCGGCGTTCTTCATCGAGATCATCCGCCAGGTTACCTGCCGCAAGCAGATAGCTGTCCCGATTCGAAGACGGTTCCCACGGCGACGCCGCGTTTGACATGAGCATCTCGATGCATGCAATGCGTTCATCTATCGGCAGCACGGCTGCGAGCAGCGAGTCGCCGACAGCACCCGTTCCAGTTGCAATGCGATTCGGCCCATTCTTGCGTGGTTCGCGCAAGCGCTGCGCACCCGCCTGAGCCGCTTCCGGATTGACCTGATTAGGGTCGCTGTACCCGAGCAGGGCAGCCGCCTCGTGGTGACCACCGCCAGCCATCTCCTGGAGCCGATTACCCACCTGGTCGAGGTTGGCCACAAGTACATCCCGTGCAGTCGACCGGAACGGGTGCGCTCCCCGCGCATACAATCCGACGAGCTGCTCAAGTGCGACCGTGCGAAGATCATCGCCGTGGGCGCGAGCGATACCTGCCGCAATCGCAACATGGCTTTCGTCTGTCCGCCGGTAATGATGTTCCTTGACCACTACGGATTCGGCGAGCATGTCAAGCAGCGCCTGAGCAGGTTGCGTGGGAAGTCGCGCGGACAATGCCGCGAGCAGGCCATACGCTGACAAGTACATTTGCGGACTGATGATTGGAGAGTCGAGGAGTTTGCCCGCGGCGACGTCGTTGATCACGCTGAGCGCTAGTTCGATGACATGGTCGAGCTGATCATCGGGGATGAGATCGGCTTGTTCGGTCGCGAACTGTAACGCGGAGGCAGCCACCCAGGACAAGGGACTCTTCATCGGCTCGGTGACATCGTGGTAGGCATCGCCGAACGCAACAGCAACTGCGCGCGCCTCCTTATAGTCGCCTGCCCCAATTGCGTAATAGGCAGCTAGCGGGAGATCGCCTGTGGCACGGTAGATCTCGCCAAGTAGACGACGTGCCTCAAGTTCGTCGAAGATGGACGCCGACCTGATCCCGTCGAGAAGGTGTCGACGCAGGTTGATTGCGGCAACTCTCGGCGCGTCGTTGTGCAGGGCCGCCAACGCTCGTTCCCGTGCGTCGTCCGCACTGGTGACGATCTTCGGACGCGAGGGAAGCTCGGAGAGGGCGCTCGCCAACGGGTGCCATTTGTCTTCGTGGATGCCCTTGTAGCGAGTTGAGACGAAACGCTGACTGTAGAGCCAGTCCGCCGCATCGGCGTGGCGCTTCGCCAGACATGCCTCGCCGATGGCTTCTTGCCACTCGCTGTCCGCTTCCGTTGGCGATGCCTGAAGCAGTTTGTGGCGGGCATGCCGCGCAAGGGTCAATGCCTTGAGATCTCTCGGCATCCCCGTTCTCGCGCTGTGGATTAGGTGAGACCATTCGCCAGTGGCGTCGGCCACGGTGAGTCGCAACCGTACCGCCACATCGATGTGGGTGCTGGCGACCTCTGCGGCGGTCGATTCGATCTGCTCCTGGTGCGCGGTGATCCACGCTAGGTCGTCATTCCCTAGAGCGCATTCGGCGGCGAAAAGGACAGTGCGGGCACGGTCCGCACTGTCGACTAGTTCAATTGCTTCAGTGGGCAAGTCGATGCGCGCGGGAAGCGGCGAGTGGAAATGGTCTGTGATGAAGTCGGCGATCTCGAAAGCAGCGCCAAGGGTCGGAGTACGAGGTGCTTGAGTCCGAGTCCGCCCGAACGCGGGGAAGCCTGCGAGGTCTCGCAGAATACCGGCCACGCGGTCGGCCCGCAGTGAGTTGCCGGTATTCTCGGCCGTCCAGAGAGCGTCCATGAGCAGGCGGATTGCCGTGTCTTCCTCTCCTGCACGAACACAGAGCGCTGCCACCGCATTGTCGAATTCGGCTGCGTGGCCGGGAAACCCCGCTGCAATCAGTTGGCTCTGGATCTCGCGATAGAGCACGAGCGCACCGGCAGGATCGTCGGCAGATGTCTTCTTGGCTCTGTCAAGTAGTCCCTGGACATCAGTGCTTGCAAGGGGGCCAAGCAAGACTGCCTCTGCGGTCGCAACTGCATCAGGGCCTGCGATCTCGACAGGGGTAAGTACGTGTGGGACACAGAAGCGTTCGGCGGCCCGTGCACCGAAGTATTTGATGACGATCTCTGGCTTGTCGCGCAGCATCTCCGAGATCCGTGACTGGTCCCAGACGTCGATCTCTAACGGATGGTGTTGTTGGTTGAGCGCAGTCTTGCGTTCAACGAGAGCCAGGTCGTCTGCTTTACAGCCCACGCCGATCACCAGTCGGACAAGAGTGAACGGCAGGGTCGACCGTGTGTACTTGTCGACAGCTTTGTTCAGGTCAGCGACGGTGAACTGCTGGTATCGCTTTGACTGGATACCTTCGGCAGTTCCGTGGGCATTGGTACCGATGACATCAAGGCCTTTTTGGGCTTGCCCCCTCTTTCCGAAGTAGCTGAGGGAGCGCAGACCGAGCTCGTGTCTCCCGAGATCCAGCAACAGTCGCTCGAAGTCCTCCCAATCCATTGAGTCGGTGGGGAGGAGTTCAAGCTGGGGATCAATCGGCGGTTCGGTGACCTTGCCGGGTCCCTGACGAACCGGGTCATCGATCGAAATCGCAGCTAGCTCACCGCCGAGTTGATCCGAGTCATCCACGATACGCTCGCTTTCCACCCGGGTGGCACCGTCGCCGTTGTCGCTTTGCCGAATCCACTTCGCCACCGTCGTTGGGTGCACCCCGAAATCACCAGCGATCTTTTCAATCGTCACACCTTTCTCACGCTGTTGGACCGCTCGTACGACGTTGTCACGAAATTCCTTTGGATACGGCCGTACCATGGTGATACCTTTCCCGCCGATTCTGGACAACAGAGCTTCCGCCGAAACACCAGGCGAGCGCCGGCCAGGGGCGTTCATTGCAACGACGCGCCCTCAACATCGGATGCAACGACCTGATAGAACCACTTGGCGATATCTGACATAAGGTGTGATCGACCAGGCGCATTGGTGAAGAAGTAGTCGCTCATCTTTTCGTGGGCACCTTGGTTGTCGGCGACCGCACCAGTGACCGCATCGTCAAAGTCGGGCGACTCAACGAACTGTTTGGTGGTGTTGACCTTCGCCTGCTGCACGAGCGCATGATCTTCGAGCAGTGTCCGCAGTAACGCTTCGAGGAACGAAACCTTCTGAGACTGGGTGAAGTCCTCGGAGCCGAACAGGTCATTGAGCCGGTCGAGGACCTGTTGGAAGGCAACCATTTTCGGGTCACGCTTCTCACCCGACCCGGCCGCGGTTACCCCGGACAGTCCGACCCGCGTACCAAGCCCGATGTCAACCCTGCCCTTGTCGACCTGTTTGACCTGCTTCAGTACGACGTCAGATAGATCGATCGGGGCGGTGTAGTTCTCCGACTGGATGAACCGGTCCAGCAGTCGCAGATAGATCTGCTTCTTCTCCAACTCCGGATCCCCGTAGTCAATGATCTGCGACATGAAGTCATAGAGCCGGACGAACGACCCCACGTCCTTGCGGAACATGTCCAGCTCGGCGAGCGCGGCCTTGTCGCCCTCGCCGCCGTTGTGGATCAATGCCGCGGTGTACCGCTCGGCGAACCGCTTCTGCCCGGGCCCGACCGCACCAGCCAGCGCGCTGTTGCCCTTGCCCTTCACGAAAGCCTCGGCACACTGGTCGATCTCGGCCTGCGTGTAGATCGCCGCGGTGTCGATCTTCGCAGCGAGGTCGTGCACCAGGTTCGGGTCGGTCGCAGTCTCGAGGAACGCATCGGTGAAGTACGGCTCGAACGCCTCCTTGATCGCCGCGGGCTCGTTGACGAAGTCCACCACTTGGGTATCCGCCGCCGTCTTCGGCGTGCCGGACGGGGTGCGGTAGGTGCGGTTGAGCCGCGAAAGGGTCTGCACCGCAGTTACACCGGACAGAATGCGATCGACATACATGGCGCACAGCAGCGGCTGATCGAACCCGGTCTGGAACTTATTCGCGACGATCATGATCTTGTACTGATCTCCGCGGAACGCCGTCCGCAGATCGTGCACGCCCGGGTTCATCGACGCCTCAGTGAAGTCCTCCGGCCCGGACTCGGGGTCCTGCACGGCCCCGGAGAACGCGACGAGCGTCCCGAAGCCGTAGCCGTTCTTCGCGATGTAGTCGTCGATCGCCAGCTTGTACCGGACCGCGGCCTTGCGGGAGTCGGCGACGACCATCGCCTTGGCGTGCCCGTCCAGCAGAGGCGCGATCTTCTCCCGGAAGTGCTCGATGATGAGCGCCGACTTCTGGCTGATGGTCTGCGGGTTCAGCTTGACCCACTTCATCACGGCCTTGGTCGCCTCGTTCTGGTCGACCTCCTCGCCGCCGCCGGCGTTCTGCCCGATCTGGAACGCCAGCTTGAACGAGTGGTACCCGGTCAGCACGTCGAGGATATAGCCCTCCTCGATGGCCTGCTTCATCGTGTAGACGTGGAACGGCACCGGGTTCTCGCCCGGCGCCGGCGGGCGGCCGAACAGTTCGAGTGTCTTGCCCTTCGGCGTGGCGGTGAACGCGAAGTAGGAGATGTTCTCCGAGCTCGCGCGTTCGGTGGCCTCCGCCGCGAGGATCGCCTCGACGTCGATCTCACCACCATTGTTGATCTCGTCGATCTCCTCGGCGGTCAGCACAGCCTTAAGCTTGCCGGCAACCTGACCGGACTGCGACGAGTGCGCCTCGTCGGCGACGACCGCGAAGTTCTTGCCCTTGAGCCCCTTGTTCTTTCGAATCTCGTCCATCGCGAACGGGAACGTCTGGATCGTGACGACGATGATCAACTTGCCGTCGGTCAGGGCCTTCGCCAGCAGCCCCGACTTCGAGGCACCGGCCTTGGCCGCCTCGTCCCGGCCGATCGCCACCACGATGCCCTGGTCGTTGTCGATCTGCTTGATCGCGTCCTGCAGCTGCGCATCGAGGACGTTGCGGTCGGTGACCACGATGACCGAATCGAAGACCTTCTTGTCGCCAACCTGCAGCCGCGCCATCCGGTGCGCCGTCCAGGCGATCGAGTCCGTCTTCCCCGACCCCGCCGAGTGCTGGATCAGATACCGCTTGCCGACCCCCTCCGCGGTGACCGCGGCGGTGAGCTCGGTGACTGCCTCCCACTGGTGGAACCGCGGGAACCGCAGCGTCGACGACTTCGTGGTCTTACCACTGATGGGATCTGTGGTGGACTCGTGCTTGATGTACATCAGCCGGCCCAGGATGTTTAGCCACGCATCGCGCTGCAAGACCCGCTCCCACAGATACGAAGTCCGTGACCCGTTGGGGTTCAGTGGGTTTCCAGCCCCGCCGGTCTCCGTCCCGCGGTTGAACGGCAGGAAATGCGTCTTCTCGCCCGCCAGCTTCGTGGTCATCCACACCTCGTCGTTGGACACCGCGAAGTGCACCAGAGCCCGCGCGCCGGACTCGAACAGCGGCTGCGCCTTCCCCGTCGCGGGGTCCTTCGGCAACCTGGAGGTGCGGTACTGGGTGATCGCATCAGCGACGGTCTGGGTGAAGTCGGTCTTGAGCTCCGCGGTGGCCACGGGCAGCCCGTTAACGAAAAACACCAGGTCCACAGACCTGTTGTCGGCGGTGGAGAAGTGCACTTGCCGCATCACCCGCAGTCGCACCGCGGCGTAGTCGGCATTGCGCTTGGCGTTGAGCGTGGACTCCGGCTTGAACACGCACATCTGGAACTTCGCCGCCAGGTGCGAGAAGCCCTTCCGCAGCAGGTTCAGGGTGCCGCCGCCGTTCTCCAACGGCACGTCGAGCACCTTCACGATCCGGTCCAGCAGCTGCGCCTGCTGCTTCGCCAGGTCCTTCGAGCCCGGCTTAACCACTTTCTCCAACTGGTCGGGCTGCGTGTCTGCCAGCCACCCGAGGACGTCCTCGGGGAACAGCGCCCGCTCCTTGTCGTAGCCGGTGTCGTCCGAGGAGTACTCCCAGCCGTGCGCGGCGAGGTATTCGGCGATCTCCTTCTCGAACTCGATCTCGTTGTGCTGCGCCACGATCAGGCCACCTCCCCGCGCACATCGATCTGCCCGGTCACTGCGGCGGTGATCAGCGCCGAGCGGCGTTCCCGCGCCAACTCGATGAACCGCTCCGTCTCCGCGATCAGGGTATCGATCTTCGCCGTCTGCTCGTCGATCCGCCCCACGGTGCTGGCCTGGTCAGCGAGCGGCGGCACCGGGACCTCGATATTGCCCATCTGGTCCCAGTAGAGGCGCCACTGCGACGGGCGGATTCCGGTAGACCTCACCGCGTAGTCGGCGACCATCAGCGGGCTGCGCAGGAACAGATGGGCGAACCGCGGTAGTAGACGATCATCGATCGGGCGCACCACTTCGTAGTCGCCGCTCACGATGCCCCGGTACTCTGAGACGCCTAGCGAACCCTGCCACGCCTTCATGCGGTTGATGACCACATCGCCTGGCCGAACAAGCAGATAGCGGGCGACGTTTTCCGGTGTGCGGTTGAAGTTGTCGTCGCGGGAGGACTTCGGGATGACCCCGTAGTCGCGATAGACCGACAGGACTTCTTCGGCCGGATGGTTTGCTTCAGACGACGGGGTGAACAGGTACTTGAGGCGGACGCGAGTTCCAGCGGCCGTCGCCGTCACCTCGTCTAGGACAGCGCGTTTACGAAGTCCGAGCATCTCAATGAGCCGCTGCTGCTCCTCGATGAGCGTGTCGATCCGGGCCGTCTCCCGGTCCAGGAAGTCGGCGATCGCTCGCTGCTCGGCTGGCGCCCAGACGGGGATCCGAAGTGCTCGAAGTTTCTCAGCCGTGAGGTGTGGAATGGTGGATTTGTTGCAGAGGATGTCTATTACCCCGGCATCTCGATACGCACGAAGTACATACGCCAAGTATCGCGGCGAAGACATTCCGACCGAGCGGACTCGGTTGACCGTCTTCTGAAACGACCACCCGTGAAGGTCCTCGTCGAGCACGACACACGTGCCAACTGCACCGCCCTCAACAACGAGAACGTCACCTCGGCGTAAGTCAAGGATGGAGGCCTCAGACTCGGTGAACGGCATCGTGTTCACGTCTGTCAGGACGAGACCAGAGTCTTGAATGTTGGCGGCCCGGATGTACGGAAGCATCGATGCATCAGGACCTACTGTGCGTCCCGCATCCAGCATCTTCCCGAGCGTCACAGTGAAGGAGGTGCCGATCGACGCATACACAGAACCCTGAGTGGGTGAAAACGGATTCAACGCGATCGTCATCGCTCGACCTCACGCAGCAGTTCCATGATCTTCGCGACCTGCTTCTCCAGCTCCGCGTCGATCTCGGCGAGCGGCCGGGGCGCGACGTATTTGTAGAAGTGTCGGGTGAACGGAATCTCGTAGCCCACCTTGGTCTTCGCCGTGTCGATCCAGGCGTCGGGCACGTGCGGGAGGACCTCGGTGTCGAAGTACGCCTTGATCGTCTCCCCTCGGCCAGCATCACCCTCGGTGTTCCCGCCGTAGGTGAACGGGATGTTCTCGGTGTCCCGCAGCTTCGCGTCCGGTTTCGGATTCCCCTTCCGGTCCGTCGACACCTTCCCCGCCGCGGTCAGCAGTGGACGCTCCACCGTTGCCGTCCAGTACCCGAAATCGTGGGCCGTGAACACCTTCGAATAGTCAGGGTCGGCTTCGTCGAACGCGTCGTACAGCGTCAGGATCCGATCCCGGGACTTCGCGTCGACCTCTCGTCCCTTCGCGCCGAGGTTCTTCTGCATCTTGGTCCAGAACGACGTGGCGTCGATCAGCTGCACCTTGCCGACGCGCTCCGGGCGCTTCGTGTTGTCCAGGATCCAGATGTACGTGGCGATGCCGGTGTTGAAGAACATGCTCGTCGGCAGCGCGACGATCGCCTCCACCAGATCGGACTCAAGGAGCCACTGTCGGATCAGCGATGGACCGGACTCTGCGCCGCCGTTGAAGAGCGGTGAGCCGTTGAGGACGATGCCGGCGCGGCCGCCGCCGTCGTGCGTGGGCCGCATCTTCGACGCGAGGTGGGACAGGAACAGCATCTGCCCGTCCCCGACCGATGGGAGACCGTGGGAGAAGCGGGAATTCGGAGCGAGCGCCTCCTTCTTCACCGACTCCTGTGAGGCCTTCCAATCCACACCGTAGGGCGGGTTGGACATGCAGAAGTCGAAGGTCCGGTCGAAGAACAGGTCGTCGGCCAGGGTGTCGCCGAGCTTGATGTTCCCCGCGTCCTGGCCCTTGGCGATCATGTCGGACTTGCAGATCGCGTAGGACTGGTCGTTGATCTCCTGCCCGTAGAGCCGCAGCCGAGCGTCCGGGTTCCGCTCCAGCAGCCGTTCCTCGGCGACGGACAGCATCCCGCCTGTGCCGGCGGTGGGGTCATAGATGGTGCGCACCGTGCCGGGTTCGAGCAGGGCTTCGTTGTCCTCGGCGAACAGCAGGTCCACCATCAGGCGGATCGCGTCGCGCGGGGTGTAGTGTTCGCCGGCCTCCTCGTTGGAGGCCTCCGCGAACTTGTAGATCAGGTGCTCGAACAGGTCACCCATCTCGGCGTTGGAAACGACGTCGGGGTGCAGGTCGACCTCGGCGAACTGCGACGCCACCAGGTACAGGCGGTTCTTCTCGTCGAGGGTGGCGAGCTCGTTCTCGAACTTGAACCGTTCGAAGACGTCGATGTTCGCGGAGAACCCAGTGATGTAGTCCATGAGGTTCGCCCGCAGGCCCTCGGGGTCCTCCAGCAGCAGCTTGAAGTCGAACGGGCTGGTGTTGTAGAACTGCAGGCCGGTCTTGCGCTTGACCTGCACGTCCAGGGCGCCGCCTGAGTACTTCTCGGCAAGCGCGCGGACCTCGTCGCGGGTGGGTTCGAGGATGCAGTCCAGGCGCCGCAGGATGGTGAACGGCAGGATCACGCCGCCGTACTGGTGCGGCTTGTACACGCCGCGGAGTTGGTCCGCGATCCCCCACACGAAGTTGCCCAGCTTGCTCAACCGACTCTCCTCCTAGAACTGTGCTCAACGTACGGGTCGCACGAGTGTGACACCCCGATTCGGGCGTTGGGCCGGATCACTTGTCTCGGCCAATTGGAGCGTTGTAGCGCACGGCGTCGAGTAGCGCGGATGCTGTGGCGGCAGCGGCTTCCGCAACAGCAGCGGCCTGATCGGCTAGCTGCTGCACCTCCTGCAGCGCATTGACCAGCTGTTCCTGCTCCGCCAGCGGGAGCAGGGGAATTTCCAGATCCCGCAGGTCAACACGTCGAATCGTCGCGCCCTTGCTGAACCGTTCGTTCCAAGTACCGCACAAGCACTGAGCGACGAAGTGCGGGATGCACTGCTTCTCATCGACGCGAAGCCGATACACGCCATTCCCAAGAATGCGTCCACCATGCTCGTCGACGACCGCCCGTACGGCATTCCACGTCGTTACCAACACGTCGCCGGGGCGAGTTCGTTCGTCCGGTCGCTCGATCAGGTCTGACCTTCCGTCGGTCGGCACGTCCACGATGTCTGCAAGTCCGTGGCGCACGTCGCTGGGCATGACCAGCACGGCGATTTCTTCCTCGCCGAGATCGTCCTTCTTGGCGCGTCCGTTCTGAATCGATGCCACGTTGAGTTGGACGAGCTCTTTCACAGTCAATACTCGTGGTGCCGCATAGGTTCCGTGAGTTATTGGCATCGCCGTGTGATCCATCAGCTCGGCGAGGGCACCCCGGAGGGCTCGTTGAGTGGCAACGAAACGAGCAGCCACGTCATCGGGATCAGATCCCGGTGTTTTCACCCAACGTCGTGGGTCAAGCTGTGCATCGTCCGCGAGCAGGTCCACTGTCTTGATGAGTGCATGCGGCGGAGCATCAGGCATCGCAGGACCGCCCTCGCCGAGGTTTAACCACGAATTTGCGAGAGTTTCTGGGCTGGCCGATTGCGTTGCGTCGATAAGTAACACCGGAAGCGTCTCATTCGGACCCTCCGCGACGCGCACCACCCAGAGTGCTACCGGAATGCCGGTATGTGGCAACATCTTTGGGGGCAGCAAGATTACGGCTTCAATCCACCCCGATCGGAGTAGCTCGGCTCGAATCGCGGCGCTGCGACCACTCGCTGTCAGCGGACCGAGGGACGTGACAATGTATGCACTCCCGCCCGGCTTCAGATGCGCGATCGCATGCTGAATCCAGGCCAACTCCGAGCTGTTCGTCGGTGGTATGCCGAAAGCCCACCGCGGGTCCGCAATATTTTGCGACCGCGCCCAGTCCATACCGAACGGCGGCTCGGCGATGATCGCGTCAGCGTGAAGGTCGGAATCCGGGTCTTCGGCCAACACGTCGCCCAGAGCGAACTCTGCATCGACCCCATGAAGTGAACTCCGCATACGAGCAACGCGTAAAGCCTGCGCATTGATGTCGTGCCCGACCATCCGAGCCTTGCCCGCGTTCTTAGCCGAGGTCTGTACGAGCGCCTCGCCGATTCCACATGCAGGGTCGTACACAAGGCCTTTCGCAGATGCTGCCAAGTTGGACAACAGCTCCGAGATTCGCGACCCCACGACGCCGTATTCACCGACCCCGTACCCGGCTGCGCGGCCACGCTCACTGCTTCCGCGTCGGAGTACCTCGTCTGGCACTTCCGCTAGATGCTTCGGGTCGATTTCATCAACGACCTTGACGAGCGCCGTTATCGCGTCCCTTGCAGAGTTGCCATGTGCGTACCGAGCGACTTCGTCGACAGCGGATGAAACATCGCTCCACCGCATGTCCGCGACGGCTGCCCGTCCAACTTCTTCACGGAGGAAGTTGGCAACTTCGGGAGGATCGACGTCCGTAATTTGTTGCCACACACCGTCGTTGGCGTCTGCAGATAATTTTCGTGCACAGCACAGGGCCAAAGCGAGTTCGGCCGACACAGACGCCGGAACACGGTCTCGCAGAGCGTTCAACACATGCGCGAGCGCGGCTTGTCCGTTGTCTTTTCGAATCTGAATCTCCGGCTTCGCAGCGGCGAGCCAGGCAATGACTTTCGACCGGTCATACAACGGCTTGGCTTCGGAGCCGGGAACGGGTTCCGGGAACGGGATACTGCTGGGGCGCTTCCGCCAATTGGTAACCGCGCCTCGCGAGACGCCGGCCAATTCGGCAATCTGGCTCGGCGTGAGCAGCGCTTCTGCCGAATTGCTCATCAGGCCACACACTTCTGCGCCACGGCCAAGCCGGGTCCAGGTGTTGGACAGTCGGGCAGGAACTTAACCGTATTGGCGGCGAGTTCCAGCCTCCGCGATAGGCCGCCCCGGTGAGCGACGACTGTTGTGTGAATGCCTTGTGCGGCAAAGACTGCGACTGCATCGGCGAAGATTCCGTCGCCGGACACGAGGACGACCTCCGTGAACCGGCGCGGGATGTTCTCCCCAAGTACGTCAAGCAGCGCCAGGTCGGCACCATCCAGTCCCGAACGCACTACGTACCGCACGTGAGTCCATGTGCAGCCGAGATCCAGAAGCCCTCCGGGACCACACCCAACTACCACGTGGTCGCCGGGCCGTAGCGACACGATGCGCTCCACTGTCTCCCTTGCCCATGCAACGTGGTCGTGAACCGCGGCGGACCCGCCGACCACGTTTTCGATATCGACCAACACGATGCGGCGCTGGCCAGCAGTCCGCTCCCGCGAGGAGCGGCTTCCCAACTTTGTGAAGGACATGACACAAAGATCGCATGCGATTGCCTACCTGTCAATAGGTATATGCAATTCACAGCCTCATCTCTGGGTTACGCATACTCGCGCTTGATCCCAGTATGCAGCGGAGGATCCCGCAACAGTTCACGCCAACTCGCTAGTCGCAGCCTCCAAGGCAAGTCTCTGTGCAGATTTGCTCCGCTGCTGCTCTGATTCGGGGGCGGATTTCGGCTCAAGAATGTCGGTACGTCTCGTTAGATTGTGTCGATGCGCTGGTTTGCACGTCCCGAAGGAGACCCCGTGGAGCTGAGGTGCGTGCCGCGGCTGGCGTCGTGGAACAAGGCTGACGATCCAGACCAAGTTCGACTACGGGCGTACCTGGATGACACAGAGGCGTTGGTCGCAACCTCACGGATCAACGGCCCCTGGGCGCTGCGCCTCGATGTCGGATTGCCCAGTTCGCGAAACCTCCTCGACGCGGGAGACCTCGACAACTACGCCTATCCACTCGCCTCTCGACTTCGCGATTCCAATCTGGTGTCAGTGTGGTGCACGAAGCAGCACAGCGAGCGGTCGACAGTGCGCATCGGGCCTGCACGAGAGGTGACCGCACCTGCGGGCGATGTGCTGGTCGCAAGGACCACCGCATCGGCATCGAGCGTCGCCTACAAGGACGAGATCCACGCCGCCGTATCGGCGGCCGTGGAGTTGCCGCCCGGACCGGTTCGGCTCGAATTGTCCTTCGTGCTCGGTCCCCGCCGCAACTGGCTGAACCTCTGGAAACAGACAATCGACGCGCTCGACTCGCTCCTGGGTCGAACCCGACCAGACCGTGCATGGCATCCCCTCGACGGCAGGATCACTGAACTCGGCATGCACTGCACCGTCGACCGAGCTGCCGGCAACACGGTGCTGGTCGCCATCTACGCCTCGCCCGGACAGATGACGATCGACCCAACCAACGCGTTCGACGCACCACAGCTACCCGCCGACGAGATCCCCCACGTGGAACGGCTCGACGCTGTAAGCGATCAGCACCCACACGCGCGCGAGTTCCGCGATGACGACGCCGGCTATCTCGCCTGGCTCGCAGACCACCCACACGGCTACGTCGTCAACATCGCCCGCAACCACAGCGTGTCCGCCGCGCGGCTGCACCACGCCCACTGCCGCACCATCAGCGGACAGAACCCGCACAAGGGAGCGTGGACGGGACCGTACGTAAAGGTGTGCGCCGAACAGTTGACCGCCGTCGAAACGTGGGCGTCCGACAGCGTGCGCAGCGCCATCCCGAAGTGCGGGATTTGCAAGCCTGACACCATGAACCGATGACGGCGGCAGTCAAACTCGGCACCCAGGCGATCGGCGCAGCGGGCGAACTGTTGGTGCAATACCAGCTGCTCAAGCTCGGCATCGACAGCGCCCGGCTGACCACCGACTCCGGTATCGACCTGGTGATGTACGTGCCCGGTCATCAGACAGCCTCCACGATTCAGGTGAAGGCGAACGTCTCACCCAAGCCAGCCGGCGGCAAGGGCAAGCTGCTGCTCAGCTGGCCATTCCCCGATGACTCTCCAGCGCAATGGCTGGCGTGCGTGAACATATCGACCGACAGCGTGTGGCTGTTCCCGATGGATCAGGCTCGCCAGCTGGCGCAGCAAAAACACACCAACGGCACACGACTCCTGTACTTCTACACCGACGAATCCGTCGGCCCGAAATCCCTTCGCCTGCACGACATGACCGCCCACCGGCTCGAAGCCGTCATCACCACTCTGCTCGATGGACGCCCGAGGGAACTGCCGTGACGACCGAGCCGATCGACCTCGACGACTTAACCGGGTGGGTGGGTGCCGTAACTAATTTGGTAAGCAGCTCAGCGCACTGCAGACGACACTCAGGCTGTTACCTGTACTTGCTTGGCAGTCTGCACCCGGTGCTGCCTGTGATCAGTGCTGTGGCTTGGGATCCGAAGCGCAGCGTTGTCCCCGCTTCGCTGCTGAATTGCAGGTCGTGATCGTTGGGGTGGTCCTTGAATACGGTGAGTTCAGTTGCGCCCAATGAAGAGGCGGCTTGTTGCGCCAGATCGACAGCCTGCTTCCAGTTCTGCTCGGGAATTGGGGTGTCGGATACGTAGTTTCGTAGCAGTATCAATTGGCCATCGGACTGCTCGTACGGTGGATTGCAGCCACCTCTGCTGTCTGTACGTCGCCATTCCCATGTCACAGACGGAGCGATGGCGGTGATCTGCTGACCGAGCTTCACGATCGCGAACTCCACTTGCGTGTGTGTATCTTCAAGTGACGGCAGGGTTTTCAGAGCGTCTGCCGCTTGGCTGGCTTGGCCGGCATCGGTGGGCTTATAGGAATTACACCTAGCGCGCCATATTCGTGAACCGTGAGAAGTGCAGCTGGTGCGCCACAGTGATATTCGCGGTCGGACCGTTACGGTGTTTGCCCAGGATGATGTCGGCTTCACCACCGCGCGGGTCTTCCCGGTCGATCGCGTCGGGACGGTGCAGAAGCAGGACCATATCCGCATCTTGTTCGAGCGAATTATGGGCTGTAATACCTTGCGCCACAAAGTTACTCGTTCCGGGCACGGTTCCGTCGTAGACATCGTGCTCGCCGATGCTGGTGATCTCGACGACCTCGTCCCAGAAAACGTCGTTGACGGCCAGGTCGTGCAGTTCGAGGTCGTTGAGCACGGCAGCCGCCCGGTGCAACCGCGACCTGCTCGGTGCGTGCTTCCACATGGCCGAGCCGCAGAACTTCGTGCCCATCGCCGTGGCGAACTGCCGATGCGTCATGCCTTCCCGTACGAGTGCTGACTTCACCTGCTGCCAAACCTCTTTGGGCACAGTGTCGAGGTTAGGGTTGCGGGTGGCAACGTCAAGATGCGCCAACACCTCGCGCGCTTTGATCCCGCGCTCTCCGTTCACACCGACGTGCGCCAGGAATCGGTGCTGGTTGTCTCCCCCGTAGATGAGCACATGCCAGCAGTCGCGGTATCCAACTTTCTTGGCGCGCTTGATTCGCGCGTACACACCGACTCGCAACAACAACTGAGTCACATCATCGGCGAGCTGCCGACTCGTCGTGGCGTAGTAGATGCGCGCCTGCCCCACCGTCGCATCCCAACGCACGGAGCCATCCGTAGCCCACAGGTGGTGGAGGAATAACGCCACCTGGTCATTGGGCAGCGCGAAAACCTCTTTGGGAACGAACTTCTCATGGCTGCGCTTACCGAACAATCCCAGCTTGTCCAGCCACGCGGCGATCGGATTGCGCTTGCCGTGCGTCAACCGATAGGGCGCCGGTAACCGCATCGTCGTGACGCGGGCCGCCGGGTACTCGTCCCGGACCGCAGTCACTCCGAAATGCAGCGCCGAGATCTCCACCTCAAGCAGATTCGCCTTGTCGACACTGGCGTAACGGATCGGCTGTCGCTTCACACACGAACCATCACCGATCATGTGCGCCAACAGGATCACCTCGGAGTCGTGCATCCGCTCGGTCTGCACCGGCTCGGGCACCCGTCGCGGCGTCGCCAACCGATCTCCCACCGCCAACTCGCCCAACGGCACCCAGCCTTCCAACGTCAGGAACGGATGGTTGGCAGTGGCCTCCACCTCGCGGCCCGATGCCATCCGCAGCGTGAAGACTTCCTTGCGTCCACTGGGGAACACGTTGGTCATCGGCCGCGCCACCATGCGCTTTTGCTCGTCGAGCGACCACACGAGCGGACGCTCATCGGTCGCCATCAGCTCACCGAAGGTAACCTCAGCACCGTTGTCGGCGCGCAGAATTCGCGTGTTCGCCGTCAGGCAGCCCGACTCACGAAGATCAGAGACCTGGGGACGCTTGTCGGTACGTTGCTCGGGACCACGGTTGAGCTGGCTGATCGCGATCACCGGCACTTCGAGTTCCTTGGCCATCAGTTTGAGGCTTCGGGAAAAGTCCGACACTTCCTGCTGGCGTGACTCGTACTTCTTGCCCGAGCTCATCAGCTGCATGTAGTCGACGACCACGAGCTTCAGATCCGCCTTCTGCGCGAGCCGTCGCCCCTTGGCCCGGATCTCCATCATGGTCAGGTTCGGCGAGTCGTCGATGTAGAGCGGCGCCTCGCTGATCTCACTCATCCGACGGGCCAGCTTGGTCCAGTCGTCATCGCTCATCCGGCCCGAACGCATATCGGCCAGTTTGATTTTCGCCTCGGCCGAGAGCAGTCGCATCACGATCTCGGACTTGCTCATTTCCAGCGAGAAGATGACGCTGGCCATCCGGTGCTTGATCGAGCACGACCGCATGAAATCCAGGCCGAGGGTGGAGTTGTGCGTCGGCACCATGGCCGGACCCGCCAGGTACAGATGCGCAGCATTGTCGACCTCGACACACCGGACCGGCACGCTGGGTAGCCGCCGCACCGCCGCCACCTGGCAGACCGGCGTCAGCACCGCCGCTCCCCCACCCGAGGTGGGCGCAGCAATGGTGTGCAGGCCCGGGCGCAGCCGAGTGGTGGTGCGAATGCCGTCGCCCGTCGGCCATTGGTGCTGGGCATCGGCGACGATCACTGTGCCGTCGGAGAATTCGACCTCGAAACACGGTCGGTCAAGCATGACCTCGGTGGCCGCCACAACTCGCGTGGGCTCACCGTCGGCACCAATGAGATGGTCGCCCACGGCGACGTCACCCATCGTGGTCCAACCGTTCGGTGTCGGGAGCGGGGTATCGAGTGCGAGTGCCTTCCCCACGCCAGGTCTCGCCGCGATGATGATCATCTGCCCGGGGTGCAGGCCGTTGGTGATCTCGTCGAATTCGGTGAACCCGGTGGGCACACCACGCGAGATACCGCCCTGCGAAGCGATGGCGTCGATCTCGTCCATCGTGGGCTGCAGTAGGTCTTCGAGCGCGACGAAGTCCTCCGAGGCGCGTCGCTCGGTCACGTCGTAGATCTCGGCCTGGGCCCGGTCGACGACATCCGTGACATCGGCGCCGTCGGCCCCGGCATAGCCGTACTGGACCACCCGGGTGCCGGCCTCCACCAACCGGCGCAGCAGGGCCTTCTCGGCCACGATGCCGGCGTAGAAACCCGCATTGGCCGCAGTGGGCACGGTGGAGATCAGCGTGTGCAGATACGGCGCCCCGCCGATGCGGCGCAGCAGACTACGCCGGTCCAGCTCGGCCGCCACGGTGACCGCGTCGGCGGGCTCACCCCGGCCGTAGAGGTCCAGGATCGCGTCGTAGACGTTCTGGTGTGCCGGGCGGTAGAAGTCGCCAGGACGCAAACGCTCGAGGACGTCCGCGATCGCGTCCTTGCTCAACAGCATGCCGCCCAGGACCGCCTGCTCGGCCGCCATGTCCTGCGGCGGCTGCCGGCCGAAGTCCTCCCCAGGCGGAGGGCCATCCATCTCCGAATCCGGATGCCCCAGGTCGTCCACCACCGCCACGGACTCCCCACCCCCTTCCGAGACCCGCCTCAGACAAGCTCGAACGTTTATTCGAATCGGTACTGCAACTGTAAAACACGTCGGCGACAAAGCTTCGTGACGGCGCCGCGACGCATCACGGTAGACGTTGCTGGAGCCGCCCGAAACCACCCCTGTTGATCAACCTGTGGATGGTGTGGGGATAGGTCTCGGTCGCGGTGTTGAGCCTCTGGGGAGAACCTGTGGATCATTCCCGAGCGATCTTTTGTTTTCCCTGGTCAGGGTGCCATAGGGGTTGTCAGTGTTTGTGTATGGGAAGTTCTTCGGCGTGTCGTGCCGGGTTGCCGTCCCGGGCGTGTTGTGTTGCGCCCCGGGACCCGGCGGGTTAACACCGAGTTAGCTTCGCTGTCCAGAGTTTCCCGCAACGAGTTCGCCAGAGATACAGCAAACGCCCGGGTGGAAACCTTTGCAGGTCCCCACCCGGGCGATTGAGTGCCGGCGGAATCGCTCCGCTACGGATTACTCCGCGGCGGGTTTACTCACTCAGCGACGACGTTCAGCGACACCTTGGCTTCGACCCCGGTGTGAAGCTTCACGGTGACCGGATGCGTGCCGACCGACTTGATATGCGCCTTGGGCAGCTGCACCGTGCGCTTGTCCAGGTTCGGGCCGCCGGCCTTCTTGATCACGGCGACGACGTCAGCCGCGGTGACCGAACCAAACAGCTTGCCGGTGTCGGCAGCGGCGTGAACCGGCAGCGACACCTCGCCCAGACCTTCGAGCGCGGTCTTGAGCTCGTTGGCATGCTCGACGCCGCGGATCGACTTGGCCTCGCGGGCCCGGCGGATCTCCTCGGCCTGGCGCTCGGCGCCGCGGGAGGCCACGATGCCCAGCCCACGGGGCAGCAGGTAGTTACGGCCGTAGCCGTCCTTGACCTCAACGACGTCGCCTGCGACGCCCAGGTGCTCAACCTCAGCGGTGAGAATCAGCTTCATTGGTCTGCCCCCTACCGCGTCGACGAGCCGAACGGCAGCAGAGCCACCTCGCGGGCATTCTTCACCGCGACGGCAACGTCGCGCTGGTGCTGGACGCAGTTGCCGGTCACCCGGCGGGCACGGATCTTGCCGCGCTCGCTGATGTAGGTGCGCAGCAGCGCGGTGTCCTTGTAATCGATGATCTGCCCCTTGCCCTTCTTGGAGCAGAACAGGCACTTGCGGGTCTTGACCGGCTTTTCCGGTGCCGGCCGCCGCTTGGTATTCGACTTGGCCATTGGTTATCTCTTCCTTGCAAAAATTTCGTTGTTGATCAGAACGGCGGCTCGTCGTCGGCTCCACTGAAGGAGCCCGACGCCGGCGCACTGCCCCACGGATCGTCTTTGGGCTCGGCCTGGCGCGAACCTCCGCCGCCACCACCACCGAAGCCACCACCACCGCCGCCGCCACTACGGCTGGCCTTGTTGACCTTGGCCGTGGCGTAGCGCAGGGACGGACCGATCTCGTCGACCTCGACCTCGACAACGGTGCGCTTCTCACCCTCGCGGGTTTCGAAGGAACGCTGCTTGAGCCGGCCGGTGACGATCACCCGCGAACCCCGGGTGAGGCTCTCGGCCACGTTCTCGGCCGCCTCACGCCAGATGTTGCACCGCAGGAACAGCGCCTCGCCGTCCTTCCACTCGTTGCTCTGCCGATCGAACATCCTCGGCGTCGAGGCGACGGTGAAGTTGGCGACTGCTGCGCCAGACGGAGTGAAACGCAGTTCCGGGTCAGCGGTCAGGTTTCCGACAACTGTGATGGTGGTGTCACCAGCCACGAGATCCTCCTGGGATAGGCATGTCCGTTTGCGCGAAGCCTACGTAGCCCCGCCGACGACTGACAGCCTTTAGTGCTTGTCGGTCCGCATCACCTTGGTCCGCAGCACGGACTCGTTCAGGTTGAGCTGACGGTCGAGCTCGGACACGGTGGCCGGTTCAGCCTTGACGTCGACAACGGCGTAGATGCCCTCGGCGTGCTTGGCAATCTCGTAGGCCAGCCGGCGGCGTCCCCAGATGTCGACCTTGTCGACAGAACCGCCATCCTTGCGGATGACGTTCAGGAACGTCTCCAACGACGGAGCTACGGTGCGCTCGTCAAGTGTGGGGTCGAGAATGACCATGATTTCGTATGGACGCATTAGAACCTCATCACCTCCTCTGGTCGTGTACGGCCACGGCGAATTCCGTGGCAGGAGGGTCGCCTGCGTCGGCAACCGGGTTAGGCTACCGGAAATAGCCCTGATCTGCGAAATCCGTGCGATGCGGGCCATCCGACGTCAAGATCGAGGGGATCTGTGACCTATCCCAATTCGCCCTTCGGCCAGGAGTTCCCCGACCAGTCCGGCTATCCGGAGCCCAGTTACACGCAACAGCCATTGCCACCACTCTTCAGCCATCCGCAACAACTTCCCAGCGCAGGACCGTCCGTGGAACCCAGCGGGGCCACGGGGATCACCGCGGCCGTGTTCGCGGCGCTCGGCGCTGTTGCAGGCATCGGGACCAGCGTTCTGGCGGCGATCGCAGTCGCCGCATGGGCCACCAGCTCCAGCGGCTCCGGTGCCGAGCTCGCGTTTCTGATCATCGTGACCGCGCTCAATGCCGCCTTCGGAGTGATGTGTGCCATCGGAGCGGTGAAGCTGCGCGAACGGCAGATGCGAGGCCGATGGCTCGTGGTCGGGTCATGCGCGCTGGCAATCGTGAGCACCCTGCTCATCTTCGGCGTGACCGCTGCCGAAGCGTCGTCCTACGGCTACCACGCCCGTGAGATCTTCGCTGTGGTGGGGACCGTCTTCCCCGTCGTGACGATGGTGTTGGCCCTGGTGCCGTCGACGACCGCGTGGATCGAAGCCGAACAGAATCCAGTTGCGCCCCAGCCCTACCCGCAGCACCCGGGCTGGGGTTGACCCGAGGCCAAAGCCGCTCTGAGTCACCCAAACCGGAATATGGTGAGCCTGTAAAACTTCGAGGGTCGGGGGAACCGTGACGTATCCCAATGGGCCGTACGGTCAGGGGCTTCCCGGCCAGCCCGGCTATCCGCAGCAGCCTGGCTACCCGCCGCCGCCGCCGGGCTACCCGCAGCAACCCGGCTATCCGCCGCCGGGCTACCCGCAGCAACCCGGCTATCCGCCGCCGGGCTACCCGCAACAGCCCTATGGCATGCTGCCCTCAGCCCCGGTGCCTTCGAGTGGGGTCACCGGCATCATCGCGGGTGTCCTTGCGGGCCTCGGCGGCTTGGCGAACGTTGTAGGGGGCCTCTTCATGGCCTTCGGGCTTTCGATACTGATAGACGAAACGTCCGATGCTGCCGGAAGCGCATGGACACCCCTGGTCGCCATCACGGGGCTGAACATCGTCGCCGGAGTGCTGCTTCTGATCGGGACGGTGACGTTGTTGCTACGCAAGATGATTGGGCGGTGGCTCGTGGCCGCAGGCTGTTCGGCATCCATTCTGAGCACCCTGATCAATCTCACCTGGACGCCATCGGCGATCGCGGACTATGAGTACGACCGCGGCGTCGCTGCGGATCTCGTGGGTGTGATCTTCCCGATCGCGACTCTCGTGCTGGTACTACTGCCGTCGACAGCTGCCTGGATCCGGGCGAAGCAGAATCCGATTGCGCCCCAGCCGTATCCGCCGTACCTGGGCTGATTCCGTACACCCCCACCAACCACCCACGATCGGAGCAGCAGTGACCTCTCCCCACGGATCCGAGGGGCAACACCCCGAGTCCGCGCTCGTCGAATCCCGATCCGAGGGCCATCCGGAGGCCGCGCCGGGCGCGCTCACAGCGATCATCACTGCTGTCCTGTCCGGGATCGGTGCACTGCTGACTCTCAGCAACGGCATCATCGGGCTGAGCGGTCTGGCCGCACTGGCAGGAGACACGGGCCTACGGACTTTGGCCCTCAGAACCCCCGGTGCGCTGGCGTTGACCGTCCTCGCGACGCTGCTGAGCGTCGTCTGCGGAATCCTGCTTCTGGCCGGCACCGTGGCGCTGGTGCGACGCAAGATGATCGGACGCCGACTGATCGTCAGCGGCTGCGTATTGATCATCCTCGGCAGCCTGATCAGCCTCGGACTGAGTCTGGCCACGACAGCCCGCTACGGGTCCTACGCCATCAGCGGACTGGCAGTCCTGAGTCTGATTCTGCCGATCGCCACCCTCGTGGTGGCATTGCTCCCGTCGACCGCGGCGTGGATCCGGGCGAAACAGGATCTGGTTGCCGCGACCTGACGCCGACGGGCTCGGGCTGCGCGAACGACACTGGCACTGTGCCCGCGGCAGTCCAGATAGGCTGGGCCCTGTCAGCCTTTGAGACTCCGGGGGGATCTGTGACGTTTCCCAGTGGTCCCGTCGATCAGGGAATGTCGGAACAACCGGCCTTCTCACAACAGCCCGTTTTCGAGACGCCGCCGCCGGTCTTCTCCCACCAGCCCGGGTTCGGCCAACCCAGCTACCCGAGCGTCCATCAGCCGGCCCCGTCGAGCGTCCCGAGCGGTGCCACCGGGACCATCGCCGCCATCCTGGCGCTACTGGGCGGACTTGCCGGACTCGTCCTGGGCATCCTGATCATGGTCGCGGTGATCAGCAGGCATCGTTCCGAGGTGCCGGCTGCCACGGTTGCTCTGTTGTGTATCGCCTCCGGACTGGCACTCGTGACCGGAGCAATACAGCTGTGGCGACGCAAGGCAATCAGCCGCGGGATCATCGCCGGCGGATGTGCCGCGATCATGCTGGCCGGTGCGCTCTTTCTGATCGAAGGATTCACCAACGCCGAACCCAGCGCGGGCGCCATCGTCACAATCGCATTGCTGGACTTCGCCTTCCCGATCGGAACGCTGGTCCTGACGATGCTGCCCTCGACGAAAGCCTGGATCCAGGCGAAGCAGGATCCAGTTGCTCCGCAGTACTATCCGCCATACCGGGGTTGAAGCGGTGCGGATCTCGTGCCTACCGCGGCCCGTGTGAACGTGGACTTCGAGGAGGCGGTGTGAACGATCCGTACGGGCCCTACCGGCCGGGGTCGGGTGGCCAGCCCGACTTCGCACAGCAGCCCTCCGGATTCCCGCAACCGGGATTCCCCCACCAGGGCGGTTTCCCACAGTTCGGCCAGCCGCCGGTCGTAAACGCCCAGCCCGGCCAACCGCAATCCGGACCAGCCGCCCCGGCCAGGGGTGTCTTCGGGATCGCCGCCGCCGCCCTGGCAGGCGTCGCCGCGGTGATAGTTTTCGGCGTCCTTCTGGCAGGGGTGGTCGCAATGCTTGTGGATGTGAGCAACGGCCGGATGGGACTCGGCGAGGCGTTGGGCACGATCGTCGGTAATCTTCTGGTGATCGGCGGCTACGGGCTGCTCTGGCTGTTCGGCGCGATAAAGCTCTACAAACCCAAGAAGGCCGGGCGCGGGCTGGTGATCGCCGGTTCCGCACTGGCCGTGCCGATCGCTGTCGTCGGCCTCGCGGCGACCTACACCGACGCCACCCGCGATGGCCGCCCCGCCTTTTTCTTGGTCTGGACCGTGGTTCTCATCTACGTGCTCACGACGCTCGTACTGGCCATGCTGCCGGCTACGGGTGCCTGGATCAGGGCCAATCAGCCTGCCGCACCAGAGGAAACCCCACCTCAGCCGTTTTCACCGTTTCAGGGGTACCCGGTGCAAAACCCGGGGTACCCGCCACATCACGGCTGAGCCCACCCATTGTCACGCCAGCGTGGCTGTCGGCGCCGAGCGTCACTCTGGCGTGACAACCGAGGCGTCCACCAGCTCGGGCTCCGGAGCCGGTTCGATACGCACCCGGTCAGCCGACGGTCGCAGCCAGTCCGGCAGCCACCGCGGCGGGCTATCGGGTGCTTTGTCGAACACCCCACCGGTGGGGTCGTCGATGCGGCCGCCGTGCCGGACCAGGTCGAGGTCCGGGCGATAGATCTGACGAATAACCAACGCGCACAACGCGATCACCGCGAGATCACGCAGCAACACAGTGGTGGTGAACCACTGCTCGGGGAGACCCTTGTTGGCCTCGCCGTACAGATAGAGCATGCGCGGCACCCACACCAGGGCGTCGATGGTCATCCACGCCAACAGGATTCGGCGGTGCGGCAAGGCGAGCACCGCCAGCGGCACCAACCACAGAGAGAACTGCGGGCTCCACACCTTGTTGGTCAGTAGGAAGGTGGCGACCACCAGGAACGCCAGTTGCGCCAACCGTGGCCGCTGCGGCGCCGTCAGTGCGATGTAGCCGATCGCAATGCAGCACGCGGCGAACAACACCGCGGTGACAGTGTTCAACACCGTCGGCGGCTGCCAGAAACCCAGGTCCGGATCGAAGCCCTGCCAGTCGCTGAACGATTTCACCACGTTGTACAGCGAATCCATGTCGTCACCACGACGGGTGTTGAGCCGGAAGAACTCTGACCATCCGCGCGGGAACATCACCATGATCGGCAGGTTGACGACCAACCACGTCACCACCGCTGTCAACGCCGTCTTGCCGACCTCACGCAGACGCCCGGTGCGCAACCCGAGCAGCACGAGCGGAACGAACAACAGCAACGGATACAGCTTGGCCGCCACCCCGATTCCGATCAGCGCCCCGGCCCACACCGGTTTTCGACGGGCCCACGCCAGCATCGCGCCCGCCGCGGAGGCGGTGGCGAGGGCATCGAAATTGGTGAACACCTGGAAGATCACGATGGGTGAGCCGGCCACCAACGCGGCATCCCACACCCGCCGGCCGGCCAGTCGTGAGGTGGCCCAGATCGTCGCCAACCAGGCCAGCGCCAAACCGAACGCGGCAATGTTGAAGAACATCACCACTTCGGCGATGAGCGGGACCGACACCAGCTTCGTCAGTGCGGTATAGGTCTTGGCCAGTGACATCGACACGTACTGGTAGAGCCCCGTCAGCACCGGGTATTC
This sequence comes from Mycobacterium shunyiense, assembly GCF_058270035.1. Classification (NCBI taxonomy): domain Bacteria; kingdom Bacillati; phylum Actinomycetota; class Actinomycetes; order Mycobacteriales; family Mycobacteriaceae; genus Mycobacterium; species Mycobacterium shunyiense. The sequence continues at coordinate 568,970 of NZ_JBZDPT010000031.1, read as the reverse complement.
CATGTAGCGGATCGCCGGACTGCCGTCGTACTGCATGCGCGGCTTGCCGGTGGCGTCGTTCTCGACCCAACTGGACTTGTAGGGAAACTTGCCCTGGTTCAACAACTCTGCGGTGTAGAGCGGAACCGTGTCGGAATAGCACAGCTCGTAATAGGCCCGGTTGTTCTCCCAGTTGGCCACCCGCTGACCAGCGGTCCCGCTGCCGGTCGTCTGCAGGCACGCGGCCTTGGACGTATAGCCCAATGCCAGGAACACCACGGCGATGATGAACATCACCCGCAGCGGGGTCATGAAGCGGGACCGGCCGATCAACGCATGTCGGCCGACGGGCCCGCCCACCGTCTGCGACAGCGCCTCGGCCAACCGGTCGTTGCGGCTGGGGAGGTCGCGGTCGTCGGCGCTCCGTCGGTCTTCTGCGGGCGGCGCCGGGGATACCAGTTCGGCCGGCGGGGCCGGCGAATCCAACTCGACCGGCGGAGCCGGGGACACCTGGTCCGTCACGGAGGCGGCGGTGGCACCGGCTCGCCCGGCACGCCAGGCACAACGGGAGCTCCCGGCGGCGGTCCGATCGGCACGGTCGTCGGGGGGCCGATCGGGATCGTGATACCCGGGGCCACTTCGATGGTCGGCTGAATCACGGTCTCCGAAGGCATCACGATCGGTGGACCACCCGGAGTACCCGGTGCGGGCGGGGGCGGCGGGGCCTGCGGCACACCCGCATAGCCCCCGATCTCGGTCGGCTTCGGGAACTTCTCGTTGTCGGTGCCTTTCAGCGCGCCGTCCATCGTGGATTTCCAGATGTCCGAGGGCAGACCGGATCCGTAGACGGGGCCCCCTCCTGCCGTCTTCAACGGCTTCACACCGTCGGAGGTACCGACCCACACCGCGGTCGAAAGCGACGGTGTGTAGCCGACCATCCAGGCGTCCCGGTTGTCGCCGGTATCGCCGAGCTGATTGGTGCCCGTCTTGGCGGCCGAGGCGCGCCCGCCGGCCAGGTTGTGCCCGCGCGACCAGCCGGCGATCGGCTGCATCGCCGACGAGACGTTGTCGGCCACGGCCTTGTCGATCCGCTGTTCACCGTTGTCCTGGCTGGACGCGTCGAACAACACCTGTCCCGACGAGTTCACGACCTTCTGGACGAAGTGCGGCTTGTGGTAGACGCCGGAGTTCGCGAGCGTCGCGTACGCCGAAGCCATGTCGATCACCCGGGACTGGTACTGGCCCAACACCACACCGTTGTTGGGCGGGCCGCCCTTGCCGTCCTCGGACAGCGTGTGTTCGACGCCGGGGAAACTCTCGGCCACGCCGGCATCGTGGGCCGCTTTGGCGACATCCTCGGGACCGTGCTCCAGCTTCAGCATCAACCGGTAGTAGCTGGTGTTCAGCGACCGCTTGAGCGCCTCGGCGATCGAGCAGGTGCCGCACCCTTCACCTTCGACGTTGCTGATCTTGATGCCGTTGACCTCGACCGGTCCACTGTCGACCTGATAACCCAGACCGATGCCCTGCTGCAGGGCGGCGACGAGAGCGAACACCTTGAACGAGGAGCCTGTCGGCAGACCGGCCTGGGCGAAGTCGAAGCCATTGGCATCCGAACCGCCGTAATAGGCCTTGACCGCGCCGTCACGTGGATCGATGGACACCACCGCGGTCCGCATGTCGGAGTCTTGGCCGTCCATGTATTTGGTCACCGCATTCTCGGCGGCCTGCTGGGCCTGCGGGTCGATCGTGGTGGTGACCTGCAGACCCTCGGTGTTCAGCGCCTGCTCGCTGATGTCGAACAGATCCAGCAGTTCCTTGGTGACCTGACGCTCGATCAATCCGTTCGGGCCCGTGGTCTGATTCGCCTGGCGGGCCTGGTCCGGCGGCACCGTCGGCGGGAACACCTGGCCGGCGCGTTCCTGGGCCGACAACGCGCCCATGTCGACCATGCCGTCCAGCACCCAGTTCCACCGCTCGGCGGCGCCCTCCGGATCCACTGCGGGGTCCAGCGTCGAGGGACGCTGGATCAGCGCGGCCATCAGTGCGCCCTCGGCGACGGTGAGCTGCTCCACCGGCTTGTCGAAGTACGCCTTGGCGGCCGCCGCGATCCCGTAGGAGCCGCGACCGAAATAGATCATGTTGAGATACGCCTGCATCACAGCGTCTTTGGACCATTCGCTGGCCATCTTGGTCGAGATGACCAGTTCCTTGGCCTTACGGATCAGACCGCCGATGCCAGAGCGCTCGTCACCGACGAGCGCGTTCTTGACGTACTGCTGGGTGATGGTCGACCCGCCCTGCAGATCACCGCCGACCAGGTTGTTCTTGATCGCGCGCAACAGCGCGGTGAACGAGAAGCCCGGATTGGTGTAGAAGTCGCGGTCCTCGGCGGCCATCACCGCGTTGCGGACGTGCTCCGGGATCTTGTCGATTCCGACGTCGACGCGGTTGCCTTCAGGAGGCACGATCTTGGCGATCTCGCTGCCGTCGCTGGCCAGGATCGTCGATACCTGGTTGGTGCGGATGTCACCGGGCTGCGGGACGTCGACGATCATGTACGCCATCCCGAAGGTCACCAGCGGAAGCAAGATCATCGCCACGACAGCGGCTATCGACAGCCGTCGGACCAGCTTCCAGTTGATGTGGAACTGCCGGGTCGTCTTGGGGCTCGACCCCGACGGACCTGACGGACCCGAAGGCCCGTTCCCGCGGCCGCCTCCCGGCGGCGGAGGCGGAGATTTGGGTGGCGGCGGTTTCGGCGGTGGAGTGCCGTCCATCGCCGCCCTGACGACGTCGAGCGGGGCAGGCGCACCGTCACGCACCGGCGGCAGCACCGTGGTGAGCCGATCATCGGGCGGTACCGCCGGACGACCGGGACGACCCGTGGGACCGTTCGGCCGTCCCGTGGGCGCATTCTCACGAGCGGGCGGGCGGTTCTCGCGCACCGGGGGCTTGTCCAGCATCGGCGGCTTCTCCCGCGCGGGCGGGTTCTCGCGCACCGGGGGCTTCTGGGCCGGCGGCCGGTTTTCGCGCGCGCCGAGGCGGTCAGCCGCACTACGGATGTCGTTGGCTGACCGGCTATGGCGCCCTTCGTTATTCACTGGCCGTGCGCGCCGACTTGCGCGTGCCTCGAGTGCCACGTGCCTTCGGCGGCCGAGGCGCGCCCAGGACATATGACTTGACCAAATGATTCCAACTGCAGGTGCGGCATACCTCAACCACATGGACTGCGAACTCGTCGTAACGAGTTGCCAACATCACCAGCTCCTCCGCGGTGCGCGCTGAGCCCGACACCGGGCCCAGATGATCACCGAATACCCACGACACCAGCGTGAGCTGCTCTTTACGGCAGATCGGACACATCACCGAACTTTGCTTGCCGTGAAACTTTGCCGCGCGCAGCAGGTACGGGTTGGCATCACAGACCTCCGAGACGCCGGTGCGCCCCGAATAGACCTCAGCCAGCAGGGACCGCCGCCGAAGCGCGTAATCCACCACCTGTCTCTGCAATCGCACGATGACCAGAGTACGTCGACCCCTTGGACACCGAGGCGCGACCGCGTCACACCTCCTACGATCATCTTCCGTGGCAACTCGGCAGACCTCGACCACCCGGGCCAAAGACAGCGATCGCAACGACACCTGCAAGGTGCTCGACAACGCGCTCGGTGAAGGCCAGTTGTCCATGGAAGAACACCGTCAGCGGGTGTCGGCGGCCACCAACGCCACGACCCTCGGAGACCTGGCCCGCCTGGTCGACGATCTACAGAACTCCAATGCGCCGGTGAAGATGCCGACGCTGACCGAGCCCCGCCTGCCCCGCATTCGCAAACCAGCCGGTTCCGGGTGGGGGTTGCGGGTGGCCTCGGCCGTCGTACTGGTCGTGCTCGGCATCGGTATCGGCTGGGGTCTGTACGGAAACACCCCGTCACCGTTGAGTTTCAACCCCGACCCGGGGGCGGTGCCGGACGGCATCGACCCGGTGGTGCTGACCCCGCCGACGCAGCTGCAATCGCTCAACGGGTTCAAGGGTCTGTTCGAGCAGATGCACCAGAAGTTCGGCAACACCTTGGGCTTCGAGATCGACATCCACGACGACATGGCGATGCTGGACCGGCCCGATCCGCAGGACAACCGCCGCAAACAGACCTACTACTACCGCGGCGGCTGGGGCGATCCCAGTTCGTCCCCGAGCACGATCGACAGCGACGACCGGCTGATCGACCTGGCCAAGTTCGACTACGAGAAGACCCTGGCGATCCTGCGGGGAGCACCCGACACCGTCGGGGTGAAACGGGCCGACGTCAAAGACGTCTGGATGCGGATCGGGCCGGGCAAGGACCCGTCCGCCCCCGAGGCGGTGAACGTCGAGATCTTCGTCAACAGTGATTTCGGCTCCGGCCGCATCGAGCTGTACCCCGACGGAACCACCAAGCAGCTCTGGCCCGCCAACCGCTGAGCCGGCTGCGCCGTCGTCGCCGCAGTTCGGGCCCAGCGTCACGCTGGCGTGACGCTGGAGCTCGACCGCCACTCCAGCGTGACAATCGACGGCCAATCGACGGCCAACCGCGTGAATCCGTGGCATTCAGTTGGCACGCAATATATCGGCGCGATACAGTTTGGCGAGGTGTTGATCCGTCGTAGCGATCAATTCCATCTGACCTGTCGAGAGGGGTGTTTTCGATGCTGGAGCTCGCAGTCCTGGGCCTTTTGCTCGAATCACCCATGCACGGCTACGAGCTGCGCAAGCGATTGACGGGTCTGTTGGGGGCGTTCAGGGCGTTCTCGTATGGGTCGCTCTACCCGGCATTACGGCGCATGCAGGCCGATGGCCTGATCGTCGAGGACGCCGCACCCTTGGGACCGACCAAGGTGCGTCGCGCTCGGCGGGTGTATCAGCTGACCGATGCCGGCAAGCAGCGGTTCACCGAGTTGGTCGCCGACACGGGGCCACAGAACTTCTCCGACGACGGGTTCGGTGTCCACCTGGCCTTCTTCAACCGCACCCCGGCCGAGGCCAGGATGCGAATCCTTGAGGGCCGGCGTCGTCAGGTGGAGGAACGTCGGGAGGGTCTGCGCGAAGCCGTGGCGCGGGCCAGCAGTTCGTTCGACCGCTACACCCGTCAGCTGCACCAACTGGGCCTGGAGTCCAGCGAACGAGAAGTCAAATGGCTCAACGAGTTGATCGCGGCCGAACGTACGGCCCAGGGGCGCTCGGAAAACATATGAGCACCGATCCGCACAAGGCCCCAGGCCGAGCACACAGAACGAGTAAGGAGATCGTCCATGTCTGAGCACGCAGGAGAAATCCGGGTCGCCATTGTCGGCGTCGGTAACTGCGCATCGTCCCTGGTCCAGGGCGTGCAGTACTACCACAACGCCGACGAAAATGCGTCCGTGCCGGGCCTGATGCACGTGAAGTTCGGCCCGTACCACGTGCGTGACGTGAAGTTCGTGGCCGCGTTCGACGTGGACGCCAAGAAGGTCGGCTTCGACCTGTCCGAGGCCATCTTCGCCTCCGAGAACAACACCATCAAGATCGCCGACGTGCCGCCGACCAACGTGACGGTGCAGCGCGGCCCGACCCTCGACGGCATCGGCAAGTACTACGCCGACACGATCGAGGTCTCCGACTTCGAGCCCGTCGACGTGGTCAAGGCGCTCAAGGATGCCAAGGTCGACGTCCTGGTCTCCTACCTTCCGGTGGGCTCCGAAGAGGCCGACAAGTTCTACGCCCAGTGCGCGATCGACGCCGGCGTGGCCTTCGTCAACGCGCTGCCGGTGTTCATCGCCTCCGACCCGGTGTGGGCCAAGAAGTTCGAGGACGCCGGTGTCCCGATCGTCGGCGACGACATCAAGAGCCAGGTCGGCGCGACCATCACCCACCGCGTCATGGCCAAGCTGTTCGAAGACCGCGGCGTCACGCTGGACCGCACCTACCAGCTCAACGTCGGCGGCAACATGGACTTCCTGAACATGCTGGAGCGCTCGCGCCTGGAGTCCAAGAAGGTCTCCAAGACCCAGGCCGTCACCTCCAACCTGACCGGCTCGCTGGCCGGCAAGGTCGAGGACAAGAACGTCCACATCGGCCCGTCCGACCACGTCGCGTGGCTCGACGACCGCAAGTGGGCCTACGTGCGCCTGGAAGGCCGCGCCTTCGGTGACGTCCCGCTGAACCTGGAGTACAAGCTCGAGGTGTGGGACTCGCCGAACTCCGCCGGTGTGATCATCGACGCTGTGCGCGCCGCCAAGATCGCCAAGGACCGCGGTATCGGCGGCCCCATCGAGGCCGCCTCGGCCTACCTGATGAAGAGCCCGCCCAAGCAGATCGCCGACGACGTCGCGCGCATCGAGCTGGAGACCTTCATCAACGGCTAGATCCTCCTTTCACTCTGCGCTCAGGGCGTGTGCTTCTCGCACATCTACGCCCTGGGCGCAGAGTCGTTTTGGAAGTAAGGTCGGCGGCGTGGTGAGCGACGACGCATTGACCGACCTCGACGAGTTCGGCCTCCTGCACGAGAACGCTGAACAGATCGGCGCAACCGCGATACCACCGGTCGAGCGCATCGAACAGGGGCCCGTCAGCGCGCTGAAGTTCGGCACTGTCGCTCCGCGGATCGTGTTCCTGCACGGCGGCGGTCAGAACGCCCACACCTGGGACACCGTGATCCTCGGACTCGGTGAGCCCGCCCTGGCCGTGGATCTACCCGGCCACGGCCGCTCGGCCTGGCGCGAGGACGGTGACTACGGCCCGAAACTCAATGCGGCAAGCCTGATTCCGGTGCTCGAAGATCACGCACCCAACCCACGCCTGGTCGTCGGAATGTCGCTCGGCGGGTTGACGGCCCTGCGGATCGCTGCGACCGAACCCCGGCTGGTTCCCGAACTCGCGCTGGTCGACGTCACCCCGTCGGCCCCCGAGCGGCACAACGAGATGACCAAGGCACAGATGGGCACCGTCGCCCTCGTGCAGGAGAACCGCACGTTCCCGACATTTCAGGCCATGCTCGATGTGACCGTCGCCGCCGCCCCACACCGGGACCGGAACTCCTTGCGGCGCGGCGTGTTCCACAACTCCAAGCAGCTCGAGGACGGCAGCTGGACGTGGCGCTACGACACCTTCCGCAAAGGCGACGGGTTTGACGGCCTGTGGGACGACGTCCCGGCGATCACCATGCCCACCACCCTGATCCGCGGCGCCAACTCCTATTTCGTCAACGACGACGACGCCGAGCAGTTCGCAAATAGCGCACCAGGTTTCCAGCGCACCCACGTGGTCGCCGACTCGGGCCACTCGGTGCAGGGCGATCAGCCGGCCAAGCTGGTCGAGATCCTGCGCGGCCTACTGGGCTGATCCGGCGCCCCGCGCATCACATCGGAGAGCGCTGCGGGGGTTCAAAGAGCAGTCCTCGTGGGTACGCTCACCCATGTGAGCCATCCCATCCGCATCGGCGTGCAACTGCAGCCGCAGCACTCCCCCACCTACAGCCACATCCGCGACGCGGTGCGTCGCTGTGAGGACATCGGGGTCGACATCGCCTTCAACTGGGATCACTTCTTCCCGCTCTACGGCGACCCCGAAGGCGCGCACTACGAATGCTGGACGATGCTCGGCGCCTGGGCCGAGCAGACCTCGCGCATCGAGATCGGCGCACTGGTCAGCTGCAACTCCTACCGCAATCCGGAACTGTTGGCAGACATGGCCCGCACCGTCGACCACATCTCCGACGGCCGGCTCATCCTCGGCATCGGAAGCGGTTGGAAACAAAAGGATTACGACGAGTACGGATATGAGTTCGGCACCGCAGGCAGTCGCCTGGACGATCTTGCCGTAGCTCTGCCGCGGATCGAGGCCCGGCTGGCCAAACTCAACCCGGCGCCCACCCGTGAGATCCCGATCCTGATCGGCGGTCAGGGGGAACGCAAGACTCTGCGCCTGGTAGCCGAGCACGCCGACATCTGGCACGCATTCGTCGACCGCAACACCTACCCGGGCAAGGCGGAGGTCCTCGCCGAACACTGCGGCATCACCGGCCGCGACCCGGCGACCGTGCAGCGCTCGGCAGGGGTGCAGGAGACCGGCGGCATCGACGCGATGCTCGCCGAGGCCGACGCACTGGCCGATCTGGGGGTCAGCATCCTGACCGTGGGGGTCAACGGTCCGGACTACGACCTGACGGGCGCCGAGGCCCTGTGCCGCTGGCGCGACGACCGAGCGCGCAAAGTTTAGCGACTGAGCTGAACCGACTCAGGTCTCCGAACTGGCGGGCGCGTGAGAAACTGGCGAAACATAATCGCCATAGGGGGAGATAAACCAGGGTGCCGAAGAATTACGGGGTCAAGGAGAAGGACCAGGTTGTCACGCACATCATCAATTTGGTGATGACGGGCAAGCTGCGCTCCGGCGACCGCATCGACCGCAACGAGATCGTCCGTGACCTCGGGCTCAGCCGCGTTCCGATCCAGGAAGCAGTGGTTCAGCTCGAGCACGACGGAATTCTCTCGACGCGATATCACCGCGGCGCATTCGTCTCCCGCTTCGACGAGGCCACAGTGGCCGAGCACCATGAGCTGTACGGAATTCTCAACGGCATCGCCTCCGCCCGCTGCGCCACGAACCCGACTCCGCGCATGGTCGCGCATCTCGATGACACGTTGCGCATGATGCGTTCAGCAAAGGACACCAAGGGCTTCCAGGAGGCGTGCTGGGTGTTTCGCGACTCGATCAACGACGAGTACGCCGGGCCGCGCCTGCACGCCACCATCCGTGCCGGTAAGAGCTTTGCGCCCGCGGAGTTCTGGATCAGCTACCCGAAGGCGAAGGCCGACTTTCTCGCCGGCTACGAGGAGGAGATGGCGGCGATCCAGGCCCGCGATCCCGAGAGAGCCCGCAAGGCCTGCACCGACCGCGCCGAGAAGATGGCGCAGATCATGATCGGCGAGCTGACCCGGCGCGGAGTGTTCGGCGACTTGCGGTCCCCTTGAGCGGAATCACTCATCACGAGGCGCCCGCCCACTAGGTTGCATCAGATGGACGCCAGACGATCGGCCGCGCTGCTGACCACGGTCCTGATGCTGCTCGGGCTGGTGTGTGCAGCGCCGGCCGGAGCGGACGTCGACCAGTGCGCCCCACCCGGTGTCGACAGCGCGAGCGCACTGCCCACCAACCTTGCCGCCGCGGCAACCGGACCCGGCGCCGACAAGTACACGACCGCCACCGTCATACCCCTGGACACGGTCCGGCCCGAGAACCTCGGCCTCGGCACGCCCGGCGTCCTCACCGTCGGCACGCTGTCGGACGCGCCGCCCAGCATCTGCATCAACTCGGCCGGACAGTTCACCGGTTTCGACAACGAACTGCTGCGCGCCATCGCAGGCAAGCTCGGCCTTCGGGTCAACTTCGTCGGCACCGACTTCTCCGGCCTGCTGGCCCAGACCGCCTCCCGCCGCTTCGATGTGGCGTCCAGCTCGATCACCACCACCGACGCCCGGCGACGCACCGTCGGCTTCACCAACGGCTACGACTTCGGCTACTTCTCGCTCGTCGTGCCCTCCGGCTCACCGATCAAGGGATTCGGCCAGCTCGCCGCCGGGCAGCGCATCGGCGTGGTGCAGGGCACCGTGCAGGAGGCGTACGTCATAGACACCCTGCACCTGCAGCCGGTGAAGTTCCCCGACTACAACACCGTCTACGCCAGCCTCAAGACCCGGCAGATCGACGCCTGGGTGGCACCGTCACAACAGGCCTCGGGCACCGTGCAGCCCGGCGACCCGGCACAGATCATCGAAAACACCTTCAGCCTGGACAACTTCGTCGCATGGGCGGTGGCCAAGGAGAACCAGCCCCTGATCGACGCGCTGAACTCCGGACTCGACGCCGTCATCGCCGACGGGACCTGGGCCCAGCTGTACTCCGACTGGGTGCCACGGGCTCTGCCGCCCGGCTGGAAACCGGGCTCCAAGGCCGCCCCCGAACCCAAGCTGCCCGATTTCGCCGCGATCGCCGCCGCCAACGAGAAACCCGCCGCCGGTGGTCCGGTGGCACCCAAATCGACACTCGCACAACTGGCGGACTCGTTCCTGGACTGGGATCTCTACAAGCAGGCGATCCCCGACCTGCTGCGTACCGGACTGCCCAACACGCTCATCCTGACCGTGTGCGCCAGCATCATCGGACTCGTACTCGGCATGGTTCTGGCGGTCGCGGGCATCTCCCGGTCGCGCTGGCTGCGCTGGCCCGCCCGGGTATACACCGACATCTTCCGCGGCCTGCCCGAAGTGGTGATCATCCTGTTGATCGGATTGGGCATCGGCCCGGTGGTCGGATCACTCACCGGCAACAGCCCCTACCCGCTGGGCATCGCGGCCCTCGGCCTAATGGCAGCGGCCTACGTCGGGGAGATCTTTCGCTCGGGCATCCAGAGCGTGGAAGCCGGACAGCTGGAAGCCTCACGCGCGCTGGGCTTCAGCTACGCCTCGTCGATGCGATTGGTCGTCGTTCCACAGGGCATCCGGCGGGTGCTGCCGGCATTGATGAACCAGTTCATCTCGCTCCTGAAGGCCTCGTCGCTGGTGTACTTCCTCGGCCTGGTCGCCAGCCAGCGCGAACTGTTCCAGGTGGGCCGAGATCTCAACGCACAGACCGGCAATCTGTCACCGCTGGTCGCCGCCGGGCTCTTCTACCTGCTGTTGACGATCCCGCTGACCCATCTGGTGAACTTCGTCGACAACCGCCTGCGCAGAGGCCGGCCCCCGGCCGAGGAAGATCCCCTCCCCCCGGCGACCACCCAGGAGATGATCTGATGTCGGCACCACAGCCGGTCGCGCTGGCCGCCAACGACATTCACCTGTCGTTCGGGCCGAACGCGGTGCTCCGCGGGGTGGATCTCGACGTGCCTGCCGGTACGACGACAGCCATCATCGGCCCGTCCGGATCCGGAAAATCGACGCTGCTGCGCACCCTCAACCGCCTGTACGAACCCGACCGCGGTGACATCCTGCTCGACGGACGCTCGGTGCTGACCGACAATCCCGATCAACTGCGCCAGCGCATCGGCATGGTGTTTCAGCAGTTCAACCTGTTCCCGCACAAGACCGTTCTCGACAACGTCACCCTCGGTCCGCGAAAGCTCAAGCGGCTCAGCCCCGAACATGCCCGCACCGTGGGGCTGGAGCAGCTGGATCGGGTTGGCCTGCGGCACAAGGCCGATGTACGTCCGGCAACCCTGTCGGGCGGCCAGCAGCAGCGCGTCGCCATCGCACGCGCGCTCGCCATGGCCCCCCAGGTGATGTTCTTCGACGAGGCCACCTCGGCGCTGGACCCGGAGCTGGTCAAGGGGATTCTGGAGTTGATCGCCGAGCTGGCCGCCGAAGGAATGACCATCCTGGCGGTCACCCACGAGATGGGCTTCGCCCGTTCCACCGCCGACTCGGTGGTGTTCATGGATCACGGAAAGGTCGTCGAGTCGGGTACCCCCGACCAGATCTTCGAAGCGGCCGAGACAGATCGGCTGCGCCGCTTCCTGTCCCAGGTGCTGTGAGTTTGCCGTGAAACCCCTGCATCAAACGGAACAAGCTGACAACCTGGCAGCGTCAGACAGGTTAGACTAGCGAATTATGGGAGAGCCCGAACCGCAGGTCACTGAGCTGGCCGGAGAGCTGCAACGCGTACTCTCCAAGGTTTTCTCGGTGCTGCGCCGCGGCGACACCAACAAGGGCACCGCCGGGGAGCTCACGCTGGCCCAGCTCTCGATCCTGCTCACCCTGCTCGACCAGGGCCCGATCCGGATGACCGAACTGGCCGCCCGTGAGCGCGTGCGCACCCCCACCACGACCGTGGCGATCCGCCGGCTCGAGAAGCTCGGGTTGGTCAAGCGCTCTCGCGACCCCTCCGACCTGCGCGCCGTTCTCGTCGAGGTCACCCCGCGCGGCCTCGTGCAGCACCGCGAATCCCTGGCCGCCCGGCGAGCTGATCTGGCCGCCCGGTTGGCCAACCTGAGCTCCGACGATCTCGCGACGCTGGCCACCGCACTGGCCCCGCTCGAGCGGTTGGCCGGCCAGAACGACCAGGCCACCGCCGCCCACGCCAAATCTGAGTAACCGGGTCAGCCCAGCCAGTCCAGCACCGCAGCCGCGGTCCACGACTGCTGCATGCTGCCCAGCGGTTCCCCGGTGAACGGCTCGTAGTACTCGGCGAAAGTCCCGTCGCTGGCCTGACGCAACCCTTCCCGGCGCAGCGTCGTGGCCCGCTCGGCCCAGCCCCGCCGCGCGAAGCACCACGAGAACAGCCACGTCATCACCGGCCACACCGGGCCGCGCCAGTACTCGCGCGACCGGAAATCCCGCGACACCGGCGACGTCGACGGGATGAGCGCGTACTTCAGGTCCGGATGCCCGCAGAACCGCGGGCCTTCCAGCAGTCGCAACAGGGCGCGTTCGCGTTCGTGCGGCAGCCCTCCGCACAGCAGCGGGGCGAACTGCGCCACGGTCTCGGTGGCCACCCACCTCTTCGCCCGAACGTCGTAATCCCTTGCCGCACCGGTTCGTTCGTCGGTGGTCTCGACAACGCCGACCCGGAAACGCTCGGCCCACGAGTAGAGATCGCGGACGTCGGCGTTCGGGCGTTTGTAGTCCTCCCCGATCTCGGCGAGCACCTGGCAGGCGACCGAGAAGATCGCCGAGACGAACACATCCTCGACCGCGAAGCTCATCACCTTCGGAAGCAGATCATCGTCGTAGCGAACGGATTTCATCTCCTCGAGCAGCCACAGGTACCTGTCGTACTCGAGATCGCTCGGCCGCTGGGTGGCGTCGGTGATGATCGCGTTGTCCTCGCGCTGGTACTCCGGCACGCTGCCAGGAACCACGTTGGCGTAGGCGCTGTCCCAGCGCGGCGAGTTGTCCATTCCGGACTCCCACCCGTGGTACAGCGTGATGCGGCCGTGGCCGTCCTGGTCCCGCGACTCGGCCAGCCAGCGGTGCCACCGCACCAGATCGGCCCACCGTCGATCGAGGAAGGTCTCCGCCACCGCCCGCGTGGACCGGCCTCGGCTGCGGGCGTGGTCGAGGATGCGCTGCACGGCGATCGCATGGACGGGCGGCTGCGTGATGCCCGAGGTGTGCCGGACCCGCGGCGCGTTGGCGGCCAGCGCCGAGGTGGCCCACCTGGCCGGACCCGGAAAGTAGCCGTCGACGCCGTTGGCGAACACGATGTGGGGAATCATCCCGTTGCGCCACTGCGCCGAGAGCAGCGTGTCGAGTTCCACTACGGAACGCTCCACACTCAGCGGAGCCAGCCCGATCGCGACGAACGCCGCATCCCAGCTCCACATGTGCGGATACAGCAACGGCGCGGCAGTGGTCATCACACCCAGGTCGTTGCCGCGCAGCAGGTAGGCGGCGCGCGCGGCGAGTTGGGTGGGAGCGAAGCTGGGATCCGGTGGCATCCCTACCATGATGCGACGCCGCGCCCCGGTCCGCAGGTCGGCCCCGTCGCATTCGGCATCACAGTAACGTTGCAGTCGTGCCGACTGCATTGATCACCGGAGCCTCTGGCGGCATCGGCTCGGCCATCGCCGCCGCCCTTGCTCCCACCCACACGCTGCTGCTGGCCGGTCGCCCGTCGCGCCGCCTCGACGCGCTCGCCGAACAACTCGGCGCGCCGACCTGGCCGCTGGATCTGACCGACGCGGACTCGATCGAATCGGCCACCGAGGTGCTTGCCGAACTCGATGTACTGGTCCACAACGCCGGCGTCCTCTACCCCGGCCGGGTTTCCGAGTCGATCGCCGAGCAGTGGCGGGCGTCGTTCGAGGTGAACGTCACCGGTGCGGTGGCGCTCACGCTGGCCTTGCTGCCTGCCCTGCGCGCCGCCCGCGGGCACGTTGTCTTCATCAATTCCGGTGCCGGGCAGAAGGTTTCGCCCGGAATGGCGTCATATTCGGCCAGCAAGTTCGCGCTGCGGGCATTCGCCGACTCACTGCGCGCGGACGAACCTTCGCTGCGGGTCACCTCGATCTTCCCCGGGCGCACCGACACCGAGATGCAGCGCGATCTGGTGGCCTACGAAAGCGATGGCGTCGGTGAGTACGACGCCACGAAGTTCCTCAAACCCGAGACCGTGGCCGGACTGGTGGCGACCGCCGTCACCACCCCGCCCGACGGCCACGTCCACGAAATCGTGGTCCGCCCCGGGTGATTCGGGTGCGTCCTAGACGACGAGGTTGACCAGGCGGCCCGGGACCACGATCACCTTCTTTGGTGTGGCACCGTCCAGGAACGCCTGCACCTTCTCGTCGGCCAGCGCCGCCGACTGGATGGCCGCGGCTTCGGCATCGGCCGCAACCGTGATCTTGCCGCGGACCTTGCCGTTGACCTGAACCGGGAACTCGATGGTGTCGTCCACCAGGTACTGCGGATCGGCCACCGGGAACGGACCGTGCGCCAGTGAGGTGTCGTGGCCCAACCGCTTCCACAACTCCTCGGCCAGGTGCGGCGCCAGCGGGGCCACCATGAGCACCAGCGGCTCGATCGCGGCGCGAGCCGACACGCCCTCCTTGGTGAGGTGGTTGGTGTACTCGATCAGCTTGGCCGCGGCGGTGTTGTTGCGCAGTGCCGCATAGTCTTCGGTCACACCGGCGATGGTGCGGTGCAGGACCTTGAGCGTGTCGGTGTCGAGTGCCTCGTGCTCGTTGACGTCGGTCGCACCGGTTTCTTCGGAGACCACCACACGCCACACCCGTTGCAGGAAGCGGTGCGCGCCGACGACGTCCTTGGTGGCCCACGGCCGCGACGCCTCCAGCGGGCCCATCGACATCTCGTAGACCCGAAGCGTGTCCGCGCCATACTCGTCGCAGATCTCGTCGGGTGAGACGGAGTTCTTCAGGCTCTTGCCGATCTTGCCGAACTCCTGGTTGACCTGTATTTCACCATCGGGGCCCGGCCAGAAGAACTTCCCTTCCCGCTCAACGACTTCGGCCGCAGGCACATAGCTACCCCTGGCATCGGTGTAGGCGAAGGCTTGGATGTAACCCTGGTTGACCAGGCGGCGGTAGGGCTCCTTCGAACTGACGAAGCCGAGGTCGAACAGCACCTTGTGCCAGAACCGCGAGTACAGCAGGTGCAGCACCGCATGCTCGACGCCGCCGACGTACAGGTCCACACCGCCCGGATCGTTCGGTCCGTGCTCGGCCGGACGCGGGCCCATCCAGTAGGCCTCGTTCTCCTTGGCGCACAGCTCTTCCGAGTTCTGCGGGTCGGTGTAGCGCAGCTCGTACCAGGAGCTGCCCGCCCACTGCGGCATCACGTTGGTGTCGCGGGTGTAGGTCTGCAGCCCGTCGCCGAGATCCAGCTCGACGTGTACCCACTCGGTGGCCTTGCCCAGCGGCGGCGACGGTTCACTGTCGGCGTCGTCGGGGTCGAACGAGACCGGGGCATAGTCCGGGATGTCCGGAAGTTCGACCGGCAGAGCCGATTCCGGCAGCGGGTGGGCGCGGCCGTCGGCGTCGTACACGATGGGGAACGGCTCACCCCAGTACCGCTGCCTGGCGAACAGCCAGTCCCGCAGCTTGTACTCGATGCGGGCCCGGCCACGACCGTCGGCCTCCAGGTGCTCGATGACAACCTTCTTGGCCTCGGCCACCGACAGCCCGTTGAGATAGTCGGAGTTGACCATGGTTCCGTCGCCGTTGTAGGCCGCCTCGGTGATGTCACCGCCGGAGACCACCTCGACGATGGGCAGGCCGAACTCGGTCGCGAAGTCCCAGTCACGCTGATCACCGCCGGGCACCGCCATGATGGCGCCGGTTCCGTATCCGGCCAGCACATAGTCGGCGATGAACACCGGAACCTGTTGCCCGTTCACCGGATTGGTGGCACATGCACCCAAGAACACGCCGGTCTTGGTCTTGTTCTCCTGGCGCTCCAGATCCGACTTGGCCGCGATCCCGGCGCGGTAGGCAGCGACTGCCTCCGCCGGCGTCGCCGCGCCGAAGGTCCACCGCGAATCGGTGCCCTCGGGCCAGGCGTCGGCCGTCAGCGTGTCGACCAGATCATGCTCGGGAGCCAGCACCAGATAGGTGGCGCCGAACAGGGTGTCCGGACGGGTGGTGAAGACCTCGACGTCGCCGGCCGCAGTGCCGAACTCCACCGATGCTCCGGTCGAGCGGCCGATCCAGTTGCGCTGCATGGCCTTGACCTTGTCCGGCCAGTCCAGCAGCTCCAGGTCGTCGAGCAACCGGTCCGAATAGGCGGTGATGCGCATCATCCACTGCCGCAGGCGCTTCCGGAACACCGGGAAATTGCCGCGATCGCTACGGCCGTCGGCGGTGACTTCCTCGTTGGCCAGCACCGTGCCCAGGCCCGGGCACCAGTTCACCATCGAATCCGCGTGGTACACCAGCCGGTAATCGTCCACCACATCGGCGCGCTCGCCTGCCGACAGCTCCGCCCAGACCCGGCCGTCGTCGAGAGTGCGTGCCCCGGACTCGAATTCGGCCACCAACTCGGTGATGGGCCGGGCCTTGCCCGCCGCCGTGTCGAACCAGGCGTTGTAGATCTGCAGGAAGATCCACTGCGTCCACTTGTAGAAATCGACGTCGGTGGTGGCGAAGCTGCGCCGCGAATCGTGGCCCAGACCCAGCCGGCCCAGCTGGCGACGGAAGTTGACGATATTGGCGTCGGTACGGGTGCGCGGGTGCGTCCCGGTCTGCACGGCGTACTGCTCGGCAGGCAGACCGAACGCGTCGAAGCCCAGTGCATGCAGCACGTTGTGCCCGGTCATCCGGTAGTACCGGGCGTAGACGTCGGTGGCGATGTAACCGAGCGGGTGCCCGACGTGCAGGCCGTCGCCGGACGGGTACGGGAACATGTCCTGGACGAACATCTTGTCGGCCGGCACCGGCGAGCCGTCCGCCAGCGAACCCACCGGATTGGCCACATTGAAAGTCCCAAGCTCGGCCCAGGTCTGCTGCCAGGACTGCTCGATCTGACCCGCCAGCTCCGCGGTGTAGCGGTGCTGCGGGGTGTCCTCTGACTGCCCTGACTGGGCGGCGGCGGCGGGTTCGATCACGCCGTTCAGGGTATAAGGCCACGGTTTGGGCAGCTCACCGCCCGTCTTTCGATGACGCAGGCCACAGGTTGGTATCGGTTTCGTCGCGGCTCTGTCAGGGGTTGATTCCAGGTCGATTGAGTTGCTGGTGGTGGGCGGTCATCCCTGGATAGTCTCGGCGCTCAGTGGAGAGGTCCCAGGTGGGACACGGTTTGCTGGGAGGAATCAAGCGATGATCGAGTTGACCCGCCGGTGGCGGGTACTGGCAGCGGGCACGGCCATCGGCGTGACCGGGGTTGTCGGTTTCACCGGTCAGACCGCTTCTGCCGAACCCCTCCTCCCGGCTCCCAGCGTTCCCGGCCCGGTGACGGTGACCCAGACCGTCACGGTCGCCCCTGCCGCAGCCCCTGCCGCTCCTGCGGCCCCGGCCGCCCCCGCCGCAGTACCCGCTGCCGCAGCAGCCCCCGGCGTCCCGGGTGCGGCAGCCAACGCCGCGCCCGCGGTCGCAGCGCCTGTCCCACCGGCCCAGACCATCACCCCCGCCTCGTCTGGCACCCTTGCCGAATTCTTCAAGAGCAAGGGCGTGAAGATGGAGCCTCAGGTCAGCCACGACTTCAAGGCGCTCAGCATCGTCCTGCCGCTGCCGTCGGGCTGGACCAAGGTGCCCGACCCCAACGTTCCCGACGCCTTCGCGGTGATCGCCGACCGCGCCAGCACCGACCTCTACACCCCCAACGCGCAGGTGGTGGTCTACAAGCTCGTCGGCAATTTCGACCCGGTCGAAGCGGCCAGCCACGGATTCGTCGATACCCAGCAGCTGCAGAACTGGCGTCCCACCGACATGGCCATGGGTGACTTCAACGGCTTCCCGTCGGCGTTTATCGAAGGTAGCTACCTGTCCGGCAGCCAGGTGCTCAACACCTCACGCAGGCACATCCTGGCCACCGCGGGCCCCGACCATTACCTGGTGTCGTTGTCGGTGAACTCCTCGGCCGCCAACCAGGGTGTTTCCGCGGCTGCCGACGCCGCCGACGCGATCGTGTCCGGGTTCAAGGTCAGCGCGCCGGCCCCGGCGGCTCCCGCTCCGCCAGCTACTCCCGCCCCGGCCGCACCGGCGCCACAGCCGGGTTTGCCCCAGCTCCTGGGCCTGCAGGGCTGAAACACCAGAACCCGCCCCGACCTCGCAATACCGACCGGCGCCTCGTATTGTGTGGCGCATGCTGATCGCCGCGCTGCTGTGTTTGAGCGCCGCCGTCATCGTCGGTGTGCTCGGGCTGTGGTTGTTGACCAGGCCCCGTACCGGTGATCCCGTGCGCTCGGTCCTGAGGGCTGTGGCCCCGACCCAACTGGCCGCCGCGGTCATGCTCGCCGCCGGGGGTGCCGCCGCCCTGGCTGCCGCGCCCCACACCGGCCTCATGGTCGTCATGGTGTGCATCATCGGGGCCATCGCCACGGTCGCCGCCGGCTGCTGGCAGAGCGCCAAGGCCGTCGCGGCGGCGGAGGCGGGCGCCGGCTCGGGAGCGGACTGCGCCGGCTCGTGCGCCAGCTGCACCCTGTCTTGTAAGTAGTCCAGAAGCTAGTTGCGGCTCACGTCGATCGGATGCGTGGCCAACAACGACATCGGCAACGGCTGACGACGCAACACCCGGCCCCACAGATCGACCCGGGGCTCGATCAACACATCCGACGGCAGCGCCGACAGCACGATCCAATCGTCGCGCTCGATCTCGCCGTCGAGCTGGCCGATGGTCCAGCCGGAGTATCCGGCGAATATCCGCACACCCTCGATCACCGGGGCCAGCGTGTCCGGATCGGCGTCCAGATCGACCATCACCACGCGGCCCTGCACGTGCCGCAGTCCCGGAACGCCGTCGGCCTGCATGCCGACCCGCAGCGTCGCCAGGCACAGCGCCGAGTCCCGCTTGACGGGGCCGCCGATGAACATCGTCTTGGGTTTGTTGGTGAGCTTCGCCCACTGCGGCAGGACGTTGTAGACCGCCGTCTCACTGGGGCGGTTCAACACGACGCCGAGGGTGCCGCCGGCGTTGTGCTCGACGATGTAGATGACGCTGCGCCGGAAGGTCGGCTCCAGCAGATCAGTGTTGGCCAGCAGCAGCGTGCCCGGACGCACCCGGTGCGCCGCAGGCGCGATGAAATCCTCCGGGTCTTCTGACTGCGCCACGGTTACATCATGGCACCGCGATTGCCAAGACGTGGCGAACAAGCCCGGGCGCGGTCGGATTTCGGCGCAGCTTTGTACTGTTGATCGAGTGGTTCATGCTCAAGCGCTCCGTGCCCTCTGGCACTCGTTGCGTGGCATGACCGAATTCCGCCGCCTGCTCGAGTTGCGTGCGGTCAGTCAGTTCGCCGACGGCCTGTTCCAGGCCGGCCTGGCCGGCGGACTCCTGTTCAATCCCGACCGGGAGGCCGAGCCGTGGGCCATCGCCGGTG
Organism: Mycobacterium shunyiense; assembly: GCF_058270035.1. Lineage (NCBI taxonomy): Bacteria > Bacillati > Actinomycetota > Actinomycetes > Mycobacteriales > Mycobacteriaceae > Mycobacterium > Mycobacterium shunyiense. The sequence goes on along the minus strand of NZ_JBZDPT010000031.1, from coordinate 549,490 downwards.
CGTTCGCCGTCCTGTATCTCCCGTACTCGGTGCTCGGTCCATTCGCCGGGGCACTGCTGGACCGCTGGGACCGGCGGATGGTGATGATCGGTGCCAACCTGGGCCGACTGCTGCTGGTGCTCCTGGTGGGTGGGCTGCTGGCGTTCGGTGTCGGGGATCTGCCGATCCTGTGCGGGGCGTTGATCATCAACGGGTTCACCCGGTTCGTGTCGTCAGGTCTGTCGGCGTCGCTGCCCGATGTGGTGCCGGCCGACCGGGTCGTCACGATGAACTCGGTGGCCACCGCGATCGGAGCGCTCGCCGCGTTCCTCGGCGCCATCTTCATGTTGGTGCCGCGAACGGTGGTCGGCGCCGACGACGTGGGCGCCTCGGCGGTCATGTTCATCGTGGCGCTCCCGGTGGCGCTCGCGTTGTGGTTGTCGGTGCGCTTCGGCCCGCACGTGTTGGGGCCGCACGAGAGCAAGCGCACCATCCACGGCTCGGTGGCCTACGCGGTGTCCACCGGCTGGGTGCATGGCCTGCGCACCGTGCTGACCGTGCGGCCCGTCGCAGGAACCCTGGCCGGGCTGGCCGCGCATCGGATGGCCTTCGGGATCAATTCCCTGCTGGTGCTGGTGATCGTGCGGCACACCGATAACCCCGACATGACCGGGCTGGGCCTGGGTAGCGCGTTTCTGTTCCTGGCAGCCGGCGGTATCGGCCAGTTCCTGGCCACCGTGGCCGCCCCGGCGGTGATCGGCCGGTTCGGGCGCTACGCGACCGCCAATGGCGCGCTCTGCTTCGCCGCGGCCATCCAGCTCTTGGCGCTCGGCCTGCACATCCCGGTGATGCTGACTTGTGGTCTGCTGCTCGGCGCGGCCGGGCAGCTCGTGAAGTTGTGTGCGGATTCGGCGATCCAGATCGACGTCGACGACGCTCTACGCGGTCACGTGTTCACCGTGCAGGATGCGCTGTTCTGGATGTCGTTCGTCGCGGCGATCGCGGCGGCTGCCGCTCTGATCCCCGCCGGCGGGCACTCGCCTGCCCTGGTGGCCGCCGGGGCCGTCGCCTACCTGATCGGGCTCGGACTGCACGCGGCGGTGGCATCCCCGAAGCGGGTGTGATCCCCGGTCTAGGCTGACCGCCATGGTGAGCGCCGGGCCGATCGTGGCCGACCTGTCCGCCGAGAGCGATGTACTCGACGCCCTGGTGGCCGACCTGCCGCCCGAGCGCTGGGCCACCGCCACGCCGTCCGAGGGCTGGACCATTGCCCATCAGATCGCCCACCTGTTGTGGACCGACCGAGTGTCGGTCATCGCGATCACCGACCAGTCCGGCTTCGACGCCGTCCTCGCCGAGGCGATGCAGAACCCGACGGGGTTCGTCGACGCCGCAGCCGAGGAACTCGCACTGACGCCGCCAGAGCAGCTGTTGGCGGACTGGCGCGAAACCCGTGCGCGACTGCACACCGAACTCGTCGACGTGGCCGAAGGCCGCAAGCTGCCGTGGTTCGGCCCGCCGATGAGCGCGACGTCGATGGCCACCGCCCGCATGATGGAGACCTGGGCGCACGGTCTCGATGTGGCCGACGCGCTGGGGGTTCATCGTCCCGCCACCGAGCGGCTCCGCTCGATCGCCCACATCGGCGTTCGCACAAGGGATTTCGCATTCACCGTGCACGGGCTGACCCCACCCGCCGAGCCGTTCCGGGTGGAGCTGACCGCGCCCGACGGCTCGCTGTGGGAGTGGGGGCCGGCCGACGCACAGCAGCGCGTGACGGGATCTGCCGAAGACTTCTGCATGCTGGTCACCCAGCGACGGGCCCCGGCCGAACTCGACGTGACCGCCGTCGGCGACGACGCCGCCAAGTGGTTGACGATCGCGCAGGCCTTCGCCGGGCCTCCGGGCGCCGGGCGAGGCTGAGCGGCGAAATTGATCCTGCGCTCAGGGCGCGGAAGTTCGAGTAGACAGGGCCCTCACCGCAGAGTCATCGCTCAGGAGACCGAATCGGCGCGGCCGTCGCCATCGGTGTCGGCCAGCTTCATGTCCCACCGGCCATCACCGTCGGTATCGACGTACGCCAGGTTCCCGACCAACGCCCGATCGGCCAGGCCGTCCCCGTCCACGTCGATCAACCGGTCGTCGGTAGCCCCGTCACCGTCGAAATCGACCACCGGTACTCCATCGATTCCCGAGTCGCTGCGCTCCTGCCCGCCGATCGCCCGCTCCACCCCGTCCAAACCGAACCAGCGCACCTGTCCGGACCGGTCCACACTCACCGCCCAGGTACCCGAACCGTCGTCGGAGAAATAGCTCTCGGCCTGTCCGTCGTCATCGGCGTCGAGCACCATCCGCTCGGCGACGCCGTCCCCGTCGAAATCGGCCATCACGTCGTCGAGCCGGCCGTCCCCGTCGAAATCGAGTCCGATGCCGTCGGGGCTGCCGTCCCCGTCCACATCCATGTCCGGCACGCCGGTGAAGATGGCAGCGGTCCCGTCGGGCTCACCCAGGCAGTAGTCCATGACTGATCAGACGCACGATCAGCTTCTGGCGTTCCACCACTTCAACAATTCGTCGATGGCCTGCTCACGGGACAGCGGTCCATGGTCGAGCCGGAGCTCCTTGAGGTACTTCCAGGCCTCGCCGACCTGGGGGCCCGCGGGAATGCCGAGGATCTCCATGATCTCGTTGCCGTCGAGGTCCGGCCGGACCCGCTGCAGATCCTCTTTCGCCGCCAGCTCGCCGATCCGGTTCTCCAGATCGTCGTAGTTGGCCTGCAACCGCGCTGCCCGGCGCTTGTTCCTGGTGGTGCAGTCGGCGCGGACCAGCTTGTGCAGCCGGCTCAGCAGCGGACCGGCATCGGTGACGTAACGCCGCACCGCCGAATCGGTCCACTTCCCGGTGCCCTTGTCGTCGGCATAGCCGTGGAACCGCAGATGCAGGTACACCAGCTGCGACACGTCGTCGACCATCTGCTTGGAGTACTTGAGCGCGCGCATCCGCTTGCGGGTCATCTTGGCGCCGACCACCTCATGGTGGTGAAAGCTCACTCCCCCGTCGGATTCGTGCTTGCGGGTCGCGGGCTTGCCGATGTCGTGAAGCAATGCGGCCCAACGCAATACGAGATCCGGACCCTGATCCTCGAGATCCACCGCCTGCCGCAGCACCGTCAGCGAATGCCAGTACACATCCTTGTGCTGGTGGTGTTCGTCGATGGCCATCCGCATCTCGCCGACCTCGGGCAGGACCACCTCGCCCAACCCGGTCTGCACCATCAGATCGACGCCGGCCACCGGATCCGCGCCGAGCAACAGCTTGTCCAACTCGGCAGCGACCCGCTCGACGGTGATGCGCTCCAGCTGCGGAGCCATCTCCAGCAGCGCCTCGAGCACCCGCGGCGCCACCCCGAACCCGAGCTGCGACACGAACCGGGCCGCGCGCAGCATCCGCAGCGGATCATCCCCGAACGACACCTCCGGCGCCGACGGGGTGTCGAGCACCTTGGCCTGAATGGCCGCCAAACCGCCAAGCGGATCGCGGAATTCGGCCGGACCGTCGGCCGTGATGCGCACCGCCATGGCGTTCACGGTGAAGTCGCGGCGCGCCAGGTCGTCATCGAGGTTGTCGCCGAACTCCACCGTCGGGTTTCTCGACACCTGGTCATAGCTGTCGGCCCGGAACGTGGTGATCTCGAGCCGGTGCTCCACCCCGCCCACCCGCTTGCCCACACCGATCGTGCCGAACTCGATCCCGGTCTCCCACAGCGCGTCGGCCCACGGACGCAGGACCTTCAGCATCTGCTCGGGGCGGGCGTCGGTGGTGAAATCGAGATCACTGTGATCGGTCAGCCGGCCCAGCAGCGCATCGCGCACACTGCCGCCGACCAGATACAGCTCGTGACCCGCCTCAGCGAACACCGCGCCGAGCGCGCGCAGCACCTCGGCGCGGTGGTTCAGCGCGACCAGCGCGCCGGCCAGCAATTCGGCATCAGTAACAACAGCGTCGGACACGTTCGATGAGCCTAATGCTCGCGGTGTGGTCACAACCGGCGAGTGCGGCAGGAGGCCAACCCCATGGCAGCTACTATCGCTTGGGTGTCGGACGGCGAACAGGCCAAACCACGACGGCGCCGCAGCCGGCGTCGTGGCCGTCGTCGTGCACAAAGGGCTGCGGGGCCACCGGCCGGTGATCAGGGCAACGATGCCGAACGCCACACCGACGGCCCCGGCGAAGCTCCCGTCAGTACCGCAAATTCCGCCCCGACCCCGCGCGACCAGTCCAAGCAACGTAAGTCGCGTCCTCGGCGACCGCCGGAACGTCTGCGCACCGTTCACGAGACCTCGGCAGGCGGCCTGGTCATCGACGGAATCGACGGACCCAAGGACACCCAGGTGGCGGCGTTGATCGGCCGGGTCGACCGGCGTGGCCGGATGCTGTGGTCCCTGCCCAAGGGGCACATCGAACTCGGTGAGACGGCCGAACAGACCGCGATCCGCGAGGTTGCCGAAGAGACCGGTATCCGTGGCGACGTGCTGGCCGCGCTCGGCAGCATCGACTACTGGTTCGTCACCGAGGGCCGCCGGGTGCACAAGACCGTGCACCACTACCTCCTGCGCTTCCAGGGCGGCGAACTGTCCGACGACGACGTCGAGGTGACCGAGGTCGCCTGGGTCCCGCTGCGGGATCTCGCGTCCCGGCTGGCCTATGCCGACGAGCGCAAGCTCGCCGAGGTGGCCGGAGAGCTGATCGACAAGCTGCACACCGACGGGCCGGAGGCCTTGCCGCCACTGCCTCGCAGCGCGCCCCGGCGGCGTCCCCAGACCCATTCGCACGCCCGCACCCACCGCCGCGACGACTCTGCCCAACCCCAGCCCCGCCGGCGCACGAACGGATGCGGACAGGGGCCGTGACCGCCGGCCCGGCGGTGCGCCGAGGGTTCTCCCTCCTGGCGCACACAGTGGTGCTTGTGGCGGTGGTGTTGTTGTTCTCGGTGTGGTCCACCGCCGCGCTGCCGGTGCTTCTGCCGCGCGCGAGCGCCAGTGAACCGGGAGCGATGCCGTTCCTCCAGATCCGCATCGACCGCGTCACCCCCAACGTCGTCACCACCACGAGTGAATCGGTGCTCACAGTGACCGGGGCCGTGCTCAACGTCGGCGACCGGCCGGTGCGTGACGTGGACATCCGGATGGAGCACGCGCGCGCGGTGACCTCATCGAGCCAGCTGCGCACCGACCTCACCGGAGATGTCGACCGGTTCGAGCCGGTAGCCGACTTCGTCACCGTGGCACCCGAGATGGATCGTGGCCAGTCGGTGGGCTTCACGCTGTCCTATCCGCTGCGCTCCGAAGGCCCCGGGTCACTGCACATCAGCGAGCCCGGCGTCTATCCCGTGCTGATCAACGTCAACGGGACACCGGATTACGGTGCGCCGGCCAAACTCGACGACGCCCGCTTCCTCCTCCCGGTCCTCGGAGTGCCGCCCGACCAGGCCGCCGACAATGCTCCCGAATCGATGTCGGCCGCCGACACCCTCAGCTCGGTGGTACCGCCGGACACCTCCCACCCGGTGCGGATGACCATGCTCTGGCCGCTGGCCGACCGACCACGACTGGCCCCCGGCGCCCCCGGGGGCACCACACCGGTGCGGTTGGTCGACGACAGCCTCGCCGCGTCCCTGGCCCCAGGCGGGCGGCTCGACACCCTGCTGTCGGCAGCCGACTTCGCCACCGGGCCGACCGTCGACTCCGGTGGCCAGCTGCGCGCCACCTTGTGCCTTGCCGTCGACCCGGATCTGCTCGTCACGGTCAACGCGATGACCGGCGGCTACGTCGTCAACGACGGTCCCGACGCCGGGGCAGCCACCCCGACGCGACCCGGCACTGGCCAGGAAGCCGCCGTCAACTGGCTGAACCGGTTGCGCGGCCTGGCCGGGCGGCTCTGCGTGGCACCGACCAACTACGCACAGGCCGACCTGACCGCACTGCAACGGGTCGGCGATCCGGGGTTGAGCGCGATCGCGACCAACGGCGCCGGCGACATCGTCGATCAGATCCTCGGTGTCACCTCGATCCGGGGTGCCAGCATCCTGGGTGACGGTCCGCTCACCCGCCCCGCGCTTCACCTGCTGGCAGCCCAGGGCCAGACGGTCGCCATCTCGGCCACCCAGATCGCCGCCCAGGATTCGGCCACCGGCGCCCCCGAGACCGCCGATGTGACCCCGCTGCGGTACGGGCCCGAGGTCGTCGCGGCCGGATTCGATCCCGCGGTCGGTGCCGCCCTGGCCGGTGCGGGCACCGATCCGGTGGCGCCGTCATACCTGGATCCGTCGCTGGAGATCCCGGTTCGGCATGACTCGCAGACGGCCCGGCGCCAGGATGCGCTGGGGGCGCTGCTGTGGCGGGGCCTCACCCCCACCGAGGAGCCCCGCACCCAGATCCTGATGCCGCCGCTCGTGTGGTCGCTCGACGCCGACGATGCGCAGGCCATCCTGACCTCGGTGGCCACCACGATCCACGCCGGGCTGGCCGTGCCGCGCCCGCTGCCCATGGTGATCGCCGAGGGCAACGCGGCGCCGCCCGAACCCGTGCAACCCCCGCCGCCGGATTCCCTGGGCAACCCGCGCAGCGCCATCGACGAGAACATCAGCAGCGGCATCGCGGCGGCGGTCAGCCGGCTGTGGGGACTGACCGCGGCGCTGACCACCGATGAACGCACCGGACTGACCGGCATGCAGTACACCGCGCCGCTGCGCGAGGACATGCTGCGGGCACTGAGCCAGTCCGTGCCGCCGGAGGCCCGAGAGGGGCTGGCCGTGCAGCGGTTGCAGACCGTCGGCCGCAGTGTGAACGACATGTTCGGCGCGGTCACGATCGTCAACCCCGGCGGGGCCTACACACTGGCCACCGAGCGCAGTCCGCTGCCCCTGGCCCTGCGCAACGACCTGCCGGTTCCGGTCAGGGTCCGGCTACACGTCGACGCACCACCCGGGATGACCGTCACCGACATGGGCGAGATCGAGCTGCCACCCGGCTATCTGCCGCTGCGGGTACCGATCGAGGTGCACTTCACCCAGCGGGTGGCGGTCGACGTCAGCCTGCAGACCACCGACGGACTGACACTCGGTGAGCCCGTCCGGTTGTCGGTGCACTCCAACGCCTACGGCAAGGTGCTGTTCTTCATCACCCTGTCGGCCGGGGCCGTGCTGGTGGCGCTCGCCGGGCGCCGGTTGTGGCACCGCTTCCGCGGCCAGCCCGACCGTGCCGATCTCATCCCACCGGGCGAGCACCCCGACCCGCTCGACGTCGCGATGGCGTTCAACAACGACGCCGACTCTGACAACACTCACGAGGCGCCCGCCGCCCCGCCGTCCCCGCCGGCGACGGCGACCAGCCCGGACCGACCCTGATGACCTCGCCCGACCCACCACCGGCCCGCCCACCGGGCCCGCCGAGGATTCCGCACGCCACCGGCCCGATCCGTCCTGCCGGGCGGGCCGAACTGTCCGACGCCGCCGTTGTCTCGCGCTCGTGGGGCATGGCCTTCGCGACGCTGATCTCACGCATCACCGGGTTCTTCCGGTTCGTGCTCCTCATGGCGATGCTCGGCGGAGCATTGACCAGCTCGTTCTCCGTGGCCAACCAGCTGCCCAACATGGTGGCCGCACTGGTGCTGGAGGCCACCTTCACGGCGATCTTCGTTCCGGTCCTGGCCCGCGCCGAACGCGACGACGCCGACGGCGGCACCGCGTTCGTGCGGCGGCTGGTGACCCTCGCCACGACACTGCTGCTGGTCACCACAGTGCTCTCGGTGCTGTGTGCGCCACTGCTGGTGCGACTGATGCTGGGCAGTGATCCGAAGGTCAACAATCCGCTGACCACCGCGTTCGCCTACCTGTTGCTGCCACAGGTGCTGTTCTACGGCCTGTCGTCTGTCTTCATGGCAATCCTCAACACCCGCAACGTCTTCGGTCCGCCTGCCTGGGCCCCCGTCGTCAACAACGTGGTGGCGATCGTGACGCTGGGCGTGTTCGTCCTGGTGCCCGGCGAGTTCTCGATCGATCCGCCCCACATGGGCACGGCCAAGCTGCTGGTCCTCGGGATCGGCACCACCCTGGGCGTGGTCGCGCAGGCTGCCGTGCTGCTCGTGGCGATCCGCGCCGAGCGGATCAGCCTGCGGCCACTGTGGGGCATCGACGACCGGCTCAAGAAGTTCGGGACCATGGCCGCCGCCATGGTGCTCTACGTACTGATCAGCCAGATCGGCCTGATCGTCGGCAATCAGATCGCCAGCGGGGCCGCCGACACCGGGCCCGCGATCTACAACTACACCTGGCTGGTGTTGATGCTGCCGTTCGGGATGATCGGCGTCACGGTGCTCACCGTGGTGATGCCGCGCCTGAGCCGCAACGCGGCCGCCGACAACATTCCGGCCGTGCTCGACGACTACTCCCTGGCCACCCGGCTCACCATGGTGACGCTCATCCCGGTGGTGGCGATGATGACCGTCGGCGGGCCCGCCATCGGCAGCGCACTGTTCGCCTACGGCAACTTCAGCGCCTCAGACGCCGGTTACCTCGGCATGGCGATCACCCTGTCGGCCTTCACGCTCATCCCCTATGCGCTGGTACTGCTGCAGCTGCGGGTGTTCTACGCACGGGAGAAGCCCTGGACCCCGATCGCCATCATCGTCGTGATCACCGCCGTGAAGATCATCGGCTCGATCATCGCCCCGCACCTGACCGACGACCCCAACATGGTGGCCGGCTACCTCGGACTGGCCAACGGGTTGGGGTTCGTCGCCGGAGCCGTCATGGGCTACGTGCTCCTGAAGTCCAACCTGCGTCCGCGCGGCGGCCGGTTACTGCGCGACAGCGTGATCCGCACCATCCTGGTCACCATCGCGGCGTCGTTGGTGGCCAGCCTGGTGGCCCACGCCGCCGACCGGCTGCTCGGCCTGGACTCACTGACCGAGCACGCGGGCGCCGCGGGTTCGCTGCTGCGGCTGCTCGCCCTCGGCGTGATCATGGTCCCGATCATCGCCGGGGTGATGATCGCCGCCCGGGTTCCGGAGGCGCAGTCGGCCCTGGCAATGGTCCGCCGCCGGCTCGGGCGGGGGCGTCCCGCCCCGGCGCCGGGGGCCGGACAGGTAGCCATGCAAACAATTGCGCCGCCCGTCGGACCTCAACCTGCAGCGCCCGTCACGTACCCTGATCAGAGGAATTCTTCTCCCACTGGGTGGCCGTCAAGCCCGGCAGCCGCCGGAGGCGGGACTCCGGCACACGTTGCCGGAGCGGGGATGTGGAAAGGATCACCGGTGACCGACGAATCTGCGGACGACGCGGCACTGGACGCCACCTCGAGTTCCGGGATGACAACGGATACGACGAAGTTGCCGCGTCCGGCCGCCGACGAGTTCCAACCGGATGTGGCGCCCGCCGGTTCGGCAGACACCCCGTCGGAGGAGGGCACCGGATCTGGTGAACCCGCCGCGAGCCGGTCCAACGGGGCAACGCGCCCGCTCACCGACTACGGCGGTGACCCGACCCGCGAGCCGATCTCGTTCGCACCGCCGCACGATGCCGCGCTGGAATCGGCGGACGACGACGTGCACCTCATCCCCGGGGCCACCATCGCCGACGGCCGCTACCGGCTTCTGGTGTTCCACGGTGGTCCGCCGCACCTGCAGTTCTGGCAGGCCCTCGACACCGCACTCGATCGTCAGGTGGCGCTGACCTTCGTCGACCCTGATGCCACCATGCCCGACGCCCAGGTGCAGGAGATCCTCTCGCGCACCCTCAAACTCAGCCGCCTCGACGTTCCCGGTATCGCCCGGGTGCTCGACGTCGCACACAGCGGGTCGGGCGGCCTGATCGTCTCGGAGTGGATTCGCGGCGGCTCACTGGCCGAGGTCGCCGACACCTCGCCCTCCCCGATCGGCGGGGCCCGCGCCATCCAGTCGCTCGCCGCTGCCGCCGAGGCGGCCCACCGCGCCGGAGTGGCACTGTCGATCGACCACCCCAGCCGGGTGCGGGTGAGCATCGAAGGCGATGTGGCACTTGCCTTTCCGGCCACGATGCCCGACGCCACACCGGACGACGACATCCGCGGCATCGGCGCGGCCCTGTACGCGCTGCTGGTCAACCGTTGGCCGCTGCCGGAATCCGGATCACGAAGCGGGCTGGAGCCCGCCGCCCTTGATCCGGCCGGGCAGCCGGTCGAACCGCGCGCCGTCGACCGCGACATCCCGTTCCAGATCTCGGCTGCGGCCGCCCGTGCCGTCCAACCCGGCGGCGGAATTCGAAGCGCTCCAACCCTTTTGAACCTGCTGCAACAGGCCACCGCCATCGCCGATCGCACCGAACTGATGGCGGGTTCGGTCGAGGAGACGCCGGCCCCGGCAGCTCCCGTCCGCGCACACGAAACCCCGGAGGAACACGAAGCCGCCGAGGCCCGGCGCCGCAAGGGCGTCATCATCGGGGTGAGCGTGGGCGCGGCCATCATCCTGGTGGCACTGCTGGTGCTCGCGTCCGTCCTCAACAGCATCTTCGGCGACGTGGGGGGCGGCCTCAACCGGGACGAGCTCGGCCTGAACGCGCCGTCGGAGAACAGCGAGCAGACCCAGGACAATTCGTCGGCCGCCACCGGTAGCACGGTGAAACCCGTTCGGGCAACTGTGTTCTCACCCGAAGGCGAAGCCGACTCACCGGCTACCGCCGGGCAGGCCATCGACGGCAACACCAGCACGGCATGGTCCACCGACACGTATTCGGATCCGGCCCCGTTCCCCGGGTTCAAGAACGGCGTCGGCCTGATGCTGCAACTGCCGCAGCCCACCACGATCGGCGCCGTCACCCTGAACGTGACCAGCACCGGTACCTCGGTGCAGATCCGCGCGGCCCAGTCGGCCACCCCGTCATCCCTGTCGGACACCACCGAACTGACACCGACAACCCCGCTGAAGCCCGGCTCCAACACCATCTCGGTGAACAAGGCACAGTCCACCTCGTACGTGCTGGTGTGGATCTCGACGCTGGGCACCGTGGACGGCAAGAGCCGCACCGACATCTCCGAGATCACCCTCAAAGCGGCCTCCTGAGACGTCATCCCCAGGCCCGATGGCTTCTTGACCTGGCGTAACACCGTCCCGGGCAAACAAGTGTCCGGGCGGCTGCCGGACAGCGTTTAAGTTCAGCGTGTGGGAAGGTTCGGGGGGACCGGGAAGCCGGCGACGACGCAGCTGCGGAAGCATGGCACCGCCACGCGTACCGATGCCGAACTGCTGGCCGCCCACGTCGCCGGGGACCGCTACGCATTCGAGGAACTCGTTCACCGGCACCACGGTCAGCTGCGCCGGTTGGCGTTCCTGACCAGCCATCACCACGACGACGCCGACGACGCCGTGCAGGATGCGTTGTTGTCGGCCCATCGCACGGCCGCGTCGTTCCGCCACGATTCGGCAGTCAGCAGCTGGCTGTACCGGATCGTGGTGAATGCCTGCCTTGACCGGGTCCGCCGGTCACGCCACCAGCCCACCTCGTCCGAACACGAGCTGGACCACCTCCTCCATCTGCGGGACCCCGCCGGCGACCCAGCGCCCCGGGTCGCCACCGCGATCGTGGTGGAGCGGGCACTCATGCAGCTGCCGCTCGAGCAGCGCGCCGCCGTGGTGGCCGTCGACATGCAGGGCTATTCGGTGGCCGAGACGGCCCTGCTCCTCGGGGTCGCAGAGGGCACCGTGAAGAGCCGGTGCTCGCGCGCCAGGCACAAGCTCGCAGGCCTGCTCCAGTACTTTGAAGGCGATGAACGGCAGCACACCCCCAGTGCCGTCGGACGGCCCGATTCCTGCTGAGTTGCTCGCCGATCTGCAGGCCGGGCTGCTCGACGACGACACGGCCGCGCAGCTTCGCCGACGGGTACGCACCGACCCGATCGCCGGACCGGATGCCAGGAACACCCTGGCGGCCCTCGATCGGGTGCGTCGCGATCTGGCCCAGCTCGGCCAGGACCCCTCCACCGCTCCCCCGGTGCCTGACGAGGTGAGTGTCCGGCTGTCCGAAGTACTGCGGGCCGAGCCTGCCCCGCCGGCGCCGCCCGGACGACGCTGGAAGTCGATCGCCGCCGTCACCGGGGCGTGCGCGGCCGTGGCGGCCGCAGTGGTGGGCGCGCTGGTGCTGGTACGCCCGGCGGGCCAGGCCCCTTCGACACTGACCAGCTTCGGCCGGATCACCGTCTCACCGCCGCGCAGCGCGATCGGTCTGTCCGAAACCCAGATCCAGGGGCTGCTGTCGGTCCCGCCCGACCTGGGACCGCTGAGCGACCCACAACGCCGCAATGCGTGCCTGTCCGCGCTGGGCTACCCCGCCGGTGTCCAGGTTCTCGGCGCTCGCCCGATGGACGTGGCCGGTCGCCACGGAGTGCTGGTGTTGATGTCGCCGACCGACCCGGACTCCATCGTCGGGGTCGTGGTCCCCGCGGACTGCGACGCCACTCATGCCGGATCGCTGGCAGACACCGTGGTCAAACACCCGGTGAAACGTCCGTAGTGTGTCCTGCGAGCCAGGTGGGAACACATCCGGCCTAGGCTGACGTTGCAACCCGTGCCGAGTACGGCAGAAAGGCCTACATGTCCTCCTCAGCGACGGTCCACGACGTCATCATCATCGGTTCCGGCCCCGCCGGATATACCGCAGCCATCTACGCTGCCCGCGCCCAGCTCAAGCCGCTGGTGTTCGAGGGAACGCAGTTCGGCGGCGCGCTGATGACCACCACCGAGGTGGAGAACTACCCCGGGTTCCGTGAGGGCATCACCGGCCCTGAGCTGATGGACGAGATGCGTGAGCAGGCCCTGCGCTTCGGCGCGGATCTCCGCATGGAGGACGTCGACGTCGTCGACCTCACCGGCCCCGTGAAGTCCGTCACCGTCGGCGACGAGACCCACCAGGCGCGATCGGTGATCCTGGCAATGGGCGCCGCGGCCCGCCACCTCGGCGTACCCGGTGAGGAAGCCCTGACCGGCATGGGTGTGAGCACCTGCGCCACCTGTGACGGCTTCTTCTTCCGCGACGAGGACATCATCGTGGTCGGTGGCGGCGATTCGGCGATGGAGGAGGCGACGTTCCTCACCCGCTTCGCGCGTTCGGTGACCCTGATCCACCGCCGCGACGAATTCCGCGCTTCCAGAATCATGCTGGAACGCGCCCGGGCCAACGAGAAGATCACCTTCCTGACCAACACCGAGATCACCCAGATCGAGGGCGATCCGAAGGTCACCGGCGTGCGCCTGCGCGACACCGTCACCGGCGAGGAGTCCAAGCTCCAGGTCACCGGCGTGTTCGTGGCGATCGGCCACGACCCGCGCTCGGAACTCGTGCGCGGCCAGATCGATCTCGACGACGAGGGCTACGTGAAGGTCGTCGGCCGCACCACCGCGACCACGCTCGACGGGGTGTTCGCCGCAGGCGATCTCGTCGACCACACCTACCGCCAGGCCATCACCGCCGCGGGCAGCGGCTGTTCGGCTGCCATCGACACCGAGCGCTGGCTCGCCGACAACGACTGACCCCCAATAGATTTCGACCCGACAGGAGAGCTCCATGAGTGCGGACAGCGCAACAGTAACGGTCACCGACGATTCGTTCTCCAACGACGTCTTGACCAGCAGCACACCGGTACTGGTTGATTTCTGGGCCACCTGGTGCGGGCCGTGCAAGATGGTCGCCCCGGTGCTCGAGGAGATCGCGAGCGAGAAGGCCGGCGAGTTGCGGGTCGCCAAGATCGACGTGGACGCCAACCCGGCCACCGCGCGTGACTTCCAGGTGGTGTCCATCCCGACGCTGATCCTGTTCAAGGACGGCGCACCGGTGAAGCGCATCGTCGGCGCCAAGGGCAAGGCCGCGCTGCTGCGCGAACTTGCCGACGCACTCTGAGTTCACACACACCCCACACACCCCGGATACGCCTGGCGTTTTCCGGATTGTGGCCGAAATCTGAGACAATGCTGGCTAGCTAGCCTGGCAGATCGCCGGAAACCAGCATGGAGGGGCCGAATGTCGAGTCTGCGTCGCGGTGACCGTGGCGGAGCAGTCACCGAGATCCGGGCAGCCTTGGCCGCGTTAGGTCTGATCGACAACCCTGACGCCGACCTGAGCACCGGCAGACATGTTGCGCTCGACGCATTCGATGACGAGCTCGACAGCGCCGTCCGGGCATTTCAGCAGCACCGAGGCCTGTTGGTGGACGGCATCGTCGGAGAAGCCACCTATCGAGCCCTGCGTGAGGCCTCCTACCGGCTCGGAGCCCGCACCCTGACTCACCAGTTCGGTGCGCCCATGTACGGCGACGACGTGGCCACCCTGCAGGCTCGCCTCCAGGACCTCGGCTTCTATACCGGCATGGTCGACGGGCATTTCGGCCTACAGACCCACAACGCGTTGTCGTCGTACCAGCGTGAGTACGGGCTGTACCCCGACGGTATCTGTGGCCCGGAAACGTTGCGCTCGTTGTATTTCCTGGGCTCGCGGGTGACCGGTGGGTCTCCGCACGCGATCCGGGAAGAAGAGCTGGTACGACGCTCGGGTCCGCAGCTCTCGGGTAAGCACGTCATCATCGACCCGGGCCGCGGCGGATCCGATCACGGGATGATCATGAACGGGCCCGACGGCCCGATCAGCGAAGCAGACATCCTGTGGGACTTGGCAAGTCGGCTCGAAGGCCGGATGACGGCGATCGGCATGGAGACGTTCATCTCCCGCCCGGCCAACCGCAGCCCGCTGGATTCCGAACGTGCCGCCACCGCCAACCGTGTCGGTGCGGATCTGATGATCAGCCTGCGCTGTGAGAGTCAGCGCTCCCCCTCCGCAAACGGCGTGGCCTCGTTCCACTTCGGGAATTCCCATGGGTCGGTGTCGACCATCGGCCGTAACCTCGCCGACTTCATTCAGCGGGAGGTGGTGGCCCGCACCGGATTACGTGACTGCCGGTCGCACGGCCGCACCTGGGATCTGCTGCGCCTGACCCGGATGCCCACCGTCGAGGTGGACATCGGCTACATCACCAATCCCCATGATCGCGGTCTGCTGCTGTCCACCCAGACCCGTGATGCGATTGCCGAAGGCATCCTGGCGGCGGTCAAGCGGCTGTATCTGCTGGGCAAGAACGACCGTCCGACAGGGACATTCACCTTCGCCGAGTTGTTGGCGCATGAGCTTTCGGTGGAGCAGGCGAGCCGCGGCGCGTGAGCGCCAATCCAGCAGGAGCGCGTGAGCGCCACTTCAGCTGGAGCGCGTGAGCGCCAATCCAGCAGGAGCGCGTGAGCGCCAACTCAACCTGAGCGTGTAGCGCCATCCGGTCGAGCGCGTGAGCGCCGACTCAGCCCCGCAACTGCCCACCCGGCCATGCGATGGTCGTTTCGTCATGTGACACCACATATCTGGTGAATCGGCGTGGTCAGATCGGCCGCCCGATTTTAGGAAGACCGGCAGTCGACGACGAGTGCGCCGCGGGCGGCACCCAGCCCGGTGTTGCCCGGCGGAATCACTGTCGCCTACGAGCTGGATACGCTTCGGCATCCGCCGGCGGGTCCGCACCTCTCGACGTCAGGGCCACGGCGTGCTTACCTGACGAGATGGCCCGGCATTACCGTTACACCGACAGCCGTGAAGTTGCCGTCCACCCCCTCGTGGTCTGGGAAGTGCTTACAGATCACGACCGGATGTCCGAGTGGATGCCTACGCGCAAGGTCGTCCTGGAGACGGCCGGCAGTCCTGATCGAGACGGGGTAGGTGCCATCCGTGCGATTCATTCGTTCGGAACGGTTATCCGCGAACGGATTACGACGTTCGACGCGCCGACAACCCTGCGATATGAACTGCTCTCCGGGCTGCCGTTCCGTGATTACACCGGCCAGATCACCGTCGAGCCCCGTGCCGGTGGAAGCCGGATCTCAACGGAGATCAGCTTCTCCACCGCTATTCCTGGCAGCCAGCTCCTCGTCGCAATCGCGATCCGGGTTGCCAGCGCTCGAGCTGCCCGCGCCGCCGACCGACGAGCTTCCTGAGGCCGCGGGCACAGTCTCGGTTGGCGGTCTACGTCAGACTTTCCTGTCGTGTCGGACAACACTTTTCGCCCCGATGCCGGCCCCGGACATCCCGGCACCGATCGGCAGCTCGATCCGCGCGTTCTCCAAGAGGCGCTCGAGGGCGGCTTCCACTTCGGCCTTCCAGCCGAGGCCTTTGTCGAGTTCCAGACGCAGTCGCGGGAAGTACGGGTGTGGCGCGACAACGGTGAAACCGACGTCTTCGAGGAAATCGGATGTCAGCATGCAGTCTTCGACCGAACAGTCCCCCAGCACCGCCACTACCGGAGACAGCTCATCGGGAAGCTTGCCGCCGTCGGCCAATTCGCTCACGGCCGAGGTGTAACCGAATGCTTCCAGAGCCCGAACGCCGCGTCGCACCAAATCATTGACCACGGCGGCCAGCAGACTCTGCGACAACAGCCCGCGGTCTTCGGCACATTCAACACCGATCGCCGTCAACAAGATCGCGTCCGGGCTGACGGGAGCGGTCGGGAAAAGCCGGGCCCGCGGCACGGCGCCGGGGGGTGCATAGAACGCGAAGCCCAGACACGGATCGTCCACGACAGCCGGAGCCGTCCAGTCCTCACCCTCCGGCCCCACGAGGCCTGCTGCGTCGGCGGGTACCACCAAGTCGAACGCGGTAGCGGAGTCGGCATCTGACCCTGTATCTGGATCCTGGTCGGGTGCGTCCGCGCGAGCCGTCACGGCCAGTTGGCCGCATGATCCCCACTCGAGCATGACCATCGAAAGCCACGCTTCTTTTTCGAATTCGGGATCGGTCAGGTGGTCGTCACCGATGGTGGAGGGATCAACTTCCCAGAACACACAGCGCCGCGCATGCTTGGGCAGCTGCTCGAAGCCCTCGAGCCGAAGCGGCGTTATTCGTGCTGTCACTGAGGTCCCTGGCTTTCACACTGTGTGCGTGGCTGCCCCTCAAGGATAGGAGAGTCCGCCGGAGTCGGACCACTGCGCCCTGAAAATGTCATCCAGTTCCGCCTCCGAGGTGAAATGCTATGCGGCACAGAAGCTTTGCGCTATGTGGCGCTCGCGACTGCGGACTCTGATCACTGATGTGTCACAGTGACGGAACAACCTGGTGTCGTTGGTCGTGGGTTCTCAGTGGTCTTCGGCGCTCATAATTTCGACAATGCGCTGGAGATCATCCACCGATCCGAACTCGACCACAATCTTGCCTTTTCGTTTGCCAAGGCTCACGGTGACCCGGGTATCGAACGCTGAAGAGAGCCGCTCAGCAACGTCCTGCAAGCCCGGCATCTGGATCGGCTTACGCCGCGGCGCCGGTGGCGTGGTGTTGCCGTCGCGGTTGGCCAGCGTCACGGCCTCCTCGGTGGCACGCACCGACATGCCCTCGGCAATGATGCGGGCGGCCAACTCTTCCTGCTTCTCCGCTCCCCCTTCCAGGGCGAGCAGCGCACGTGCGTGCCCCGCGGACAGCACACCGGCCGCGACGCGGCGCTGCACGGCGATCGGCAGGCGCAACAGACGGATCATGTTGGAGATCAGTGGCCGTGAGCGACCGATCCGCGCGGCGAGTTCATCATGGGTGACTCCGAATTCGTCGAGCAGCTGTTGGTAGGCGGCGGCCTCTTCCAACGGGTTGAGCTGAACCCGGTGGATGTTCTCCAGCAGCGCGTCACGCAGCATGCTGTCGTCACCGGTCTCACGGACGATCGCCGGAATGGCTTCCAGGCCGGCTTGCTGGGCGGCCCGCCAGCGCCGCTCCCCCATCACCAACTGATAGCGGGATTCGCCGTTCTCTTCGACCGCGCGGACGACGATCGGCTGCATCAATCCGAACTCGCGGATGGAGTGCACCAGCTCGCTCAGCGCCTCCTCGTCGAACACCTGGCGGGGCTGCCGCGGATTCGGCTGGATCAGGCTGGGATCGATCTCCCGATAGGTGGCGCCCACGTCGCCGGCAAGGACCGGGTCGGCCCCATCGGGCGCGGAGGACGTCGGGGGCGCCGTCCCCGCGTCGCTCGGGCCGGCCGACGGCCCGAGCAGAACGTCGGCTGCAGTTGCGCCGATCTTGGGGCTCAGGACATCGGTACCGTCCTCAGCGGGACCGGTCGGAATGAGGGCTGCCAGTCCCCTGCCCAAGCCACTCCGCTTCCGTGCCGGCTGATTCATGGTCGTCTCCTGCTCATCGTGCCGTCCGCTGTCTGTCTACTGGCTGTTGGTCACTGGCGTGGTGCCGGCGCCTACTAGGCGCGGGGCGGGGCTCCGCGCTCTGCGATCTCGCGGCTCGCGTCGAGGTAGCTCAACGCACCACGAGAACCCGGATCGTAATCGAGAATCGTCATCCCGTAGCCCGGAGCCTCCGACACCTTCACACTGCGCGGGATGACCGTACGCAACACCTTGTCGCCGAAGTGCTCCCGCACATCCTCGGCCACCTGATCTGCCAGCTTGGTCCGCCCGTCGTACATCGTCAGTATCACGGTGGACACCGACAGCTCGGGGTTGAGATGCGCCTTCACCATCTCGATGTTGCGTAGCAGCTGCCCCACCCCTTCCAGCGCGTAGTACTCGCACTGGATCGGGATGAGCACCTCGGGAGCCGCCACCAACGCGTTGATGGTCAGCAGTCCGAGGGACGGTGGGCAGTCGATGAACACGTAGTCGAAGTTGTGGTTGGCCAGAGCGGCGAGCGCTGACCGCAACCGCCCCTCGCGAGCCACCATGCTGACCAACTCGATCTCCGCGCCGGCCAGATCAATCGTCGCGGGAATGCAGAACAACCGGTCGCTGTGCGGGCTCTGCTGCAGGGCCTCCTCCACCGGAATGTCTCCGATGAGGACCTCATAGGACGACGGGGTCCCCGGTCGGTGTTCGATGCCCAGCGCGGTGCTGGCGTTGCCCTGGGGGTCGAGGTCGATCACCAACGTGCGCAACCCCTGCAGTGCGAGCGCGGCCGCGACGTTCACCGCCGTCGTCGTCTTGCCGACGCCGCCCTTCTGATTCGCGATCGTGAACACGCGCTGGCGCGACGGCCGGGGAAGCTGTCCGTGCGAGGTGTGGAGCACGCGGGTCGCCTGCTCCGCCTCCGCCGCTATCGGGGTGTCCATGCTGGCGTCCGTGGACCACGCAGCGCCACCACCGTTCTTCCATGTTTCACGTGAAACTGTTTCACGTGAAACGGCGGGCGTAGCACCCGCGCCAGCGGTTGCCGGCCGATCAGAACCCATCCTCATCTCCTGCCCGATCTCCCCCGCGACCCGGAGGCTCTGCCCGTTGACCGGGTGCCCGGTCTCACCGCCACGCGTCGCACGGCGACGACGGTTACGGGCGGGTTCAAATAGTTCACGCCACATTTCACCACCCTGGCATCGACTGCACCCAGGGAAGCCATCCCACGCCGGTGCTCTTCGATCTCAGCCTCGGCGCGCTCACCTTTGAGGGCGAGCATCCTTCCGTCGACGCGAAGGAGCGGCATGCTCCACCGCGTCAACTTGTCCAGTGAGGCGACCGCACGGGAAGTCACCACATCCAACTCGCCCACCGATTTACGAACGTCTGAGTCTTCGGCCCGACCACGGACCACCGCGATGTCGAGCCCCAATTCGTCGACCGTCTCACGGAGGAACTCGCTGCGGCGCAGCAGCGGCTCGATCAACGTGACATGAACGTCGGGGCGCGCCAGGGCCAACGGGATACCCGGGAGGCCGGCGCCGCTGCCGATGTCGGCGACGCGCTCATCGGGAGCCAGAAGCTCTCCGAGAGCCGAGCTGTTGAGAATGTGTCGATCCCAGAGCCGGTCCACTTCTCGCGGACCGATCAGACCCCACTCGACACCGGCACCGGCAAGAATCGCCGCGTACCGTTCGGCGGTCTCCAGACGCTCTCCGAAGACCTCCGCCGCGGCGTCCGGTGCCGCGGGGACCGGTCCATGTTTCACGTGAAACATCCTCCGCACTCCCTACGGCACCGTCGCCGCAAAACGAACTACACCCTTGTAACTAGAACTCAGCCAAGCAGAACGACGACGCGTCGCGACGGCTCCACGCCCTCGCTCTCGCTGCGGACACCATCGACCGCGGCTACAGCGTCGTGCACGATCTTGCGCTCGAACGGCGTCATGGGAGCCAGCTCCTCACGCTCACCCGACTCCAGCACCCGTCGGGCCACCTTGTCGCCCAGCGCCGCCAGCTCGTCGCGGCGACGGCGGCGCCACCGCGCGATGTCCAGCATCAGCCGGCTGCGCTCGCCAGTCTTCTGGTGCACGGCCAGTCGGGTCAGCTCCTGGAGAGCGTCGAGCACCTCGCCCTTGCGCCCGACCAGCTTGCTCAGATCGCCCCCGCCGTCGATGCTCACCACCGCACGATCGCCTTCGACATCGAGATCGATATCGCCGTCGAAGTCCAGCAGGTCGAGCAGCTCCTCGAGGTAGTCGCCGGCGATCTCGCCTTCCGCGACCAATCGCTCCTCTAGGTCGTCCTCGCTCTTGGGCGCCGACTGGGTGTCCTCCTCCAGCTCCGCGCCGGGCTCGGTCGTCTGTGCGTCCGTCATATCCGTCTTCTCCCTACTTGTAGCCAGCGTGAGAACTGGTCACCGTTTCCGCTTCTTGGGGCGTGCACCGGGCTTGGGCGTGCGGTTCACGCTCGGGGCTGCCGATTCACCTGCCGCGTCCTTCTGGTCTTTCGTCTGCGCCGCATCCGACTCAGGTTCAGCGTCTTCCGTAGCGGCCGCCGCACTCGCGGCTTCGGCCTTACGGGCACGATTCGGTTTCGCTCCGGGCGCCGGTGCGTTGGCCGAACGTCGTTCGATCGCCTCGGCCTTCTTGGCCTCTTCTTCCTTCTCGATCATCCCGAACACGTAGTGCTGCTGACCGTAGGTCCAGATGTTGTTGGACAGCCAGTAGATGATCACCGCCAGGGGCAGGAACGGCCCACCGACGACCACGCCGAGCGGGAACACGTAGAGCGCCAGCTTGTTCATCATCGCGGTCTGCGGGTTGGCGGCGGCCTCCACACTCTGGCGGGCGACCGAGGCGCGGCTGTTGAAGTGCGTGGCGATACCGGCCAGGATCATGATCGGAACGCCGACCAGGACCACGGACAACCGGTTGAATTCGGTGAACGCCTCGAGGCCGTGCTGCTGAACCATCGTCGCGCCCAGCGGTGCACCGAACAGGTTCGCGTCGAGGAAGTGACTCACGTCGGTCGCGCTGAACACATAGTTCGCGAGGCTGCGGTTCTCCTCCACCGACAACCCCAGCCGGCCGATGCCGGTCTGGGTCCGGTTGAACGACATCAACACGTGGTACAGACCGAGGAACACCGGCACCTGCGCCAGCATCGGCAGGCAGCCGAGGATCGGGTTGAAGCCGTGCTCGCGCTGCAGCTTCTGCATCTCCAGCGCCATCCGCTGGCGGTCCTTGCCGTACTTCTTCTGCAGCGCCTTGATCTGTGGCTGCAACTCCTGCATCTGCCGCGTGGTGCGGATCTGCTTGACGAAGGGCTTGTAGAGGATCGCGCGCAGGGTGAAGACCAGGAACATCACCGACAGCGCCCAGGCGAAGAAGTTCTCGGGGCCGAGCAGGAAGGCGAATGCCTTGTACCAAACCCACATGATCGCCGACACCGGGTAATAGATGATGTCCAGGCTGAACCAATTAAACACGCGACTTGCTCTCCCCTCGCTTCGCTGGGGTATCCCAGACAAGGTTTTCGGCGGCGGCGATCTCGCCAGAAACGGTCTCATCAGAACTGACGGACTCGTGATCGTGTGGGCACCGGTCCGGGATGGGATCCCATCCCCCCGCGTGCCATGGTCCGCATTTCAGCAGTCGGATCAACGTCAGCCACGCACCGCGGAACAAGCCGTATTCGGTGAGGGCGTCGACCGCGTATTGACTACAGGTCGGCATGAATCGGCACGACGGCAGTCGAAGCGGAGAGATGGTGTGGCGGTAGAGCTGAATCAGGAAGATCGCACCGCGGGCTGCACCGGCACCCGCCCTGCGGATCATGGTGACGTCCTGCGCCGTGCCTCCAGGCGCTCGAGAGCGCGCTGCAACTGTTGCTCCAACCGCGGCGACGGCGCTTCACTGCTGCCGGCGCGAGCTCGGATCACCACGAGGTCCGTGGCATCCAGTTTCGGTATGACGGTACGGGCGGCATGACGCAGCCGCCGGGATACCCGATGACGCTCCACGGCATTCCCGACGGCTTTGGACACGATCAGACCGACCCGCGGGCCGGTTGCGTCCGTTCCCTCGTGGAGTGCGTGCACGACAACATCAGGTTGCACTGCACGCACGCCACGACTGACGGTGGCACTGAACTCCGCGGACCGCCTCATCCGGTATCGAGCCGGAAGCACCGCGCTAGATCCTGCCTGAGAGCCGCAGTATCACGCAGTGAGTGCGCGACGGCCCTTGCCACGACGGTTGGCGACGATGGCGCGGCCGGCGCGCGTCCGCATCCGCAGCCGGAACCCATGCACGCGCGCACGGCGGCGGTTGTTGGGCTGGTAGGTCCGCTTGCCCTTGGCCACGGCAATCTCTCCTTGTTCCGTTTGGCACCCGCATCCACCGACACCGAAGTGCCGCCGAAAACAGTTGCCGTTGCAAGCTCTGTTTAAGCTCGTCCGTCGTGCTTTACTAACCGGCGCGTTCTCCGGAAACCTCCCGGGCGCAGCCGTATCGCCACGTGCGGGCGACTGCTCGAGGGTACTGATGAGATTTCCCTCGGTCAAACCTGCGCCGACCCGCCTACATGGTGCGTATCGGATGTTGCAGAACTGTTGGCACATCGAGAGAAAACTGTTAGCTTCTGGCAATGCCGTTCCGAGCCTGGATCGGCCCCGGAAAATGAAACGAGAGCTCGCGGCGCGGCACACCCTCGCAGCATGCGACGTATCCGGCTACGACGCTCTCACAACAGACAACAGAGCGACGACGACTGTCCTTTCTCCACAAGCTGTGGATAAATATGTGGACAGTTCGTCATCGTTCTTTTTGGTCGTCACCGGGTCGACCTCGATGCACCTCTAAGGGGGAACAGTCGTTGCCAGCTGACCCCGATCCACCGTTCGTCGCAGTCTGGAACAGCGTCGTCGCCGAACTCAACGGCGACCGGGACGCAAACTCCGATCCAGCTCTCCTCCCGCTGACTCCTCAGCAAAGAGCATGGCTCAAGCTGGTGAAACCCCTCGTCATCGCCGAGGGGTTTGCTCTGCTGTCGGTTCCCACACCATTCGTCCAGAACGAGATCGAACGGCACCTCCGCGAACCGATCATCAACGCGCTCAGCCGCAAGCTGGGTCAGCGGGTCGAGCTGGGCGTGCGCATCGCCACTCCGCCGGAGGAATCCGAGGACTCCCCCAACGCGTCGGATTCCGGGTCCACCACCGACGACCGGGACGACACGGCCGCTTCTGCCTCGCCCGCCGACGTCGACGAGATCGACGACGACCGCGCCGCCAAGGTCAGTGCCGAGGAAAGTTGGCCGGGCTACTTCAGCAGCCCGCAGCGCGACTCCACCATCAGCGACGACAACGCGGTCAATCTGAACCGGCGCTATACCTTCGACACCTTCGTCATCGGTGCGTCCAACCGCTTCGCCCACGCCGCGACCCTGGCGATCGCCGAGGCGCCGGCGCGGGCCTATAACCCGTTGTTCATCTGGGGTGAATCCGGTCTGGGCAAGACCCATCTGCTGCACGCCGCGGGGAACTATGCGCAACGTCTCTTCCCGGGCATGCGCGTGAAGTACGTCTCCACGGAGGAATTCACGAACGACTTCATCAACTCACTGCGTGACGACCGCAAGGCCTCGTTCAAGCGCAGTTACCGCGACATCGACATCCTGCTCGTCGACGACATCCAGTTCATCGAGGGCAAGGAAGGTATCCAGGAAGAGTTCTTCCATACCTTCAACACCCTGCACAACGCCAACAAGCAGATCGTGATCTCGTCGGACCGGCCGCCCAAGCAGCTCGCCACCCTCGAGGATCGGCTGCGGACCCGTTTCGAGTGGGGCCTCATCACCGATGTGCAGCCGCCCGAGCTGGAGACGCGCATCGCGATCCTGCGTAAAAAGGCGCAGATGGATCGCCTGGACGTGCCCGACGACGTGCTCGAGCTCATCGCCAGCAGCATCGAGCGCAACATTCGCGAACTCGAGGGTGCGTTGATCCGGGTGACGGCCTTCGCCTCGCTCAACAAGACCCGGATCGACAAGGCGCTGGCCGAAGTCGTGTTGCGGGATCTGATCGCCGACGCCACCACCATGCAGATCAGTACCGCAGCGATCATGGCGGCCACCGCCGAGTACTTCGAGACCACGGTCGAGGAGCTGCGTGGGCCCGGCAAGACCCGGGCACTGGCGCAGTCCCGTCAGATCGCCATGTATCTGTGCCGTGAGCTCACCGATCTGTCCCTGCCGAAGATCGGCCAGGCGTTCGGGCGTGACCACACCACTGTCATGTATGCGGAGAAGAAAATCCGCGGCGAGATGGCTGAGCGACGTGAGGTTTTCGACCACGTCAAGGAACTCACCACCCGCATTCGTCAGCGCGCCAAGCGCTGAAACCTCTCCCGCCACCCCCTCGAGATGACCTCCGAGGGGGTTTAGTGCTGCCATGGCGGGGTATCCGGCGTCTCACATCGTGGTCACCGTGGGCCCGTCCGGCGAAAAATCTTGTAACAACTTTCGCCCCGCGAGGCATCACATGTCACAGCTGACCGCTGTGGATACGGCTGTGGACAACCTGCGGGCAAACCACGGGATGAATGACAAAATCATCCACACGATGTCATTTGTCCACACTCGGCGGCCGGTCCGTCCACCGGTCTCCACAGCCGACTCACATTCCGACACACCTGGAGTACTGGGCAAACACCCGTTCATCCCCAGTTTTCACAGTCCCTAATACTGTTACTCAAATATCTTCTAAGAGTTCTTTCTAGAAGAAGGGGCTTGGGGACACCGGACGAAACCTCGGCTCTGCCCTGGCTCGAGAAGCACATGCAAGCCCCCATGTCACCCCGGTGGATTAGCTTTCAAGTTGATGCGGAAAGCTCTACGGTGGTTCAACGACAGCGGTTCCAGCTTTGTCATTCAGCGCGATGCTGCGTGGCGGTGTTCTGGGAAGACGCTGGTAGAGCTCGTTATGGGGATCATCGAAGGGGCGCATAGCACGTGGCGACGACGACGGCTGGGCTGACCGACTTGAAGTTCCGCGTGGTGCGTGAGGACTTCGCGGACGCGGTGGCCTGGGTGGCCCGCAATCTGCCGACCCGGCCCACCATCCCGGTTCTGGCCGGGGTCCTGCTGACCGGCACGGATGACGGTCTGACCATCTCCGGCTTCGACTACGAAGTTTCCGCCGAGGTGCGTGTCAGTGCCGAAATCGCGTCTCCTGGAAGCGTTTTGGTATCCGGACGGTTGCTGTCGGACATCACCAAGGCATTGCCGGCCAAGCCGGTGGAGCTCAGCGTCGAGGGCACCCGGGTGGCACTGACCTGTGGCAGCGCCCGGTTCTCGCTGCCGACCCTGGCAGTCGAGGATTACCCCGCGCTGCCGACGCTGCCCGACGAGACGGGTGTGGTGTCGTCCGACCTGTTCGCCGAGGCCATCGGTCAGGTCGCCGTCGCCGCCGGCCGTGACGACACTTTGCCGATGCTGACCGGTATCCGCGTCGAGATCTCCGGTGAATCAGTGGTTTTGGCTGCTACCGACCGCTTCCGGCTGGCCGTGCGTGAGCTGACCTGGGAAACCAGTGCCACCGACGTGGAGGCCGCGGTCCTGGTACCGGCGAAGACTCTGGCCGAGGCGGCCAAGGCCGGCACCGACGGCAACCAGGTGCATCTGTCGCTGGGTTCCGGCGAATCGGTCGGCAAGGACGGCCTGCTCGGTATCCGCAGTAACGGCAAGCGCAGCACCACCCGGCTGCTGGACGCGGAGTTCCCGAAGTTCCGTCAGCTGCTGCCGAACGAGCACACCGCAGTGGCGACCATCGGCGTGGCCGAGCTCACCGAGGCCATCAAGCGCGTGGCACTCGTGGCCGACCGGGGAGCCCAGATCCGCATGGAGTTCGGCGATGACGTCCTGCGGCTCTCGGCCGGCGCAGACGATGTGGGTCGCGCCGAGGAAGACCTGCCGGTCGAGTTCGCCGGCGACCCGCTGACCATCGCGTTCAACCCGACCTACCTGACCGACGGGTTGAGCTCGCTGCACTCGGACCGGGTGACGTTCGGATTCACCACGCCGAGTCGTCCTGCCGTGTTGCGGCCCACGAGCGAGGATGGTGGTACCGGCGGTGGTTCGGGACCGTTCCCGGCCGCCAAGACCGATTACGTCTATCTGTTGATGCCGGTTCGCCTTCCTGGCTGACCGGCGCGGTCGAGAAAGGGCGCACATGCAACTGGGGTTGGTCGGCCTGGGCAAGATGGGCTTCAACATGCGCGAGCGCCTGCGCACCGGTGGCCACGAGGTGGTCGGCTACGACCCACGTCCTGAAGTCAGCGACGTGGCGAGCCTGGCCGATCTGGCCGGCGCGCTCGAGGCGCCGCGGGTGGTCTGGGTGATGGTCCCGTCCGGCACGGTGACGCACCAGACTATTGTCGCGCTGGCCGATGTGCTGGGTGCAGGCGACCTTGTGATCGACGGCGGAAACTCTCGGTACACCGAGGACGGACCGCACGCAAAGTTGTTGGGCGACAAGGGAATCAACTTCATCGACGCCGGCGTATCGGGCGGTGTCTGGGGTCTGAAGGAAGGGTACGGGCTGATGGTCGGCGGCAGTGACGCCGACGTGGCTCGAGCCATGCCGATCTTCGACACGCTGCGTCCGCCGGGTGATGTGGCCGACGGCTTCGTGCACGCCGGTCCCGTGGGCGCCGGTCATTACGCCAAGATGGTGCACAACGGCATCGAATACGGCCTGATGCACGCCTACGCCGAGGGTTACGAGCTGCTGTCGGCCGAAGACCTGATCACCGATCCCCAGGCAGTGATCCAGGCCTGGACGAATGGCACGGTGGTGCGGTCGTGGCTGCAGCAGCTGCTGGCGAAAGCGCTCAAGGAAGACCCCGGATTCGCGGCGATCAGCGGATACACCGAGGATTCCGGGGAAGGTCGCTGGACCGTGGAAGAGGCCATCAGCCATCGGGTTCCGATGCCGGTCATCGCCGCATCATTGTTCGCCCGGTTCGCCTCGAGGCAAGAGGATTCCCCCACCATGAAGGCAGTGTCGGCGCTGCGCAACCAGTTCGGTGGCCATGCTGTGCACCGGATCAGTGAGTCCGGTTAGGCGATTCCGATGTATGTCCGTCACCTGGGGCTGACCGACTACCGGTCCTGGGCACAGATCGAGCTCGAGCTGGAGCCCGGCCGGACCGTATTCGTCGGACCGAACGGCTTCGGTAAAACGAATCTCGTTGAGGCACTGTGGTATTGCGCCACTTTGGGTTCCCATCGGGTGGCTTCTGATGCGCCGTTGATCCGGGCCGGCGAGCAACGTGCGATCGTCTCGAGCATCGTCGTCAACGAAGGCCGGGAACTCGCGGTCGACCTCGAGATCACCAATGGCCGGGCGAACAAGGCCCGGTTGAACCGGTCGCCGGTGCGGTCCCCGCGCGAAATCCTCGGGGTCTTACGGGCCGTGCTGTTCAGCCCGGAAGACCTTGCACTGGTCCGTGGTGATCCAGGAGACCGGCGGCGTTATCTGGACGAGTTGGCGACCACCCGCCGGCCGACCGTCGCAGGTATCCGTGCCGACTACGACAAAGTGGTCCGGCAGCGCACCGCGCTGTTGAAAACCGCTGCGGGAGCCCGCTATCGGGGTGATCGCAGCGTGCTGGACACCCTCGATGTGTGGGATGGGCACCTGGCCGCCCATGGTGCGGCGTTGACTGCCGCACGAATCGCGCTGGTCGAGCAGCTGCACCCCGAGGTGCAGAAGGCCTATCAATTGTTGGCGCCCTCGAGCCGCCCCGCGACAATCCGGTACCGCTCCGGGGTGGAGGCCATCGCGAACGCGCCTGGCCTCGAGTCCGTCGAGTTCTACGAGGCCGCGCTCTTGGACGCGCTGAGCCGCCGGCGTGATGCAGAGTTGGACCGCGGAGTCTGTCTGGTCGGCCCACACCGTGACGATCTCGAGCTGTGGCTCGGCGACCAACCCGCCAAAGGCTTTGCCAGCCATGGTGAATCGTGGTCGATGGCGTTGGCTCTGCGGCTCGGCGCCTACGAGCTGTTGCGTTCCGACGGGGTGGATCCGGTGCTACTGCTCGACGATGTCTTCGCCGAACTCGACACCTCGAGGAGGCAGGCGCTGGCCGCGGTGGCCGGTGAGGCCGAACAGGTTCTGGTCACCGCGGCGGTGGGTGAGGACATCCCGCCGGACTGGGCGGTCAACCGCGTCGAGATCAGGATGACCGAAGGGGACCAGGGGCGGATATCGGTGGTGCAGTCATGACGGACGATCCCGCAGAAACCGACCAGTCGGCCATCCCCTCCCCCGCCGTCTCTCCCGAGGACCTGAGCCGCATGCGCGGCATGGACCTGGTGCGGCGGACTCTCGAGGAGGCGCGCGGGGCGGCCCGCAGTCAAGGTAAGGATGTCGGCCGCGGCCGCAGAACCCCGGTCCGGCGGACGGCAGGAAACACCGGCCGGCGTCGCAGCTGGTCCGGTCCGGGTCCCGATGTCCGTGATCCGCAATTGCTCGGGTCCGCGACCCAGGATCTGGCGAAGGTTCGAGGCTGGGGCTCGAGGGTGGCCGAGGGTTCGGTATTCGGTCGGTGGCGGACCGTGGTGGGTGACCAGATCGCCGACCATGCCAATCCGACGGCCTTGAACGAGGGTGTGTTGACCGTGTCTGCAGAGTCGACTGCGTGGGCCACCCAGCTTCGGATGGTGCAGTCCCAGCTGCTGGCCAAGATCGCGGCCGCGGTCGGGGATGGAGTGGTGACCTCCTTGAAGATCGTGGGTCCGGTCGGCCCGTCGTGGCGGAAAGGTCGGTATCACGTGCCGGGCCGAGGTCCCCGCGATACCTACGGCTAGCCCGGGCGGTATTGCGCTGAGAGCGTCGAGACGGCCGAAAGCGATCTTCTTAAGCGTCCGAAGGCACCGAGACCCGCGAAATTCCGCGCACGGCGCAGTTAGGTAGGTGAAAACGCCGCTACAGAGTCGGCCCTGTCCGTCTGGACCGGTAGACTGTGGCGAGATCTGCAGGGCGGCGACGCAACCGCTTCCCGCGAACCCCAAGGAGACGCGTCCGACGTGGCTGCCCAGAAGAAGAATGCTCCAACCGAGTACGGCGCCGATTCGATCAAGGTGCTCGAAGGACTGGAGGCCGTTCGTAAACGTCCGGGCATGTACATCGGTTCCACCGGTGAGCGGGGTCTGCACCACCTGGTGTGGGAGGTCGTCGACAACGCGGTAGACGAGGCGATGGCCGGGTTCGCCAGCAAGGTCGACGTGCGGATCCTCGAGGATGGCGGCGTTCAGGTCACCGACGACGGCCGCGGTATTCCGGTGGCCATGCACGCGACCGGTATCCCGACCGTCGATGTCGTGATGACCGTTCTGCACGCCGGCGGCAAGTTCGAAGAAGGTGCCTACCAGGTATCCGGCGGTCTGCACGGCGTGGGCGTGTCCGTCGTGAACGCCCTGTCGACCCGGCTCGAGGCCGACATCTACAAGGACGGTTACGAGTGGTTCCAGACCTACGACAACTCGGTGCCGGGAACCCTCAAGCAGGGTGACAAGACAACCAAGACCGGTACCACCATCCGGTTCTGGGCTGACCCGAATGTCTTCGAGACCACGGTGTACGACTTCGAGACCATTGCCCGTCGTCTGCAGGAGATGGCCTTCCTCAACAAGGGCCTGACGATCGACCTCACCGACGAGCGGGTGTCCCAGGAGGAAGTCGTCGACGAGGTGGTCGCCGACACCGCCGCCGCCCCGAAATCCGCGGAGGAGACGGCGGCCGAGGCCGCCGCGCCCCACAAGGTGAAACACCGGACCTTCCACTACCCGGGCGGTCTGGTCGACTTCGTCAAGCACATCAACCGCACCAAGACTGCGATCCAGCCCAGCGTGATCGATTTCGACGGCAAGGGCCCCGGTCACGAGGTCGAGATCGCGATGCAGTGGAATGCCGGTTACTCCGAGTCGGTCCACACGTTCGCCAACACGATCAACACGCACGAGGGCGGTACCCACGAAGAGGGTTTCCGCTCGGCACTGACCACCGTGGTGAACAAGTACGCCAAGGACAAGAAGCTCCTCAAGGACAAGGATCCGAACCTCACCGGCGACGACATCCGTGAAGGCCTGGCCGCGGTCATCTCGGTGAAGGTGGCCCAACCGCAGTTCGAAGGCCAGACCAAGACCAAGCTCGGTAACACCGAGGTGAAGTCGTTCGTGCAGAAGATCTGCAACGAGCAGCTGACCCACTGGTTCGAGGCGAATCCCGCCGAGGCCAAAACCGTGGTGAACAAAGCAGTTTCATCGGCGCAGGCGCGTATCGCCGCCCGCAAGGCGCGTGAGCTGGTCCGGCGCAAGAGCGCCACCGACATCGGTGGCCTGCCCGGCAAGCTCGCGGACTGCCGCTCTACGGATCCGACGAAGTCCGAACTGTATGTGGTGGAGGGCGATTCGGCCGGCGGTTCGGCCAAGAGTGGCCGCGACTCGATGTTCCAGGCGATCCTGCCGCTGCGCGGCAAGATCATCAACGTCGAAAAGGCCCGTATCGACCGGGTTTTGAAGAACACCGAAGTCCAGGCCATCATCACGGCCCTGGGTACCGGCATTCACGACGAGTTCGACATCAGCAAGCTGCGCTATCACAAGATCGTGTTGATGGCCGACGCCGACGTCGACGGCCAGCACATCTCCACCCTGCTGCTGACCCTGCTGTTCCGCTTCATGAAACCGCTGGTCGAACACGGCCACATCTTCCTGGCCCAGCCGCCGCTGTACAAACTCAAGTGGCAGCGTCAGGAACCGGAGTTCGCCTACTCCGACCGTGAGCGCGACGGCTTGCTCGAGGCGGGTAAGGCAGCCGGCAAGCGGATCAATGTCGACGACGGTATCCAGCGTTACAAGGGTCTGGGCGAGATGGACGCCAAGGAACTATGGGAGACCACCATGGATCCGTCGGTGCGGGTCTTACGTCAGGTGACGCTCGATGACGCCGCCGCGGCCGACGAACTGTTCTCCATTCTGATGGGTGAGGACGTCGAAGCCCGCCGCAGTTTCATCACGCGCAACGCCAAAGACGTTCGGTTCCTGGACGTTTAGGCGGAACCGACGATGCACACAGCGTTTATCCGGGTCAAGGTTGCCCCCGAGGCGGCCGAGCGCGCTGCGACCGCGATGCAGAATCTGGTCGATCCCACACTGGCCGAACCGGGCTGCATCACCTACGAGTTCTATCGCGATCTCGAGGACCCGTCGCTGTTCCTGTGCTTCGAACATTGGGATTCGAGGGAGTCCATGGATGCGCACGGAACCACGCCGCACGTCGCGACCTTCCTGACGGAGCTGGGACCGAGCATCGAAAAGTGGGAGTACAACCACACGGCGGCGTTGTGACCCCGAAGACGCACCTGCCCTGCGCGCCACCGTAATTCACGCCGCAGGGCCTCTGACCGCAACAAGCCGAGCCGACGAGCGAGGAACACATGACCGACACCACGTTGCCACCCGGCGACGGAACCTCAGACCGTATCGAACCGGTCGACATTCAGCACGAGATGCAGCGCAGCTACATCGACTACGCCATGAGCGTGATCGTCGGCCGCGCTCTGCCGGAGGTGCGTGACGGCCTCAAGCCCGTGCACCGGCGCGTGCTCTACGCGATGTACGACTCGGGCTTCCGCCCGGACCGCAGCCACGCCAAGTCGGCACGTTCGGTGGCCGAGACGATGGGTAACTACCACCCACACGGCGACTCCTCGATCTACGACACCCTGGTCCGGATGGCTCAGCCCTGGTCGTTGCGCTACCCGCTGGTCGACGGCCAGGGAAACTTCGGCTCACCGGGTAACGATCCCGCCGCGGCCATGCGTTACACCGAGGCCCGGCTGACGCCGCTGGCCATGGAGATGTTGCGGGAAATCGACGAGGAGACAGTCGAGTTCATCCCCAACTACGACGGCCGGGTGCAGGAACCCACGGTGCTGCCGAGCCGGTTCCCCAACCTGCTGGCCAACGGGTCGGGCGGAATCGCCGTCGGCATGGCCACCAACATCCCGCCGCACAACCTGCGGGAGTTGGCCGAGGCGGTGTACTGGTGCCTGGAAAACCATGAGGCCGACGAAGAGGCGACCTTGGCCGCGGTGTGCGAGCGCGTCAAGGGTCCGGATTTCCCCACCCACGGTCTGATCGTCGGGTCCCAGGGCATCCACGACGCCTACACCACCGGCCGCGGCTCCATCCGCATGCGCGGTGTTGTGGAGATCGAAGAAGACAGCCGGGGCCGCACCGGCATTGTCATCACCGAACTGCCCTACCAGGTCAACCACGACAACTTCATCACCTCGATCGCCGAGCAGGTGCGCGACGGCAAGCTGGCCGGCATCTCCAACATCGAGGACCAGTCCAGCGACCGGGTCGGGCTGCGAATTGTGGTGGAGCTCAAGCGCGATGCCGTCGCCAAGGTGGTGCTGAACAACCTCTACAAGCACACCCAGCTGCAGACCAGCTTCGGCGCCAACATGCTGTCGATCGTCGACGGGGTGCCGCGCACGCTGCGGCTGGATCAGATGATCCGGTACTACGTCGCGCACCAACTCGATGTCATCGTGCGCCGCACCCGCTACCGGTTGCGCAAGGCGAACGAGCGCGCGCACATCTTGCGCGGTCTGGTCAAGGCCCTGGACGCACTCGACGAGGTGATCGCTTTGATCCGGGCCTCGCAGACCGTCGAGATCGCCCGGGCCGGACTGATCGAGCTGCTCGACATCGATGAGATCCAGGCCCAGGCCATCCTGGACATGCAGCTGCGTCGGCTTGCTGCCCTGGAACGCCAGAAGATCGTCGACGACCTGGCCAAGATCGAGGCCGAGATCGCCGACCTCGAGGACATTCTGGCCAAGCCGGAGCGGCAGCGCGCGATCGTTCGCGACGAACTGGCCGAGATCGTCGAAAAGCACGGCGACGACCGCCGGACCCGGATCATGCCCGCCGACGGAGAGGTCAGTGACGAGGATCTGATCGCCCGCGAGGACGTGGTCGTCACGATCACCGAGACCGGGTACGCCAAGCGCACCAAGACGGACCTCTACCGCAGCCAGAAGCGCGGCGGCAAGGGCGTGCAAGGTGCCGGGCTGAAGCAGGACGACATCGTCAACCACTTCTTCGTCTGCTCGACCCACGACTGGATCCTGTTCTTCACCACGCAGGGCCGGGTGTACCGGGCCAAGGCTTACGAGCTGCCCGAGACCTCGCGCACCGCGCGTGGCCAGCACGTGGCGAACCTGCTGGCCTTCCAGCCGGAGGAGCGCATCGCCCAGGTCATCCAGATCAAGAGCTACGAAGATGCGCCGTACCTGGTGCTGGCCACCCGCAACGGTCTGGTCAAGAAGTCCAGGCTGGTCGACTTCGATTCGAACCGCTCCGGCGGCATCGTGGCGGTCAACCTGCGCGAAGGTGACGAACTGGTCGGCGCGGTGCTCTGCTCGGCCGACGACGACCTGCTGCTGGTGAGCGCCAACGGCCAGTCGATCCGGTTCTCCGCAACCGACGAGGCCTTGCGTCCGATGGGCCGTGCCACCTCCGGCGTGCAGGGCATGCGGTTCAACGAGGATGACCGGCTGCTGTCCCTCAATGTCGTCCAACCGGACACGTATCTGCTGGTCGCGACCGCTGGCGGCTACGCCAAGCGCACTGCGATCGACGAGTACACGGTCCAGGGTCGTGGCGGCAAGGGCATCCTGACGATTCAGTACGACCGCAAACGTGGCAGTCTGGTCGGAGCGCTGATCGTCGATGACGAGACGGAGCTGTACGCCATCACCTCCGGTGGCGGCGTCATCCGGACCGCCGCACGTCAGGTTCGCAAAGCTGGGCGTCAGACCAAGGGCGTTCGCTTGATGAACCTGGGCGAGGGCGACACACTGATTGCGGTTGCGCGCAACGCCGAGGAGGACTCGGAAGCGGATGAGGTCGAGTCCGACGAAGAGTGATGCTGTCGCCGAGGCCCAACCCGGACCTCGGCCTGAGCTAAGGAGCTGTTAGGTGAGTTCACCGAACGAGCCGGGGTACCCGCGAACGGGCGACCGGTCCGGCAGCTCCAACGGCTCGGGTACCGGGGCCGCAGGGGCCGAGGCCACCCCGGCCGCCGGCAAGACGGCCGGGACGCAGGCGCGCCCCGCCGGCGGCCAGATCACCGAGACCGGGGAAGCGCCGCCGTGGCAGCGGGGCACTGCCGCCCGTACCACCCCGCCGCAGGCGCCCGAGTCGCGTGAAGAAGGCGCCCGTACCCCGGGATCGCACTCCCCCGGTGTGGAGGCCCGGCTGCAGCGCTTCGTCGCCGGCACCGAGACCAAGGACACCGAGCAGCAGGCCCGGCCTGCCCGTCCGGCGCCACCTGCTCCGTCGGCAACCCGCACCGAGCAGGTGCGGCCCGAGGCCTACGCGAGTGAGATCCCGGACCTTTCCGGGCCATCGCCGCGTACCCCGCAACGTAAGACGGCCACTGAGGCGCCTGCCGCTCGCAGCTCGAGCAACAGCCCCACCACCCGGATCCAGGTCGCCAACCGTGGCTCGCATCAAGGGCCGGTCCGGGCCAGCATGCAGATCCGCCGGGTCGACCCGTGGACTGTGCTCAAGGTCTCACTGGTGTTGTCGGTGGTGCTGTTCTTCGTGTGGATGATCGCGGTGGCATTCCTGTACCTGGTGCTCGGCGCCATGGGTGTGTGGAGCAAGCTCAACAGCAATGTCGGCGACCTCCTCACCAGCGCCAGCGGCGCCTCAGGCGGCGAATTGGTCTCCAGCGGAACGATCTTCGGCGGGGCGGCGCTGGTCGGCCTGGTGAACATCGTGGTGCTGTGTGCCATGGCGACCATCGGTGCCTTCATCTACAACCTGACCACTGATCTGGTCGGCGGGGTCGAGGTCACGCTGGCCGACAGGGATTGATTTGGGACTCTGCGCTCCGGTGCGGTAATCTCTGCGCTCGGTCGATCCCAATTTTCGGGCCTATAGCTCAGGCGGTTAGAGCGCTTCGCTGATAACGAAGAGGTCGGAGGTTCGAGTCCTCCTAGGCCCACGACACCCGGTGTAGCCGGTGATCACCGAGAGGTTGTGCCATGCGGTTCATGCTTCTGGCCGGCATCGCAGCCGCGGCGGTGATCGTATGGCGATCACGACACGGTGAAGAAGTTTGGCATGACTTGGCAGATGCGCCACCTCGGCCAAATGAGGGGCCTTAGCTCAGTTGGTAGAGCGCTGCCTTTGCAAGGCAGATGTCAGGAGTTCGAATCTCCTAGGCTCCACAATCAAAGTTCGGTCAAAGCGGTTCCGGTGACAGCCATCCGGGGCCGCTTTTCTTGTTTCCGACCACAGGCCGGCCATAACCTGCGTGCTTGAATGTGGCCGGGAGTTTTCGGGCAGTCGGGGGGCAAGTGGTGGTTAGCAGAATGGTGCGCGTGTTGCTCGCGCCGGTATTCGCAGCGGGGCTGATGTGGGCGTCCGTCATCGCGGGACCCGTCTTGTCTGTGGCTCGCGCCGACATCCTGCATCAGGTGTGCCCCGACCCCGCTGCCCAACTTGATGCGTGGATACAGCGCGCGAACGATCACAACAGCCGGACCGGCTCCGTCAACGCCTACGACCATGCCGCTGTCGATGTGTTCAACGCGGAGAAGGTACAGCTCGAGGCCGACCGCAGCGCGCTGATGCCGCGTATCGACGCGTGCGACGCCGCAGTCGCGGTGCTGACGCCCAAGGACCCGTCAGGGCTACAGCTGGCCACGCCCACGGCAGCGCAACGGCTCGCGATCGACGACGCGAGGAAAGGTATCCCCGCGGGCTATCAGCCGCCGGCCGTCCGCAAGGGGGATCGGGAAACCATGCCCAAGGACGCGCCGGAACGGCCACTGTACGAAGCTCTGCGCGGAGACAGCTCGAGGAACGTGCCGAAAGATATCCACCTTGCCGGTGCAGCCGCGCCGCCGGCAGGAGCCCCCGACCCGGCCTATCCGGGACAGAAGATCGGAGAGACACCGGCCGGCGACGCGAAAGTCGTGCCGGACCACATTGTTCCGCTGGCGGAGCTGATCAAGCTTCCTGGTTTCCTGAAGTTGACCTCGGATCAGATGTATCTGCTGTCGCAGGTACCGCTGAACTTCCAATGGATGTCCTGGACTGCGAATACCGCCGAGTATTCGGGCAGCGCTGCACGCATGCTGCCCGAGGCGGACCGGAGCTGGGCGGGAAAACAGATACAGCTACAGAACGAGACCCGAAATCAGCTGCAGGACATCATCGACAACCTCGTGAGGGCCAACGGAGAGTGAGTCGGCTGGAGATCGGCTTCGATCAAGTGGCCGCCGAATTGACCGCAAAAGGCAAGGTGGAGTGAGGTGTGATGACAGGACCGACGTCACCGTTTGGTGGTGACCCGAACCGTCCCGGCGCGCCTGACTGGGCGTCGCCGCAACAGCCTTGTCCGCCAACGGGTTACGGACAGCCGCCGAGCTATCCCCCATCGGGATACCCGACGCCCGGCGGCGCCCCGCCGGTCTATGGGATTCCGCAGTCGGGATTTCCGCAACCGTGGCAGGGATATCAGCAGGAGCAGCCCGGAAGGAGTGCGGGCAGGTCGAAGTTGTTGATCGCGTTGGCGATCGCCGTGCCGGTGCTACTGATCCTGTGCGGTGTCGGCGGTTGGATGTGGTTTTCGGGGAGTCGGGAAAAGGGTGCGATCAAGGACGTCGCTTCTCAATTCGCCGAAGCGATAGACACCCAGGATCAGGACAAGATGCTGGCGACACTCTGTCAGGAGGAGCATGACCTGGTCACCGACGGCGACGGCTTCGACCCTGGCGATTCGGGTCCGGGGGCCAAGGACAACCGCCAGCCGTTCGAAGTCACGGACGTCACGGTGAAAGACGATGTGGCGCAGGTCCAATTCCTGCGACCGAACTCCGAGCACTCCGGTTCGCTGTACTTGCGCAAGGAATCGGGCGCGTGGAAGGTGTGCGACCCGGCAGAGGCGCAGTTCAACGAATAGCCGGGCGCGCAGCGGCTACCGCGTCAGGGCTTCGGATTGACCTCGACGCTGGGCGGCAGCGGAGAGGGCTCGGGCCGAGTGGACCGCCGCACGATCGAGAACGTCACGGCCCCACCGGCAAGGACTGCCGCGGCGACCCCGGCGAGCACCAACCGGCGGCGACGTCGCTTGGGCTCGGGTGCTGCCGCCGCCTCCTGCAGTACCTCGGGCAACGCCGCCACCGCTTCCGCGGCGGCGGTGAGCTGACGGCGCAGCTTGCCCGAGTCGTAGCGCTTGCGCAGCCCGGCGGCAACGGCGGACACGGTGTTGGCGCTCAGGCCCACCACGCCGCGGGTCACGTCGACCGGACCGACAGTGCTGTATTTCAAGCCGCGGGCTAGGCGCTGACGGGGGGCCAACCGGGTATCGACGTTCGCGGTCATCTGGCACCTTTCTGGGCACTGGCGGGACACTGGCGACGGACCCGGGTGGGCCATCTGTCGGCTGAGATCCAGACTGCCATCTCTGCGCGGGTCTGGGGCGCTTGGTGGGGTATCTGACCCTCGCCGCGAACCGGGATGGCAGACTGAGTAGCCGTGACGAGCCCCATTCAGACCGCGACGGCGACATTGCACACCAACCGCGGCGACATCAAGATCGCACTGTTCGGAAACCACGCTCCCAAGACCGTGGCCAACTTCGTCGGCTTGGCGCAGGGCACCAAGGACTACACCACCGAGAACGCCTCGGGCGGCACCTCCGGTCCGTTCTACGACGGCGTCATCTTCCACCGGGTGATCGACGGCTTCATGATCCAGGGCGGTGACCCGACCGGTACCGGCCGTGGCGACGCAGGCTACAAGTTCGCCGACGAGTTCCACCCTGAGCTCCAGTTCGACAAGCCCTACCTGCTGGCCATGGCCAACGCCGGGCCGGGCACCAACGGCTCGCAGTTCTTCATCACGGTCGGCAAGACGCCGCACCTGAACCGTCGCCACACCATCTTCGGTGAGGTCGTCGACGCCGAGTCGCAGAAGGTGGTCGACGCGATCGCCTCCACCCCGACCGATCGCTCCGACCGCCCGACCGACCCGGTCGTCGTGGAATCGATCACCGTGTCATAACGGGCACTTCCCCGCACATACCAATGCGCGACGCCCCCGGACTCGGGGGCGTCGCGTGTTGTGTGGGGAATTTTCATTTCCGGGCCTAGCCGGTCGAGAAACCGGCCTGGGTGAGCGCGTCGAGGACGTCGAGCGGGTCTGTTCCCAGGTCCCACCGCGTGAGGACTTCCAGCCGGTCGTCGACCGTGTCGATCTCGAGCAGGCGGACCTTGCGGGCGATGCGACGGAACTCGGTGATGCGGATCTTCCGGATCTCATTGCGACGATACGTCCGGGTCCGCAGCCAACCGGCGACGGTGAGACTGTCTTGGTTGATTGCCAGTTTCGGCCGGGCCCGCCACGACAATGTTGCGAACGTGAGCAATCCCACCCCAGCTATGCCGGCAAGAACACGTCCGGGCGGGTCTGTGATCACGGTCACAGCTGCGATAGCCATCGCTAGTCCGGCTACGGCGCAACCTGCGACTCCAGCGGCCGGTGGGCTCCAATGAGTTTGCTGCACGGGTTCTTCACACCCTCTTACCGCGACTAATGGAGTTATCCACAGGTGCTATCCCCAATGGGGATGAATCACAACGATGTGATTGAGCATCGCCGGCGTTGCTGGGCTGGTAACGCTGAAAACGTAAGATGAATTCATTATCGTCTGCTCTCGGATCAACGCCAGCGCATCGTGAGCAACAGCCCGCTGATCATGAAGGCAAAGGCGACCGCGTAGTTCCACGGACCCATATCGGCCATCCACTGAAGGAAGGACGGGGTGTCCACGGGGTTGGTCGCGGCGAGCTGGAAAACCAGCAGCCACAACAGGCCGAACAGCATGAGACCGATGAACAGCGCGACGAACCACACACTCGACGGTCCGGCTTTCACCTTGACCGGAGTCCGGCTCACCTGCTTGATGGTGAAATCGTTCTTCTTACGGACTTTGGACTTGGGCATGGGTACCTTCGCGGACAGTCGGCGTCACACGGTGCGACGATGAGGCAGGATGCCTCACGAGCCTAACGTAGCTGCACGTCCAGGAGAGACTGCGATGGACCAACCGGATCGATCCCCCTGGCGCTTCGGCGTCCCGGTGGTCTGCCTGGCCGCCGGTTTGTTGCTGGCCGCCACCCACGGGGTCTCGGGTGGTGACGAGATTCGCCGCAGCGACGCACCCCGGCTCGTCGACCTCGTGCGTGAGGCCCAACAGTCCGTCGACCGGCTCACGGCCCAGCGCGACTCGCTGGCCACCGAGATCGACAGTCACCACGGCGGATCGCCAGGCTCCCACGCGGCCCTCGAGGCCATCACCCGACGTTCGGCCCAGTTGGCCGTGGACGCGGGCACAGTTCCCATGCGTGGGCCTGGCCTGGTGGTCACCCTCAACGATGCCCAACGCGACGCCCAGGGGCGCTTCCCCCGCGACGCCTCCCCCGACGACCTCGTGGTACATCAACAGGACATCCAGGCCGTCCTCAATGCGCTGTGGAGTGCCGGTGCTGAAGGCATCCAGATGCAGGACCAACGCATCATCGCGACCTCGGCGCCCCGCTGCGTCGGCAACACCCTGCTGCTCAACGGCCGCACCTACAGTCCGCCCTACGTCATCACCGCGATCGGCGACGCCCCGGCCATGCAGGCCGCGCTCGCGGCGGCCCCACTGGTCACCCTGTACAAGCAGTACGTGGTGCGCTTCGGATTGGGCTATGTCGAGGAGCCCCGGGCCGAGGTAGAGCTGACGGGGCACACCGAGCCGGTGCGGATGCGCTACGCGAAACCTGCGGGCCCTGTCGGCTATTGATCTTTGTCTGCGCTGACTCTGCGACCAGGGCGCAAAAGTGCGAGTACAGACCGCCGTCACCGCAGAATCGATGCCCTGGATTATCCAGTAACCTGGGCCGATGCAGGTTCTGGTCGTCGACAACTATGACAGCTTCGTGTTCAACCTGGTCCAGTATCTGGGCCAGCTCGGGGTGGACGCGCAGGTCTGGCGCAACGACGATGAGCGCCTGGCCACCGAGGCGGACCTCGCCAAGGTCGCAGCCGACTTCGACGGCGTGCTGCTCAGCCCCGGCCCCGGCACCCCGGAACGGGCCGGCGCCACGATCCCGCTCGTACACGCGTGCGCGGCGGCAGGCACTCCCCTACTCGGCGTCTGCCTGGGGCATCAGGCCATCGGCGTCGCCTTCGGCGGCACGGTCGACCGCGCACCCGAACTGCTGCACGGCAAGACCAGCGTGGTGCATCACTCCGACGCCGGCGTGCTCAAGGGTCTCCCCGATCCGTTCACCGCGACCCGCTACCACTCGCTGACGATCCTGCCCGAGACCGTGCCGGACGAGCTCGAGGTGATCGGGCGGACCGACAGCGGAGTGATCATGGCGGTGCGGCATACCGAGCTCCCCATCCACGGCGTGCAGTTCCACCCGGAGTCGATCCTGACCCAGGGTGGGCACCGCATGCTGGCCAACTGGCTCGGCGTCTGCGGTGCCGCCCCGGAGGAACGTCTGGTGGCCGCGCTCGAGGCCGAGGTGGCCCACGCCGTAGCGGCGGCTACGACGCGAAGCTCAGCGTGACCTTCGCCCCGAAGTTCACCGCGCTGCCCGCCGGCGGACTCTGGGTGACGACGGCGTTGGTGCGCTGACCGCTGTCGCGGATGTCAGGCCCCTTGTCCAGTACCCCGGTCCAGCCGAGAGAGGTCAGTCGCGGATAGACGTCGTCCCAGACCTGGCCGACCAGGTTGGGCATGACGAACTGGTTGCCCTTGGAAACGTGGATCTGGATCGGCGTGTCCTTGGGAACCGACGTGCCGGCGGCTGGTTCGGTGCCCACCACCTGCCCTGGAGGCGCGGTGTTGTCGACGTCGATGACCACGGTGTTGGTGAAGC
Organism: Mycobacterium shunyiense; assembly: GCF_058270035.1. NCBI lineage: Bacteria > Bacillati > Actinomycetota > Actinomycetes > Mycobacteriales > Mycobacteriaceae > Mycobacterium > Mycobacterium shunyiense. The sequence continues at coordinate 508,248 of NZ_JBZDPT010000031.1, read as the reverse complement.
CCGAGGCGGTCAAAATCTGCTTGCACACATCGGCGCTCTGACCCTTGCAATCGGGAACCGAGGTGTCCTCGGGGCCCGAACCCACCACGAGGGTGACCTCGTAGATGATCCCCGCGGTTTGGTTGGCCGGCGGGTTGGTGGCCAGCACCCGGCCCTTCTGCTCCGGCGTCGACGGGCTCGCCGATTCCTTGACCTTGTCGAACCCGGCGTCCTTCAGCTTCTGTCGGGCCTGGCTCGGGGACAGGCCGGCGACGTCGGGGATCTGGGCCTGCTCGGGTCCGCGGGAGACGTTCACGGTGATCTCGTCACCGGCGGCCGCCATGCTGTTCGCCCCCGGGTCGGTGCTGATGACGTACCCCGGCCGAATCTGGTTGTCCGGCTTGTCTTCGGTGCGGGTCTTGAACCCGCGGTTCTGCAGCGTGGCGACGGCGTCGGCCGAACGCTGACTGCTCACGTCGGGCACCTGCACGTCGCGTGGCTTGCCGTCGAACATGTTGATCGCGACCGTCACCACGACAGTCAGCACCGCCAGTACCGCGACGGCGATCAGCCAACGGGCCAGCGAGGCGTTGCGGTCGGCGGGGCGGGGCACCACCAGGTTCTGGGTGGGCGCAGCGCCACCCTGGGTCAGCATCGGCCCGGAGTTCATCATCGACGTCCGCTCGGCGTCGGTGAGCACCTTGGGTGCCTCGGGAGCCTCGCCGCTGTGCACGCGGATCAGATCCGTGCGCATGTCGGCCGCGGTCTGATAGCGATTGTCCGGATTCTTGGCCAGTGCCTTCAGCACGACGGCGTCGAGCTCTGGGGAGATGCCCGTGTGCCGGCTCGACGGCGGGACCGGATCCTCGCGGACATGCTGATAGGCCACTGCCACCGGGGAGTCACCGATGAAAGGTGGTTCGCCCGTGAGGATTTCGTAGAGCACGCAGCCCAGTGAGTACACGTCGGAACGAGCGTCGACGGTTTCCCCGCGGGCCTGCTCGGGCGACAGGTACTGCGCGGTGCCGATCACCGCGGCGGTCTGCGTGACGCTGTTGCCGGTATCGGCCAGGGCCCGCGCGATACCGAAGTCCATCACCTTCACAGCATTGGCCTTGCTGATCATGATGTTGGCCGGCTTGACGTCCCGGTGCACGATGCCGTGCTGGTGGCTGAAGTTCAGCGCCTGGCAGGCGTCGGCGATGATCTCGATCGCGCGCTTCGGCGGGATCGGACCCTCGGTGTGCACGATGTCGCGCAGCGTCACACCGTCGACGTACTCCATGACGATGTAGGGCAGCGGCCCGTTGGGTGTCTCGGCCTCGCCGGTGTCGTACACCGCAACGATGGCGGGATGGTTCAGCGCGGCCGCGTTCTGCGCTTCCCGGCGGAAACGCAGGTAGAAGCTGGGGTCGCGGGCCAGGTCGGCGCGCAGGACCTTGACCGCGACATCGCGGTGCAACCGCGTGTCGCGTGCGATGTGGACTTCGGACATGCCGCCGAAGCCGAGGATTTCACCGAGTTCATATCGGTCAGAGAGATGCTGAGGCGTCGTCATTGCAGTATCTGTTCTGGTGCCTTCGGGACAACCTGAGCGGCGGCTCCCCTGGGCACGATCGCGTGGAATGCCAGGTCCGGCAACGCTGCCGGCGTTTGGTAGGGCGTCGTCTGGGTCACCGTGTCGGTGACGGTGGGCGGGGGTTGATCCTTGCGGTCCTGAGCATTGAGGACGATCAGGATGGCAATCACGATTGCCAGCGCGCCGAGTACCCCGGCGGCCCACAGCAGGGCACGTTGACCCGACGAGAACGTGCGTCGCGGGGCGGGCGCGGGCCGGTGTGCGGCCGTGGTCGGCCTCGCCCGGGTGGCGGTCACCGGGGTGCGGCCGCTGAGGTCCGCTGCGGCACGCGCCTGCGCTGCCGACGGAACCGCCGCCGGGGCGGCCCGACCGAGCGTCGGAGCCTGGTTGGGACGCGGGGGACGACGACCGGAGCGCACCGCGGCGACCGCGTCGGCGAAGGGGCCGCCCGACTTGTAACGCATCCCCGGGTTCTTCACCAGGGTGATCTCGATCAGCTCCCGCACGTTGGGCGGCAGATCGGCGGGCAGCGGCGGCGGGGTCTCCTTGATGTGCTTCATCGCCACCGTCAGCGCACCGTCGCCGGTGAACGGCCGCTTGCCGGAGACAGATTCGTAGCCGACGACTCCCAGGGAGTACACGTCGCTGGCCGCGGTGGCGTCATGGCCAAGCGCCTGCTCGGGCGCGATGTACTGCGCGGTGCCCATCACCATGCCGGTCTGGGTGACCGGGGCGGCGTCGACAGCCTTGGCGATACCGAAGTCGGTCAGCTTCACCTGACCGGTCGGGGTGATCAGGATGTTGCCCGGTTTGACGTCGCGGTGCACGAGGCCAGCGGTGTGTGCCACCTGCAGGGCGCGTCCCGTCTGCTCGAGCATGTCCAGGGCGTGGCGCAGCGACAACCGGCCGGTGCGCTTGATCACCGAGTTCAACGGCTCGCCGTTGATCAGCTCCATCACCAGGTACGCCGTGCGGCCCTCGCCGTCCAGCTCGGTCTCGCCGTAGTCGTACACGCTGGCGATGCCGGGGTGGTTGAGCATGGCCACCGTGCGGGCCTCGGCCCGGAACCGCTCGACGAACTCGGCATCGGTGGAAAACTCGGCCTTGAGTACCTTGACCGCGACGCGCCGGCCCAGCCGGGAGTCGACAGCCTCCCAGACCTGACCCATGCCGCCCGTGGCGATCAGCCGCTGCAGCCGGTAACGCCCGGACAGCGTGACTCCAACGCGCGGGCTCATTTCTCGCCTCCGGCGAGGTGACTCATGACGCCTCCCGCAGTGCCGCCGAAATGGTGGCACGTCCGATCGGGGCGGCGAGTGCGCCGCCGGTGGCCGACAACCGGTCCCCGCCGTCCTCGATCAACACCGAGACCGCGACCTTGGGGTCACTGGCCGGTGCGAATGCGATGTACCAGGCATGCGGCGGAGTGTTACGGGGATCCGTCCCGTGCTCTGCCGTACCGGTCTTAGAAGCGATCTGCACGCCGGCGATGGCTCCCTTCTGCTGAGTCACCTGCTCGGCGGCGACCATCAAGTCCGTAAGTGTAGCTGCGACCTGGGGTGACACCGCCCGGCGCTCTTGGGCGGGGGCGGTGGTGGCGATCGTGGCCAGGTCGGGTCCTTTTAGGCTATCCACAAGATACGGGCGCATGGCGATGCCGTCATTCGCAATGGTGGCGGCCACCTGCGCATTTTGCAGGGGTGTCAAAGCGACATCCCGCTGCCCGATGCTGGACATACCCAGTGCCGCCGCGTCCGAAATCGGACCGGTGGTCGATTCGGCCACCTGTAGCGGAATGGTGGGCGGGGCTTCGTCGAGTCCGAACGCCTGGGCGGTGGACTTGAGTTTGTCGGCGCCGGTGTTGAGGCCCAGCTGAACGAACGCGGTGTTGCAGGATCTGGCGAACGCCTCACGCAGCGTCGCGGTGGGACCGGGACCGCACGAGGATCCGCCGAAGTTCTCCAGCGTCGCGGTGCTGTCGGGTAGCGGGATCCGCGGCGCCGCGGTCAGCTGGGTATCCGGAGTGGCGCCGGCCTGAAGCGCAGCCGCGGTGGTGATCACCTTGAACGTGGAGCCCGGCGGGTAGGTCTCCGAGATGGCGCGGTTGAGAAGTGGGGACTGCTCGTTGTCGCGCAACTGCTGCCAGGCCTCGCTCTGGGCGCCCAGGTCGTGTGTGGCGAGTTGGTTGGGGTCGTAGGAGGGAGACGACGCCATGGCAAGGATCTTGCCTGTCGAGGGCTCCAGGGCCACCACAGAGCCCTTGCAGGGGCCGTCGTTGCAGCCGTGCTGCAGCGCATCCCAGGCGGCCTGCTGCACCTGCGGATTGATGGTGGTGTCGACATTGCCACCGCGCGGGTCGCGGCCGGTGAAGAAATCGGCCAGCCGGCGGCCGAAGAGGCGCTCGTCGGAGCCGTTGAGGATGGTGTCCTCGGCCCGCTCCAGCCCGGTACTGGAATAGCCCAGCGAGTAGAAGCCGGTGATCGGGGCGTACACCTCGGGGTTCGGGTAGACCCGCAGGAAGCGGAACCGGCCGTCGGTGGCCTTCGAATAGGCCAGCAGCTGGCCGCCTGCGGTGATCTGGCCCCGCTGGCGCGAGTACTCGTCGAGCAGCACCCGCTGATTGCGCGGGTCCGCACGTAGCCCGTCGGCGGTGAAAACCTGGGTGATCGTGGCGTTGGCCAACAGCAGCACGATCAGCACCATGATCGTGACTGCCACCCGGCGCAGGGAGGTGTTCATACCTTCTCGATCACCTCGGTGCTGGCCGCAGCGATCGGGGTGGGGTTGGGCGCCGGCGTGGTGGTGATCGGCCGCCGTGCGGAGTGAGAGATGCGCACCAGGATGGCCAGCAGGATGTAGTTGGCCAGCAGCGAAGATCCGCCGTAGGACATCCACGGGGTGGTCAGCCCGGTCAGGGGAATCAGCTTGGTGACGCCTCCGACGACGATGAACAGCTGGATGGCCAGGGTGGCGGACAGGCCGGCGGCCAGCAGCTTGCCGAAGCTGTCACGCACCGCGATCGCGGTGCGCATGCCACGGATGATGAAGATCGTGTAGAGCATGAGAACGCCTGCGAGCCCGACCAATCCGAGCTCCTCGCCGATCGCGGCGATGATGAAGTCGGTGGCTGCGGCGGGCACCGTCCCGGGTTGTCCGTTGCCCAGACCGGTGCCGAAGATGCCGCCGGTGGCGAAGCTGAACAGGGATTGCACCATCTGGTAGCCGGCGCCGTCGGGATCGGCGAACGGGTCGAGCCAGGTCTCCACCCGCACCCGGACATGGCCGAAAACCTGGTATGCCACAACGCTTCCCGCGGCGAAGAGGGTCAGCCCGATCACCACCCAGCTGAGGCGCTCGGTAGCCACGTAGACGAGCACGAGGAACGAGGCATACAGCAGAAGGGAAGTGCCCAAGTCCTTTTCGAAGACCATCACGCCCACCGAGGCGGCCCAGGCCAGCAGCAGGGGAGCCAGGTCACGGGGCCGTGGCAGGTCGAGGCCGAAGAAATGTTTCCCCGCACTGGTGAACAGATCGCGCTTGGCCACCAGCACCGCAGCGAAGAAGATCAGCAGCAGGATCTTGGAGAACTCGGCGGGCTGAATCGAGAAGCCGGGGAACTGGATCCAGATCTTGGCGCCGTACTGCTCGGAGTATCTCGTCGGCAGCAATGCCGGAATCACAAGGAGCACAAGGCCGGTCAGCGCACAGATATACCCGTACCGGGCAAGCATGCGGTGGTCGGTCAGCAACGCGACCACGACGGAGAAGCCGATCACGCCGATCAGCAGCCACGTCATCTGCTGGCTCGCGGTGCCACCGAGCCCATCCGTCGCGGTTTCCCCCTTGGCCAGGTCGAGCCGGTGGATCATGACCAGGCCCAGCCCGTTGAGCAGCGCCACGACCGGGAGCAGCAGCGGGTCGGCATACGGCGCGAACCGGCGGATGGCCAGGTGGGCGACGCCCATCAGGGCGATGAAGGCGACGACGTAGCCGACCAGGTCCCAGCTCAGGCCCTGCTCCTGGTTGGCCTCGACGATCAGCAGCGCGATGGTGGTGATGAAGGCCGCGAACCCCAGAAGCAGAAGTTCCGCGTTGCGCCGATTGGGGAGCGGCGGCATGACGGTAACCGGCGACTGGGGTTGAGTCGTCATGACACGGCTCGGCAGTTCTTCCCCGGTTCTTGTGGTGGGGGCGGCAATGCGGTGACCGTCGGGGACTGTGTCGGTAGGACCGGAGCCGGCACAACGGCGGTCCCGGGCGCCGAGGATTCAGGCGCAGGCGTTTCGGGTGCCTGCGTCTCCGCGCCAGGTGCCGGAGTCGGCGCGACACCCGGAGCAGGTGACGGCGACGGCGACGGACTGGGCGGTGGGGTGGGCCTCGATGTCGTCGGCGCGGTGCGCGGCGCACACACCGGCAGGACGGAGCCGTGGGCCATGTCGTTGATCTGCTTGATGGCCTCGTCCTGCGTGCCACCGGGCAGGCCGGCCGCCACCGAGGTGCGCTCGGACTGGCGCAGGTCGTCGACCGCCATCAAGCGGCAGTCGAGCCGGCTCCGGTCCTCGTCGACGCCGATCAGCGACAGTTCGTTGCGTGCGTTCAGGCAGCCCAGGCGGTACGGCTCCTGCAGGGAGATGCCCAGAAACGAGCCCTGCACCCCGCGCATGATCGACACCGTGCCGTCGTGTGCGGCGACGTAGTAGTTGTTGCGGATGATCTGCCGCCCGATCGCCAACCCGCAGATGAGCACCAGCACCAGCAGTACGGCGGCGATCAGTATCCGGCGTCGCGACCGCGGCTTGCGGTCCGGCTCGGCCGGCTGGGGGACCACTCGTTTGGGCTCGTTGCGGCGCGGGTTGAACGCAGAAGCCCGCCCGGCAGCGGTGTCCGGCGGCGCGCTCTGGTCGTCGTCCCCGGACACGGCGCCGGCCAGAATCGGCTGGGTCTGTCCGTAGTCGTAGTCGACGACGTCGGCGACCACCACGGTCACGTTGTCCGGTCCGCCGCCGCGCAGGGCCAGCTCGATCAACCGGTCGGCGCTCTCGGCGACGTCCTCGATCTGGAGGGCCTCGTGGATGGTCTCGTGGCTGACCGGATCGGACAGACCGTCCGAGCAGAGCAGGTAGCGATCGCCGGCCTTGGCCTCACGCATGATCAGGGTCGGCTCGACCTCGTGGCCGGTCAGCGCCCGCATGATCAGCGAGCGCTGCGGATGGCTGTGGGCCTCCTCGGCCGTGATCCGACCTTCGTCGACAAGGGTCTGGACGAAGGTGTCGTCCTTGGTGATCTGGGTCAGCTCGCCATCGCGCAGCAGGTATCCCCGGGAATCGCCGATGTGGAGCAGGCCGAGGCGGTTGCCCGCGAACAGGATCGCGGTGAGCGTCGTGCCCATGCCCTCGAGTTCAGGGTCGGCCTCGACGTGTGCCGCGATCGCCGCATTGCCCTGGGCCACGGCTGTATTGAGCTTGCCCAGCAGGTCGCCGCCGGGTTCGTCGTCGTCGAGGTGGGCGAGCGCTGCGATGACCAGCTGCGAGGCCACTTCGCCTGCGGCGTGGCCGCCCATGCCATCGGCCAGTGCCAGCAACCGCGCCCCGGCGTACACCGAGTCCTCGTTGTTGGCGCGAACCAGCCCGCGGTCACTGCGCGCGGCATATCGGAGTACGAGGGTCATGTTGTTTCTCGTGCTCCTCGCATGCGCAGTATCCGATCTGCTCCTCGCGTGCGCAGTGCCGGATCTGCTCCTCGCGTGCGCGGCGTCACGGACGCAACTCGATTACCGTCTTACCGATTCGGACCGGCGTCCCGATCGAAACCCTTACCGCTGTTGTCACCTTCGCCCTGTCAAGGTATGTGCCGTTGGTCGATCCTAGGTCCTCGACGTACCACTCCGAACCTCGTGGCGAGAGCCGGGCGTGGCGCGTCGAAGCGTAATCATCGGTGAGCACCAGTGTGGAGTCGTCGGCACGGCCGATCAGTACCGGCTGGGCACCCAATGTGATGCGGGTACCGGCCAGTGCGCCCTCGGTGACCACCAATTGCCGCGCGATGTGACGTCCGTCCCGACTCGGCAGCAGAGAGCCGCGGAGGGCCAACCCCCGGCGCACCATCACAGCGCCCGTGGGCGCATAGATATCGGTCCGCAGGATGCGCAGCACCGACCAGATGAACAGCCACAGCAGCAGGAGGAATCCGACACGCGTCAGTTGCAGCACTAACCCCTGCATCTGACGTCCTCTCCGTATCCGCCCCACTGGTATCGCTCAGCTACCGTCGGCAACGTCACGATACTTGGACGGCGTTCGCCGTGAGGGCGAAGCGGGGTGCTTGCCACTCAGGTGTGTCCGGTCTCAGACGCTCAATGCACGCGCACGATGATCTCGGAATGGCCCAGCCGGATCACGTCGCCGTCGGCCAACTGCCACTCCTGCACCGGTGCATTGTTCACCGTGGTGCCGTTGGTGGAGTTGAGATCTGACAGCAACGCGACCTGGCCGTCCCACCGGATCTCGAGATGCCGGCGTGACACCCCGGTGTCGGGCAGACGGAACTGTGCGTCCTGACCGCGGCCGATCACGTTGGCGCCCTCACGGAGCTGGTAGGTGCGGCCGCTGCCGTCGTCGAGCTGCAGCGTGACTGCAGCGCCACCTGCGGCATAGTCACCGCCGCCGTAGCCGCCCTGCTGGGCACCGTAACCGGGCTGGCCGCCCTGCGGTGCGCCGTAGTCGCCGCCGCCGAAGCCGCCCTGATCGCCATAGCCTGCTGCGTCGCCGTAGCCGGGCTCCGCGTAACCGCCGCCCTGCTGGGGCTCGGCGTAGCCGCGACCGTAATCCTGCGGCTGGCCGTAGTCCTGGCGTCCGTAGGACTGTCCGCCGCCACCGCCGTAGCCGCCCTGTTCGGGGTAACCGCCACCCTGCTCCGGGTAGCCGCCGCCCTGGCGGGGGTCCTGACGTCCGTAGTCGTAGTCGCTGGCGCCGCCGTAACCGGGTTGGCCACCCGCGGGGGCCTGCGGGGGCTGGCCGTAGCCACCACCCGGCTGGCCGCCGTAGCCGCGGTCATAACCACCGCCCGGCTGGCCGCCTTGCTGGCCGCCGTAGCCGGCGGGCGGGCGCTGCTGCTCGTAGGACTGCGGGGGGTAGCCGCCCTGGTCGGGGTAGCCGCCTTGATCGGGGTACCCACCCTGGTCGGGGTAGCCGCCTTGATCCGGGTACCCACCCTGGTCGGGGTACCCACCGCGGTCGCCGCCGCCGTATCCGCCGCGCTGCGGAGGGTAGCCACCCTGATCCTGCGGGGGATAGCCGCCTTGATCCGGTGGGTACTGCCCGCCACGGGGGTCATCCTGCGGGTGGCCGTAACGGTCGTCGTAATAGTCGTCGCCGGGCCGCCCTTGTCCCTGGCCGCCGCGGTAATTCGGGTTATCGGTCATAGGTGGTTCTCCTGATTCTGCGGTGAACGCATGGTCGCCTTGGGCTCGCGCGGATTCGCCAGCGGTCGAATCGGGGTTAACCGCGCCATGTGCGCGGAACTGTCCGGTGTGCAAGTTCGGTGATTGCTCGAATCTAACGACCACATCACCATACGTTTGCCACCCCTGATCACGAATGAATCCCCCCAGATGTTTGGCGAACGCGGTCGAGGTCAGGTCAGTATCGGCGCTTACTTTCTTATAGTCAGTGCCACTGAGCGTAATTACGTAGTCGTTCGGTGCCAAAACTCGTCCACCGGCCACCGTACGGGCTCGGGACTCGGCTTCCCGGCACAACGCCGTCTCTACTTCCTGGGGCACAATCGAGCCGCCGAAGACCCGGGCGAACGCATCGCCGACGGTCGACTCGAGTTTGCGTTCGATGCGGTCGACCAGACCCATGTCACCGCCCGCCTTTTCTCGTTGTCGTACGTCGCCTCGGCACGGCCACCCGTGCTCCCGCGTGTCGCTCTGGCCACACTGCTCACAAGCATGGTATCGGCCTGGTGCCGTAATGCGGGACCAACAGAACTCTGAGAATCCGATCGATGCAGGTCAGTGACCTGATCTAGATGAGGTTAAGGGTTTTCTGACAGTTTGACGGCCGCCTGATCGGCCCGCTGATCGGCTGGTTTGGGAACGGCGCGCTCGCAGTGTTACGCTGCCTCGGTCATTCGGGCGAGTGGCGGAATGGCAGACGCGCTGGCTTCAGGTGCCAGTGTCCTTCGGGACGTGGGGGTTCAAGTCCCCCTTCGCCCACAGAGAGCGGTTCTACGAACTGCGGCCACAAAGGTCACGAACTCAAAAGAGTTCGTGACCTTTGTGTTTGGGTGGGCTTGACAGTGTCGAGGGGTGTCGAGGGGCTGCAACACACATGTCGGGATCTGGCCATGCCACGACCCATGTAGGTAGCCCGAAGCCGCATTCGCCGGCTGGAAGCACATCGTCATTTGCATGCGTGGAAGGCACTGCGCAAACCAGCAGACAGCCCGGATCTCGCTACTGTCCGGAAGGCCTTCGTCACAGCTCGCCGCGATGCCGAGTGGCGCGCGACGATGTTCAACTGTGTTCGTACACCCGTTGGGATTGCGCAAACTTCCAGGGCCGACGTGCCTTTGGTGCCAATAAAGCACTGTTCATGCCCGGGATGTGACTTTATGCGAGTCCAGTGGCGTGGCGGCGGTGACCATCCGCCGAGTGCGGAATCGAACCCGGCTGCCGAGGCGTACCGCTCGACAGGGTCCCGCGCGATGGATTTGTTGACGATGTCGCGCAGTCCTTGTGGTACGTGTGGAGCCACGTTCCAGAGGTCGGGTTGCGACGCGTTCCATATGTCGCCGTATGACGAAGCTGCCGGAACGGGCCGAGCGCCAGCGAGCATCCAGAACAGAGTTGCACCGAGGCTGTAGATATCTGCGGCGATGCCATAGACACGCGCCGTCGTTGGGTTCTGCCCCGGTACGCCGATGCGCGCGACTTCGGGAGCCATCGTTGGGATGCTCCCCGCGGCGTCGGCCAGGCCGTTTTCATCCTGGAGCTGCGCGAGCCCGAGGTCGCCGACTAAAACATCCTGACGACGGTCGATGAAGAGGTTCTCGGGTTTGATGTCGCGGTGCAGCAACTTCTGATCGTGGATGCGGGCGACGCCCTGACATGCCTGCCGAGCCCAGCGGACAGCTGTGGAGATCGGAATCCCGATGCCTGGCTGGATCTGGTCGGCAATCGTGCCGTTTGTCGCTAGGTGTGTCACGACGTACGGGGCGCCTTCGGCGAGGTCCGCGTTCAGTACCTTGAGAATGTATTCGCCGTCTAGTTGCCGGAGGATCTGTGCCTCGGTCCAAGGCCCATCCACAACTTGTCGGTGGATCTTGAGGGCGCACACCTGTTTGAGGTGATGATCAAACACCTCGTGCACTTCGCCAAATGCTCCGCTGCCCAGGGTTTTTCGCACCTCGTACCGGCCAGCAATGACCTGTCCTGTCGTCGGAGTTGCCGCCGTCATAGCGAAATCCTAGGCAGAATGTAGAGATGCGGGTGATGGGTTTGGCTGTGAGCATCAGCGGCAAGAAGATCACGGTGGCTGCAGTGATTCTGGACGATCACGCGAGACCAGAAGAAGGGTTCGATCGGCAGGCGCTGAGTGTGGAAGACAACTTTGAGGTCAAAGAGGCCGTAGATGACCTTGCCGTTCGACTGGGCGAACTGTCGAAGAAGGTTAGGGGCAGAGCACGGTCCATCGCACCCGACTGCATCGTTATTCGTCGAGCTGACCGGCCGCAACGGCCCTCTAACCAGGAGGGGCCACGGCTGAGGCTGCTGGCGGAGGGAGCGGTCACGGCAGCAGCGCACGAGGTCGTTCGGAACACAGTCATCCGCAGCGGCAAGGATTGTGGCGCCGCATTCGGTACCTCGAAGGAAGGCCTAGACAAAGAGGCGGAGCCGATCCTCGGCGGAAAATATGTAGAAGCAATTGCCGCTGCCTTGTCGGGTCTAGTCGGAAATCGGACGACCGGCTAGGCGTCGCCGTGTAGGTCCGGCGCCAAATGATTCGTAGCGATCGCGGCGTACTCTTCGGTGATCCGCTCGGCGTCCCGGGCCATCGCCTGTTCGGCTTGGAGCGCGGCAACCGCGTCGGCAAGTAAGCTCGCTAGTTTCTCGTTCTGGAGTCGCTGGTTGGTGAGTTGATCGCGGGCCGTGTCGAGGGCCAATTTCATTCGGTAGGCGTCGTCCCTCAACGCCGCCTCGACGTCGGATGAGCGCAGGCGTCGTGGTCTGTTCCGTTGCCCACGATGATCCGCCTCCCAGGACTGCAGCGAGGCAACAAATACGCGAAGAGCATTGCGGGGCGCGCGTGCTCCGGGCGGGTGACGCGGGCCGTCCAGGTCTCCGGCCGTCAGCATCTGATAGATCCGCTGACGCGTGACGCCCAAGCGCGCTGCCGCGTCCTGGATTGTTACGGCCGGTTCCACCCTTTAAGGATTGCGCCTATGACATATGTAAGCAACTTGTCTATCACGCCTACGTCGCGCATGTCGGTATGAAAGGCATACTTACTTACATGAGTACTCCGGTTAGCCTTCTCAGCCGAATCCTCGCCGCGCAGACTGCGAACAGCACGCTGCGCGGGGACGACTTGCGGAACGCCGGACGTGAGATCGCCTCCATCGCTTTGGGTGCGGGTGACGCACTCATGGCTGTTGACGAGGCCGGAGAGCGCATCATAGGAGCTGCGCTCCTCGCCGACGAAGGCGTTCGCGCTGTCGATTCTTCACGACGTCTCGACAATCAGTCGGTGCTTCTAGTTGCTGGCTATGTCGCTGGGACGACGGGTATTGCCCTTAAGGCTGATTTGGCCCGATCGCTCGGCGCTCCGCATGTCCATGCCGCTTTCCTCGGCGAGGAGCGGATGAGCACCGCGAACATCCACGGGTGTGATCACGTAACTTCGTTGACCTCGCGGAGACATCTGATAGCGCTGTAGCTCAAAGTGTGCAGCGATCAGCCATAGACGCCTTCCATTGGGGACTTTCTTCGCGAGGCTTACGAGCTGGTCAAAAATCGGCGGAGCGATACACGTTCTGCATTCCTGTACAGAGCCCCCCGAGGTCCGACGTGTCTGCCCCCACCCGGGGACCAGCACCACACCACACGTCGCAGTTCCGCGGGCCCCTCAACTTGGAGCCGGCCGCGGGGCGGGTCGTAGCAGCAAATCTGCACCGGACAGTGTGGCTGTCCCGCCCCGCAGTTGTGTTCGCTGAGCGACCGGCAGGCTTACTCCGTGCTGTCCACCTGCTGACCGAACGACTTGAGCGGCTGCGAGGTAAAACGCGACAGCCATTGACTTGGCAGGCAACCCTCTGACTGGAGTGCGTTCAGCACGCCCGCCTCGTCGACGGCGCCGCCGAAAGTCCTAGCCTTCGTCAACGCGCGGTCGACCGCTGCCAGAAGGTTAGCCGGGTCGTGGATCGGAATCAGATACACGTCCTCACCGCAAACCGCGCGTGCTGAGGGTTCGATCTTCGCTTGCGGTGTCGTGTAACACGTAAATGACCCGGCCGGCGCTTCCTCGCCAGCGCGCTTGTCGGCAACGAATGAGAGATGCAGGGTGGCTTGCCGGGTGTACTTCGCGGGGATGCTGCTGTCAGATAGTGCCTCGCTCTTGGCTTCCCACGCGACCCAAAGCTGGGTTCCGAAGATCCAGGTGGAGTCGGGTGCGGCTTGCGCTCCGCCGTCGTCGTACACCTCGCTGGCGCCGGCGTACCGGCCGAGTGCTTTCAAACCTGCTTCGTATTTCTTGAAGCTGCTCTGCGCGAGATTGGATTGCGCTTCGGTAAGCGCCTTTTCGTCGGCGTCGTTCCACTGGTTGATGCGATCGACGAGGTTGTGTGCGGCGAGCCGGTCCAGGTCGTCGAAGTCTTCGGCGCGCCTGATCGCCGCGACAGGATCGACAAGATGATTCAGCCACGTCGTGCCCCGGGCAGCGGCTCGTGCGCGGCGGATGTGCCCCCTGGCGGCCTTCGCGAGACTGCCGGTGGGATCGCCTGATTCATCGGCGCGGGTCCGTGTCCAGGATCCGCACAGGTAGTGCCACAGGGCCGAATACCGATGAGCAGCACGCTTCTTCTCGAGAATGGTGACGACTTCTTGGGCGCGCTGCAGCGCGAGCTCGATATCGCCGTTCCACCACGCTTCCATCGCCGCGACCTCTTCGGGGGCGGCGTCTGCGAACTCTTTGGTCGCCGGCGGATCCTGGCGTTCGCGGGCGTCGCGGTCGGCAGTGATCTCGGCTTCGACTTCGAACCATTCGCTGGTCTGGCCGCAGAACAGGCCGATGTTCTCGTCGATGTCGGCGATAGGTCGGTCGAGGCTTTGTTGTCGCCCGAATTCGATTTCGGCTTGAAGCTCCTGGCGTAGCGCGGCGAGCACATCGGATCGGATGATGAAGTTGGTCAGGTCGTCTCCGATGACGACAACGGTCGCATGGTCTTTGGCGTTGCGAGTTGCGCGCCCGGTTCCCTGAATGATGCGCGCCCGAATGCGCTCCTGCAGGACGCGGCCGGCGCCCAACGCGTCGTAGAGAAAGCGCTCTTGGAGGTCGCCTTGTGAGGGCAGCCCGGCGAGGATGAGTAATCGGCACGCTTCGTCGGGCAGGTCGACACCGTCGTAGCGGTTGGTGAGGTTTAACACGGCGTGCTCTTGGTCGGTGAACTTCGTCATGTCGCTCTCGACCGTATGAGCGTCGAGCTGGACGTACCCCTCCGGCAGTGTCGCAGCGATGACCGCGGCGGCGCGACGATCGGATGGACTGAGTAGCGCTGCGCGACCATGCTTTTGGATTGTGTCCTTCAGCCACGGCTCAACAAGCGTTTCGTCGCTAGACATCTCGGTTGCCAACTCTGGGAACACAAAGAAGCGCCGGCCGGTGCCTTGTTTATCCCATCCCTTGGGCACGGGCATGCGGTGGATCTTGCGGCGCCCGAATGCGCGCTCTAGTTCGCCGCCGGCGCCTAGTGTGGCGCTCATGTACAAGCGTCGCCCCGCGTCGGCGAACGCAGGATGGCAGGCGGTGGGGCTGATCAAGGGCCGGATCAGGATGCGGCGATAGGACACGTAAACCAAGCATTCGCCGAGGTGTCCAGCCAGGGTGCTCAACGGATAGCGCTGTTGTTTATCGATTTGCTTCGTTGCCACCGCAGCATTGAGTGTCTGTTCGAGATCGGATGCCCTCAGCGCCACGACCGTGGGCGCGGCCAGAAACACGTCCTTGCTGTACTTGCGGACGGAATTGTCTTCGCGCAGCGACGACACGAGCTGCTCACCCAGTCCGTCGGACAATACCGACAGCACTGATTGGTAAGCGCCTTCGTCACGTGACATGGTGATACTCCATGCCGCTGCAACGGGTTGCTCTCCGGCGTGTGCGTCGTCGAACAGCAGCGTTCCGGCGTCGATGATCCCGGGGTTCGTGTTGAAAACGTGCGAGTAGACGGTCACTGCGACCGCGTCTGCGGCATTGAATTTGGCCCGCTGAACCGGATCCCATTGGTTGACTCGGCCGGTCAGCAGAGAGACGGGGATCCCATACTCGCGCAGGCGGTTTGCGGCCTGCGCGGCGAGTTGATTGTTCGGACACAGATACGCGACTGGCTTGCCCTCGGACTGACGTAGCCACTCGCCAATCAATCCGCCCACTAGCGTCTTTCCTGCCCCGGTCGGCAACTCCAACGCGACGTCATTCTTGTTCAGATAGTGCCCGTGCCAGTCGCGGAGGATGTCGGTCTGATGGCCCCACAGGCTGTCAGGGCCGTTGTTAGTGCGCGCCAACTGCCGGTAAAGCGATTCAGGGTCGTCCGGTACCGGCTGCGCACGTGTCGTCTTCGCGAATGCCATCCTGGTCCTTAGTCGTGAATGCAGATGTGAAGTTTAGAGGTGAAGCCAATACAGACATTGTTGCGCCGGATCGGTAAGTCGATCTACGCGCTGCACAGCGGTGACCGCCGTACGTGACGGCGCGGCCGATTCCAGGTGATGAGGATTGGCCGCAGTTGCGGAAATGCCAACTTCACTGGGCCGATTGCGCGGCCATCGTCTCACTAAAGATGGCATCCCCGCCGAGACAAGTGACAACAACGATAGACAGTCCGGCCGGTTAGCCGTTTTCGCGCAGTGTGCCGCGGTAGGTACGTTCTGGCCGACCTGCTTGCTCCCATTTGTTGTAGGCGCGTTCCATGTGGCCGTACACGCGCGTGAGCTCGTTGCCGCTGCGCCGGATGAGTGCGAAACCGATGAGTTGGGTCGGCTGGATGAATCCTTCGCGGAACGGAACGTCGATGCCCGGCAGCGGAGTGTCTTGTTTAGATGTGTTGTCTTGAGGCGGGATTGCGACCCAGGTTCCTTCGAAGGACCGGCGAAAGGTTTCACCGATGTAGTACACGAAACGCATTGTGCGGTGGACGTTCTCGTCACCGGTGTACGCGGTGCGGTTGCTGTCGTAGAGGTCGGTCAGCTTGGCTTCAGCTAGAGCGAGGCTGTCTTTGGTGAACATGCTGTCGCGCACCTCTGGGAGGTCGTTGATGGGGAATTCAATGCCCATCGCGGCGTCCTGCATTTTGAGCCAGCTTTGGAACTTCTCGTCGGACTGGGCGTCGCGAAACGCTTTCGTCAGCTGGATCGGTACGTAGTTGAATGTGCTGCCCATGGTTGCCTCCCCGTCAGGGTAGCCGGTTCACCCGAAACTGGTCGGGGTACTCGTCTTGCAGTCGCTGCAGCTCAGCCAGTTCTGCCTCGCTGTAGGGGTACTTGCTGTTGATGTTGTAGGTGACGTTCAGGCCCGCTTGCAGAGCTTCCTCATCGGCGCTTAGCTGATCGAAATCAAGTCTGCCGCTCTTATTCTCGACCACCTCGTCCGGTATCCCATCGACCAGGTGGGCCCAGTCCCATCGCCGGCCGGGCACGATCTCGGCGTTGCCGTATTGGTGACGCCAGCCCTCTTCAGTGTCGTACCCCATGATGTCGGCGACCAGCTGGTCATACCACCACCCATTGGCCGCATTCTCCAGGAGCTGATCGTAGGCCTTGCTCCATCGGTCGATGTCCCAGTCGCCGCCCCGTTCGAGGTAGCGCTGCCAGGCCGCCCATTTGGCACGGTCGAAATAGCGGACGGTCGGTTTGAGTGTGCCATCGGGTCTGTGTTCGTATCCGACAGCAGGGATGAGGGCTTCTTTGTCCAGAAGCGATTTCATGACCGGGTCAAAGACCGGCGAGAAGGTGTTGACCAGCGACGCGGTAGTTTGCAAGGTGTTGATATATCCGCGGATATTGTCGGAGGCACGTTGAATCAGCCGCCGCGCCACGGCGGCCTCAGCCCGGATCGAGATGCCGCCGGTGACCCCGGCAGCAACGACGGACACGGTTCCGGTGCCGCCGAGCATGAGTGCGGTGAATCTGACTTGCCTGTCGATGGACTGGCGCATCGTGGTCACACCAGCAGAAAAGCCACTGGTCAGTGAGCCCAACGCGCGCGCATCGGCGGCCAACGCGTCACCGGGCGCACTGACTTTGATGACAGAGTCATAGAAAGCTGTCGCGTCAGGCAACGACGGATCGGGGCGTTTCGTCAGCCGCACGACTCCGTCAACGGTGTCGGTGATGTCTGCGCCGAAACGGCTCCACACGTCGGCGGCGGTGTTTAGCTTGTCGGTGTTGGCGTTGGGGGTTTCACGGCCCAGCATCTCCAGCAGACCCGGAAGCAGTTCATCGAGACCAATCCCGTTGCCGCCCACCGAGGTTTGCATCGTCAGACTCAATTGGGAGATCGCCGGCTCTGGCGGCAGGTTCGCCGGCACGGGTAGCCGGCCGCGGCCGTTGCGGAACTCGACCCAGGCGTGGTTCACCCCGGCCTGATAGATCCGGCCAGCCAGCGCCGACCACGCCTTGCTGAGCAACACCGCGCCCTGCACCGTGCCGGACGCACCGGCGTCGTATGCCGATCCCCACCCGGTCCCGATCGGGTCATTGCCCGCCATGTGCAGACTCGCGAAGTCCGCGGCAGCTGCGACTGTTCCTGCCGCGCCGGCAAGTTCGGAAGCCGCGCGCCCCAGTACCTCGGCGGTGGTGAAATACCAGTCGGGATCGACGACCCAAACACCCACGGACGTTGACCCGTTCTATCCCTGCGCCATGCGCAGGTTGATTTCCATGACCTCGCGGTAGCCGTCTTCGGCCTCGCTCGCCCACGCCCTGAAGTCGGCGATCGAGTCGTTCATGTCGCGTAACGCGTCGACCCATTCGCGATGGCGTTGTTGGTAAGCGGCGGCGGC
Source organism: Mycobacterium shunyiense (assembly GCF_058270035.1). Classification (NCBI taxonomy): domain Bacteria; kingdom Bacillati; phylum Actinomycetota; class Actinomycetes; order Mycobacteriales; family Mycobacteriaceae; genus Mycobacterium; species Mycobacterium shunyiense. The sequence continues at coordinate 490,412 of NZ_JBZDPT010000031.1, read as the reverse complement.
GGTCCCGTCCCAATCTGCACAGACCTGGACGATAAGACCCTCTACGCGGGCCAGATTCTCGGTGGCTTTGGTCAGGAATTGCTGCATTTGTTCTTGAAGATCGTGCAGCGCGTCGACATCCACGGTGTAGCCAGCCATGTCATACCTGTCTTGACCATGTAGCGCGCAGCATTTCCGCGTTGGATTCGTCGCCGTTGATGTAGTGGTTGGCGCTGAGCGCCACAAGTCCGGCAATCACATCGGCGTCTTCGACGATTGATTCGGCCGTCTCGCGGAACTCGTTCCATTCGTTGGCGAACGCCGAGGCGGCTTCACCTCGCCAGGTGTTGTCAACTACTCGGTCAGCGTGTGAAACGAGTCGGCGCAGGCCGTCGCGCAACTCGTCAGCGATCGATTGCAGTTGGTCTGAGGTGCTGCTGAGTGTGTCGGTGTCAACCCGCAACGTGTGATCATTGCCCCCGTCTGCTGCACTTGGCACAGCGCGTCCCCCTTTCGCCGAAACTAGACTACAAGTCGGCTGGGGGAGCCGATTGCACCAATTGGTGGCCTCCAGCGCCATCAACCCAGTTGCAGGCCTGCGCCCGTCGAGGGATGAGCGAGCCCAACTGTGGCGGCGGTTGGGCGACACCTTGAGCGTGAATACCGTGGCCGCGGTGATCGATCGGATGATCAATGGGGATCAGGTCGGTCAATGGCGTGCTGTTGCTGACCGCTGCATCGAATCGCTTATTGGTCCCAGCGGGGAAACTGTAGAGGCAGTGGAACATGGAAGATGAGAACTGCCGCGGCGGTGCAGAAACCGAGGAAAGCCACGATGGCGAGGACCATCGACCTGCGTAGGTGCTTGATAGTGGCCGCTGTCTCGGCGCTCTCCCATTGACGTAGTTCGTCCTCGGAACCAATAGCTTTGAATGATGGCCAGCCGAACGATGCTCGAAGAGCACACGCGAAGGATGCTACGGCCACAACGATGCTGATAGCTAAGAGCCAGCCGCCATTGGCTACCTGTTGCGCGGTCGCATTCTTGATGATCTCTGGTGCCTTGAACAACCCCACGAGTGTCGATGCGACGGCACCGAAACCGACGCCGTTGCGCCAGTTCTGTGCTGTGGCGCGCACGGCTGGAAGCTGTTGAGCGATCAGCTTCTCGATGCGAGTCTTGGCGGCGATCTCAGCATCGGTGGCTTCGCGTATGCGAACCGCACGGTAGGGCTTGCGGCGAATCATCGTGTGATTTCAACGGTCCAATATTGGCCACACCCTGTGACGTGATCAGGCGCGTTCGGGTGCCGGTGTGCACAGCGGCATTCGATGGTGATGTCGATGGCGCCGCTGCCTTGTCCTGACGGAGCGGCCACCGTCGGAACCAACTTCAGCGAGTGCACGTAGCTGAACTCGCCAAAGCAGAATGGGCACTGGCCGCAGATCTTGATTTGTCTGCTCCAGGACCGTCCAACCTTCTCTATCGTGATGCGATCGAACACTTCCTCGCACAGAGTTGGGCGCGGCGAGGCAGCCCAGTCCAGTTCCAGGTGGGCACGCTGGCCGTTAGTGGAATTGGTCATCGGTCTGCTCCTCCTCGGGCGCGGGCCCGGTCCTGTAGGCGCGCTTGCGCTAATGCGTACAAGTCGATTTCAGGACGGCTGAAGTCTCGGATCCGTACGGCAACAGCGAAAGACTGCCGCTCGTAGTGGCTTTTCTGGGCGGTGGTCCACTGACTGTGTTCGTGGGTAATGATCAAGAAGTAGCCGGCATCGTCTGGGCTCCAACCGCCTTGCTGCATCTCGTAGCGGCGACAAATGACGGTATCGGCCAGTGTGTTTTGGGTCGCGGGCCGCATCTTCACCGGTGTTGGCTTGTCGTACCTTTTAAGGTTCGGATTGGCCTGCACCTCCGCGATCGAGTGCTGCAGTGCATAGATGTCGGAGATCTCCCTGAAGGTTAACTTCCGATGAAAGTCGAACTGCATTCTGCCCGCAATGTAATCGCGTCGGCTGCGCCGAGTGGGCGGGTCGAAAGCGAGCGCGACGCTGAACTCGCGATGGGATGCCCCCGTCGCGAACTCAACAGGTATCGGGATCTCCAGGACAGTATGGGAGTTTGTTGCCATTTCGCCCTCATAGACGAATATGACACTGTCAGTGTCACTTTCAAGCACGTTATCGGCAACGGGAATGCCATGGGCCGCGGCGAGGGCTGTGTCGGCTGAGGCGTTTGCTTCTGATGGCTCGGCTGACAACGTAGTGAGGGCGCGCAGCAGATTCGCTCCCGCCTCGGGGTAACGGGTCTGGATGCGTGCGATTTCGTGAGCGACCTGAGGTGCGGCGTAGCTGGTTCCCCACACCGATCCGAATACCCGGCCCCGCCGCGGTGGGATGAGGGCAATGGCAGCGATGTTCGGGTCGTCGTAGATGATGGTGTCGGCGGATTGGTCCCAGCCCCAACTTCCACCGTGACTGGCGAACTCCGGCTTTCTCCGGCCAGCCTTGTTGCTACCGCGGATCGGCCCCGTCCGAGTGAACGGTGCAGGCTGGCCTGGTTCGGCGATGTGCAGTCCATGCGGCCAGCGTTGCCGATCCACGGCCGTGTCATGGGCAACGGAGCCCACCGTCACTGCCAGAGCGGCGGTGCCGGGGGCAGCGATCTTGGCCGTGTGTTGGTCCAGATACTGGGGATAGTCCTCATGCCAGTGTTGGTGTCCGATATCAGTCAGGTTGCCGGCGCTGACGACGACCACGAGCCCGTGTTCTCGGCACTTTTCGTCAACAACGGCCGACAGGTCAGCGGTGAGGGCGCCGTTGTCGGCGTAGGAATAGGCATAGGCGAGGACAACGATCCGCACCCCCTTTTCGGCGAACCAATCGAGCGCCTGGGAGACTAAGTCGGCTGCGTTTCCGACGAACTGGGGCTGCAGGTGCTCATTGGCCTGCGCAACCCGGGCAACGTAGATCGGATAGGGTTGACCGTCGTAGTCGGGATCGAGCAGGGCACGGACGTTGCCCCACGCCGCGAATCCGGCGACATGTGTGCCGTGGCGGGTTGGCTCACCGTAGTCGAATCCGTCGGGGAAGGATTTCTGCTCGACCACCACGTCCTCCAGCCATGGATTTGCAGTGACGACAAGGTCATCGATGATGCCTATCGGTGCGCCTTCGGGTAGGAGTCGGTCCGTGGGTGTGGGTGCGGCGTCGAGATCGCTTTGGGTTACCGATACTTGCAGCGATCCGCGGATCTTCTCGACATAGGGGTGACGGGCGACCGCGTCGAACGTTGTGGCGTTGACCCGTGCCCGAACCATGAGCCGATCGGTGTGGGCGTCATCGTAGGCAACGACACCTACCCGCGGATCGAGGTGTGCGTTGCCGGTGACGACATCGCGGACTGCCGTGACCCGCCGGCGCCCTTCTCTTGGTGCACCTTGATCCACGATCGACGTGGGCCATAAGGCAATATCGATCTCGGAAAGACCCGCTTCATCGTCGGCGGGCCGGAGAACGCCATCGGCGAGCCGGTCGGCGATGTCGTAGAGTTCGACACCGTGGATGCGATCGAGTAGATCGCGCCATTTCTCAGTGAGAACATCGAGATCCTGCTCGCCGTCGATGTATGACTGCGCGTGCTCGGCGAACACGCGACGCGACGCGTCGGTGCTCAGGGCGTAGAACTCGGTGCCATCGCTGGCCGCCAGCGCCGTCATGCCGGCTTTCTTGAATGCGCCGCGGTCGTCATTGAACCGGCCCGAAAACTTGAGAACGAATTCCCCCAAGTCGGCGGCGTCAGTTACGGGTTCGTCGTTGGCGGTGTCCAGTGCCCGGGCGAGTATCGCCCGACGGGCGCTCTCCAGCCCCTCCAGAATTCCGCGCAATGTCGTGGCGTGAGCATCTCTGTCAAACGGTGGTGGGTCGCCGGGCACACCGTTACTGCGACGTTTTGTCCGTAATGGAATATCCCCCAACAACCTAAGGTGGTCAGCCATGCCATGACAGTAACTTTGCTGACAACGGTTGATTGACCTACGCGTTAAATGTGTTGCAAATTACAGCCAGGGTCGAGAAGTCGTTTCCGCCATGGCCGCATCAACGTCGGCGGCCGTGATGGTCTTCGCGCCGGCCAGCACTGCACGGCGCCGTGCAGCATTCGCGAAATATTCTGCAGCGGCATGAGGGAAGCCCGAGAGTCGGGCCAGCTGTGGTCGGGCAAGGGAGAAAGCCTTGGGGGGCAGATTCTGTCGCACCACCGCGGCCAGTTCGTCCTCGCTGGGCAGACCCAGTTCGATGACTGCGTCGAACCTCCGCCACAGGGCGCTGTCGAGGATCTGCGAGTGGTTTGTCGCCGCAACAATCAGCGAGGGACCCGTGTAGGCGTCGATCTGCTGCAGTACGGCGTTGACAACGCGGCGCAGCTCACCGTGGTCAGACGGATCGTCACGCAATTTGCCCAGGCTGTCGAACTCGTCGAGAAATAGCACGTAGGGACCAGTTGAGGCGAAGGTGAATAGGTTTGTCAGATTCGTGGCGGTCTCGCCGAGGTAGCTCGACATCAGCCCTTCCACCCGAGCGGTGACCAGCGGCCGGCCCAGTTCGTGGGCCAGCACTGATACTGCAGAGGTTTTGCCGCACCCGGGCGGTCCTGACAACAACAACCGATTGCGCCGCGGCAACCCAGCGGCATCCAAATCCGCCCAGTGCCGGACTTCTGTAATCAGTTGCTGCAGCGCGTCTGCTGTCTCTGTTCGGAGCACCAGTTCGTTCAAGGTGCGGTCGGTCAATTCAACCCGAGCCAAGGGCATTGCGCTGTCGCGGTCCACTGGCGGCTCGGGCACGATCGGCTGCTCGTTGACACCCAACGCTGAGTTGGCCGCCAGCGCGGTTCGCAGCTCGCGCGCCAGGACGGTGTGTCGCTTGGCCTCTTCTTCGCTGATGATCGCTTGCGCTGCGCGCCGAAACTTGAGGTCGTCGCGTTGCCCGTACGCCACGATCATGTCGCGGAGATGACGACCTGCCATGGGCGTGATCGTAACACGAGTCAGCAAAGACCTATGAATTTTTTGATAGTTTGAGCGGGTGCAGCGCGGGCGTACGTGCCAGAAAGACCTTCCATACCAGGAACGTCGTGAAGCGTTGCGCCAGCTTCTGGGCCACCAACGAAAATTACTAAAGTTTTCACGAAAAGAGCTATCGGCACGGTCTGGAGTCAGCGCGTCGACGATCCAGGCGATCGAGGAAGGCCGGGTGGTTGATCCCGGGTTCTTCACCGTCATTGCGTTGGGTGTCGCGCTGCGGATCGATTTGAGCCCGATGATGCGGTCGTTGACCGGGCCTATTAGTCCTCAACCCCTGGTTGATTCGGCGCCTACGGGTAGGGACAACGACCCCTAATCAGCGACGGGATCGCGAAAATGCGGGCAGCAGTCGGCGCGCAGACGGCAGCTTCGACTGAAATGCTGATACGAGCGAGGCTGGTGGCAGGTCTGTCTGCCGTGATCGCCGCCGCGTGGAGTCGATCGTGAGACAGACTGTAGAGCAACTGATTTGGAGGCGACGCAGTCTCGATCCGGGTGTGGTCGGATATCACGTGAACAACGTGCATGTTGAGCGATTCGTTTTCCTAACGACTGCCTGCGCCGAGAAAACTTCGAGACGAAACTGCGAGCGGTGGTTCGCAATTTGGGTCGAGTTCGTCGTTCGCGCACGTGTCAGGCGTGATGCATAGGCTCATAACCGAAGCCAGTGGCGGGCGAGGGGGAAATGATGGCGCGGCACGGAAAACCCGATTCCCGGGTGCACAACATCGTCCAGTGGTGCATGAGCAGAGTCGCTCTAACGATCAGCCTTGCAGTGAGTGCGAGCCTGGCGGCAACATTGCTTAACCAGCACTTCTTTGCCAGAAATGCTGCGGTGGTCAACGATCGCGGTATCGCAGAGGACAGGGCAGCGACCGACCGCAACTCTGCGCCTGCGAAAGCCTTCATCGCCAAGGCACCTGCGCCGTGGGCATCGTGGGTGTCTGGTTCGGCGATCGACATCGCGCCAGGGACTGTCAGGGGTATGTCGGAGACCGGATTCCCTGGGGTGGGAGCGACGTTTGCAGATATGCCTTTCGCACACCATCTGCAGATGTCGCAAGTGTCCTCGACGCTAGCCTTCGACTTGACAGGGTTGCGTTCGGCGAGCGCCCACATCAGCAGTATCAAAGCCGTAGTCGATTTCCGTGCGCCTGCGCCGGCCGGCGCTGTCTTCTACGCAGTTCCCCAAGGTGCGACCGGAAGAGAAGATTTCGCAATTGATTTCGGCTCTGATGACCTCAACGCCCGTGTACAGGACGACGAAGGCGCACCGACGACAGTTCACTATCTCGACAAGCGGTTGGTCACGGTATCTAAAGGTGAAACGGTGGGTTTCAATGCGGTGGTTGTCGCCCCCTTCTATGGCGATGAGATCCTGTACCACATTGATGTGGCCTTCGACGACGGCTCACATATCGAAATCCGCAATGACAACGGAAGTCCGTTTCGGATCATGGGCTATCCACAGGAAGCTCAACGTGGATATGTCACCGCGCGAGCTGGAGTCGACGATTGGGGCGTGTACCCATGCGATTGGCCACGTGAGTGCCAGGCCAACGCGTTGGGTAACTGGCCATTTGAACACTGACGCTCCACAGGCCGAGCGTGCTTCTTCGGTAACCACAGTCAGAGCGATTGTCTGGCCAGGTTGGCAGCGTCGTCGCGTTGGGGTGCCGCGAAGGTCAGCTGGCGTGTCGTGCGGGGGCAGAAGAGCAGCAGGCTTCGCAGCTCCATCTACTCAGGTCGGGGTTGACCGTTGGGGCTATCACCGATCGCCCCTACGGACGTCGGCACCACAGACGCTGTCGGCAAGCGTGCGATCCGCAGATGATTCGATCTTGAAACTCGCAAAAATGAGACCGCACGGTGTCAGAGAATTCTGACGAACCGCACTTGAATCTGGCTTTAGCCGTTGAGGTGCAACGAGGTTGGCCAGAATCGGGCCCACCTCAACAAGCCGGCAGCGTGGCGTGGGAGCGCTACACCCAACCGATAACAGTCCGATTCGGGGCAGTAGGCAGTTGAGATTGGGGCCGTCGCTGGATCGCGAGCCGTCGCGACGCTGATACGTCCAGCGGCTTACAGGTGCGCGCAAGCGAGTGCCGCGACGTGTTCCGCATCGACCGCGTCCAGCGGGTCTTCGCTTGCAAAGCCGCGCCCTTCAAAGGTGTTGCGTCCTTCGGGGATACACGGTGTCGGCACTGGTCCCTAGAAAAGCGCAGCTGCCGTAGCGATGCCGTCGAACTGCGCTGCCGGTCGATGAACGACGCCGGATGGACGCCTGGATGAATGAACTCGGGGAACAAGTCCGGTTTCCCGCGATTGCTTGACCCAAGCGCCCACCGTTCCCTATATTGCCGAATATACAACTTATACGTGTTGAATAGTCAACTCATTGGCGATGCAGCTGCCCGGGATATCGGGACTGAGCTTCTGCGGAGGCTACTACCACCACCAGCTGATCCGCACCGGCGACGGCTGGCGCAGCCACCACCTGGTGGAGGAGAACGTCTGGTTTCACAACAACCCTTTCGCGGACCAACCCATCGACTAGCCCGCGCCGAACGGGGATCTACCACCTACCGTCTCAGGCGAAACCCTCAGGCGCAGGTGAAAACAGGCTGGCCGCTGTTCCGTCTCGGACTGTCTAGTTGGTGGCGACCGCCGGCAGGTGCAGAGATGCGGTGAAGATCGACACGTCACGCCTGTCTGCTTTCACAGGACTTCGGTCCACCTGCTTGCCTCAGCAGACCAACTGCCAGGTCTCAAATGGAACTATCAGCGCAGTTATTGGAAACGACGCTCAACAACACCATTTCGCCGCTCACGCGATCCTGAAAGCGGCTCTCGCCAACCTGACCAGCTACGATGGCTAAAGGACTCCACGTGAACTCGCCACTTGGAAACTGTCGGCAGACCTGAAATGGAATGGGCAGCGCAGAAGTGGAACCCACACTGGATGGGCCGCCCCGGCTTCTGAACTGACCACCAACACAAGGGAAAATCGCTGTACTCGGTGGCGCGGGTCTTGCACACTGCTGTTGATGGACTGCGGGAGAAGAGGGGGCCGTCGGACCATCGCTGGGAAGGGGAGCTGCAGTGGGACAACGCGCCAGGAAGGCGGCCGTCGACAAACCGGGGCGTGAACACTTCTACTTTGTGGGTGCGACGCAAGGCGGCAGTGTGCCGCTAAGCGGTGCCGATCTGCTGCTTGACTCCAACGTCGTGAGTTTCGGCGAGGCGATACTGCGCAACGGCCACAATCCAAATGCTGTACAGCAACGGCGCTTCCGCCATCTCATCGAATGGATGAGCAAGTTCGACGCGGCTGGCTTCATGGTGATGCCCGGCGCGATCGAGGGGGCCGACTTCGATGGCTACGCCGTGTCACCGCTCAAGATCGCCGCACGCGTGCAGGCAGTCGAGTCGCTGATCAACATTGCTCGTGATCACCCCGCGGTGGACGTCTTCTCGGGTCGGCGACCATTGGAAAGCTTCACGGTCACGGTTGAGTACGATGATATCGACCGTTGGGTCGGACTGGCGCGGCCCTATTTCGCGACGTTGGTGCTGCCGAATTATGCGGTGATCGCGAAATGGCGTCTGATGGTCGGTTCTGTGCACCGAGGAAAGCGCACGCCGGAGCAGTCCAGAGACCTACTGATCGAGTTGTTGAACTGGCTGAGCGACGAGATCGGTTGGATACCACTGTCTTGGACCTGGTTGTGCCTGGCTGAGCTGGGCCAGCAGTCGGTGTCTCAGGCAATCGTCGACGGGGTGTTCAAAATGAATAAGCCGGACGTGGCCACCGCGATCAACTCCGCTGCGTGGGATTGCAGCATGGTCAGTTTCATGGTGGGCCTTCGAGGAACCAGCCCGGAGCGAAATTGCATCGTGCTGGTGACCGATGACGAAGCATTCTCGCAGGCCGCCAGTTTCATTCTTCCCATCGCTGACATACCGGGCTACTACGAGGTGGATCCGGACGCGATCAAGCCAAGCGCACGCACGGCATGGTCTGAGGTTATGGAGCACCGGGCCAACGAAATCAGATCCCGGCATCTAGGGTTCGGCGCCGCCGACGCCTACACGACGTCTGACGGTTCTTGGGATGACGCCATCCGGCTGGTACGGGAACTGCAACATCGGCTCGGCCTAGCCGAATCCGATTGGTATCGGGACGATCTTCGTGTCGAGCAGCATGAGGTCGATCCCGACAAACTGACCCATCTTCTCGCGGTATTCGCTGCTGCTAACACCGTTACCGAACTACTGCGCAATCCGAAAGCGCTGTTCATCTCGCCCGAACAGTCACACCTGGAAATCGACGATCTGCTACACGTGTTGTCCATCGGCCAGTATGCGCTTGAAGTCCTTGGCCGCGAAAGATTTTCAGAGCACTTTCAGAGTGCGGCGCGCTACGCCTACCCCAGCTGGCCTCCTGATCGTATCGGCGAACTATTTGCCGAGCTAGATGTGGAAAGGGCGGTGGAACTGATCTACTACTGGGGCAGCAACACCACTGCGATGCAGATGGCGATCGAGAACCTCCTTACGCCGTCGTCCCGCATTGATCGGGATGACCCGGGAATTCAACTGAACGCGATCGCGTTGACGTGGGGATTGCTGCAGGTCTGGCAGACAGCACCGGGCGCCTCCGCAGAGCGAATCAGCGCCGAGATAACCACCGCATTCGATCCGCGGCACACCCACTGCTAGCGGCAATCTTCGGCCGCTCCGGCGCCGTCGAGCCGGCGTGTCCGCTGGGGAGTCGTTCGTCTCTGCGCCCAAAACACGCCGTGCATCGCCTTACCACGCGAACGGGCGATTCGTTCAACGGTGTGCCTGCAGCAGAGGCGCACCCGGCCAAACCATCAGTTCATACCGCGTAGAGTGGACCCATTTGGCAGACGTGGAAACGTTCGCCTGTGTTGAAACCCCGTAGCTTCCAAGTTCTCTGAGCGGTCGTGGGAGCGTATCCATGAGCGTTGAAGGTAAGCTTTTGCCCAGTACTGGTCCCGGGGGTGGAAGCAGTGGATATTGGGCTGGGCCCATTGGTCGGCATAATCGGGCGACTACCGATGTTGATAGATGCCTTGGGAGGCAGCCCGCTGCGCGTCGACGTGCTGGAAGGCGATCGGCGTCAACAGGTTATCCGCGAGGCGCAGATCCCGGCGCGCGCGATACCTCGCTGGGTGCCCGGCAACCCGGACACGCCACCGTCAGCAGCAAGGTTCGATGCACAGAACTTGCACCTGAGTATCGAGGAGGTCGCACGAGAGCAGCAGTGGCTGCCCGTCGACCGAGATCGGATAGTCCTTCACATCTATAACAAGTCCAGCAACGCGGTGTTCGTCAACGACGTCCGAGCCACCGCGAAGATGGTTCCTGCTCAACGACTCCCAGAAGGATCCGTCATCGAACTGGGCGTCGGTGGCGGCGTGGTCGACAGCTTTCTACTGGCTGTTGGTCTCTATACCGACCGGCCGTGCCAGGTCGAGACCCTCGGTGACGAAAACGGCCGGCACGTGACGTCGCGTAACTACCAACTGCTGCCGCGACAATCGCTACACCTCATCGTCGACGTTGACGTCGGAATGGGGGAAACGGCGCGCATGCTTGCTTGGTGCCTGTGGTTCCACCTCGACGCCAACCGTGGGATTCGATCGCGACGTCGGGTCCGCACTCCGAACAGCCGAGCCTACTTTGTGGGCCGGAGGCACTCATTCCAGATAGTCCGACGGGCGGACGCGACGTTTTACCGGACCCAGTTGACCCCCGACGGGTTCACCTGGCGCCGTTCCGCATCCGTGCCGCCCACCAACCTCGGCACCAACACAACCGCGTAGCTGACTGTGTTTGGCCAGGGTGGCCACTTGTCGCCAAGCCGGTGTGTCCGCGACGGACGTACACGCACGCTGTCGGTAGCGTATGTCCGCCAATGTAGGTCGTGTCAGGCGATCCCGATTTCATCGCGTGTGTTCTCACGGTATTCGCGGGACTGTTGAGGTATCGCTTGACTGTCCCGGGGGGACGGTTGGTGACGGTGCGCTGGTACCGAGTGATCCGCCACGAAGATTGGTGTCGGGGGGTGTGAGCTAGTGGTGGGGCGAACTTTGTCGAGGGTAGGACCCGACATTCTTGTGTCGCCGTTTTGCCGTTGGGCCTTTCTCGAATCCGGCGGTGGCGCAACTGGCAATGGATAGGTTTGGCCGCGTCGATGCAGTTCGAGGCTCAGCGACGAGTCACACCATCCTGACCGAGCAGCAGCGACAACTCCCACCGCACCAAATCAATCGCTGTCACCACTTGAGGGTCATCGGGATCAAGGCCCTCGTCCACGAGCGCTTGGCGCTCCTCGGCGTCCATATCAAGTTAGACGCCCAACCCGCCGTGAGGTGAGCCCTCTGTAGTGGTCCAGTCGTTGTGGGACTCTGTTGCCCGAGTGTTCGGGCAGGAAGAATCACCAACGACATGGCAACGAATAAGCGCCGACGGCATACCCCGGATCAGATCATCCGCATGCTGGCCGAGGGCAACAAGCTCCTGGGGACCGGTCAGGAGCTGGCCGAGGTGTGCCGGCACCTGGAGGTCACTGAGTCCACGTGGCATCGCTGGGTGGCCCAGTACGGCGGCATGAAGGCCAACGACGCCAAACGACTCAAGGAACTCGAAGCCGAGAACGCTCGGCTCAAGAAGCTGGTCGCCAACCAGGCCCTCGACATCGACATGCTCAAGGAAATCTCGTCGGGAAACTTCTAACCCCGAACCGCAAGCGCAGCGCGGTGATCGCGCTGCGTGAGCGGTTCGGGGTGTCTGAGCGCCGCGCCTGTGCCGTCGTCAGCTTGCACCGCTCCACGATGCGGCTGGCGCCGGCACCGATCAGCACCGAGGAGGCTGAGCTGCGGGCATGGCTGCGCAGGTTCTCGGTCGACCGGCCACGCTGGGGGTGGCGCCGGGCCGCCAAGATGGCGCGGCGAGCCGGTTGGAAGGCCAACAACAAACGCATCCGCCGGCTGTGGCGTGAGGAGGGCCTGCGGGTGCCGCAGCGGCGGCGCAAGAAGCGGCTGACCGGGATCGGTGTCGCAGTCGGGGCGATGTCCCCGATTCGTCCGAACGTGATCTGGGCGATGGACTTTCAGTTCGACACCACCGCCGACGGTCGCACGCTGAAGATGCTCAACGTGATCGACGAGTTCACCCGCGAAGCATTGTCCATCGAGGTGGGTCGGTCAATCGATGCCGACGGTGTCGTCGACGTCTTGGACCGTCTGGCGCTCATGCACGGGGCGCCGCACTATGTGCGGTTCGATAACGGGCCTGAATTCGTGGCGCATGCTGTGTCGGATTGGTGTCGATTCAACAGTGCCGGTTCACTTTTTATCGATCCTGGGTCGCCGTGGCAGAACGCCTGGATCGAGTCGTTCAATGGCCGCCTGCGCGATGAACTGCTCAACTCCTGGCGGTTTGACTCGCTGCTGGAGGCCCGTGTGATCATCGAGGACTGGCGTCGTGACTACAACGCCAATAGGCCGCACTCCGCTCACGGAGAACTCACACCAGCCGAGTTCGCCCTACAGTGGATCACGACTCACCAAACCCGAGCCGCATAGCGACCACCGACCCAGCGCCCCTCAATCGGCGAGAGTTGCTACAGAAGATGCGGGTTCGCACGCTCTGCTGCCTCCATTGGGCAGTCCCGACCTGAACACTTGGGACTTGTCTCACGGCGGCTACACCGCAGTGTGTCTCGCGAGCCGCTTCATTCCCTATGACGCGCAAGCGCCGCTCTCGGCTGCCGGCCTCCTGTCGGCGCCCCGACCAGCGATGCGCGAGCACATGATGCAACAATATTTACAGTTGTCGTAAACTGTGTAACACTGCCCATGTTGTTAGTCGGGTTTCGTGTCCGGCGGTGGGCGAGTCGCGTGAAGGAGATACAAGGATGCGCGGTGATATTGCGGTGGAGTCGAAGGCCCTGGAGTTCGATCCGTTCTCAGAGGTGTACTTCACTGATCCGTATGACACCTACCGCAGGCTGCGTGACGAGGTGCCCGTCTATCACAATGCGGCCTACGGTTTTTGGGCGTTGAGTCGCTATGACGACGTCGCGGCGAGTATTAAGGATTTCGACACGTTCTCCTCAGCGCATGGCGTGACCTTGGACATGGTGCTCAACCCTGAGGTTGCCCTGCCGAGCGGGCCGATGATCATCATGATGGATCCACCCGAGCACACGAGAATGCGTCGACTGGTGAACAAGGCGTTCACCCCGCGTACCGTGGCCAGTCTAGAAACGATGGTCAAGAAAATCATCAACTCTTACATCGAGGGGCTTGATCCGGTCGCGTTCGACGCCGTTGCCGACTTCTCGGATTTGTTCCCTTTCGATGTCATCACCACGATGCTGGGAGTGCCCGAGGAACACCGCGACCAGATCCGTGTCTGGTTGGCTAAACCGTTGGAGCGCAATTCAGGTGACGCAGCATTCACCGCCGAGGCGGTCGACGGGGTTCGTGCTGCCGCACAGCTCTACATGGATCTGATCGCGCGACGCCGCGCCACACCGCAAGACGACATGATCACCCGGCTCACCCAGGCCGAAGTCGACCGCGGCGACGGCGCTTCGACTCGTCTCACCGACATGGAGATAGCCGGCTTCATCTCCCTGTTGGGTGGCGCAGGCGCAGAAACCGTCGCGAAGCTGATTGGCAACGCGGTGGTCCTGTTCGCCGAACATCCCGAACAATGGCATGCGATGCGCAACGACCGCAGCATGGTGCCTGGAGCATTCGAGGAACTGCTGCGCTACCAACCGCCCGCTCAATACGACGTTCGTGTCACCACACGTGATGTCACAATGCATGGCGTCACCATCCCCGAAGGCAGTCCCGTGCTGCTCTTGCTCGCCGCGGCCACCCGCGACGACCGCGCATTTCCTGATGCCGATCGCTTTGACATCACCCGCAAATACTCCGGCAACAACCTCGGCTTCGGCTACGGAATCCACAGCTGCCTTGGCGCGGCGCTAGCCCGCATGGAAGGCTGTCTGGCCTTGAATGCCCTGTTGGATTTGATCCCTGAGTACACCGTCGACCGCAGCGGCCTCCGGCGAGTCAGCGCAACCAGCGTGGCCGGGTGGTGCAACGTGCCTGTCCGGACGACCGAAGCGCCGTGACTGACTGGCATCAGCTGCCGAACCCGCATCTCTCGGACGGAACCACATTCTTACGGCGGAGATTTCGGAATCTTATGTCTCAACAAGCAAAGAAGGATCGTCATGACCGATATTCAGTGGTTTGGCGACGATACTTCGACAACCAATCGGATCCTGAAGGCAACCACCACTGTGCTCAGCCGACGGGGACGAACTGGGCTGAACCTGTCAGAGGTGGCCGCGCAGGCTGGGATTTCCCGCCCGACGCTCTACCGCTTGTTCTCCTCGAAAGACAAGCTCCTCGACGCGCTCGGCCGTCATGAGGAGCAAGTTGTGTACGAGGCAGTTCGCGCCGCCTTAGCAGGGACTTCAGGGACACAGCGTGTCGATGCGCTGCTTCGGTTCATCGCAGATTTCACGAAGTCCTATCCGCTCCGGCACCTGATCGAGATCGAGCCCGCGCATGAACTGGGCGAGCTGACGCGGACTGTCCCCGTCGTCCGCGGCTGGGTGCGTGACACCCTCGGAGACATCGAAGATGCCGACGTAATCGCGGGCACCATCGTCCGAGTGGCCCTTTCTCACTACCTTGTGCCCGGGGATGACGATGATCAGTTCTATCACCAACTTCGCCGCATCGTCGACGGTTCCCCACAAGCCTGACGAACCGTCGGCACCCCCAGCGGCCCCAGACAACCAACCAATTTGCTCATGACCATCGCTAATCAAATCACGCCAAGGATCCAAAAGGACCGGTACGCAAATGAAAACGGGAATCTATCTACCGAACTTCGGCTGCTGTGGAGACGCTACTGTCCTGGCTGCGCTTGCCCGCGACGCCGAGAACGCAGGCTGGGACGGAGTCTTCATCTGGGACCACCTACAGGTGATCGAACCTACAGTGGATCCCTGGATAGCGTTGACTGCCATGGCAATTGCGACATCAACAATCCGCCTCGGCACACTCGTCACCCCCGTGCCGAGACGCCACGTCGCTAAACTCGCCCGGGAAGTCAGCACACTAGACCGCCTCTCTGCGGGTCGCATCACATTCGGTGCCGGCGCCGGATACGCGGCACTGCCCGACTATTCCGCATTCGGAGACACCGGCACCTCGATTGAACGCGCCGCGAAACTCGATGAGGCGCTCACCGTTCTTGACCAACTCTGGAGTGGTAGCGCCATCGAGCACAACGGACCTCACTATCAAGTGAAAACAGACGGATTCACACCCTCCGTCCAGCGCCCCCGAGTGCCCATCTGGACAGCAACAACCAAGTCCGCAACCAAACCCTTCGCCCGCGCGGCCCGCTGGGACGGCATGATCTGCGCCGACCAATACGGCCTTGAGGTCGAGCCCGACGACCTCAAGGCCATGATCGAGAAAGTCACAGCCTTACGCAGTCCCGGTCCACCTTTGGATGTGATCCGATTCGGCCGCACCGAAAGCCCTCACGACACCTCGGTGGTACACGCCTGCCACGAGGCAGGGGCCACCTGGTGGATGGAATACACCTTTCCCCAGATCACCGACATCAACGAAACCCGCAAACGAATACGGCAAGGACCACCCTGCACCCGTTGATCCACCACCGATTCCCGAACAACAGAGCAACGGCCATCGACGCCCACCCCTCGGAGTGAGGTGCCGCCTAGCTCCGCCCTAGAGTGGGCAACGACCCACCAACCACAAGTCGCATAGCGACTGGACCACCAACCGGGTCCCCCTCAGCCGATCCAGTTCCCGGCCAAGCACTCACATGACTTAATAGTCTGGGACACCCCACCCACTACAGATGAACGCGTTCAACAACGGCCAGTGTCCGGCACTAAGGCATCGCTGAACCCATGTATTACTAGTAGCGCTAGCGGGCGGTCGCCCCTTGGCGTGAGTCGATGGTCGAACCCCGCGGTGGCGCACACGTGGTCAGGACGGAGCTTCCCTGCCACGCTGTAGAGAGAGGAGCTCGCACGGTCAAAGCAGCGGTGGCTACGTTTGGCTCACCTCAGACCTGCATCTTGGCCACGAGCTCGTGGCGACGGTGCGAGGGTTCGCCAATCCGTTGCAGCACGATGGCGAGCTGGCCAGGCGTTGGGACGCGATCGTGTCGGACAACGACTGCTCCTCCTCGACGCCAGGAGTATTGAACGGGCTCCATCGGGCCGCTGCGGCTACACCTCCTCGAGGTCCTCGAGCAAGTGGCTCGCGGGCACTCCGAGCGCGTCTGCGAGGTCGAAGAGTCTCTCGTAGAGCAAGCCCCGCTTGTCGTGTTCCACGTGGATGAGGACATTCCGGGTGACACCGGACTCCAGGGCCAGCGCTTCCTGAGTCAGCCCTTGATCGAGTCGCAACGTCCGGATACGTAACCCCACTGCTCGTCTTCGTCGGGGCCCACAGGGCAGCGCGATGAGGGTCTGTCTGGCTTGGTCGGGTCGGCACGCCTCAAGTAGCCAGTTAGTAAACACAATAGTCTGCCCCACTAGTATTATTATTTGCTGCAGCGCCCGACCAGACGCGGATTGTCGGAGGTCGAGGAGGAAAAGTGTCCAAATCAGAACATCGACGGCTGACCGAACAAGTCAAGGTTCGCCTACTCCCGATAGAGAAGCGCGTCCTCGAAGCCGAGGGCGGCGCTGAGGGGAATCACCGTCCCCCATCTGCTGCGCGTCAATAGCGTAGGCCCGGGATTCGATCAGCCGACCGGTGCATCGCCGGCCTCGCGTGAGGGCAACTGCTCACATCAGGTGATGCGCATGGCTCCTTGGGCGGATCCCGAGCCTCGTTAGCTGCATCCGTGGCTTTCGCTGCGCATGCGGTGGCCGGCTTCCTGGATGCGTGCCGCGCCGGCCCGGCCGGCACCCAGAAAGTGCAGTTCCACGAATCCCTGATTGTGATCAGAGACAACCGGCGAACTTCCATACACTGGAAATGATTCGTCATGAATCACGAAAGGTGCGACCGATGTCCACTGACGTCACCGCGGCCACCCGAAAGCGGCTACTGGCCAGTGCTGCTCGGCAGCGCGTCGCCAAAGGCGAACTCGACCGCGCCATCTACCAAGCCTGTATCGATGGGGGACTTTCAGCACGCGAGATCAGCGCCCTGGTCGAGATCTACTCGGAGTCCGACGTGCAACGGATCTTGAGGCAATTCTCCGAAGATTCCTCGTTGATGCACGACACACCTACCGAGGTAATCGATCGCCGCGCGGCGGGACTGATCGACAGTGGCGAGATGATGGACCAACTGTTGCACTGGTCCTACTCGTACGGGGCCGTTGTACACGTCGACGGTGTCGCAGTCGATGCCTACGCCAGCGCAGACTGGGATGCCATCGAGATTGCCTTCTACCGCGGACTCCTTGATGACCAAGAATTTCACCGACTGGCCGAGCGCCACCTGGGGCGCGTCTAAGGACTCAGGGCAGGCAACTTGTGCGCCTGGCCGCAATGGCGGTGAAAAGCCTGCTTTCTGCCATGCCGCAGCGCCCACGCCAATGCTCCTCGACGCATCGCCAGGAACAGAACGCATCGGACGGCCGATTGATCCTTGAATGTCACTAGTAGTACGTTCAGGCGGTGGGCCTCAGGAGTGGCTCCACTGAAGTGCCGGTGTTGTCGAGGTAACCAGCCGGCCGCGCAAGTTGTGGTCATCCACAGAGTCGTCGCCCTCGATTGCCCTCCTGAGCGTCCACCCCAGGTCGAGGCCTCGAGTGAGACATGGGCGAAAACCACTTTGCGGCAGGCAATCCACCGACCGCCGGCAGTTTGGGACGGCGCGGTAACGCCTCGTCGACCACATGCTGGACCAGAGCGCCAGCCGTGCGGCCGACAGGCAGGAAGTGCCAAGCTATCTACCAACTTACGCGACACGCCGGTTCGGACGCGCGATTCCGAAGTCACATCAACCGCCGTGCACTGCTACCGTTTTCAGCTGTGAAACAGTAGCGGTAGCAGAGCAAAACCGTCGCACCAGACGGTGTGCCGAAGTAGCCGCTTGGTTCGGTATCTTTCCCAAACATTGTTTACAGCATGATCTTTGGGTGCCACTTGCAGTGAGTATCACCACATACCTCGGCCGCCCGACCAACGGAAGCGGGTGCTACGGGACGTAGCGCATAACCGTAGCGCGCTGGTGGCGGCATTGATCTTGGATGAATTCCCTTGTGCCACTGGAGGCTATATTTTCCGGCAGATGTCGGAATGGACCGGGTCCTCAATCCAACAGGGGTGGCCAATGCCGCGACCATTAATGGGACGCCGTGATCGTGTCCGGGTCGAGTTCGGGTTGCCTCCGGATCTCGCCGAACGCGTCTATCGGTACGCCAAGACCGAAGAGCTAACGCTGTCGCGCGCCGGAGAACGCCTTCTAGAGCGGGGACTCTCCGGGATCGACAGCATGGGTGAGCCCGGTGCGGATCACCTGGAAGACAGCGGCCAGGGCACCGTGGACGCGTGACCAGTCTGACTATCACCGGATAGCGCCAAGCCTGCAGAACAGGAGCACCCACATGTAGACGCTGCACAGCCCTCGCGATTACCGCGAACCCCACCTCACAGGTCGGCACTGCCGACACCCCAAAATGCCAAAAGCCGGGCGGTAACCCGGCTTCGGCATTTCACAAGAGTTCTCACGCTCTCCAACCCTCAAGGAGGGATAGGTGTATTCCACCGTGTCTGCACGACTGTGTCAACCATCCACGCCGACGGCGTGTTACGCCAAACACAACAAAACGTCGGTGCGGCAGACCACATCTCTGACCCATCGGAAGCTGAGTGTCGTCAGCGCAGCGAAGCGCAACGCACCAGACCACCGCGCACCGCAGCAGTTCGTCCCCGGCGCTGGCGGAGGTTTCTGCTGATGGCTCGATGGACGAAGGACAAGAGCAAGCCCATCAACGGTGCAGGTCCGTTGGTGGGCGAGGCAGTTGTGTCGAGCACAGCTGAGATTGCGGTGGCGCGGACCGCGGTGAAGCCGTTGCCCACCCCGGATCCGTCGCAAGCGGAGCGCTGGGAGCGGTTACGGAAGCTCAAGGTTGGCGCTGATGACCCCGAAGTGGCTCGGGCCGCTGTCGACGCCGCCGCGCGTCTGCGCTGCTTGGTGCCATTCACCCGGGCAGCAACCGACCGCACCGCCACTGGCGAGCTCGCACGCCTTCTGGTGTGGGCATCGTTCGAAGGGGTCGTTGATCCCTACCGGGCGTTGACCAGATCCACTGTCGAGCAGTACCTCACGACGCATGCGCCACGGCGTGAGGGTGGCTGGGGGTCGCGTCGCTCGGTCCTCTACGCAGTGGGGCGGGTGCTGCACCCACAGCACTACCCACCAGTCCGCGGGGCGACTGCATCTCGACAAATGCGGCAGACCGCTACAACCCCCCAGGAGATCGCGAACCTGCGCGCTGTGATCCCTGGCCTGCCGGACTCCCTGGGAACCCGCGTGCAACTCGCGCTGGATCTCTGCCACGGGGCGGGAGCCAGGTCGGCTGACCTGCGAGATCTTCGCGGGACCGCGATCACGAGCATCACCAGCCACGGGGAGGCGTTCACGGTGGTGACCATGCCGAGCCAGCGCGGCGGTGTCCGACAGGTACCTGTCATCGACCCAGACATCGGCGCACGCTTGCTTGTTGTGGCCGCCCGCGTCGGTGACGGCCTGGTCCTGGCACCCAACGCTGAAACCGCCGAACGCAACATCGTGAACCGGATCAGCGAAGAACTCAGGAAATACGGCTACCCAGGAATCAATCCGGTCGCTCTGCGCAACCGGTGGGTGCTCGACCTCGCCGAACGTATCCCGGCGGCGTTGTTGTTGCAGCTGGCCGACGTACTCGACCTGAAAATATTGACCGATCAGCGCGGTTCACTACCGCGCTACAAGATCAGACACATCCTCACGATTTTGCGGGATGGTGCGCGATGATCCGACAGCGCCATCCGCAATGCACGATTGCCGACTGGGTCTTCTGCGACGCCTGGGATGTCATCACAAAGTCCCGCGCGGCAGACACCATTGAGGACGCCTACCGCCAATCCACCCACGGCGGCGGCAGACCGGCGAGTGGTCTCAGCTACACGGTGTCCGCGGTGCTGGCGGCGTTACTGGTCCGATTCCTCATGGGCCGCCCTTACAGTCTGCGGGGAGCCATGGACACCATCGGCGAATTCACTGAGGACCAGCTCGCCTCTGTCGGTATGGCTGGGCAGAACCGCGCACCGATCTGGACCGACACCGAAAAGGCCTACAAACAGTTCCACCGATTCTGGGCATCACGCATGCGCGCGCTGGACCCCGACTTCGATCTCCCAGCCACCCGCATGACCAACGCCGAGTTTGACGCCAGGCTGGCTGCGCGTAGCGATGCCGACCGTATCCAGTCGGAGCTGGCGTCGCAGCGCCTGACAGCGGTATGCAACGACCTTCTGTACGGGTCGATCAAGATCGCTTCACCGCCGAACTGTGAAGGCGATGTGATGGTCGACGAGACGACGATCAACACTGCGCTGCCAGACGGTGTGCTGGGCACTCGTGCGACCAAATGGCGAGGCGCCTCGTCCGTTGCTGGGTACTGGGCCCGCGAAAGGCGCAGCGGTGCGATCAAAGACCCGAGCACCACTGGCAGCACTAAAGATGGAGGGTTCGGCGTCGGTGCGACGTTCCTCTCGCGGATCGCCCGACGAGACGCCCTACATGCCGAACCCGCCCTCTTCATCGGCATGGACGTCCATGTGCCTAGAGGGGCCAGCGTGGCGGGCTTGGAAACCGCGCTGGCGCATGCGCGTCGTAACGGCGTCGACTGCCGACGCAGCGGCCGGCACCGGTGGCCTTTCCTCGTCGCGGACATGGGCTACAACGCCAAGAGAGGATTCGGCGCGCTCATGCTGAAGACCCAGTACTCGCCGGTCGTCCGCTATCCCCAGCATTGGGGCGTGCAGTTCGCCAGCACAAACCCACCCGGGTTTCCCGACGATGTACTACCTGGGCCGATCCAGTACGCCGGCAGCTTCATCTGCCCGGCCGGCATAAAACGCATCACTGGGCACCGGACACCGCGCAGCACCGACCTGCTAGATCAAGACGGCTTCCGGGCACACGACCGTCGGCTGCAGGCCAGCTACCCGTACCTCATGGGCTACCACTCGCGGCCGGCCATGGCCGATGTGCTGCGTGGACGCCCTCAACTCGGACGTGAGGTGCCCAAGCTGGCCAAGATTCGTCTGGTCTGTCCAGCCTCCCTCGGGACGGTGATGTGTCCGCTGAAGCCAGAATCGATGCACACCGACCGCATCGGGTTACCACTGGTTGAACCGGAATGGGCAGCTGAAACGTTCGCCTGCTGCAGCAATGCGAGCGTCACCGTCTACCTCACTGACGACCAGCTCCGCATGGCGCAATGGGATCTGGTGCCAGGGTCATGGGAACACACCCTGTATTACGAAGCAGTCCGAGCACTGACCGAACAACGGTTCAGCCAGCTCAAATCCGACCACGTCGCTGGTCTCGATGAACTCACCACAGGTCCGCGGCGCACACCAATGATCAAACTCGCCATCGCGCTGGCCGCCGCTGCGGTGAACATCGGCGCTCAAAAGCACCACGATCCCACAGCGAGAAGAACTGAATCGATCGACATCAAAGTGCGTCAACTAACCCGAGACCTCGGGCGCCCACCGACGCCAATACCGCCTCGTAGCTGACACGACACCACCAGAAGCAGGCCACTCCCTGTGTGGCCTGCTTCTCGATGTCTGGACTACAAACTGCCACGGAAAAGTCTGTGGAATATCCGATAACGCTGAGGTCACGCAGCGGTGTGGGCGATCGTGCCGCCGCACAGCCCGACGAGTACGCGCCAGCTCGGGTACCCCGAAGGCCCGGTTGCCAGTGACACTGGGCCCAAACTAGACCCGGTCTGGAAGCGTCTCCGGAGGCCGGAAAGGCTGTGGAAAACCCGGAAGAAGTACGTGGAGCGAGTCCGCAAAAATATGCTCTGAACTGGGAGAATAAACCACTCACAGAGAGCGGTTCTACGAACTGCAACTCAAAGGCCGCGAACCCAACCGGGTTCGCGGCCTTTGTGTTTGGTGGCCTGCGCCGGGAGTCCGCAGTCAATTCACAGAGGCGAGTCGGGGGCGTGAATGTCAACGCCGAAGGCCACGGGTTCAAGCGAGTCCGTAACCCCGACAACCCACGGGTCGACAATCTGGCTTTGTCTACTTGCATCCCGGTCATATTGCGACCGCCGAGGTCATGGTGCGCGGAATGGGTGCGGAGGCAGGGCATTGGCGCGGCCAAATTGGTGTGCTCAGCTGGTGATCAGCAGGGTTAGGGTGGGGCGGCCTGTCGAGAGCACCAGAGAACTGGAGGGGTCCTTTGCGCTGTCCGACATACGGCGGCGCACCGGCCGACCCGATTACCGTGCGTGGCGGAAGACCCGAAGCATCCGTTCGACAAAGACCCGTATGCCCGGATCTTCCGGACCAGGGGGCAGTGGTGGCAATGCGTCCGCGTCACGCGAACCGAGCGATACCTGCCCGCAGGGAATTCAGCCGGGAACCAGGAAAAGGCACCGAAGCGCCCGCCGCCGAAGCCCTTTCGCGAATACCGGGCCGGCGACGCGGGCATGTGGTTCGAGCTCTTTCACAACAAGATATGGAGGACCAATGAATCCTGGTGGAAACGACCCATTCCAGGGCGGGGGGTGGCCTGGCAATCAGCCGGCCCCCTCGCAGTCGCCCTGGCCTCCGGCGGGCCCTCCGCAGGGACCGCCGTCGGCGCCGTATCCGCCGCCTCCGATGCCTGGCGGGCAATGGCAGGCCGGTCAACCCGGTCCGTGGAACGCACCGCCGATGATGAACCCGCCGTACGGCCAGCCGCCCAACAACGACAACAACAAAGGGCCGTGGATCATCGGGGGCGTGATCGCCGCCGCGGTCGTCTTGGTGCTGGCGATCGTCCTTGTCGCAGTCAATCTGGGTGGCAGCGATGAGTCGGGTGATAGTGCGGTCGCGACCGGCACCACCAGCGCACGTCCGTCGGGTTCTAACCAGACCACGTCGAAGAGCCCGGCGACCAGCTCGGCAACGGCAGCACTGCCCGGCGCCGACGGCACCGTGGAGGCGTCCGAGCTGGAGGGTGTGTTGTTGTCTGCCAGTGAGATCGAGAAGAAGCTCTATATTTCCGGCGTGACGACCGGGCCGGTCGAGACGTCACTGTCCACCGATCCCGTCACACCCCCGAACTGCGCGGGCGTGTGGGCTCCGGGTGCTCAATCGACCTATGGCGATTCCGGCTACACGGGCGTGGCAATCCAGACCGCGCAGGGCGGGAACGGACTCCACTTGGTTCAGGCCGCCGTCTTGTTCCCTGATGAGGCGGCCGCAAAGGCGGCGTTCCAGAAGCAGGCCTCCGACTGGACGGCGTGTCGATTCAAGACACTCAACGCCACCTATGACGGCCTGGGCACCGACACGGTGAAGACCACGGGCAACGGTGAGGACAAAGCCAAAGAGTTCCTGAACATGTCGATTCTCACCGACACCAGCGGGGCCGCCAATGCGATCACCTGTAGTCGTGGGGTGTCGCGACGGGCCAACGTAGTTGTCGATGTGCGGGGATGCAGCAGTGACAACGTGACGGCCGGCCTTTCGGTCGCCCGTGAGATCGGCACGAAGATCAACGGCAAAAGCTGACCGCTGCGCGGCAACTCATCTTGGTCATCTGGGTAGAAACGTCCCACGGATGAGCTTCAAGGCATCGTCGCCGAACACCTCGGTCGGAAACCGCCCTGCGATGAGGTCGGTGAGATAGGCGACCAGTCCGTGCGGGTGGTAGTCGTTCGTCAGGCCGTCGCCGATGACGACGGCCGCCCACCCGTTGGGGTCGTCGCCGTCGACGTGCCAGTAACCGGTCTCCCCACCCGGGGCACCGCCCCACCCGTAGTAGGGCACTGGATTGACGTCCTCGAGCACCATCGGGGCCGTCGATCCGTCCGGGTAGATCCAGCTGTGGTTGGCATAGGTGTGACGCAGGTCGGTCAGGGACTGTCGGCAATACGCGCCGCCGGAGACCAATTCATCCTGGGTGGGGGCCATCACCGCCAGGTATCCACCGAATGAGCCGCTGCCGTAGGTGCTGACGAGTCGCTTGTAGTCGTCGGGTAAGGCATGTCCGATTGCCGTCTCGACTGCGCCGAAGTCGAAGTCGGGTACGGACTTCGGCGGCGGCACGAGCAAAATCAGTTGATCGAGCGACATGGCCGGACCCTATGCGACGCACAGCCGCTCCCGAAGCCCGAATGTGCCACACTCGGCCCGACCCGTGATCGCGAATATGGAGAACAGAAGTGGCGCAGCGTAGAACGACGGCGGAAGCGTCCGGGCACCCGGAATTCACCCTCGAGTACGAGCCCGAGGTGGTAACTGAGCTGGGCATCGAGTGGCTGGCGTCCTGGCTGGAGAGCTGCATCAGGAGCGGCACCCGATTCTCGGTCGGAGAGAGCATCGTCATCGGGTGGCTGAATTGCTACGTCACCGATCTCGGCGACGGCACGTTGGGACTGTGCGAGCCGGATTTCGAGAACGTCCCACCGAACCTTGTCGCCGGTGCATCGAACACCGTCAGCCAGCTGTGGTATCAGCGTGAGGTTGCCGAAAGTGTCGGACTCGCAGACGAACTGGACTTCCCGCGCTACATCCAGTACGCCATGACCTGCGAGCTGTTCGCGAGCGCAGAAACCGTCTTGATGCATCGATATTCCCACGATGAGGACGAGTCCGGTTGGTACATCGGCTGTCCCGGTGACGATCACGACCATGACGAGGCGAACCTTCGGCACGCCACCTTGTACGAGCTCGCCGTGGCCAACCCAGCCATCATCGGGTTTCTGGCATTGCCGCCGCACTGTTCGGTGCTCGTAGGCGGCGGGGCACCGCTGGTCGTACGGCAGGGCGAACCGTTGCCGGTGCGGGATGAGTCGCTGCTCGCCACGATGTTCGGCGACGATGTTGTAGGCGACCAGACGCCATGAGTGCGTCGCTTACTTGCGTTTCAACAGCTCCAGTAGATAGTCGCCGTAGCCGGATTTGGGCAGTTCTTCGGCGCGCGCGGCAAGTTGGGCGTCGTCGATGTAGCCCTCCCGCCACGCGATCTCCTCTGGCACACCGATCTTCAGTCCTTGGCGGCGTTCGATGGTGCGGACGTAGTCACTGGCGTCCAACAAAGAGTCGAAGGTGCCGGTGTCCAGCCACGCGGTGCCTCGGGCGAGAACCTCGACCGAGAGTCGGCCCTGGCTCAGGTAGGTCTGATTGACACCGGTGATCTCGTATTCGCCGCGGGCCGACTTGGGTAGCGACCGGGCGATCTCGATGACGTCGTTGTCATAGAAATACAGCCCGGGCACCGCGTACTGGGATTTGGGGACGATGGGCTTCTCCTCCAGCGACAGCGCTGCCCCGTTCGAGTCGAACTCGACGACGCCATAGGCCGTCGGGTTGGCCACCCAGTACGCGAATATCGCACCACCGCTGACATTTTGGAACCGGCGCAGGCTCGTTCCCAGGCCCGGGCCATAGAAGACGTTGTCGCCCAACACAAGTGCCACGGAATCGGTGCCGATGTGCTCGGCTCCGATGATGAATGCCTGAGCCAGGCCCTCGGGCTGCTGTTGGACTGCGTAGGTCAGATTCACCCCGAAGGCCGAGCCGTCGCCCAGCAGCCGCTGGAACGCCGGGGCATCGACCGGGGTGGTGATCACCAGGATGTCGCGGATACCGGCCATGATCAGAGTGGACAGCGGGTAGTAGATGAGCGGCTTGTCGTACACCGGCAGCAACTGCTTGCTGACACCCATCGTGATCGGATGAAGTCGTGTGCCGGAACCGCCGGCCAGGATGATTCCGCGCACGCCTGCCTACACCCCGACGGGGGTTACCTGCTCGTCATGGCCCAACACGCCCGTCACCATAGCGTGCCTTTCGGCGTGGATTCGACGAATCGAGCTGTCTCAGCGCAGTACATACGACGTCATCGACAACGACCCGTAGGTGTAGCCGGTGACCAGGGGGTCTACCGACCTCCCGGAATCTGGTGCGGCACCGGCCAGCCCGGCGAAGTACAGCATCGGGATGAAGTGGTCGGGGGTGGGAACGGCGGCCGCGTAGTCCGGATGTGCCGCGAGACCGAGGACGTCGGCAGGGGAGTGGGTGAGTTGTTCTCGGGCGGCGTCGTCGAACCGCTTGGCCCAGGCAAAACCGTCCTCGGGCTGGGTGGGGTCCATGCCGGCGAGGTTGTGCACGATGTTGCCGCTGCCCACGATGAGCACGCCGCGCTCACGCAGCGGCGCCAGCCTTGCGCCGAGTTGCAGGTGGTAGTCGGCCGGTTCGTTGGCGTTGATCGCCAGTTGCACAACAGGTATGGACGCGTCGGGGAAGGCGTGCACCAGCACCGACCAGGTGCCGTGGTCGATGCCCCAGCTGTCGACGTCGGCACCCACCCACGTCGGCTTCACCACGTCGCCGACCTCCTCGGCCAGCTCCGGCAACCCCGGCGCCGGGTACTGCACGTCGAACAGCTCACGCGGGAATCCGTAGAAATCGTGGATGGTCCGTGGGCTCGGCATCGCGGTGACCGCGGTGGCGTTGATGTACCAGTGCGCGCTGATCACCAGGATCGCCCGCGGCCGCGGCACGATCTGACCGAAGCCGCGCCAGGCCGTGGTGAAGCGGTTGGACTCGAGCGCGTTCATCGGGCTGCCGTGCCCGATGAACGCCGCGGGCATCAGGCCGACCGCGCCCACACCGCGGCGTGCAGGCGGCGGGTCAGCGTCCGACGAGCCGGCAGAAGACATGTTCCGAACTTATGCCGTGTGTCCGATCATGTCGCCTCAGCCCGGCCCACCATGTGGCAGTGACCACGCCGCTGCTGCGGTAGCGTTTCTGGGTGTGTCGGTCCAGTGTGGGCCCGACACCTCAGGAGTTCGCGCTGTTCGAGCTGCCGGAGCAGGTGACGCGTAGCGCTCATGTCCGGCGGGGATTTGGTGTTCTGATGCCCGATCTGTATCCCGTCGACGATCCCGACGACGCGGATCCCCGGCTGGCGCCGTTGCTGGCCTGGCGTCAGCAACTGGTCGATTCCGGGGCGGTCGCAGCGCGCAGTTTCAAGGAAGCCCATCTCCGGCTGGTGCTCCGGTCGGGACGCACCGACGTCGAGCAGATCCGCGAGATGTTGCCCGGTTCGGTCGCAGAACATGCCGAGGACATGGCCCGGGTACTGGCCGACTTGAAGACCCAGGTCCCCGACAAGCAGCAGCAGCCCCCGGTGGCCGGTGACGTGCACCCGATTGCCTTCCGCCACGGCGAGTCCCGCCCCGGCGTCGTCGAATTGAGTTGGCCGGATTATCAAGCCAACGGGGGAGTGGTGCTGTACCGGGTGGTCAGTGCCGAGGACCGGGCGCCCCGATCATCGGAGAACGCTGACCTCGTCGCCGCGACGCCGTTGTCGGCGGCCAGCGACGACCGGCCGTTGACCGGGCCCGTGCGCTACTACCAGGTCTGGGTCATCACCGGGACGTCCCGAGCGGATGCCCTGAGCACCCGGCCGGTGCTCTATGCCAGTGGGGTCTTGGTCGCCCCGCCCGGCGAGGTGGCGATCCGCGAGGACAGCGGCCTGGTGATCGGAAAGTGGACGTCACCGCCCGCGACGAGGGCCGTGCACGTCTACCGCATCCCGCTCGAGGAGGCCGACGGACCCGCGATCGACGAGTCCCGCTACCGGATCCTGGCCGACGGTGAGCACCGGACCGGTTTCGTCGACTCCGGGGCGACCCGGGGTATGCGCTACCGCTACCGGGTGCGTTGCGCGGTGGACGCCGACGGGGCCGTGCAGCTCTCGGAACCCGTCGACGCCGACGTGGAGGTGTCTGCGGTGCTCGCCGCGGTCACCGACATCTCGGTGGACACCGCCTTCGACGGTGAGTCGTTCGACGTGTCCTGGGCGGCTCCCGGAGCAGAGGTGGCGATCTACCTCAGCCAGACCGGTCCGAGCGCGGGGAGTGTCTCCACCGAACTTCCCGAGAACGCCCTCGAGCAGGTGGGGCTGGCCCCGGACCTACGCCTGCGGCAGCCGGTGGCCAATCAGACACAACCCGACGGCAGCACCCGCACCCTGATGACCGGGGTGCCGTGGCCCCAAGGGTGGAGCCGGGCCTACGTCACGCCGGTGACCATCCTGGCCGGGCGCGCCGTGCTCGGCCGCACGGTATCGGCCGTACACACCGGAACCATCCGCGATGTCGAACTGGTCGAGTACTGCAACAAGCAGGTGCTGACGTTCGAATGGCCGGCCGGCGCAGCCGGTGTGGCGGTGACTCTCGCGCCCAAGGGGCACGATCCCCGGGCCGGCCTGACCGGCAGATCCTTCGAGATCTCACTGGAGGACTACGAGAAGTACGGCGGCATGCACCTGACCGGTGCGCTCCCCGTAGGGGGATGTTCACTGCACCTGGCGCCGGTGGCGTTCTCCGGCGGCCGCCGAGTGACCGGACCGGTCGCCAGCATCGAGTACCCGGGCATGTTGAGGTTGCAGTACGCGGTGCGGATCGGCCGCGACCCCGGCGGGTTCCCCACCACGGCCACCGTCGCGGTGCGGTCCGAGTACGAACTGCCGGGCTCGCCGGCGTTCGTCCTGGTCAACAATCCGCAGCGGATGCCGTTGAGCGTGCACGACGGTAATCCCGTCGACGTCGCACCGCTGGACGCGCAGGGTCAGCTGGCCGACCACCCGTCCAAGTGCCTGCGCTGGACGGCGGCGACGGCGTCGGGCGCCGGTGAACTGTGGGCCGCCAACGTCAGTGGACTGCACGGCTGGATCCGGTTGTTCCTCAACATCACCGACCCACTCCAGCTGCGCACCGTGGCACTTTTGGACCCGCCGTCGCAGACCTTGCAGCTCACCGCGACGGTGTTATGACGTCGCGTTACGGCCAGCTCACCTACACGTCGTTCGATGCCGTCGGGACCGTCGGCGGCTGGCAGGTCAAGGAAACGACCGGTGGGCTCACGCCGGCGGAGACCCAGACATTGATGGTCGGCGTCCACACGGTCTTCCGACCGGTGGGGCCGACACCCGACTTCCCGACCCCCGAACAGCTCGAGCAGGGTCCGCGCCGGCTGGCGTACCGCGATGTCCCCGGCGGCGCGGGGTACTGGCACACCTTCCCGGCGGGGTCGGACAGCACGGGCCGGCCGGGCAACGTGTTCGCCCACGTGCTGTTGGACCGTGCGCCCGAAACCCACCCGCGCTGCCGGGCCATCGAACGGTGGCGTTCGCCGCATTGGCTGCAGCCTTACGGCCCTGCCGCGGTGGCCCGGGCCGAGCTCCCGGCGGACCTGCCAGAGCTGGGGAGCACGGTGACCAAGGACAGCGTGGTCGCGTTCGCGCTGGATACCACCACGTGGCGGCTGGCCACGCTGTTCGCGCTCCTGGATGCGGTGGCCGCGGCGCTCGCGGGCGGGCCGCCGGTGGTGCTGGGTGTGCAGTCCCCGGATGCGGCCGCACAGTGGATCGGTCTGGTGAGTTTCCTGATGTCGCCGGGTACCGCGGCGAGGCTGAGCTTCTCCACCTTCGACCGCGCCGAGCAGGTCGCGCCGCACAACGGTCAGGTGCTGAGCGCGGTGCCGTTCGAGGACCTTTCCGCGGTCGAGCCCGGCCTGGTGGTGATCAGCGAATCCGAGCCCGTGTCGCTGGGTGAGCTCGGCGGAGATCCGCACCGTACTGCGGGTGGACACCGGATCGAGGTGACCCGGTGGTCGGTGATGGCGCAGGTGGTGCTGCTCGATGCCGCGTCGGCGCGCGGTGCCCTCGATGACATCGACACGTATTCCAGCCAGGTGCGCGACGACGGGCTGCATCCAGCGTGGCCGATCGCGATGGCGGTGGCCGGCAATCAGGAGTTCGCGGACGCGCAGGCCGAGGCCCACGAGGTGATCGCCGCGCATTCCCCGGCGGGTGCGCTGGTCGGGTCCGCCGCGGCCTACATCATCGCCGACGTGCTCGCTGTTGTGGTGGGTGTCACCACCGCCGACGCCTGGCGGGCGCGGCACGAGCTGCCGGAGGGGGCCGGAGCCACGTACGCCGATGCCACCTACTTCGCCCGGGCCATCGTCGACGACGCGTGGATGGCACAGGACGGACCAATCCCGTTGGGGCCGAGAACGTTTCACGGGAAACCAACACCTTCGTCGTTGCGGGTGGCCATCGGACCGGCCCTGGACCGCAGCAGGCAGCAGGGCGCCGACCGGTTGCTACGGGTCGTAGACCTGCTGTTGCGGGCGGGGGTAGTCGACGACCGACTGCAGGACGCCCTGACCAACGGTGTGCTGCCCGGCCTGGCTGATCCGCGCGTGCGCGGGGTGATCGGCGGCGCCGACCGACTGGCGTTGGGTACCTGGTTGCTGCGCTGCGACGTCGAAGGCGGCGTCATCGGCGACGACGTGCTCGACTGGTTGGCCGAGGCCGGCCCGGTGCCCGAGCCCGCTGAACTCACCGTTGCCCAGCCCTGGGATTCGGTGTGGATCCGCGCCGCGTTGCGCGGGCTGCGGTCGCGTCGGAGCGGAGCGCGGCATCCGGGTGATGCCGGCGCGCAGTTGTGGTGGCTGCGGACTACCGATCCGGACAGTTTCGAGGCCGCCGCGGCAGCCTCGGTCTGGAATCCGCGGGATCTCCTGCTGGCCGTCGGTGCCGACAAACTGCCGGGCCGGGCCGCGGTACGTACACTTCTCGGCGCCGCGGACTCGGCAGCGCTGCAGCAGTTGGCCGGCAAGGTGATCGACGACAACGACGACGGCGACGGCGTGGTGGTGGCCTGCGCAGCGGTCCGACACATCGAGCCGCGGAACTGGTTGCAGCAGCGGTATCTGCATACCCACCAGAGCGCGTACACGCCGCTGTGGGATCAGGTGCTGGCCGAGGTGGAACCGGAGTCCGTCCACCCGGACTTCTCGGTGCGGCTGCTGGCGTTTGCCCTGTTGGGCGTGCTCGCCGGGCAGCCCTATCCGCAGGCCTGTAACGCTTTGGCCGCTGAAACCGGCTGTGGCGCACAGGCAGTGGCCCGGGTACTACCGTTGGTCGACGGTGGCCAGTTGGCGCCGGTGACGGTGGTGGCGCTCAGCCTGTTGCGAAACGCGGCAGCCGAGTCCGCCGCCTACGCCCCCGACCCGGTGGAGCAGCTCGCGGGCGTGTTGGCCGGAAAGCTGGCTGCCACGATGAGCGGCGCCGACGCGGAATCCGTGGTGGTGTTGATGGCGCAGTTGTCGGGTGATTCCTCTGAGGGGACGATGCGCGGGTACCGGAAGATGGTGGACAGGCTGCTGACGCGGCGGGGTGCGAATCCGTCGCTGGCGGAACGACTGAGGGGGAGCCGGGGCTGACATGAGCAAGTGCCCGCGTTGCTTCACCCAGCTGAGTCCCAACAACCATCTGTGGACCCTGCCCGCTCAGGCCGGCGGCACCCGGTACCGCGACGATGTCGCCTCGACCTACGTGGGCGCACCCGCCGACTGCGGCCCGCTGTACACCTGGACCCGGGCCCCGGGATACAACGGTCCGCCGCCTCCGGTGTCCGAGGCGAACCGGGCATTGCAGGGGCCCGCGGTGGAGATCTGTCCGGTCTGCCACTTCACCCTCCCCGAGGGTTTCCGGGAGGGCCACGCCATCTGCATCGCGCTGGCCGGCGCGCGCGCGACGGGCAAGAGCCTTTACATCGCCGTTCTCATCAAGCAGCTGGAATTGCTCTGCGAGCGGTTCGGTGTGGTGTTGGAACCGGTAACCCGAGCTACTGCGCAGAACTACGCCACCAACTACGAAGGACCGCTGTATGTGCAGCGGGGCCTGCTGCCTCCCACTCCGACGGTGCACACCCAGGCTCCGAATCAGCGTGAACCCCTGGTGTTTTCGATCGGGATCTGGCACGGCGTGCGCAGGTTCCTGGTACTGCGCGACGTGGCGGGCGAGGACCTGGAGAACGGTGACCTGCGCGCGCCGCCCTTCCAGTTCTTCGGCCACGCCGATGCGGTGTTCTTCATGTTCGACCCGCTGCGGGTCAAGGCCATCCGCGATCAACTGCAGGACCTGCTGCCGCCTCAGCCGTTCAGTGGTGGGGAACCGCGTTCGGTCCTGGGGAATCTGCTGGTGGCGGTCAACCCGGGTCAGCCCAAGCTGGCGGTGATCCTGTCCAAGTTCGACGTGCTGCGGGCCCTGCGTGACGTGCAGGGTTCGGAATGGTCGCTGGTCATGTCCAACGGGGGAGCGGCTTTCCTGCGGGACACCTCCGACGGCAAGCAGTATGACGACGTCGACGGCCAACTGCTCGATCAGGAGGTGCGCAGCCTGCTGGTCCGTCTGCACGGTGGCTCGATCGTGTCGGCCGTGGAGAACCCGTCCGCCGGAGCGCGGCTGGCCACCCGGTACTTCGCGGTATCCGCGCTCGGGCATCCGCCGACCGGAAATCGGCTGCACGCCAGGGGGATTGCCCCATTCCGCTGTGTGGATCCGGTGCGGTGGGTGACCTCACAATTCGGCGTGCTGTAGGCGGCCGGTCGGGTTACCGACCGCGTTCGCGGAGTCCGGTGAGGCCGTGGCTATGGTGGGCTGACCGATCAGAGAGGTGACAGGTGGGCAAGAACGAGCGCACGAAGATCGTCATGAGTGACGATGAGATCGCCGAATTCATCGAGCACAGCCGAACCGCGACGATGGCTACCGTGCTGCCCAGCGGCCGACCGCACCTGGTCGCCATGTGGTACGCGGTGCTCGACGGTGAGATCTGGTTCGAGACGAAAGCCAAGTCGCAGAAGGCGGTCAACCTGCGCCGCGACCCCACGATCACGACGATGATCGAGGACGGCGACACCTACAACACGCTGCGTGGGGTGTCGATCGACGGCACCGCGGAGATCGTCGACGACCCGGAAACCATTCTGCGCGTGGGTATCAGCGTGTGGGAGCGCTACACCGGTCCCTACACCGAGGAGATGCGCCCGTTCGTCGACCAGATGATGAACAACCGCATCGCGGTGCGGGTCGTGCCCAGCCGGCTGCGCAGCTGGGACCACCGCAAGCTCGGGCTGCCCGAGATGCCGGTGGGCGGCAGCACTGCGCAGTATTTGAACGCGAGTATCTGAACACCTAGCTCGAGGGGCGCGGGCGCGGCTTGAGCCGCCCGTTCGGCAAGGGCGGCGCGGGTAACCGGGCGATGTTTCCGACATAGCCCTGCACGTCGCCGAAGCGTGCGTCGTTGGCCTGCCACAGTTCTCGGTAGGTCGCGATGTCGTCGTGGCTGCGGCCGACGAAGTTCCACCACATCACCAGTTCCTCGGTGAACGGCGGTCCGCCGAGCAGAATCGCCCGGGCCGGGCCGATACCGCGGTTGGCCAGGTGAAGCTGTGTGCGCCCCGCGGCCTGGTAGCCCAGATCGGCGACGGCCAGCGTGGTGCCGCACGCTTCGATCGCGCCCTGGTCCAGTAGCACGCCATGTTCGAAGGCCGGATCGACGTCGAGCGTCAGCTCGGCGCCCGGGTCGAGGTCGATCTGGGCGCCCAGCAGCGGCGTGAAGGTGTGCACCGGTGACTGCGACTGCTCGAGCTCGCCGAGGAACACCCGGATGGTGGCGCCGTCGATGGTCCGCGGCAGGGGCGTGTGGTGCGCGAAGTCACGGCCGGTGTCGCGGGCGGCATCGGGCAGCGCCACCCACAGCTGGACGCCGTGCAGGATCGTCGTCTCCGGTGTCGAGACCTCCGAATGGCAGATCCCCGCACCGGCCGTCATCAGGTTGAGTTCACCCGGGCGGACCATGGCGTGGACCCCGGCGCTGTCGCGGTGCTCGATCAGGCCTTCGAAAAGCCAACTCACGGTTTGCAAACCGGTATGGGGATGGGGCGGCACGTCCATGCCTCTGCCCGCGGCCCGCACGTCGTGCGGCCCGTAGTGGTCGGCGAAACACCAGGCGCCGATCATCGACCGGTCCCGTTGCGGCAGGGTGCGCCGGACCAGCAGTGCGCGCGGCCCGCCCAGCGGCACCTCCCGCGGATGCAGCACCCCGGTGAACTCCGAGTTGGTGCAGGTGACTTCGGCGGGCGCCGTGTCGGTGTTGCTCATGAACCTCACGGTAACCGCGTCCGGGGGCCTCGGTGCGCGGTTAGCATGACCGGCATGACCGGGGGATTGACTGCCGAAGATGTTCGCAGCACCGAATTTTCGAAGCCGCCGTTGGGCAAGCGGGGTTACGACAAGAAGTCGGTCGACGACTTTCTGGCGTTGGTGGCCCGCAGGCTCGACGGGCGCGGGCACTTGGGTCCCGATGACGTCCGCAACATCGTGTTCCCGAAGCCGCCGATGTTTCAGCGCGGCTACAACGAGGACGAGGTGGACAGTCTGCTCGACGCGGTGGTCGTCACGCTCGAGCGGTAACGGGAGAAGAAGTTCGGGGACGGTGCCGTCACTGCGCCTCGCGGCGAGTGGTCACTCGAAGCGACGATTTTGGTGTGGGGCCCGGGGCAATGCCCGGCACCGTCTGCGGGTGTAACGACACACCCCGGGCCCCTATTCCTCCCCCAGTGGAAACTCGCCCCTGCCCTGCCGTCCCCTCGAATCGGCAGCGAAAGGGCCAGACAACAGATCTGGTGAAGCGGTGTTGCGAGAGCGGGATCAGGCGGCTTCGGGAAAGACCAGGCCGAGCTTGCGCACCGGGTAGCCGTTGCGCTCGGCCAGCGATCGCAGCTGCTTGAGCGCGAAGTTACGGCCACGGCCGGCCTCGGGAACCATGATGCCGGCCCAAAGTCCTTCGGCGCGGGGCAGTTCGCAGGCCTCGCGAGCGCACAGCCAGCGCCGGGGGCATTCCCGGCAGATGACCTTGGCCTGGTCGTCGGGGGTAGAGGTCCACCGCTCCGGGTTGCTGGTGCAGACGCCGAGCGGGATGCCGTTGGCCATGAGTGCGTTCATGCTGCTGCTCCTGTTAGGGCTCTTTGTTGCGGTGTCTACCGCGTTGAGGGGAACGCTATAGCAAGAACCGTAGCGATGCAACAGTTTGGTCGAAACCGCAGCGGTGCAACGCTACGGAAATTTGCAAAGGTAACGATGCGGAATCACCAGCGGAAAGTCGACATGGATCTAAACATGCACGTCAGGACGCCGATAGGTACTTGGCTGTACCCGTAGCAGGGCTGCGGTTTGTCCGGTCAAGAAGCCGTAGCGTCGGGGTTGTTTGCTACATATGCGAAAAACCCAAGGTGTAGCGGTGCTTCGGTCTGGGGTTAGGATTGAGGGGTCCCGGCAACCGCTTCAGCACTGCGCTGAGCTGAGCACATCCGCGAGGAAACAGCCCCGTATGACCGACGCTGAGTACGACCTCGCCACTGGTGAGTTCGATGTCGGACTCATCCGCGCGGGTGCCGCGGCTGCGGCCAGACGCCGCGAGCTCGACATCAGCCAGCGCAGCCTCGCCGCCGACGGAATCATCAACGCCGGAGCGCTCATCGCGTTCGAGAAGGGCCGCAGCTGGCCCCGTGAACGCACCCGGCTCAAGCTCGAAGAGGTGTTGCGCTGGCCACCGGGCACGATCGCCCGGCTCCGGCAAGGCGGGCCGGTACCGGATCCGGCAATGCCCGCGCCGCCGCACATCGAGCCGCCGACAGTGGTCACCGCGCGGCCGGCAGCTGTCCCGTTGACGACCACACCTCCGGCCAGTGACGAGGTACCGCTGATCGCCCAGGCGGTCCTCACCGCGGTGAGCACCCTCGAGTCGACGATCGCCACGTTGCCCGGTGTCGGGGAACAGGAGTTCACGCCGCGGGTCACATCGGTACTGGCCGACCTGCGTCAGCTCGAGGCGGTGGCCGCCCGCGCCGCGCGGCTGAGCATGGTGACGCCGGCGCTGATCAAGGCCCTCAGTGCGGTACGGCGCCAGATCGATGAGCTGACCACCCTCGCCGCCACCGCCCCTGGCGCCACGCTCGGGCAGCGCCTGTATGCCGCCCGTCGGCAATCGAATCTCACGATCAGTGAGACCGCAACGGCCGCCGGTGTTTCCGAAGACATCGTGGCGCGCGCCGAGGCGGAATACCCCGTCGACGCATCCGCCGTCCACGCTCTGGAGGCGCTGATCGGCGCGATGCGCTGATCAGGCCCGGCTAGCGGTCCCGCCGCTCGTCATGGGTGGGGAAGTGCTCGGCGAGCGCTGCGGCGATCTCCAGGAACTTGCGGCGGGTCGGCATCGACATCTCCCGCGGATCGACGACGCCACCGGGACGCAGATGCCCGTCGTACGGCACCTCGATGACCCGCTGCCCCTGACCCGAGAACTGTCCGGCCAGGATCGTGCGCGTGCGTTTGTCGGCGTGGCCGTCGGAGTCGTTGAGCACCACGACGGTGCGCTGCAGCAGTTCCGTCATCTCGTGGGCGGCCAGCCAGTCCAGTGTCTGTCCGGCGGTCGCGGCGCCGTCGACCCACGGGGAGGACACCACGATCAAGCCGTCGAGGTCGCGCAGCACTTCCTGGGTCACCGGTGAGTCCATCGTCGAGCTGCAGTCCACCACCGAGATCGAGAAATGCTTGTCGAGTCGAGTGGTGGCCTCGCGGTAGATGGCCGCGTCGAGCACGCGGCGGCGGGCCGGGGTGCCCTCGCCCGCCAGGACGAACAGCCCCGCAGCGTTGTTGCCGACCCGGCTGCGCACGTCGGCGAACGAGTCCAGGTGTTTGTCGTTGGCCAGCTCCCAGTACGAGCTCTGGGCCTGGGGATCGACGCGGCTGCCGAGCTTGCCGAACGATGTGTCGGCATCGATGGCCACCACGCGATCGTCCTGGCGCAACTGGGCGAAGATCGACCCGACGCTGGCCGAGACGGTGGTCTTGCCGACCCCGCCCTTGCCCATCACCCCGACCTTGTAGTGCCCTCGCAGGAGTCCCTTGATCTTGGTCTCCAGCTCGGCGACCCGGAGATCTTCCGGCGACGGGCCGGGATTGATCATCCCGAACGTGGCCCGGTACACGAACAATCGCCAACCGCTGGCCGGTGGCTGACGCTTCGGCGGAACCAGGTCGTTGACGCGGATCCGGTCCGCGTAGGAACCGGTCGGCAGGGGCGGAACACCGGGTGCGGGCGCGCCCGGATCCGGTGCGAATCCGCCTTCGGCGGGCCAGGGTTGGCCGGGTGGTGGTCCGTACGGCGGCTGCGGTGGGCCCCCGGGGCCCGGGGGCCGCTGCGATGGAAGCTGCCAGCCGGGCGGGCCCTGTTCCCAGGCATCCGGCCGGGGTTCGGGATGGCCCATGTTCGGCGGGGCCTGGTGGGGCGGTGCCTGACGGGTGTCGTGCGGCGGCGCGGGCGGCGGCGGAGGAGGCGGCGCCTGCTGCTGCGGTGGGGTCGGGGGTGCAGGAGGCGCCTCCCGGAACGTGTTGCGGGCTCGCTCGGCGTCACGATCGACGGGTACGACCTGCGACGTGCCGGAATCGTCGGAGCCGGAGCCGGCGGGAGTCTTCGACGGCACGAAATCCACCGGGGGCCGTCCGGGTATCGACGGTGGCGGCTCTGGTGGCTTGCGGCGGGTCGGCCGGGTGTCGGGTTCGAAATGCGATTCCTCCGGCCCCGTCCAGCCGAGCTCTCTACGCAAGGTGTCGTCGGGGTCGGGCACGCCTGAATCTCCTCCGGAACTCACACACGGGAACTTTGACCGTGCTCAAGTATCGACCACAACCCGTGCGGCTTGCATGATCCGTCCGGAATCGGAGCGAACTGACGTGGTAGCAAATTTGGATGGCAAACCCCGAGTGGGTCGCAGCGGAGCTGGATGCCACCCCGGCGGCACCC
Organism: Mycobacterium shunyiense; assembly: GCF_058270035.1. NCBI lineage: Bacteria > Bacillati > Actinomycetota > Actinomycetes > Mycobacteriales > Mycobacteriaceae > Mycobacterium > Mycobacterium shunyiense. Next base: position 452,335 of record NZ_JBZDPT010000031.1, on the reverse strand, counting down.
CGATGTGCCCTCGCGTCGGCCGCTCCTGAGAGGCCGCCTGGTCGTGCGGCGCAACCGCTCGGATGGTCCTGCAAAAGGGACCGTTCAACTGCAAAAGATGGTGGTCGGAGTGGGTTCGACGGCCGTCGTCCAGAGGTGGTCGCAGGCCCGAAATTGGTGCGCTGACCGGGTCGAATGCGCTGGTAATCTCTGTTCCGGCGAAGGGGATACGGGGTATGGGACTGCTGGGGGACATTGCCGATTTCGGCAAAGGCGTGATCGGGAACAACCTGAAGTGGACCGAGCGTGCCGCAAGGGTCGGAGAGTTCATCGTCCGCAACACCGCCGGCTCCGAACTCGAGCAGGTATCCACGTTCGGCGGCCAGGTGGCCGACCTCAGCCACAAGGCCGCCAACTTCTTCGCGTCGCAGATCGGCGGACGGCTGATCCGAGCCGCCCGGTCGCCGGTCCTGGCCGCCGGCCAGCAGACCATCGAGTCGATGAAGCACAGCACCGGAGTCGGCGATCCGGAGAACGGACACCGTTTCGGTGAAGGGGCCGACAAGATGGAGGCGGTCGGGCAGGTGCTCGTGTCGGCCTTCCCCGGCGACAACTGGGACAGCAGCGGGGCCAGCGCCTATGCGGGCCGCAACACCGAACAGGTCGGCCGGGTCCAGACGATGCTCGGGTTGGACACCATGGTGGCCGAGGTGCTGTCCACCGAGGCCGGCCAGATCGCGGCCACTCGCGACAGCCTCGACGGTCACTCCGACTGGCTGGGCGCGATGAGCATGCTCACCACGAGCGCGGGAATCGTTCCGGGTTTCGGTCCGGCGGCCCAGATGACGGCCGAGTTCGCGATGGTGGCGAAGGCAGTCGGCGACTCCGACAACGATCTGAGAACTCTGTGCGGCCACATCGAGGAGAACGCCGCCGTCTTGCAGTCCGCGGCGGTCCAGTACGAGAACCTGGCAGGCAGCGCCACCTCCGCGGAATTCGAGCGGCCGGCCGACGACTCTGAGGTGCCGACCGTGCCGGCGGATCCCGATGCCTCGGATCCGGCCATCCTGACAGGCGGCGACGATGCTCCGTCAGACAGTTCAGACAGTGAGGTCCCGTCGGGCACCGGTGGTGCGGCTCCGTCGACCGGCGGTGAGGCCGGCATGCCGTCCGGTTCCTCGCTGTCGCCGTCGATGCCTACCGGCATGCCGGCTGCCGGGGCCTCACCATCCGATGCGGCGACAAGCGCGGCCGGCGCCCTCGGCGGGATCCTGGGCTCGCTGGTCAGCCCCCTGAGCGGAATACTCGCCGGGATCACCCAGGCGGCGCAGGCTGCCACCCAGGCCGGGACCCAGGCGGCGCACATGGCCAGTCAGGCGGCCGGGCAGGCCGGTGGCCCCGCCGCCGATGCCGCCCAGTTCGACCAGGCGTCGGGAAGTACCGATGCCGACGAGTTGGACGACCGCGACGAGGATCGGGACGGCCGCGACCGGGACGACGAGAAGGACGGGCACAGCAAGGACCGCGAGACCGACGGCAAGGACGGCGAGGACCAGGTCGGCGAGCCCGAAGAGGGTGAGGCCGGCGGCGTGCCTGCCACGGATTCAGCTGGTGTGCCGGCCGATCCGCCGGGCGCCGGCGCGGATGACGAGGCCGCCAGGACACTGCCTCCGGACCTCGAGGCCACGGCCGCAGGCGGCGCCGCGGCGGGCCCGGCTCCGGTGCATGTCGGGGCGGATTTCGAGCAGGGCCAGCTGCATGTGGCAGCGGCGGCTACATTAGATCGCGGTGTACCCGGATCTGCGGCCGTGATCGACAGGTAAGAATTCGGGGACAGGGATCGAGGGGAATTTCATGGCGGGTGATTTGCGGGTTGCCACCGCTCATTTGCACGAGCTATCGGCCAAACAGGATGAGGCTGCGACCGGCCTCACCGTGGCTACCGGCGTGGTCGAAGGTGTCGACACCGCGGTACGCACGACGCACGGGCCGATTTCATCGTCGACGGCGGCTGCCGTCGCGACCGCGGTCAACGCGCGTCGAGCTGCAGGAACCTGTATGGCCTGGGTGTCGCGAGACCTCGGGGCGAAGCTCTCCCGCGCAGCGGGCGGGTACGACGGGACGGATTCGACGACGTCCGATGCCCTCCGTGGAACAGTGCGGTAGAGGCGGAGCGGACTGATGACAAATTCTTTTGGCGCTGACGCGAACACCGCGGCTATCGACGATGTCGTGGGGGTCGAGCTGACCATCGACGGCATCCTGGTGGTTGCCGACAAGCTGGGGCTGGCTGATTTCCCGCCTTCGATGGGCATCCGCTTGAACATTCCGCAGCCCGACCTGCGCAACATCGTGTGGGAGCAGGTCGCCCGTGATCTCACGGCCCAGGGCGTGCTGGACGTCTTCGGCAATCCGCATCCCGAAGTGGCGGCGATGCTCGACACCTTGAGCCGCCCCGAGCGCACGCTTGAGGGGCGCTGGTGGCGTCGCGACTTGGGCGGCAAGATGATCCGGTTCGTGGTGTGCCGCAAGGGCGGTCGGCACGTGGTCGCGGCCCGCGACAACGACATGCTGGTGCTGCAGCGGGTGGCCGCGCAGGTCGGATTGGCCGGGATGGTGATGACAGTGCTCGGCGAAGGACTGCCGGCCAGCGTCGAACCGTTGACCGGTGTCGCGGCGACGCTCGCCAATTGCCGCACGGCCGACGAGCTGACCGGCTACGGGATCCCGCCGACCTCCGCCCGGGTCTACGCCAACATCATCTCCGAGCCCGAGAGCTGGGTGGAGCTGGTGGTCTCCGAGCGCAATCCGGGAGGCACCACCTCCCAGGTCGACGTGGCCGCAGGCGTACTCGATTCGAAGCAGGGTCGCATCGTGTCGATCCCGCGCCGGGTGAACGGGGAGCTCTACGGCAGCTTCCTGACCGGGACCAAGGACAATCTGCAGCGGGCGCTGGACGGTTTGATCGAATTCCTGCCCTCTGGTTCGTGGTTCGACAAGTCTGATCCGGACAGTTCCTACGCGTACTGAGAGAGGCCGCCACGGTGGGTGACTTTCCGCCACATTCCCCGGACGACGATGACGACTATGACGACCTCTCGGCGCTGGATTTCTCGTACTCGGACGACGGTTCGAACGCGGCGGCCCTCGACGCGCTCGGGACCTACGACGACGTCGTACCGTCCGAGGACCGCGAGGATGCGGTATCCGGCGACGGGTACTCGGACGTGTCCGACGTCGACGACGAGGCACTCGCGGTGCCGCTGTTCACCGTCACCAATCCGCCCGAAACCGTCACGGTGACGGCGTTCATGGATGGCCGGGTGCATCAGATCGAGTTGGCACCGAAAGCCACCAATTTGTCCGAACGGGATCTCGCCGAGGAGATCCTGGTGATCGCGGGTCTGGCTGCTCAACAGGCCAAGTCCGCCCAGTACTCGTTCATGCTCGCGGGAATGCGGGAGCATGGACACGACGACGCGGCGACCCGCGACTTTCTGACCCGTGACCTGGATCTACCTACCCCGGAGCAAGCCGATGATGCTCGGGCCCAGGTCTTTTCGACCCGCTATGGAGGCGACGATGGCTGACCACCTTGCTGGAATGTTCGGTAGCGCGGTCGGCATGCTGTCCGGCTCGCCGGCACGCTCGCTCGAGATATTCACCGAGATAACCAATTACGACGAGGCTGCCTGTGATGCCTGGGTGGGTCGGATCCGTTGCGGTGACAGCGACCGGGTGACGCTGTTCCGGGCCTGGTATTCGCGCTCGAACTTCGGCCAACTGGCCGGTACCGCCGAGATCTCGATGAACGGAGTCGGCGCGCGGGTGCCAATCGGCGGCATCTACGGGAAAGACATCTCCTACCCGATCAATTCTCCGCTGGCGATCACCATGGGCTTCGCCGTGCAGGAGGCGGCCGAGGGTAACTACGCCGATGCGATGGAGGCCTTGGAAGATGCCCCCGCCGGCGGGTCCGACCATCTGGTGGCCTGGGTCAAGGCGGTGATCTACGGTGCGGCGCAACGGTGGACCGATGTGATCGACCAGGTGCGCGGCGCCGACCAGTGGCCAGACAAGTTCCTTGCCGCGGCTGCTGGTGTGGCGCACGGTGTCGCGGCGGCCAACCTCGGACTGTTCACCGAGGCCGACCGCAGGCTCACCGAGGCCAATGACACACCTGCCGGTCAGGCCTGCGCACCGGCGATTGCCTGGTACCTGGCGATGGCGCGGCGTTACCAGGGCAACGAGGAATCGGCCCAAGTTCTCCTGGAATGGTTGCAGGCGAACTTCCCTGAGCCCAAAGTCACTGCGGCACTGCGTGATCCGGCCTACCGTCTGGAGACCACCACTGCGGAGAAGATCGCTGCCCGTACCGATCCGTGGGATCCGTCCAGCGTGGTGGCCGATACCTCCGGGCGGGACAAGCTGCTCGCCGAGGCGCAGGCGGAGCTGGACAAGCAGATCGGTCTGAGCCGGGTAAAGGAGCAGATCGAGGCCTACCGGGCGGCGACGCAGATGGCCCGGATCCGGGCCGCGCGCGGCATGAAGGTGGCCCAGACCTCCAAGCACATGATCTTCGCGGGTCCGCCCGGTACGGGTAAGACAACGATCGCGCGCGTGGTCGCCAACATCCTGGCCGGCCTCGGGGTGATCGCCGAGCCGAAGCTGATCGAAACTTCGCGTAAGGATTTCGTCGCGGAGTACGAAGGCCAGTCGGCGGTCAAGACGGCCAAGACGATCGATCGCGCCCTGGGGGGTGTGCTCTTCATCGACGAGGCCTACACCCTGGTCCAGGAGCGCGATGGCCGCGCCGACCCGTTCGGTACCGAGGCGCTGGACACCCTGTTGGCCCGGATGGAGAACGACCGCGACCGCCTGGTGGTCATCATCGCCGGTTACAGCAATGACATCGACCGCCTCCTGGAGGCGAACGACGGTTTACGGTCCCGGTTCGCCACCCGCATCGAGTTCGACTCGTACTCGCCCGACGACATCGTCGAGATCGCCAAAGTCATTGCCAAGTCGAATGATTCGTGGCTCGACGACGATGCCTGCAAGCGTGTCAACGAGGCGGCCTCGTTGTTGAGCCAGCGCAGGCTCAACAACAAGCCGGCACTGGACATCGCAGGCAACGGTCGCTATGCACGGCAGCTGGTGGAAGCCGGTGAGCAGAACCGCGACATGCGGCTGTCCCGGTCGCTGGACTTCGAGAGTCTGGGTGTGGAGCAGCTCAGTGAGATCAACGGAGACGACATGTCGGCGGCGATCGCGGCGGTGCACAGCCGCCTGAATGTCGGCGAATAACCGATGGCAGGTTTCCGGCTCACCACCAAGGTCCAGGTCAGCGGCTGGCGTTTTCTGCTGCGTCGCGTCGAGCACGCGATCGTGCGCCGCGACACCCGGATGTTCGACGATCCGCTGCAGTTCTACAGCCGGGCGGTGTTCGCCGGTGTCGTCGTCTCGGTGCTGATCTGCCTCGGCGCGGGTCTGATGGCGTACTTCAAGCCATTGGGCAAGCAGGGCAGTGACCAGTTGTTGGTGGACCGCACCACCAATCAGCTCTACGTGATGCTGCCCGGCAGCAATCTGCTGCGCCCGGTGTACAACCTGACCTCGGCGCGATTGGCGCTGGGTAACTCCGGCACCCCGTCTGCGGTGAAGTCCGAAGAGCTGAACCGGTTGCCCAAGGGGCAGCCGATCGGCATTCCCGGTGCGCCGTACGCCACCCCGATCGGTGCGCCCGCCTCGCGATGGACGTTGTGCGACACCGTCGCCAAGCCTGACAGCTCGGCACCCAAGGTGGAGTCCTCCATCCTGATCAGGTCGCTGGCAACGGACACCGCCGTCGGCCCGATGCGCCCGAACCAGGGCATGCTGGTGTCCTTCGAGGGGGGTAACTGGCTGGTCACCGAGGACGGCAGACACAGCATCGACCTGGGGGACCGGGCGATCAGCTCGGCCGTCGGCATTCCGGTGACCGCGAAGGCCACCCCGGTCTCCGAGGGGTTGTTCAACGCACTGGCCAACCGGGGCCCATGGCAGCTGCCGGCGATCGCGGCCGCGGGTGCACCGAATACCGTTGGGCTGCCGGAGAATCTGGTGATCGGCTCGGTGTTCCAGACGGCCACCGAATCCGAGCCGCAGCATTATGTGGTGTTGCCGGACGGGGTGGCCCGGGTCAACCCCACCACCGCTGCGGCGTTGCGCGCCACCAATTCCTACGGCCTGATGAAGCCGCCGTCGGTGGAGGCCAGCCAGGTCGCCAAGATCGCCGAGCAGGTCTACGGGTCGCCGTTGCCGGACAAGCCGCTCGAGGTGCTGCTGCGTCAGGACACCCCGGTGCTGTGCTGGGCCTGGCAGCGGGAGCCGGGCGACCAGGCGCCCAAGACCACCGTGATCGCCGGTCGTAGGCTGCCGATCCCGTCGTCGGCGGTCGGCACCGGGATCGACCAGATCGGCGGTGACGCAACGGTGTACATCGAAGGTGGTCAGTTCGTGCGGCTTCAGTCGCCGGATCCGCGGGTGGGCGAGAGTCTGTACTACATCGACCCACAAGGAGTGCGGTACGGCATCGCCAATGACGATGCGGCGAAGAATCTGGGCTTGTCCGGTGCGGTGAACGCACCGTGGCAGGTCGTCGGGTTGCTGGTGGAGGGCCCGGTGTTGTCGAAGGACGCGGCGCTGCTTGAGCACGACACGCTGCCTGCCGACCCCCATCCGCGCAAAGTGGAAAGCAAGCAAGGCTCATGACAACCAAGAAGTTCACCCCGACCATCAAGCGGGGGCCGCGGCTGACACCGGGCGAGATCAACGTCGCCGCACCGGATGACCTCGGTATCGAGATCCCGCCGTCGGGTATGCAGAAGGCAATGCCCTGGGTCATGGGCGGCTGCATGATCGGCATGATCGCGATCATGATCTTCACCGGTGTGCGTCAGCTGTCGCCGTACATGCTGATGATGCCGTTGATGATGATCATGGGCACGGTCGGCATGATGGGCAGCGGTGGCGGCGGCGGCAAGAAGGTTCCCGAGATCAACGCCGACCGCAAGGAATACCTGCGGTACCTGGCCGGCCTGCGCACCCGCGTGACGTCGTCGGCGTCGGCTCAGGTCTCGTTCTTCGGTTACCACGCACCGCATCCCGACGATCTTTTGTCGATCATCGGCACCCACCGGCAGTGGTCGCGTCAGGCCAACTCCGACTTCTACGCCGCCACCCGGATCGGCATCGGCGCCGAGATCGCGGTGGACCGGCTGCTCAAGCCGAACACCAGCGGCGAACTCGCCGGTCCGCAGGGCGCGCCGCAGCCGCACCTGGAGCCGGTCAGCCACATGTGGGTGACCAAGTTCCTGCGCACCCACGGCCTGATCCACGATTGCCCGAAACTTGTTCAGCTGCGGACATTTCCGACGATCGCGGTGGGTGGTGACCTCGACGGCGCGTCGGCGATGCTCACCGCGATGATCTGTCATCTGGCGGTGTTCCATCCCCCGGACCTGTTGCAGATCCGGGTGCTCACCGACAACCCGGAGGACCCGAAGTGGTCGTGGCTCAAGTGGCTGCCGCACGTGCAGCACCAGACCGACACCGATGCGGCCGGGCCCACCCGGCTGGTCTACACCCGCCCCGACGGCCTGAGTGACCTGACCGCGCGCGGCCCGCACAGCGCCGATGCCGCACCCGGCGGCCCGTACGTCATCGTGGTGGACCTGACCGGCGGTAAGGCCGGCTTCCCGGTCGACGGCCGGGCCGGGGTCACCGTGCTCACGCTCGGCAATCACCGGGGTTCGGCGTACCGGTTGCGGGTCGACGCAGACGGGACGGCCGACGACAAGTTGCCGAACCAGAACTACCGCGAGGTCACGCGGGTCGTCGACCGGTTGACCCCGGCGCAGGCGGGCCGCATCGCCCGCAAGCTGGCCGGCTGGTCGATCACCGGAACGATCATCGACAAGAACGTCCGGGTGCAGAAGAAGGTCTCCAAGGAATGGCACCACCTGGTGGGCGCCAAGTCGGTCGAAGAGGTGACCCCGGCACGCTGGCGGATGTTCACCGACACCGACCGCGACCGGCTCAAGATCCCGTTCGGACACGAACTCAAGTCCGGCGAGGTGATGAAGCTGGACATCAAGGAGGGCGCCGAGTTCGGTGCCGGTCCGCACGGCATGCTCATCGGAACCACCGGCTCGGGTAAGTCGGAGTTCCTGCGCACCATGATCCTGTCGCTGGTGGCCACCCATCACCCCGACCAGATCAACCTGCTGCTGACCGACTTCAAGGGCGGGTCGACCTTCCTGGGTATGGAGAAGCTGCCGCACACCGCGGCCGTCGTCACCAACATGGAAGAGGAAGCCGAGCTGGTCGGCCGTATGGGCGAGGTGCTCACCGGTGAACTCGACCGGCGCCAGCAGATCCTGCGGCAGGCCGGTATGCAGGTGGGTGCCGCGGGTGCGTTGTCCGGTGTGGCCGAGTACGAGAAGCACCGTGAGCGCGGTGCCGACCTGCCGCCGTTGCCGACGCTGTTCGTGGTGGTCGACGAGTTCGCCGAGCTGCTGCAGAACCACCCCGACTTCATCCAGCTGTTCGACCGCATCTGCCGCGTGGGCCGGTCGCTGCGCGTGCACCTGTTGTTGGCCACCCAGTCGCTGAACACCGGCGGCGTGCGGATCGACAAGCTCGAGCCGAACCTGACCTACCGAATTGCGTTGCGTACCACCAGCTCATCGGAGTCCAAGGCGGTGATCGGTACGCCCGAGGCGCAGTACATCACCAACAAGGAGAGCGGTGTGGGCTTCCTGCGGGTGGGTATGGAGGACCCGGTGAAGTTCAGCACCCTCTACACCGGCGCCAACTACGTGCCCGAGGTGGAGGACTCGGTCGACGGCGAGGCCCGGCCGCGGGAGAAGCGGCAGGCGCGGGTGCGGATTCATCAGTTCACGACGACCCCGATTTTTGATACGGCGGTGAATTAGCGATGAGCACAGACGCTGAACCCCGGGTGCTGCGCGAGGTCGTCCTCGGACAGTTGGGCACCGGTGAGAGCCGCGCCTACAAGATGTGGCTGCCGCCGCTGACCGACCCGACCCCGCTCAACGAGCTGATCGAACGCGACTACCAGCGTCAGCCGTTGCGTTTTCCGCTGGGGATCATGGACGAGCCGCGACGGCACCGGCAGGACATCTGGGGCGTCGACGTCTCGGCCGCGGGTGGCAACATCGCGATCGGCGGCGCGCCGCAGACCGGTAAGTCGAACTTTCTGCAGACCCTGATCCTGTCGGCCGCGGCGACCCACACGCCGCGGCAGGTGCAGTTCTACTGCATCGACCTCGGCGGCGGTGGCCTGATGTACATGGAAGACCTGCCGCACGTGGGCGGCGTGGCCACCCGCGCCGAACCGGACCGGGTCAACCGAGTGGTGGCCGAGGTCAAGGCGGTGCTGAGAGCCCGCGAGCAGGTGTTCAAGCAATACCGGGTGGGCTCGGTCTCGGCCTACCGCGAGATGCGGGAGGATCCGAATAATCCGGCTGCACAGGATCCGTTCGGAGACGTCTTCCTCGTGGTCGACGGTTGGCCTGCGTTCGTAGCCGATTTCCCCGATTTGGAACCGGCGGTGCAGGACCTGGCCGGCCAGGGGCTGGCGTACGGCGTGCACGTCATCATCTCCACCCCGCGCTGGACCGAGCTCAAGTCACGTGTGCGCGACTACCTGGGCACCAAGGTCGAGTTCCGCCTCGGCGATGTCAACGAGACCCAGATCGACCGGATCACCCGCGACATCCCCGCCAATCGGCCGGGTCGTGCCGTCTCCCTCGAGAAACATCACCTGATGATCGGGGTTCCCCGGTTGGATGGTGTGCACAGCTCGGCCAACATCGTCGATGCGATCACGGCGAGTGTGCGGGAAGTGGCCTCGCGCTACACCGACCAGGCACCGCAGGTGCGGGTTCTCCCGGACAAGATCTACCTGCACCAGCTCGACCCGAACCCGCCGGGACCCGATTCGGATTACCGGACGCGCTGGCAGGTGCCGTTGGGGCTGCGCGAATCCGATCTCGCGGTCGCCTACAACCACATGAACATGACGCCACACCTGCTGATCTTCGGCGCCCCGAAGTCGGGGAAGACCACCATCGCGCATGCGGTGGCCAAGGCCATCTGCAGTCGCAACAGTCCCGACCAGGTGCGGTTCATGCTCGCCGACTACCGGTCTGGCCTGCTGGACGCGGTGCCCGAGTCGCATCTGCTGGCGGCGGGTGCGATCAACCGCAACAGTGCATCGTTGGAGGAGGCCATCAAGGCGCTCGCGACCAACCTGAAGAAGCGGTTGCCGCCGCCCGACCTGACCACGGCGCAGCTGCGGGCGCGGTCGTGGTGGAGTGGGCCGGACATCGTGCTGCTGGTCGACGACTGGCACATGATCACCGCGGCCGCAGGCATGATGTCGCCGATGGCGCCGTTGGGTCCACTGCTGCCCGCGGCAGCAGACATCGGTCTGCACGTGATCGTGACGTGCCAGATGAGCCTGGCGCACCGGGCCACGATGGATAAGTTCGTGGGTGCCGCCTACGGTGCCGGTTCGCCGACGTTGTTCCTGTCCGGGGAGAAGAACGACTTCCCGTCGCGGGAGATCATCGTCAAGAAGAGGCCGCCTGGCCAGGCATTTATGGTCGCGCCGGAGGGTAAGGAAGTCATCCAGGCGTCCTATGTCGATCCGCCCGCGGAATAAGTGTTCTCAGCACTCCAAAACTGCAGTTAGTATTTATCCAACGCACTCAGCAACGCTGGCGGCGGCCCGCCAGCAAAGGGATCGGGGGACAGATTCCTTGGCGACTTGGCAAACTCCATGCCACGTCGGTCTTGAGTGCTTGTCCCTGGTTATTTGCAATCGAAACAGGGGAGTAAGCAAATGGAACCGTTGATGCACAACCCGGGTGCCGAAGGTGTTGCGGCGCAGGTGATCGCAAACGCAGCCCGCGGTTTGGCCGGCGGCACCACCGCTACCGCCGCCGTCACCGCGCTGGTTCCGGCCGGCGCTGACGAGGTCTCAGTGATCGCTGCGATGGCGTTCGCCAGCGAGGGAGTCGAGGCTCTTGCCGCGAATTCGTTCGCCCAGGAGGAACTCACCCGGGCGGGTGCGGCGTTCCAGGAGATCGCGGGCATCTACAACGCGGTCGACGCAGCTCAGGCCACCACGCTCTAAGCCGCCAGTCGGCAAATCGTCAGAGATAGGGTCGTCCAGCAATGGTCATGGCACCACCGGTTCCACCGACCTGGTTTGCATTGCCGCCAGAGGTCAACACCGCGCGCTTGATGTTGGGTGCGGGCCCGGCGCCGATGCTCCAGGCGACAGCGGGCTGGGAGGGTCTGGCCATCCTGCTGGAGACCCAAGCCGACGAGCTGGCCGGGGCGCTGAGCACGCTGACCTCGGTGTGGAGCGGCGCGGCAAGTGAACGCGCGGTCGCAGCGACCATGCCGATGATCATGTGGCTGCGGACCATGGTGCTGCAGGCGCAGAAGCGGGCCTTGCAGGCAAGCGCCCAGGCGAGCTCGTACACCCTGGCTCTGACGACCACCCCGCCGATTCCGGAGATCGAGCAGAACCACATCACGAACGCAGTCCTGAACGCCACCAACTTCCTCGGCATCAACACGATGCCGATCGGGTTGAACGAGATGGACTACTTCGTCCGGATGTGGAACCAGGCTGCCGGCGCGATGGAGGCCTATCACGCCGAAACCACCGCCAACCTGCTGTTCGAGCCGATCGTGCCGATGAAGCCGATCGTGATGCCCGGAATCGGTGAGACGACCGCGGCAGCGGCGCTCGCGTCGACGGCTCCGCGGACGGCCCAGGGCATGATGCGCAACGCCACGATCGAAGGGATCAGCGCGCTCTCCACGCTCTCGTCGATCAAATTGGCTACCGGTAATGCCGCTGCGCAGGCCAACCATGCCGAGCAGCGGGCAGCCGGTGCGGCGGGCAAGGGTGAGAACGCCGGGCAGCAGGAAAAGGACCCGACGGAGAAGAACCCTATGCAGCAGGGCATGCAGATGGTCATGCAGATGGGGCAGCAGGCCGGCCAGATCGCGGGACAGATCCCGCAGATGCTTCAGAGCCCGATGCAGGCGATGACGCAACCGTTGCAGCAGGTGACGCAGATGGTCAGCCAGTTCTCCAGCATGGGGGGCAGTGACAAGGCCATGCAGATGGGGCTGATGGGGGCCTCGCCGTTCTCGAACCATCCGCTGGCCGGGGGTACGGGCCCGAGTTCGGGTTCGGGCCTGGTGCGTGCGGCGTCGCTGCCGGGCGCACTTGGATCTCCGCCGCGGACGGCGCTGTTGTCCAGCATGCTGGGCATCAGCGGGGAAGCCAAGCCCGCCGGGTTTGCCTCGGCCGCGGGCGCCGCAGGTCCGGTGGCCCCGGTCGGTAGCGGCGCCGGCGGAGGAGGCGGGGCACCGGTGCACGCTGCCAAGAACAACGAAGAGAAGAGCGGCGGCACCAAGGACGGATTGATCGCGCCGACCTCGCTCACATACGACCAAACCGACGACGCAGACGACGACTGGTAAGTCGTCCACCACACAGACTTTCCGGCCACCCGGCCGGGGGACTCGCCAAATTTTCTCTGGTGAGGACAAAGGAAAAATAAGGGGAATCCAACATGGCACAGATGAATACAGATGCCGCCGTCCTCGCCAAGGAGGCTGCTAATTTCGAGCGCATCTCAGGTGAGCTCAAGAGCGTGATCGCTCAGGTCGAGTCGACCGGTGGCACCTTGGCTGCCCAGATGCAGGGTCAGGCCGGTACCGCCGCGCAGGCCGCGCTGGCCCGGTTCCACGAGGCTGCTGACAAGCAGATCCAGGAGTTGAACGAGATCTCGACCAACATCCACACCTCGGGTACCCAGTACTCCAGCACCGACGACGATCAGGCCGGAAACCTGGCCTCGTCGATGCAGATCTGACCTAACGACCACTAGAAACGGAGACAAGACATGACAGAACAGGTTTGGAATTTCGCCGGTATCGAAGGCGGAGCCAGTGAGATCCAGGGCGCCGTCGGCACCACCGCCGGCCTGCTGGACGAGGGCAAGGGTTCGCTGGCCTCGCTCGCCTCGGCGTGGGGCGGCTCGGGTTCGGAGGCCTACCAGGCCGTCCAGACCCGTTGGGACAACACCTCCAACGAGCTGAACCAGGCGCTGCAGAACCTTGCGCAGACCATCAGCGAGGCGGGACAGACCATGGCCCAGACCGAGGCCGGCGTCTCGGGGATGTTTGCCTAGTACTACGCGGCAACAAGCATGCTTTGGTGGGCGGGTGTTCGGACTATCTGATGATGGGCCGAACCCGCCCACCACTTGTGCTTGGGTGTAAAGATCTAACCATCTGTTTTTGACTATCTGAGGGGTCCCCATGTCGGCCGACTATGACCGGCTCTTTCATTCGTCTGAACCGGGTAAACCGGTCGACGACGCCACGGCCATCGTGGACAGAGATGCCATCCTGAAGGCCGCCGCGGCAGCGGCGCCACCGCCGGTGCCGGTTGGGGAGACCAGTTCCACGGATGTGCCCGTGGCCCCCACGGCCTCCACTCAGACTCAGGCCGCCCCGCAGCCGCGGCACGCGGAGACTGCGCAGCAGATGCCTGCGCCGATGCCACAGCCGCCGGCGAGCGCGCCCCAGTGGCCGCAGAACTCCATGCTGCGGGCACCACAGCAGCAACAGCAGTTCGGACAAGGTGCCCGGCACGAGCAGGCCCGCACCATGCCCGGTCCGGCTCCGCGCGTCGCGCCCGGCCCGGCACCGTCGCAGTTCGCCGATCTCGATCCCGAGGTCAGTGGCCAGTGGCGAGCGGGGCAGGCCATCCCGACGCCGGCCGCGCCCGGGCCCACCTCGGCCGCCACGATGGGCAACCACCGCGCGATCGACGCGTTGTCGCACGTCGGGGTGAAGACCGGCGTGAAGATGCCGTCCCAGCGCGGTTGGCGCCACTGGCTGTATCTGACGACGCGGATCAACCTCGGCCTGTCGCCCGACGAGATCTACGAACTCGAACTGCACAGCCGGATTCGGCGTAACGCCCGCGACTCCTACCAGATCGGTGTGTTCGGTCTGAAGGGTGGCGTCGGCAAGACCGCGGTCACGGTCGCGCTGGGATCGGCCATGGCCAAGGTCCGCGGCGACCGCATCCTGGCGATCGACGCCGACCCCGACGGCGGCAACCTGGCCGACCGGGCCGGCCGTCAGTCCGCGGCGACCATCTCCGATCTACTCGCAGACCAGGAACTGTCGCGTTACAACGACATTCGCGCCTACACGAGCATGAACGGCGCGAACCTCGAGGTGCTGTCGTCCGAGGACTACAGCGGCGCACAGCGTGAGTTCAACGACGACGACTGGAAGGGCGCCACCGCCGTGGTGTCGCGTTACTACAACCTCGTCCTCGCCGACTGCGGCGCCGGTCTGTTCCAGAAGGCGTCCCGCGGAGTGCTGTCGACCGTGTCGGGCATGGTCATCGTGGCCAGTGCCTCGATCGACGGGGCCCGGCAGGCTGCCATCACGATGGACTGGTTGCGCCAGAACGGATACCAGGATCTGCTCGGCAGGTCCTGTGTCGTCATCAACCACGTCACGCCGGGCAAGCCGAACGTGGACGTCGAGGACCTGGTGCAGCAGTTCGAACGCCACGTACCTCCGGGCCGGGTCATCGTGCTGCCGTGGGACAAGCACATCGCCGCGGGCACCGAGATCCAGCTCGAGCTGCTAAGCGACACGTACCAGCGGCGCATCACCGAGCTGGCCGCTGCCCTGTCCGACGATTTCGACAGGCTTGAACGGCGTTGACCGCGACCGCAGCTGCCGCTGACACATCGAGCTCGACGCCGGGCCGGCCGTCCACCACCCGGGTCACCATCCTCACCGGTAAGCGGATGACGGATCTGGTGTTGCCGGCCACGGCGGCGATCGAGACCTACATCGACGAAACCGTGAGTGTCCTGGGCGAATTGCTCGAGGACACTCCGAAGGACACCCTCGCCGGTTTCGATTTCTCCGAGCAGGGCATGTGGGCATTCGCCCGCCCGGGTGCGCCGCCACTGAAGGCCGACGAATCGCTCGACGATGCCGGGGTGGTCGACGGTTCGTTGCTGACCTTGGTTTCGGTCAGCCGTACCGAGCGGTACCGCCCGCTCGTCGAGGACGTGATCGACGCGATCGCGGTGCTCGACGAATCACCGATCTTCGACCGTACGGCACTGAATCGCTTTGTCGGCATTGCCATTCCAGTAGTTGCCACGGTCATCACCGTCATGTCGCTGGTGTCCTGGAGCGGGGCAGGCCAGGGCTGGTGGTGGGCGTTGGCGCTGGGGCTGTTCGGCTTGGGCCTGCTCGGCGGAAGCTTCGCTGCGCAGAGCCGGTACCAGAACCTGGATCTGGCCGAGAGCCTGCTGCTCGCCGCGACGATTGTGCTGGGCGGCGCCGCGGCGCTGGCCGTGCCCTTGCCCTATGACGCCGATTCCCTCGGTGCGCCACAGCTCGCCGGGGCCGGCGCGGTGGTGCTGTTGTTGACTTTGGCGACCCGTGGCGGGCCGCGCGGTCGGGCTGACGTGGCCTCCTTCGCGGCAGTGCTGGCGATCGCCATCACCGGCGCGGCGATCACCGTCGGTTACGACGGCGGTGCCTGGGTCCCGGCCGGAGCCATCGCCTTCGGGTTGATCGTGGTGACCAACGCCGCCAAACTCACTGTCGCCGTTGCCCGTATCGCCCTGCCGCCCATCCCGGCGCCTGGTGAGTCGGTGTCCAACGACGAGTTGCTCGACCCGGTCATCACTCCCGACGAGGTCGACGAGGCCTCTCCCACATGGAAGGCGATCATCGCCTCGGTGCCGGAATCGGCGGCTCGGCTGCAGGAGCGCAGCTTGCTCACCCGGCAGCTGTTGATCGGGTTTCTCTCGGCCGGTGCGCTGGTGCTTTCGGTGGGCGCGATTGCCGTTGTGGTGCAAGGGCACTTCTTTGTACACAGCATGATCGTGGCCGCCCTGGTCGCTGTGATCTGCGGCTTCCGGTCGCGGCTGTATGCCGAGCGGTGGTGCTCTTGGGCGCTGCTCGCGGCCGCGGTCGCCGTCCCCACCGGCGTGATGGTCCGGTTGTGCCTGTGGAATCCCGGCAGCGCGTGGTTGGTGCTGGTGATCTACACGGCGCTCGGGTTGGTCGCGGTGATCGCCATCGGTGCCACCGACGGCGTGCGCCGCGTGTCACCGGTGACCAAGCGGATCTTGGAACTCTGCGACGGCGCTGCCATCGCCGCGGTGATTCCGTTGCTGCTGTGGATCGCCGGCGTGTACGACCTGCTGCGAAACCTGCGGTTGCACTAGCGGAGTCGGTTGGGGATCAGATGGGCAACGAGTTCCAGGTCTGACCGGACGCGTTGAACAACGCCGCCAACCGATTTCATGAGGCGGGAGCCCAGTTGTCCGGGCTCAGGGTGGATGCTCCGCTGCGCACCGCGGCGGGCGGTGTGACAGGCCTGCGAACTGCAGATGTCTGCCGCGCCGCGGGTATCAACTTGGTCGGGCAGCGCGACGCTGTCGCCAAGGATGCGACCGCCTCAGGGACGGATCCGGCTGGGGCTGCGGTGAGGTATCGGGAGACCGATGCTCGCTCGGCGACGGCGGTCGCCGGCTCGTAGCCGACATACGGGGCATACTGCGATCGGCCGTGTTCCACAGTTCCGTTGTGTACGTGGTCAAGTCGCGCACGTTCGCTGTTGAGTCGATCGCGCCCCGGTTTCCGCTGCCGTACCGTCGGACCATGACAACTCGACGCTGGCGAGTGCTGCTCGCTGTGCAAATGAGCCTCCTGGCCGTGTGTGTGGCAATGGGAGGGGCCGGGTGTACCTCTGCAGAACCATCGACACCTGGAGCCCAGCAATTGCATGACGTGGCCCAGAATTCGGCTGAGGGAGAAGCCATCCTGAAGGCCGCCGCTGCCGACGTAGACGGTCAACTGGGGAAGGGCGCTCAGTTCGCGGTGAAGTCCTTCAAGGCTTCGAGCGGGTGGGCGTTCCTGTCCGCTCAACTGCAGAACTCAGACGGCAGCCCGTTCGACTATGCCGGAACTCCACTGGCCGAGGCGGCGGCAAACGGTGGCGCCTCGAAGCGCTACGTCGGACTGTTTCGGTCAAATTCAAGCGGCGGTTGGGATTTGGTGACCAGCGCGGTCGGGCCTACTGCGCCCGTGTGGACCGACTGGTCGCAGGAACACTCTGCGCCGGCGGAACTGTTCGCCAGCTGAAAGCTCAGCCGGCAGGTTGCGGTCCCTGAACCAAAACTTCTGCACCTGAGGCCTGTGACCGCGGGTTAGGCTAGCTACTCGTGAGAGGCCGCGCCTGGCGGACTGTTTGAGCATTGGTAGAGGGGGGCCGATGAGCCAACTACGTGTGGATGCGGCGGCTGTGCATGAGTCGGGCAAGCAGGTAGGCGAGCTTGCTGAAACGTTGCGGGGTGAACTTGCCTCCTCGAGCCAGCAGCTCGCGGCAGCGCAGTCCGGGTGGATCGGTAAGTCGGCCGCCGCCTTGGCGGCAAAGTTAGCCGAATGGGACGAGGACGCCGAGATTCATCACCACAATATTTCTGGGCACGGGGAGCGTTTCGTAGCCGCCGCGGCGATGTACGGCCACACAGATGAATCCGAGGCGGAGTCGGTGAAGTCGGCGGGCGACGCATTCGATTCCACCGCGGTCTGATCCGTGGGCCTGAACGTAGCCGATATCGATCGGTGGGATTCTGCTGCAATCAACGCGGTGAGCCAGTCAAGCGCGGTCCGAGCTGAAGCTGCCTCTCGGGTCAGTGGCTCACTTGGGAGCCTAACTGCGTTCCAAAGCTGGTCTGGCCAGGGGTCGGCGGCGGCGCTGCAACAGACACAGGCCCGCGCAAGCGATCTGCAGAGCCATGTCCAGGACTCAACGGGCGTTTCCACCGCCGCGCGGACCGCGGCGAACGAGGTAAGTCAGGTCAAATCCCAACTGGCGGCACTTCGTTCCACGGCGGGGGCCTACGGGATTGTGATCGACGCGGCGACTAGCCGAGTGATAGCACCGTCGGTCGAATCGCTTCAGGCGGAGAGCAAGAAGCTCGTAGAGACGATGGTGAAGAACACCCAGTCAGCCGTCGACAAGCTGCTGCAAGCTGCGGACAAGGCGGATGACCTTCTGGCGAAGGCGTTTGAGCCGGGCGAGAAGAAGAAGGTGCTCGAGAAGTCGAAGGAATTCGACCCGAAGAACAAGAAAGAGCGTGACTTCGGATCCCGAAAAGACGACAAGAAAGACGGCAAGGACAAAGACGGTAAGGACAAGGACGGCAAAGACGGCAAGAACGGTGACGACAAGTCCAAGAAGGGCCCCGGCGTAAAGCTCTACGAAAAAGAAGTCACCAGCGGAAAGGCTTCGGTCTATTCGAAGGAGACTCCCGAGGGCAAGCACACGTTCGACAACGGAGTTGAGGTCAAGGGCACTGCGGGCGTCGATGTCCTCAGCGCGGAGGCGAAGGCCAACGTTGAGGTCACCTCAGACGGTATCTCGGCAGGTGCCAACGCCAACGCGACCTTGGTTGGTGCTGAGGCGAAGGGTTCGGCAACCTATGGCATCGCCGAGGCCGAGGGCGAGGTACGCGCGGCCGTCGAAGCCGACGCCACCGCCAATGCGTCCATAGGCGCTGATGGCGTGAATTTGGAGGCCGAAGCGTTTGCCGGCGCACGGCTGACCGGGGACGCCAGCGTCGATGTAGGCGGTGTGGGCGTCGGGGCCCACGGAGAGTTGCAGGCCGGCATCGGAATCTCGGGAGATCTGGATGCCGGGTTCCACGACGGCAAGCTCAAGATCGGTGGATCGCTCGGTGCCGCACTGGGCGTGGGCGGCAAGGTGGGCTTCGACGTGGAGATTGACCCCGGTAAGGTCACCGACACCATCAAGGACGGGGCCAAGAAGGTCGGCAAGTGGTTCGGATTCTAAGGGGGACATGTGGCTGCTCGGGGTATTGAGCTGACAGGCGACGTACCCGATGGCTGGGTCTCTGTCGAACCCGAGGTTGTGAACGAGGACGCCGCATCAATCGTGTTGTTGCGCCGAGCTGATCTTGATGCGCCATTCACGACCAACATCACGGTCACCGAACAACTCATGGGGCCCACTGGTGACCTAGCTGAGCGTGCTGCTGCGTACCGCCAGAGGCTGGCGGGCCGGACCACGGATTTGACGTTGGTGCGGGAAGGGATGATCTCGGAGTCCTCGCCCGACCAGTACGCCCAGGAACTTCAATTCACCGTCAATCTTGACGGACGATCCGTAGATATCAAGCAGTCCCAGTTTCTTCTCGAAATACCGACTGAAGAACCGTCTAAATTGGTCCTGCTGCAGCTGCTGTACAGCGCGCCGGCAGAGTCCTATGAGTCCGGGCAATCCGCGGTTGTGCAGTTCATGGAATCCATCCAAGCTCGCCGTCAGCCCGGCGAAACCGGTGATGCACCTCCCGGTCCTGCAGAGCGTCCCGGGCTGGGTAAGGCGCATCTGGAATCGCGGGTTAAAGAACTTCTGGAGCGCTCGGCCGGGAAGAAGGCTGACGCCGTGATCTGCAACGGCGACCTACCGGCAGAGATTGGCGCCGTCCAGCGATGTGCGTTAGTAGTTGGTGAAACCAAACTGGGCGTCACAGTTACTGTGACCGGCGTCGAAAATGCCGATGTGAAGTTCGATATACAGGTTGATCGCAAACCAATGGTGTAGTTGAAAAGTATTTCAGAGGGGAATTGACGATGCTAAATACGAAGCTTGATACGCGCCGGATGCTGGCTGCTTCAATGCTTGTGGTGGCTGGACTCCTTGGCGCGTGCTCGGCCAACGTACATGTCGGCAGCACCGGAACGCCGAAAGATCAGTTGGCCAAAACGGTCAAGGAGAAGTTGGAAGCCCAGGCGGGTAAGAAGGCGGATTCGGTGACCTGCGACGGTGACCTTGACGCCAAGGTCGGGGCAACGCAGCGATGTGTGTTGACCGTTAAGGGCACGAAGTTGGGTGTGACTGTCACCACGACATCGGTGAGTGGCGACAACCTCAAGTTCGATGCCAAGGTCGACGACAAGCCGATGTCCTGAGGGGCAATCGTGGGTTTCTCTGATTTCTTCGGCAGCGGCAGCCGCAAGCCGGAGCCTGATGTCATTGCTGTGTCGCCCCAAGAGCTGTGGCAACGGTTGATGCGGCTGAACAGTGCTGAAGCGCCGTGGCGAGTGCGACAAGGCACATCCGAGGAGGGGGTTGACCTAGTCGCGGAGTGGCGGACGGGCGATCCGCGGTGGCAGCCGATCTTCGACGAGATCAACATCAACGAGAGCTTCATGATCCTAATGCGGTTGGATCCGGAGAAGTCTGAACTGCGGGCCAAAGACCAGATGTGGGAGTGGCGCCGCGACGACAACAATCGGTTCCGCCAGATCCGGGTCGATTCCAGCGGCAACCTACAGGTGACTGCGTCGGGGACCGTCAACGGTTACGACTATCGATTCGATACGAACGACATGAAGAATCCGTTGCGAGATACCGCGACCGCTTCTGGCTGGACGTACAAAGGACTGCTGTACCGGAGCGTGTGAGACGTGAGTTGGCCACAGGCCCGAGCTCATCCCAGCGCAGGCAAGGCCTTGTGTGCCAGTTCCACCAGCCCGTAGATACCGAATCCGATCGGTACTGCCGACACCATGGCCCACGTCATCTTCACTGTCAATGGTTGGCGCTCTTTGAGCCCAATTTGCTTGGCAACCATTCGAATCAGATCCCGGCCCTCGCGAGCGTTGAACTTGTAGTCGACAACCTGCTCGATGCGGCCTCGATCAGACAGTGCCCAGATATTCTGGCGTGACCATTCGACGATGCGTCCTGTTTGAATCTTCCACGAACCGTTCCAGGACAACGTGGACAAGTCGAAACCATCTCAAAACGACTGCGAGCCAACGCTTAAGGAAGGCGCTCCGGCACGCCAGTCGACGTCAACCTCCCGGTCGGTGACGGTGAATGTACTGCCACCTCGTTTCTCGGTTACCCGCCAACGGAACGACTTGCGCATCTTGACGCGAGCGAAGAGCTCCCACCACTGCGCGCTCGCGGTGTCCAACTGGACATCGAAACCACGCTTGGTGGGCACGACTGTGTACGGTGTGCCGGCCGCCGCGACGGCGACGGCGTTCATGAACTCGCTCAGTCTCTCCCCAATCTGGTCTTGCCGACCTCGCCACGGCGCTCAAATGAGCCTGCCTGTCCACGCGTCAGCGCATTGGTCACAGGCGCGGGGTCGACCAGGACCGGAACGTGCAGGACTACTGGCCGAAGTGCCGCGTTATGAGCGCGCGTTCGGCGTCGTCGGCTTGCTTCGGGGTTGCGTACGGCATGTTTGTCTCGACGAAGTACTGAGCTTCGCGGAAGTCCATTCCTTGCTCGACGAGCATCCCCACGGCTTCGCCGTGTAGCACCGCGGTCGCGCGTTTGGCGGCCACCCCGGCCACGAACAAGATTTCATCGGCCAGTTGGGCTTCGGTGAGTGTGGCGACTTTCGGGGCCAGCTCTACCTTCGCGATCGAGCCATTTAGGTACGCGCTGACGGTGACAGTGCCAGGCGGATTGATGGCCTGAACCACCGGGACCTGCTCTATCTCATCTGGCTCAGCCTGGTCCACCTCGGCTCCGAAGCCGTTGACATCGGCTTCCTCGAACGCCTGGCCCAGGTAGTCAGTTGCTGCGTCGAGGTCCTCACCGTGGTCGAAGTCCTGGCCGCTGTGGTGGTCCGGCAGAGCGTCGAGGCCGGAATCGTCTTCGAACACCGGGGTGCCGAAGTCGAGCGCGTCGAGGATGTTGTCGTCGTCGGTGTCGTCCCAGTCATTCGTACCGTAAGGCGCCATTTGCCAGCAATCCCCCTTGGCAGTCGGCCGGCCGGCCGGCAGTCACGTTCGCAGCAGATCATCCGCGGACGAAGGTCTGCTCAGCCTGAATATTCTTCTAAGTCGTCCTGCGATGCAAGCGATGTTTGGCTTGTGCCGTGTTGTTCCCGCCATGCGGCGAGGCGACCCGACGCCGGCGCACCGGCGGGATGTGTCAGTTTGCCGGGCTCGGTGATGGCGACGAGTCGTCAGAACCCGATGAGTCGCCGGACTTCCCCTGGCCGGGTGGAATCGAAATGTGGAAGTCGACGTTCGTGCCGTTGACCTCGGTGGCCGTGACCGTCGCGTGGTAGGTGTCTTCACCAACAGTCACAGTGCACGTTTGGGTCGCGCCCACCTTGGCGGGAAGACCACCGTCGCAATCAACGGAGTCGATTGGAACGTCGATTTTTGGCTGAAGTTGCTTCGTTGCAGCGGACTCCAAAGCCTTTTTGCTTACCTCGGGAATGGAGGGCGCGCTTGAAGTGGCAGACGACGAGGACGACGACGACATCGTGCCGACCTCGAAGCTGCCGGAGCACCCAGCCAAAACACCGATCACTGGCAACGCCGCAACGGCTATCCCTCGCGCCATCGATTGCAAAGCCACATCTGCCCCCTGAATCCTCGCCGTCCGCGGCGACCTCCGCGAACGTCCGAAGGAGTATGGCAGGCTGCCGCTTCGCGCGTGAGGATCACCCCGTGATGCCCACGACTACGCGCACCGGAGTTCGATAGCCGAGCCCTGTGAACCTATCTGCGCAATCCATTTCACGTAGGGGCAGGAAGCCGCGCGCAGGCTGCGTTCCATTGCCTCCGTTAGATCCGCCGGTCTCGAATCGTGACGGCGGCTGGCGCCGGAACGAGTTCTGCACGGCCCTAACGCTTTACAACCAATGAGGCTGCACATCCTGTCAGGGCCGCGTCAAACCATCACGACCCACCTGTGCAGCCATTCGAAGCTGCCGGATTTGTTTGGCAGCTGAGGCTGTCAGGAGGGCGGCCTCCTTGCTTCAAGCAGGGGAGCGCTGATCGCGGTTCGGACCGTCGAGAGACTTGCCTGGGTAGGAATCTTGCTTAAAGCTGGCGGGCCAGGGTGGCCATACTGAGAATTGGCGCATATGGCGGGAATGAAGGGCCGTTAAGCTGACAGGTGCTGTGCCAGCGTTGGTGGATGTGCCATGGGTTGTGCGAGGGGAATTGCTGATGGGGTATCCCGGTATTCGGGTCGACGAGACAAAACTTGCCTGGGATCCGGCCGAGGTAACAGTGCCGCCAGCTCCTGCGGTTACAGCTGGCAGTGATCCCGTCAGCGTTCTGGTGGCAGCGGTTGTTCCAGACTATGAAGCCGACGTGAAACAGCAGGTTGTCGCTACTCGTGCGCGCGAGGAGCGGTTTGCCGGGAACTTGCACGCTGCGCGAGGTGTGTACCACGGTACCGATGGCGCCGGAGGGGATCAGATTGGTGCGGCCGAACGCAAGCTGGCTGACCCTGCCGATGCGTTCGGGGCCGGTTCCCCTGCGAGCGCCGCGCCGGCAGCCGCCTCCGCAGGTGATGGCGGTATGAGTTTGTTGAGCCAGTTAATGGGCGTGGCGATGCAGGTGGGCCAGCAGGCTGCGCAGGTGCCCATGCAAGCGGCGGGGGCAGCTGGTCAGATGGTGCAGCCGGTGATGCAGGGGGTGCAGGGCATCGTGCAGCAGGCGTCACAGGGTTCAGAGAAACCGGGTGAGGGCGCCAAGGGAGATGGGGCTGCCAACGGGACAGCTGGGAGCACCCAGCAGCAGTCTGACTCCCCGGCGGGCAAGGACGAGAAGGGCGAGGAGAAGCCGACCGAGGATAGGTCCTCGGACGAGGACAAGAAGAAGGATTCGGCCGGGGTTGATGGTGGCCCCGGACCGCAGGCACCCGTGGGTGCTCCGCAGACAGAACCGTCGATTCCTGGGGACCGGTATCGGCGGACAACTGAGACGTCACCGGAGGTTGCGCTGTGAAGTACGGCAGGGTTGTTGGGATTAGTGGCATGAATGCACTTGTGGGGGTGCATCGGTGACTCTGCCGCCGCCTCCTTCTGGTTCGGTGCCGCCCGCGGGGGGGTCACAGCCGCCACATGGCGGTGCCCTACCGCCCTACAGCGGATCCGGCGGGTACCCCCCACACGCAGGCTCCGGGCCAGGTGGCCCGCCCCCGGCGTGGCAACAACAGCCGCTACCCGTGCAGGCCCCCAAGCGCAGGAACGGCTGGAAGTGGGCGCTGGGTGGGGTGGCGTTGGTGGCGGTGATCGGAGTGACCGCCGCAGTCACAATGTCCGTGGCGAACAAAGGCGACAAGGGTGGACCATCGTCGCTCACGGCGTCCCCGCCCAGTGCCTCGGCTAGCAGTGCGGCGAATCCCGACATTGCTAGCGCCAATGACACCGGGCCGGTTGCAGTGATCCTTGAGGACCCCTCGTGCAAGACGCGGTATCCAATCGCGAGCACACTCGACAGCCGGACCAGGAATGGTTGGGAGAAGCGTGACCCGGGGATCCCGGCGACGGAGTGGACCCCGGAGATTCGTGCCCAGTATGACGCCGCCGGGCAGGCGTTCCGAGATGCCGCTGATCAACTCATTCCCTCGGCGAAACTGACACCCCACCGAGTGATGCGGGAACTATACGAACAGTTCATCGCCTACGCGCGGGCTTATGCGGACAGTATCCCCAGCTATACCCCGATCGATAACAACTTGGCTGCGGTCGCAATCCAGGCATCCGACACGCTTTCAAGAATATGCGCGGCGATCGATTATGGTTCAGCGGCTGCTCGGGGACCGTTGGTTCCGGCCCTGGCTACCCCCGATGAGGTTGCTCCGGTTCGAGGCTCCGCTGATGCCCAAAAACTGCTGACCGAGCCGAATCCGGTCTGCCCGAAATGGAACTCCGCCCTAGAGCAGTACTTTGCAAATAGTAAATCCTGGAACGAGATAAGTCCGGATATCCCTGGTGTCGAATGGTCACCGGAACAACGAAAGATCAACGACGATGTAGTTCCGGTTATGAGGCTTCTCAATACCCAACTGTCTGCATTGGGCCGCGAAAGTGGGAATCCGACATTGCGCGATTTCGCAGACCTCGGGGTTCAGTACCGTAAAGCCTATCTGGAGGCCCTGCCTACATACACTCCGGCCGATGACAACCTAGTAGGTGTTGCGACGCGCATAGCAAACCTCGTTGACTCTGCTTGCAAGGCATTGGGGTAGTAGCTTGCAGATGAAAAGTAGCCCCGGGAAGCCGAGTGGAGCGTAGCGGGGGTGGCGACGAAACAGCCCGATACCAGTGAATATGGCGGCCAGACGGTAGTCGGTGCCGGATGGCCCAACGCCGACGAAGAGGCCGTCGGGGCAGCAGCAGATGCGTTCGGCACATTGGCAACGAATTTGCGCGATCAGATCGTTCCCCAGGCGGGTCGGCAGAGAATGAAGCTGTCCGACCACTGGGAAGGCACCGGAGCCCAAGCGGCCTATGACGAGGCTTCGGGGATCATCACCGATCATGAACACAGTCAGGCGTCAGCCGAGCGCGTCAAAGGCAAACTAAAACTCATCGAGAAAATGATTGCCGACACAAAAGACCTGGTGAATTCGACCGCGCAGCGAGTGCAGAAGATGTGCGAAGATATTCACAACGAGGGGTTTCCCCAGATTCCCTTCAAAGACACTCGGTCCGATCGGATCGAGGACGAGATTCTTAAGGGCTACAACGAAAACGTCGGGCATGTCTCCGATGCGGCGAAATCTCTAGCGCACCATCTGCACGTGCCAGCGCATACGCCGGGTGCAGACGGCAAGATGCCCGACCCGGCGCAGAAAGGGCCGTCTGGCTCACCTGGCGGTAAGGGTGAGGGGTCGGCGGCGCCTGGTGGGCTCAGTGAAGAGCTTCCGCCCGCCGCGCCGGCACCAGTCAACCCAGCCGGGCCTGGGGGCAAGGGTGAGGGGCCGGCGGCGCCTGGTGGGCTCAGTGAAAAGACGCCGCCCGCCGCGCCGGCACCAGTCAACCCAGCCGGGCCTGGGGGCAAGGGTGAGGGGCCGGCGGCGCCTGGTGGGCTCAGTGAAAAGACGCCGCCTGCCGCGCCGGTACCAATAAATCCCGATCCGAAGCCCGCAGCACCACCTGCTCCTACGCCAGTTCCCGCAACTGGCACGCCCTCTGGCGCGCCACCGTCGACCGGTGGCGGTTCGCAGGGACCAAACGTGTCCCCGATGTCGGCGGTTGGGTCGAAGTCGGACGCCGCGTCCGCAGCGGGTGCCACTGGCGCTCCGACCGGCGCCGCCGGTACAGGTGCTCAGCCGACGAACCCGCTGGATCAGTTTCAGAAGGGCATGGCAGACGCGGCTAAGGCCAGTGGGCCCCCGCAACAGATGTCGTCGTCGCCGTCGCAACCGCTTGGTGGGCCGCCTACCTCGCAACCACTCAACGCAACACCGGCCGGCCCGCCATCGGGCGCGCCGGCACCGGGAACTATGGCCCAGGCAGCAGGTGGCGTGACCGGCGCCGGTGCCGCTCCGGTGAGTGCGGGTCCGGCCACCGGTGCCGCACCGAGCACTCCGATGCCGCTGGGCCCTCCACCAACCGCACCTCCCGCCGCGCCGGTTTCGCCCGGCGCGCCGGCTCCTGGCGCGCTCGGTCCGGCGGTGAACTCGGCATCTACTCCGACGGCCGGTGGCGGAGCGCAGGTGGCGCCTATCCCGGTGTCGGCGGCACGTGCCGAGCGCGACGCAGCTGCGAAAGCGTCGCGGCGGTCCAGTTCTGATCCGTTGGAGCTCGCTCGGCGGATCGCGGCGGCGCTGAACGTGGGCACGACTGCACCGCGGTTCATGTGGCTGACCGCATTGACTAACGACGGCACGATTGTCGTGGCCAATAACTATGGGTTGGGTTTTGTGCCTGACGGGGTGAATTTGCCGGATCAGGTGAAGTTCGCCAGCCTGGATGAGTCGGTTGCAGCTACGGAGCGGGGGCGGTCGGCGACGTATCCGATGTTGGCGCTGGAGAGTTGGGCTCAAGCCCACGACACGCAATTACGGGCCGTGATTGCGCTCGAGGATCAACTCAAGGGGTTTGACTCGGGGGCCGCGACCGTTGTACTGCATCCCGACGACTTGCCGGCCAACGGCCAGATGCAGGGGCGGTCGCGGTTGATGTTGATCGCGCCAGAGGTGGCCGAGCGTTTGTCGAAGGTCAGCGATGCGGGTTTGACGGAGTTGTTGCCGCCGGCGCCGGTGGATCCACAACCGCCGGAGGATCGTCGGGTGAAGTTGTTGATGGCGGTGTTCCGTCCGTTGCTCAACAGTGACCCAGGTCGAGTGGCGGTGCAATTGCAGGCGATGGTGGCCTACGGCCAGCACATGTACGAGGTGGCGATGCACGCCGCATACACGGCCACCGATGGACCCAGTCAGCGGGAGGCGATCGCCGACGCGCTGTATTGGCAGCATGTGAGTGTGCTGAACTCTGATGCGCTCGGAGACCCGAGTTGAGCGCCTCTATTGACGAGCGCGAACTCGATCCCGACGGCGCAGGCGGGCTGGGTTGGATGAAACCCGTTGGTGGACAGCCTCTTTCGGATGAAAATGGTTATGTCGCGGTACCTGAACCGCTTGATCTACGGATTGTGTGTGGGCGGCGGGTGGATGTGGGCGGCACTGTTGTGGTTGTGGCTCAAGGGTCTTCGTTGAAGGCTGTGGCATGAGGAGTACGGGTGGGAGATAGAATCAAGGTCGCTGCCGAAGAGCTGAATAAGCGGGCGCAGTGGATCGAGGGAAACGAGGGGGAGTGGCCCTCCGAGGCCCCGAGGGCTACGGCGCCGGACGGGTTGAAGTCAACCAAGGCAGCGATCGACAACCTGAACGCCTACGGGGAGTCGCTACAGCAGTACACGGAGGCCAGTAAACAGGAAAGCCTGCGAATGGCGGCCATGCTGCGCGATACGGCCACCGCGTACACGAACGTCGATACCTCCGCCGCGGTCGGCATCGAGCGTGTGCGCGCTGTCGAAGCGATCCCGGTTCCGAACACGTCGGGACCGGATGTGCAACTGCCCCCAGCGCCGCCGCAACCAGCGATGGTGACGTCAGATGGGTACGCCACGGTGCCCGAAACCGAAGAATTGCTCAACAACCCGGGCAATACCGCCTCACTGAATGAGGCGATCGGTAAAGCGGCACAGGCACATTTCGGACTCAAAGCCAATATCCCCGCCCCGAACATCGAAAGCTGGGAGGGCGACGCGGCGTTCGCAGCGTTCGCCAAGTTCAACCTCTTTCGCGATTGGATCGAGGACCTCTCCGACGCGTGGGGAAAGTACGGTGTCGCAGCCTTGGCAATTATGCAGGGCCACAACAAGGCCGAGGCCGAACACAAGCCGATTGCAGCGGCATACAAGGACCTCGAAAACGCCATGGACGACCTGTTGAACGGGACCAATCCGAGCCAGGCCGACATCGACGCTGTCGCCAACCGCATGGAGGAAGAGGAACGCAAATCTCTGGGGGTTCGTGATTCTTACGCGCAGTCGGCTCGGCCGGAGATGCCCACCCCGCCGAGTCCGCCATTCGGGAAAGCCGGGGGTACGGGCCCCGGCAACACTGGTGGCAAAGACGGAACCAGCGGCGGCAACAAGAGTGGCGGCGGCGAGAGCGAGGGTAAGAGTAGCGGAGATCAGGCGCAGGCCGGAGAACCATCCATGTCGCCGGCCAGCGCCACTCAAACGGGGCAGCAATCCGGGGCTCAGTCTGGTGCAGGCAAAGGCGCCGGTGGTGGCTCCGGCTCAGGCGGCGGTTCGCCATCTGGTGGTGGCTCCCCGTCCGGTGGAGGGTCACCGTCTGGCGGCATGCCCGGCGGCTTGCCGGGCGATAAGCTTGGAGACCTTCCCGGATTGGGCGAACCCGGCCTGAAGCCGGCGAGTGCCGGAGGCGGCGGAGGTGGCCTCGGCGGTGGAGGTGGCGGAGTGCCGTCAACCCCGTTGGGGCCAGCGGTCGGCGCGGATTCCGTGGCGGCCAATCCCGCCGCGGCGGCACGCGGTGGAGCCGGGCCCGCTGGCGCGGCGCCGGGTGGTGCCGGCATGGGCGGTATGGGCGGCGGCATGGGTGGTATGGGTGGTGGCCACGGTCAGGGCAACCAGGGCAAAGAGAAGCGCCGCGATCCCAACCTGACTCCCGACGACGACCTCTACGTCGAAGACCGCGCCCACACCGAAGCCATCATCGGGCACCGGCCGCGCAGAGAAGGTAAGGAAAACAAGAAGTAGGGATTGTACGGCTGGCACAGCGACCTGTGAGAACATCACGGTTCGCCGTGCCAGCCGAGAACTCGAATCTTGTTTCGCGTGAAGCGCGTTGTCGTTCCTGGCGTCTACCTCGGGGTCGGCTATGCCAGCCATCCAGGGATCTCTAGTCGACGACGCGAAGTCTGCGGCGGTGAGCGATTCGCGAGTCAGCCTATTCATCTCGCCGAGTGGGCCTGTCGCAGTAGCTACGAAGTCGGCAACAGTTCACTCAATGGTCGGCGATTCACCTGCGGCCGCACCGGAGTGAGTTCGGAAGCCAAGCGTTTGCAACGACCGATCACATTCACCGCCGGAACGGCAGCCCACCCGTGCTGAGATAACCCAGTGGGCCTCAGCGGCTTTCCTCCCCTCTAAGCATCCTCGGCCGTGATCCGGGCAGCGACCTCGTCGATGCGTTCGCGGTCTGCCTCGATCGAAGCCGACGCAAGCGCAGTAGCCTTCTGCAGCGCCTCGTTGAGGCGTTGCTGCACCGCCTGTGCGCCGAGCCGCAGTAGGCCATCCTCGATGAAGATCGATTTCAGGTTGTGGTGACCGTCGAGGGTCACATCAACGGTATCGGTTTCGTCGCTGGCAGTGAAGGTTTCATTGGCCATCTTGTGCAGCTGATCGTCCATCAGCGACTGAAGGCGTTGCGCCTGACGTAGAACCGCGGCGACTTCCGGGTGCATATCGTCGTTCACTGCGAACCCTGCCCCGCGTGGCCGGACTTGATTGCCCATGTCCTTGTCATAACGGTGTCCTCCCGACCTTTCTGGGACCCCTCTCCCAGGAAGCTTGATGTCACTGCTCCAGCGCCATCTGGTAGCGGCTCTCTTCACGCGGATTGATCAACGTGATCGGCAGCTGACGGTGCCGCGGTGTGTCAATAAAGTTGGGCCGCATGATCACTCGGCCGACGCCTTGATGCGGTCCCAGGTACGTAGTCGAGTGCGGCCAGGCGACGCGGGGCACTCGGCCGACGCGGCCGTTGATCATGGTGGCGAATTCGCGGAACTGTGGCCCGAGGGTCACCACGGCGCCGGATGCGGCGGAGCGGATGACGAACTGGGTGAACAGGCGCGCGTCGCCGAGGTTGATGCTGACGTCGACATTGTCGAACGGCATGTACACCGGGTAGCGGTCTGAGGTCTCACCGACGAGTACGCCGGCCGAGCCGATCGGCAGCTCATGGTGCTTGTCGGTCACCGGGGTAAGACCTTGAAGGGCCGCCCGCTGCCCGCCGTACAGGCAGGAAAACCCGCGCGGCGTAGTGGGATTGGACAACGTCGTCAACAGCACTGTCGTAGTCGGGGCAGCCCCGGGGCGCACACGCACGCAGGTAGTGGTGTGATCGGCGCGCGCCGACCACCAGACGTCGGGACCACCGGGAGCGTTGTAGGCCGCGGTAAAGGTGCTGCGGCCCTTGATCACTGACCAGGTCTCCTTCTCGAAGGAGATCTCGGTGGCCTTGTCGAAATCGTCGAAGCTGCGCGAGCAGCGTGCGTCAACGCCGTTGCTGGCCAACTGGTCTGCGATACGGGTGGCAGACGCCACCAGATATCGGGCCAGCCCGGACACCCCGCTGTCGCGGCGCTGGGCGGAGCGACGGGTCTCCTCGGGGTCCGCGCGGAGCACAATCCAGGTCCGCCGGTTGGCCGGTGCCGGGTACGGGCCCACCACCTGTTCGTAAAGGGCCACCAGGCTCGCGGGCGCGGTCTTGCCGACCCGATAGCCGGCAGAGACGATGTCGGCCTCGAGGTCCGGGCAGTGCGCCGCCAGCAGCTTCTCGACCAGCTTGGTGCTGACGGTGTCGTCGGAGACGGCACCGCCGTTCACGATCACCGTCGGGGTGAAAGGCCTTGGTACCAGCTCGATGACGGCGACCAGGTAGTCACCTTGCCAGCGCACCGCGACGTGGTCGCCGGGCATGACGGTGGCGCCGACCGCAGGCTCCGACGGCACGTCGGGGGTACTGCGGTGGCGGCGGCGCCACGAGAAGACCGCCCGGACCCAACCGGTGAGCCGGTAACCGCGGATGGTCAGCACCGAGAAGATCGCGATCAGTACCGACAGCGTGATTCCCAGCCACAGCAGGTTGAAGTGCATACATATCGCGATGCACGCCGGTATCAGCGTGGCCGCCCAGATGGCGTGCCCCGTGGTGAAGCGGAAGCCGAAATGCCGCTGCAAGAAGCTCATTGGCGCCGCCGCAATGCGCGTCGGGTCATCGCGGCGATCCCGAGAATCAGCGCGAGTGCAACTCCGGCAACCACCACTCCGGTGATCGGGCCGCGATCTGGCGGCGGGATGTACACCGGCGGCGGAACTTCCTTCACGCGGAACGGCGCCTTGGCCGGGCCCTCGGGGACCTCCCACGTCAGCGCAGCAACCGGATCGACGACTCCGGCACCGACATAGTTGTCCACGCCGCCGCCGGGATGGCGCGCGGTGGCGGTGATCCGGTTGATCACCTGGGCAGGGGTCAGATCTGGGAAGCGCTGTTTGACCAGCGCCGCCAGACCGGAGACGAACGCGGCCGAGAACGACGTGCCGTTCAGCGGCACCGGGCCGTCCTCACCGGGGGTGGCGTTGATGGGCTGGCCCTCATAGCCGAGTGCAGTGAGGTTCTCGCCGGGAGCTGCCGCACCCAACCACGGGCCCGACATCGAGAAGTTACTCGGCTGACCGTTTTGGCCCACGCTGCCGACGGTCAGCACCAGCGGGTCGTACCAGGCCGGGCTGACGATCGTCTGCACGCCCTTCCAACCGCGGGCATCGGCCGGGAGCGACTGATCCGGCGGCGGGTTCTGGGTGCAGTCCTGGCCGGTGTTGCCGGCGGCCACCACGATCACCGCGCCCTTGACGTTCACCGCGTAGTTGATGGCCGCGCCCAGGCTGGACTCGTCGATCCGGCGGGTGACCTTGTAGCAGGCGGCCTCGCTGATGTTGATGACCTGCGCGCCCAGGTTGGCGGCATGCACCACCGAGCGGGCCAGACTGCGGATCGAGCCCGCGGTTTGGGTGGTGTTGGGATCGTTGGGATCCTGCCGCGAACCCTTGGGCTGGAAAGCCACTGACGTCTGACGCAGCGAAATCAGTCGCGCATCAGGCGCCACACCGACGAATCCGTCAGTGGGGGACGGGCGTCCGGCGATGATCGACGCGGTCAGTGTCCCGTGGGCGTCGCAGTCGGACATTCCGTTGCCGCCTGCGTCGACGAAGTCGCCACCCGGCTCGGCCGGAACTCGAGGGGAACCGTTGACCCCGGTGTCGATCACCGCGACAGTTACGCCGGCGCCGGTTGCGAACTTCTGCGCCTCGGCCAGCTTCAGGTAGTCCGCTGCCCACGGTTTGTCCGCGAAGTTCGAATTCGGCATGACCGTCGGCGCAGCGCAGATCTTGCGCTGCTCCGTCGGCTGATCGGGACCCGTCTCATCAGGCGGAACGGCCGCGGCATCGATCGCAGGCGGATCGATCGCGAACGCCGGAGGCGCACTGAATAGCGCCAACAAAACTGCCAGCAGCATCACGGCTAAGCGCTGCACGCCTCACACTCCCCCAAGGACATCGGACATGTCTGCAGTGTGCTGATGCACATTCAGCAAACAAACTCCAGCCTGCTCGACAATGCATCTTCTCACTTCAAGCCGTCCGGCTATTTGCACGCAGGCAATCATAAGGGTGCCCAGGTGAGGCTGATAACGCTTTGTGCCCGCAGTGAGCTTTGCACGCGGCAAGCGGGGGATGTCACCGGGTTCGGGTGTGGCTGTCACTTCTCCCTCCGCGCCGGCTGGGGGCGAATGAACGGTTAGAAGGGAGCGTACTTAGCCGACGCTATGAGCAGGGAATTCTGTCCAGGAGGTCATGATCGACCGCTTAGAATCGTCGGCAGGAGTTTGACGTGCAACGCGGAGGGTCGGCGATGACAGGGCTGAAGGCTTTCACCGGTGCGATAACGGCTTTGGGTGGGCAGTTTGACAACGTCGCCACTGACGCGGGCAACGTGATCGACGGTGCGTCCGCGCTGTCCGGGGTGTTGAGCAGCCATGGCACCATCGGCCACCCGGCCGCCTTCGCCACTGCCATCGACGCGCGCCGTGGAGCGGTTGGCGCCGCCAAGGCGGACTCAGAGAGGCTGGCCCAGACACTACGGCAGGCCGCTAATGCCTATGAGCGCGGCGATCTTGAAGCCGCCGAAAGGCTTAAAGCCCAGGCTGATCGACTAGGTGGTGCCGGAGAAGCGGGTCCAGCGACAACTGCGGGTGGCTATGATGCGGGCGCTGCTCCCGACGGAGGCCAAGACCGTGGGATCCAAACCGGAAGTCAGATGATGGGTCAGTTTTCTCAGATGGCCGGGCAGATGATGCAAGGAATAACGCAGCCGGTCCAGGGCATCGTGCAGGGACTGTCTCAGATTCCTCAGCAGGCGATGCAGGGCGTGCAGGGCATAATCCAAGCGGCCACTCAAGGTGGCGCGGCTGGAGGGACTGCCGCCTCTGACCTGGCTACGAAGTCAGGTGCAACCAACGCGGGTGCGCCGCCAACAGCGGATGGCTCATCCGGGGGCGCTGGTGCGCCCACTGACGGAGAGAAAGCACCCGCGCATGCCGGCATCATGAGCGAGGAGCGGATGAGGGAGTTGCAGGGTCTGCCACCTCGGACCGATGAGTCCGGTGGGAAGGAAACGGCTTCCGCGCCATCGCCCCGGATTCATCAAAGAACCGCCCGCGACCTGTGACCAGTCGGTCCATCAGGAGATGGGTGGCTAATTCAGAACAGGTTTCTCCGGCCATCCCGGCACGGAAGGCAGTGTCGGGAAGGCCGACCGTGGGTACGACTTATCACGTTCAAAGTGCGTATTCTCCGCTGGCCGCTCGTCCCTCGCGATGCACGAGGCGAGATCGCTTCCCTTTTCTGGCCACGACGCGGGCTGGGTAAAGTAGTCGAACAGGAAGCTGGTTATCTTCCAACCTCCGAAGACATCTTGGAAGGGGGCCTTCGAGGGCCCTTTTTGCGATAACAATTTCGTGGAATCGTCGGGAGCTCGCAGTCCTACCCTCATCGGGAAAATGCCAGGATTAAATTCGTCGCCAATCCCCACATTCACGAAATAGCCTTCGGCCGCGGGAATAGTGCCCGCCGAACCGTACAAGTATGCACAGACGACAGCAGTGACGTCATCCCCTAGGCGGTCCAGGCGCAGCACCCGATGACGCGCAGTGCCGACCCAAATTGCCGCCGGGGAGATACCCACCTGCGGATGTAGGTGAGACCTTCCAAGCGGCCGTGATGCGGACTGATTCGGTTCTACTGCTTCTGCGAACCCCGGGTACAAGTACGTTTCGTCTTCAGTGATACTCGCCAAGTAATACGACTCGACATACGCCCTTGTGGCGATCGCTGCTCCGTCGTGGACCAGATCAATGCCTTTATCGGCCGTCCAATTGATGGTAAAGTCGGACAAATCTGAAGGCCAACCTGCACCCGCCGTTTGCAGATTTTCTGGGTTCGATTGTTTACAAGAAATGCAACCGGCAGCGGCGAGCGCCGCCACAAGGAATAATGCACCAAGGCGTTTCATATGCGATGTCTACTTGTCGCGCTTTGCAGGATCATGCGGGTTAGGTTCTTCGGTTATTCCGTTGTATTTAGTGATCATCTTTTGCAATGGGTCGTGCCCTCCAACTACAGTCTCTGCCGCCTTTTGGACAGCCTGAGCATGCTCGTCGAAGCTCGCCTCCGGTGGACGGACGATCTGGCCGTCCACCATCACAGCATGCGAACCAGGCGGATAGCCAACCAGTCGACCTTGCTCGTTGTAATGGGCTTGGGGGAGGTGAACATCTCCGCCAACCTGCGCTACCGTACTCACTATCCGGGCACTCGCTGTCTCGTCGCTCATGTTTGAAATTGGATTGTTCGGATCCATCACTTCCGTAGTTCCGAGAATTTCATCGCGCAATGA
Source organism: Mycobacterium shunyiense (assembly GCF_058270035.1). Classification (NCBI taxonomy): domain Bacteria; kingdom Bacillati; phylum Actinomycetota; class Actinomycetes; order Mycobacteriales; family Mycobacteriaceae; genus Mycobacterium; species Mycobacterium shunyiense. The sequence continues at coordinate 417,126 of NZ_JBZDPT010000031.1, read as the reverse complement.
TGCTCCAACGACGCCAATGGCTGGACTTGCCGCAATCCCTCCTGGCAGCGCGGCCGACCCTACTTTAAGATCTTCGAGCGCAGCGTCGTATGCGAACTCTTTCCATTCCTGTAATTTTGCGTTCATTTCGTTCTGATTTGCGGCAAACGAGTCATGGGCTGCGACCAATCCATCATCGACGAGTCCGCGCAGCGTAGCGGAGGAATTCAACTTGTTTCCAGAGTTCGGATCTTGTGGATCCACTGCGAACGCCGTTTCATATGCCAAGGCATGCTTATATACTTCGGAACTCCACAGTTTAGCCGAGCTCTCTTCGCTACTAAGAACGGCGAACAAGCCCTTTGTGTTTGGCAGCGAGTTTTCCTTGTAATCGTTGTACGTATCCAATGGTTCAAAACCTGGCAGCCCGTTGGACAAGCCAGCGATGTTATCGATATAAGGCGTAAGCCCGGTAGCCATCGCGTTGGTCAAGTGAGGGTTTACGCCACCCAAGGTATGCTTACCATCGAGGCCGATCGTATCGTCGCCACTGAGGTGCATCAGTTCTTTTGAGTGCGTGCCGAGGTATTCGCCGTACGTATGTGCTGTGGACGCTGCGATCCCCTCCTCGGGGCCAATGGCCGCCGATTTCGTCCACTCGAAAAGGGAGCCGGCACCTGTGCCGCGATCGCCCCAGGCCTCGTGTGTGAGGTTGTACATCAGATGCTCGCTATTGACCTTAAATTTCTCACCATACGGGTTGCCTGAGGCCACGTCGCCAGTTATTGCATCATGGATTACCTGGTGATCGTTGTGAACGGCAAGCATTACGTCAGATGCGACTTTCTCGAGGGCGGCGTGCGGCGGACGTGGATCGTCCCAACTGCCAGGCAAATCCATGAAATCTCCGGTTACAGGGTTAAAGATACGGAAGGGCGCGTCATCGGACCGCCACAAAGGCGACTCCATCATGTCCGCTACCTTATGCATCATGCCGCGGTCGAAATCGGTACCTTTCGAAAAGTGCTCACCGTTGCCAGTATTGGCAATATCGGCTATCTTCTGCAGGTTTTCAGATTGTTCAATTCCTGGTGATTCGAGAGTTGACCTAACGCCGTCTGGAAGCTTATCAAAGCCGCCTCTAACTGATTCTTCTGACTGTAGTGCTCCGTCAATCGATTCTGTCTTAGGAAATTCGATATTTGGATTGCTCATTAGATTCCATGAATCGGCCATGATTCCGCTGGCGCCTTTTTTGGCCGCCTCGTCTAGCTCGTCAACTGATCTGAGCTTCTGCTGCGCTTGCATCTGGCTTAGGTACGCAGCTTGCGTGGGATCGAGTTTTTCGTTGCCGGAGAGCTTTTCACCTCCGATGGAGTCCAGTGTGAGCTTTACACGCTGCTGGGCATCCTTATCGCCTTTGAGCGCGGCATCAACATCCTTGCGGGCCTGTTCATTGATGGCTGGACTGCCGGCGACGCCGTCCTGTTTGTTCTCTTTATCCTCGCCATCTTTGATATCACCGCCTAGCATGCGGATATCTGACGGACTTTCTTTCGGCCCGCCAGGGCGATTGCCCATCGCTTGCCATTCGCTCTTGATTGTGTCGACCCGTCCACCGATTGTGCTCATCGCAGCATTCGAAGTGGTGATGACCTCGCTGACCTTGCCGATTCCCTGGCTGGCGATAGACAGGAGTTTGCTGTCACGATCGATTGCGCTGGTACCGCTCGGTATAGCTGCGGCCGCGGTGTCGACCCAACTTTTGATGTTGTCCAGGTTTTTGCGGCCCGTCGCAACTACATTAGAGGCGTTGGTGACTTCGGCGGCCATTTTCTGATCCAACTCAGCCAACTTGCCGTACACACCGGCATGCTCCTTGTTCTTGGCCGCGTATGCCTCCGATGCCGGGCCTTGCCACCGGGCGTCCGGTGCAGCCGCCTCTACGCCGGTCTTCATCTGTGTCAGCTTCGAACTTTGGTCTAGCGTCGCGCCATCCTGAGGCGCGCCTTGCCCAAACGTTTTTCGTGCGCTCGTCCACGTTGAATAAAATGCATCCAACACACCCACAGACCAGCCTCCCCAGACTTGAACAAATACTCACTCTCAGTATCTCAGCCAAGCAGTGGCCGCAGTGCGCCAAATGCCGGAGAGGAGAGGCCCATCCGCGCGGGTACCGGGAGCCCTGGTTCCCAAGTCTGCTGCACCTACGCGTCCAGATCCTGCTCCACGAGCCCGGCAACGTTGGCCAACGCGTCAGCGTCGTCGGAATCCACCGTCACCTGAGCCCCATTGCCGGCACCCAGCGTCATGATCATCAGGGCGGAACCGGCGTCGACGGGCTCGCCGCCGTCCATAGACAGGGTGACGGGAACTCCGGCATTGACGACCGCCTCGGCGATGATCGCGGCGGGGCGGGCGTGCAGGCCGATGGCCGAACCGACGGTGACAGTCTTGCTTGGCATTGTTTCTCCTTCGGGTTGTGACTCAGGTGGTGGCCAGCGCCGGAGCTTCCGGCGTGGTGACAGACGGTTTTGCGAACTGCTTGGCCGCAACGACCGCCAGGGCGCTGACGACGGTGCCGGCAGCCAGGGCGATCAGGAACCACAGCAGGTTGCCGATCGCGAAGAATACGAAGATGCCGCCGTGCGGCGCCTTGAGCGTGACGTCGAACGCCATGATCAGCCCGCCGGTGACGGCGCCGCCGAGCATCATCGACGGGATGACCCGCAGGGGATCGGCGGCAGCGAACGGGATGGCACCTTCGGAGATGAAGGACGCGCCCAACAGCCATGCGGCGCGGCCATTCTCGCGCTCCGGCTCGGTGAACAGCCGCGGCCGCAGCGTCGAGGCGAGCGCCATGGCGAGCGGCGGCACCATGCCGGCGGCCATCACCGCGGCCATGATGCGCAGCGTGGCGGGGTCGGCGACGTTGAGGCCCGCGGTCGCAAATGCATAGGCCGCCTTGTTGACCGGGCCGCCGAGGTCGAAGCACATCATCAAACCGAGAATGACACCGAGGATGACGACCGAAGTCCCGGTCATGCCGCTGAGCCAGTTGGTCAGACCGGTGGTCAGCGCGGCCAGCGGCCGGCCGAGCAGCAGGAACATCAACAGGCCGACGATCAGTGACGCACCGAGCGGGATCACCACCACCGGCATCAGTCCCCGGAACCACTGTGGCACCTTGAAGGAGCTGATCCACTGGGCGGCGAATCCGGCGATCAGACCGCCGACGATGCCACCGATGAACCCGCCGCCGACGAATACTGCCACCGCTCCGGCGGTGAAACCCGGTGCGATGCCGGGCCGGTCGGCGATCGCGAAAGAGATGTATCCGGCGAGTGCGGGTACCAGGAACATGAGCGCCAGTCCGCCGAGCGTGAACAGCACCGCGCCGAGGTACTGCGTCAGACCACCGGGTGGCAGGTCGGCCAGGGTGTTGGTGACCGCGATGTGATGACCGAGCGAGTTCATTCCGTAGGCCAGCGGGGTGGGTTGGCCGTCCGGGGTGTTGCCGATGTCGTAGCCGGCGAAGAGGAAGCCCAGGGCGATGAGCAGACCGCCCGCCGCGACGAACGGGATCATGTAGCTCACGCCGGTGAGCAGGATCTGTCGGGTGCGGGTGCCCCAGCCCACGTCGCCCGACGCGGCCGGAGCGGCCTCGTCAACCGAGCCGGCCACTCGCGGGGCATTGGGATTGCCTGCGGCGCCGATGGCTTCGGAGATCATCACCCCGGGTTCGTTGATGGCGCGTTTGACGCCGGAGGCGACGACGGGCTTGCCGGCGAAACGCTGCTTGTCCTTGACCCCGACGTCGGTGGCGAAGATGACGGCATCGGCCGCAGCGATCGTCGCCGCGGACAACGGCGTGCTTCCGGACGAGCCCTGGGTTTCGACGGTCAATTCGACCCCGGCATCATCGGCGGCCTGTTTGAGTGCGTCGGCCGCCATGTACGTGTGAGCGATGCCGGTGGGACAGGCGGTGATGGCGACGATCGACACCGCCTTGACGGGCTCAGCAACAGGCTCAGGAGCAGGGGCAGGAACAGGCGCCGGGTTGACCACGCCGTCGACGAGTGCCACCACCTCGTCGACGCTCGCGGCACCCCGTAGTGACGCCACGAAGTCCTTGCGGACCAGCGCGCGGGCCAGGCTGGAGAGCAGCTTCATGTGTTCGGCCCCACCGGATTCCGGTGCGGCGATCAGGAACACCAGATCCGCCGGTCCGTCGGGAGCCCCGAAGTCGACCTTGGGGGAGAGCCGGGCGAAGCCGATCGTGGGCGTCTCGACGTAGGGGGAGCGGCAGTGCGGGATCGCGATGCCACCGGGCAGTCCGGTGGCGGACTGGGCTTCTCGCGCCATTGCGGCGCCCACCAGGCCGTCGGTGTCGTCGGTGCGACCTGCCTCGGCGAGTGCTCCGACCAGTCGCGTGATGACGGCTTGCTTGTCGCGGCCCGCGTCGGCGTCGAGCAGGACCAGCTCGGGGGTGATGATCGGTTGGGTCATGGCGACACCTTCATGGGGTGGGTGCGGACTGCGTCGAGGTCGAGCTGGGCAGGTGTGGGCAGGGCGGATCCGGGCAGTGCCGCGGCGGCGCTGCCGTAGGCGACGGCCATCTGCAGTCGTTGCGGGGCTTCGGCACCGGCGTCGGCGGCGCGCAGGTAGCCGGCCAGGGAGGCGTCGCCCGCGCCGACGGTGCTGCGCGGAACGATCGGCGGCGGCGTGGCCAGCCAGGAGCCCGAACTGTCCACGAGGACCGCGCCGGCTGCCCCCAACGTGGCGAGCACCGCGCCGACGCCCCGGTCCACGAGCCGACCGGCGGCCGCCACCACCGATGACACGTCACCTTGGGCCGCAGCATTTTCCAGGGCGTCGGCCGATACCCCGGCCAGGTCGGCCAGTTCCTCGGCGTTGGGCTTGATCAGATCGGGCGCGGCCACCTCGAACGCGGCGGCCAGCGCGGCCAGCGGCGCTTCGGAGGTATCGACGGCGACCCGGCAGTCGAGCGGCGCCAGCAGCTGCACCACCTGGGCATACCAGTCGTCCCGAATCCCGGGCGGTAACGACCCGGACAACACCAACCACGATGCTTCTTGCGCCTTGGTCAGCAGGCAGCTGGTGAGCGCCGACAGCGTGTCAGCGTCCACGCTGGCGCCGCGCTCGTTGAGTTTGGTTGTGGTGCCATCGGATTCGGTGATGGCGACGTTGGTGCGGACGGGCTCCGCGATCGGAACGGCGGTGAACGGCACACCGTGCGCCCGTAACGCCGCGAGCAGGGGATCAGTGTCGGCAGCGGGCAGCACCGCTTCGGCGGCAACGTCGGCCAGGGTCAGAGCTCGGGCCACGTTGATGCCCTTGCCGCCGGGTTCGACGGTGACGGTGTCGACGCGCTGTACGGCTCCGCGCGTCAACGGCGTCCTCAATGTGACGGTGCGGTCCAGGCTGGGGTTGGGGGTGACCGTGATGATCATGCGATCACCACCTCGACGCCGTGTTCGGTGAGCTGTGCGCGGTCGGCATCGGAGATCTCGCTGTCGGTGATCAGGGTGTCGACGCTGTCGATGGGGGCGAAGCTGACGAAGTCCTCTTGGCCTACCTTTGATGAGTCTGCGACCACCACAACGTAATTCGCGGCCTGCACCATGGCCCGCTTGACGGCTGCCTCGTCGGTGTCGGGGGTCGAGAGACCGTGTCGCACGTTGATGGCGTTGGTGCCGATGAACGCGATGTCCACCCGCAGGGTTTCGAGTACCCGCAGCACCTGCTCGCCGACGGCGGCCTGGGTGAGGCCGCGGACCCGCCCGCCCAGTAATTGCAGGGTGACGGTAGGCATGGTGGCGAGGAGGCCGGCGATCGGCACCGAGTTGGTCACCGCGGTGAGCTCCCGGTCCGTCGGTACCTGCGAGGCGACGCGGGCGGTGGTGGTGCCGGCGTCCAGCAGGACGCTGGCACCGGTGAGGGGGAAGAAGTCGACTGCAGCCGCGGCGATGGCATCCTTCTGCGCGGCGCGGGTGGTGTCGCGTTCGCCGACGCCGGCTTCCACGAGGTGGAGGGTCCGGGCGGGGACGGCTCCGCCGTGCACGCGGCGGACGACGCCGGCCTTGTCGAGCACTGCCAGATCTCGGCGGACGGTTTCGGTGGTGACGTCGTATGTCTGCGCGAGTTCGGCGACCGAGGCGCGGCCCCTGCTCATGACCAGCGCGGCGATGGCCTGCTGGCGCTCCTCGGCGTACATGAGCCTCCGTTTGTGTGGGTTCGAGCCTAACGAGATGTTGATATATGTTGTTTTACGCTTGACTGTGTTGACTTGTCAACATTTTCTTGTAATGTGGCTCACATGGGCACTACAGCATCGGTTGCGTCACCCATCGTCTTGCGCGGGGTTCCGGTGGTCCCGGGAGTGCAGTACGCACCCGTGATCCGGGTCAGCAGACTCCCGGAGGTCGAGGTGCCGGCCGGCGACATCGCCGAGGCGGACCGGCCGGCCGAAGCGGGGCGTTTTGCAGCTGCGGCGACGGAGGTCGCCACCCGGCTGCGGGACCGGGCCGCGCACGCCACGGGTGCCGCCTCGGAAGTCCTCGCCGCCACCGCGACGCTGGCCCAGGACCGGGCCTGGCTCGGGGCTGCTGACAAGAGGATCGCCGCAGGCGCTCCCGCGGTCCGCGCCGTGACCGAGGCCGTGGACCAGTTCGTGGAGTTGTTCACGCAGCTCGGCGGGCTGATGGCCGAACGCGTCACCGACTTGCGGGATATTCGCGACCGGGTCATCGCCGAGCTGTCCGGTTTGCCAGAACCTGGTGTGCCGCTGCCGGATATCCCGTCGGTCCTGTGTGCCGAAGATCTGGCACCTGCCGACACCGCCGGTCTGGACCCGCAGCTGGTGGTCGGCTTGGCCACCACCCTCGGTGGGCCGACCAGCCACACCGCGATCATCGCCCGCCAGCTCGGAATTCCCTGCGTCGTGGCCATCGGTGGCCTCGACGCCGTCGCCGCCGGCGCGATGGTTCTTCTCGATGGCACCGCGGGCACCCTCACGGCAGACCCCGACGCCTCGGAGGCTGCCGCGGCTGTGGCCGCTGCGCAACGGGACGCGCTGGCAGCCCGACAGTGGGCGGGCCCCGGTGCGACGGCGGACGGCCACACCGTCGCCATCTTGGCGAATGTCCAGGACGGTGCCGCCGCCCGCGCAGCCCGCGAAACCCCTGCCGAAGGTGTCGGGCTGTTCCGCACCGAACTGTGCTTCCTCAACCGCGACACCGAGCCCACCGTCGACGAACAGGCGAACATCTACGGTGAGGTGCTCGAGGCGTTCGCCGGGCACAAGGTGGTGGTCCGGACCCTCGACGCGGGTTCGGACAAGCCGTTGAAGTTCGCAGGTCATCCCGAGGAGGCGAACCCGGCGCTCGGCGTGCGCGGCATCCGCATCGCCGAGGGCAATCCCGGCCTGCTGGACCGTCAGCTCGAATCGGTCGGCGCGGCTGCCGAGCAGACCGGCAACCCGCCGTGGGTCATGGCGCCCATGATCGCCACCGCGGCCGAGGCGAAAAGCTTTGCCACCAAGGCACGTTCGTACGGGCTGACGCCGGGCGTGATGATCGAGGTGCCCGCTGCGGCACTGTTGGCCGACAAGATCCTCGAGCACGTCGAGTTCCTGTCGATCGGCACCAACGACCTCGCCCAGTACACGATGGCCGCCGACCGGATGTCGGCCGATCTGGCCGCCCTCACCGATCCGTGGCAGCCCGCGGTACTGGCTCTGGTGGCGATGGCGGCCCGCGCCGGAGCGGCGGCGGGCAAGCCGGTCGGAGTATGCGGCGAGGCCGCGGCCGACCCACTCCTGGCCGCCGTGTTGGTGGGCCTGGGTGTGACGTCGTTGTCGATGGCGCCGGCCGCGATCGCAGCGGTGGGCGCGAAGCTCGCGCAGGTGACGTTGCAGCAGTGCCGCGCCGCCGCGGAGGCGGTACTCGACACCGCGACAGCTGCCGAGGCCCGCGAGGCCGCCGCGGCTCACCTTTGAACCGCGAGCAGACAACTAGGTACCCGAAAATGCTGCCGAAGGGGTACCGGAGCGTCTGCTCGCGGGAGGAAAGGGCCCCGGGGGAATAATCGGACCGCAGTCCGGTTATAGCTGGCATAAGACTACAAACAGGAGGTAGGAGATGCCAGCCATCACCGCAGACACCTTGACCCTGCCCCGTATCGCGGCAGCTCAGGCGTCGGAGACCGAACGCCCGGTTCGCTCGATCACCACCGGCCCGCGCGGATACGAGGGCGAGGGATTCCCCGTCGTCCGCGCGTTCGGCGGAGTCAGCGCCGCCGACCTCGACCCGTTCGTCCACATGGACCAGATGGGTGAGGTGGAATACCAGCCCGGTGAACCGCGGGGCACCGACTGGCACCCGCACCGCGGCTTCGAAACCGTCACCTACATGATCGACGGCCGGTTCGCGCACCAGGATTCACATGGCGGCGGCGGTCTGATCACCGACGGAGCCACCCAGTGGATGACCGCAGGGTCCGGCATCCTGCACATCGAAACTCCGCCGGCCGAACTGGTCGAGAGCGGCGGCACGTTCCACGGCATCCAGCTGTGGGTGAACCTGCCGAAGAAGGACAAGTTCGCGACGCCGCGTTACCAGGCCATCGAAGGTCCCGACGCGAAGTTGCTGTCGTCCCAGGACGGCGGGGCGTTGGTCCGGATCATCGCCGGCGAGATCGACGGTGCTCAGGGGCCGGGTAACACGCACACCCCGATCACCTTGGCGCACGCCACGATTGAACCGGGTGCGCAGCTCAACCTGCCGTGGAACCGCGACTTCAACTCGTTGGTGTACGTACTGAGCGGGCGCGGCAGCGTCGGCCCCGTCGGTCACCCGATCCACCAGGGCCAACTAGCCGTGCTCGGCCCCGGCGACCGGATCACGGTGTCGGCCGAGGGAACTCAGGATTCACACCGGCCCGCCATGGAAGTTCTGCTGCTGGGCGGCCGGCCGATTCGGGAACCGGTCTTCCACTACGGCCCGTTCGTGATGAACTCCAAGTCGGAGCTCATCCAGGCGCTGGAGGATTACCAGGCAGGCAAGTTCGGCCAGATCCCGCCGAATGCGCTGATGCCGCACCGGCCGCTGAACTGATCGACTAACCCACCGACTCGGCGGGCTGCGGGTACAGCAACTCCAGCTCGCCGAGATGCGCTGCAGCCGTCACCAGCGGCAGGGCCGCCGAGACCGCAAGGTCGGTTCCGGTGGCCTCGGCACGCAACGACACCACGAAATTCTCGCCGATCGGTACCAGTTCCGACGTGGTGTCCGCGCCGGTGAGCCGGGCGCAGATCGCCGCGGCATGCTCCTCGATCACCGAGCGGGTCTGCGGATAGACGCCCAGCGGTGGGGGTACGACATCGGCGATCAGCTCTGCTACCGCCCGTACCCGGATGACCCGGTTGGCCGCGCGCACCGCCGGAGCGCGTTGGTCGGTGGGTCCGCCGGTCTCCGAAAGGTACTGGCGGACCGCGTCATCCAGTGTCCGCGTGGCGGTGAGGGTGTCATGCCCGAGTGCGATCACGCGATCGGTGGCTGCCTCGGAGGCGCCGCGTGTCACCCGCAGCACGGCGGCATCGAGGAACTGTGCGCCCACCGCCCGGGCCTGATCGATCGCCTTGGCTACCGAGGCCGTCGCACCCCGCGGCCACAACAGCACCGACGCCACGATCCCCACGAGTGCGCCCACCACGACGTCTTCCACCCGGACGAGTCCGACGCGCCAACCTGTCGGTGCGATCAGGTTGAAGTTGATCAGCACCATCATCGTGAACGCTGCCTGCCCGGCGATGAACGATCCGACCTTGGGCACGTAGGCCGACCCGAATGCCACCAGAGGCAACAAGATCCACATCACCACCGGGTCCACCCCGAGGAACTCGATGAGCACCGCGCCGAGGATGAAGCCGATCGTCGTGCCGGCCACGGCGCGCAGCACCCGTGTCCCGGTGTCCAGCGCGCTACTGCGCAGCACCGACATCACACCCAGCACGACCCAGAACCCGTGCTGCACCGGAAACAGGTGGGTGACGGCCACCGCGAGGGCCAACCCCAGCCCGGTGCGCAGGCTGTTGCGCAGCACCACCGCGCGGGAGGCGACCAGGCCGCGGGTGATGGCGGCGACTGCGACGGTCTCAGGCATCACCCAATCCGCGGCGCCGGTTTTGGGTAGCCGCCGGCCCAGCACCCGGGCCCATACCGGGCGGGCATCGGCCAGCGCCGCGTTGCCGATCACGCGTCCGGTGACCGCGATGGTGGCCGAGATGGTGCGCCGGTTCAGCAGGACACCGCCGACCTTGGCGGCGGACGCGTCGTCGGCCATGCTCAGGATCTGGGTGATGTCCTCGCGGTAACTGCTCTGGGCCACGGTGCGCTGCTCGGCGAGAGCCGCGCGCAGATCGGCTTCGCGGGTGGCACGCTCGGCGCGATCATGAATCTTCAGCAGGGCGGCACTGTCGCGCAGTACCCGCACCGTGGGCTCGCGCGTGGCACCCAGCAGTTCGCCGGTCTGGTCGGTGACCTGGTCGCAGATCCAGCCGAGATCGTCGACGACGCGCACCAGGGCGCGGCTGCCCGCGCTGAGCGCGACGGGCCGGTAGTCGGCGCCGAGAAAGCTGGCGTAGAGCGCGTTCATCGCGCGGGTGACGTCACGGTCCGAGGCCTGGCCCTCCAGCCGGTCGGCCAATAGCCGGCATACCCGCGCGGCGTCGCGGCGCAGCTCATCGTGGTGGCGGGGCGCAAACAGGAACAGCGCGGCAGGCACGCACACCACCAGCGCGATCAGCCAGCCGAGCAGCCGGTCGGGAATCGGGCCGACGGGCGTGCACAGGGGCAGCACGAAAAGCAGCAGCGTGGCGCGTTGCCCGGCGGCGACGATCTCGCTGAGCACCCCGGAGAACGTCACCACCAGTCCGACGACGAACATCGCCGCCACGCTCGGCCACGGATGCGGGGCCAGGACCGTGCCCAGCACGATCAGTACGAACCCGTTGAGGGCCAGGCCGCCGTAGGCCAGGGCGCGGGCCGGCCGGTTGCCGGGGAAGTCGGCGGTGATGAGCAGGGAGACCGCTCCGAAGATCGCGAACAGCGGAGTCTGTGAGTCGCCCCCGACGGCGAAGCCCACGGCTGCGGCGACGGGTAGGACGATGGCGGCCCGGACGGCACGGCGCAGCGCGTCGTAATCGGGGTCCTTATCGCGCAGGCGGTCAGCTGCCCGGTGCCAGATCTCGGCCGGGGTCAGCATGATCGCCGATGTTAGACCGGTTGGTCCGATCCCGGCGTGGGAGTGAAGCGGCCCGTTTCGAGCGCGTCGCGCATCTGGCCGGTGATCCACGCCAAGGTTTCGGGGTCGCGGGGCAACGTCGTCTGCTCGTAACCGACGACCAGATACAAACTCCATGCCGCGAAATACCGGGCGTTCCGTTCGTCGCCGATGATCTCGTAGGCGGACTCGAAGATGATGTCGAAACGCAGTTGGTCCACCACCGCCTGCACGTCGTATACGTAGGGATCGAGCGAGCTCCATACCCGGATGGCTGCCTCTGCCCCATGGGGAAGGGCCAGCGCTTCACCGATCAAGGACTCGATGCGGTGATGCGGATCGGTGTCGGCGCGGATCGCCTCGACCACCCGCAGAGTGCGCGCCTCACGCCAGTGCGCGATCAACTCCTTGGTGTAGGCCGCCCAGTTGGGGAAGTAGTGATAGAACGACCCGGTTGTGACGCCGAGTCGGTTGCACACCTCGGCAAGTTTGAGCCCGCCGTACCCGAGATCGGACAACACATCCAGACCGGTTTCGAAGTACGCCTCCCGCGACACCAGCCCCGCCATCGGGCTAACGCTAGTTCGTCGTCAACATTTTCGGCGCGGCGGGGCTTTGCTGGTCAGCCGCATATAACGCACACGAACATGACGGCATCGGGGCTCTCAGGTGACGTGTGGCACAATTTGGGTGTGGCCCACATGGCGAGTCGAGGACCTGGACGTCCTCCCGCAGCAAAGGCAGCGGAGACACGCGAGCGCATCGTGCGTGCCGCCCGCGAAGTTTTCAGCGAACTTGGCTACGACGCAGCTACATTTCAGGCAATCGCGATCCGCGCGGATCTCACCCGTCCGGCAATCAACCATTACTTCAGTAGCAAACGCGTTTTGTACCGCGATGTGGTCGAGCAGACCAATGCGAAAGTGATCGCCGCAGGCATTGCCAAGGCGCGGGAAGCCACGAGCCTGCTGAACCGTATTTCGGCGTTCTTCGCCGCGGCCATGGATGCCGAGTCCACCGACCGGTCGGCGGCGGCATTCCTGGTGACCTCGGTGCTGGAGGCGCAGCGCCATCCCGAGCTCGTCTCCGAGGAGCACGACGCGTTGCGCAGCTCGCGCGAGTTCGTCAGGTGGGCAGTCGACGAGGCGATCGCCGGCGGCGAATTGTCCACCGACACCGACATCCCGGCCATCGTGGAGATGCTGGTGGCGGTGATGTGGGGAATGGGCTTTTACGCCGGTTACGTGGGGCATCGTGACGACGTAGCGGTCATCGTCGACAAGTTCGAACTGCTGATGGCGAACAAGCTCTGGCAACTGCGCGATTGATGCAGCGATGCCGTGAGGTGCCCCACAGCACCGCATAGATCGGCTAAGTATTCGGTAGTATTGCTTGGCAAATGACTGATCTGAGCGAGGTACGGCCGGGTCGGGCCGAAGGCGACAGTTGGGACATCACCGAGAGCGTCGGGGCGACTGCGCTGGCGGTTGCCGCTTCCCGTGCCGCCGAGACCGTGCAGCCCGAACCCCTGATTCGCGACGAGTTCGCCTTCCTCCTGGTGGCGGCCGCAGGTCCGGCCTGGGCGCAGCTGGCCGGCAGCGAACCGCACTGGATCGGTGACGATCCGGAGGCACACCGCATTCACGACATGGCCCGCAACTACCAGGCCGTGCGCACCCACTACTTCGATGACTACTTCACCGAGGTCACCCATGACGGCATCCGTCAGGTCGTGATCCTGGCCGCGGGCCTGGACTCGCGGGCGTTCCGGCTGGACTGGCCGGCGGGCACCATCGTCTACGAGATCGATCAGCCCAAGGTGCTGCACTACAAGACCGAGACATTGCAGGCGCACGGTGCGTTGGCCCGGGCCGAGCACGTCCCGGTGCCGGTCGACCTGCGTGACGATTGGCCCACGGCGCTGATCGACGCGGGCTTCGACCCCGGGCAGCCGACTGCATGGCTGGCCGAGGGGCTGCTGCCCTACCTGCCTGCCGAGGCGCAGGATCGGCTGTTCGAACTCGTCGGCGCACACAGCGCGCCGGGCAGCCGCGTCGCGGTCGAGGACTTCGTCATGGATCCGGCGCGTTTCACCCCGGAGAAGCGGGCCGCACGTCGGGCCCGCGGTGAGAACATGCGCGCCTCGCTGGGACTCGACATCGATGCCGACGCGCTGATGTACGCGTGTGACGGGCGCGCCGCCGCCGCGGAATGGCTCGCGGCTCACGGCTGGGACGTCGACGCAGTGTCCAGCGCCGACGAGATGGCCCGGTTGGGTCGCGCGGCCGACGCCGACGAACTGGCGGAATTCGGTTTGGACAGCGTGCTGTTGCGCGCCCGATTGGACGGAGAATCCCGATGAGCTCACTGCGCAGCCACGACGACACCTGGGACATCGCCACCAGCGTCGGGTCGACGGCCGTGATGGTCGCCGCCGCCAGGGCCGGGGAGACCGGACGCGAGAACCCACTGATCCGTGATCCGTACGCGGCGGTCCTGGTGGCCGGCGCCGGAACCGGCTTCTGGGAGACACTGCTGGACCAGGATGTCGCCGCCAAGATCGCAGAGGTCGATGACGAGGCCGCCAAGATCTTCGAGCACATGGGCAGCTACCAGGCGGTGCGTACGCACTTCTTCGATGCGTACTTCACCGAGGCCGCGAACGCCGGTATCCGCCAGATCGTCATCCTGGCGTCGGGCCTGGATTCACGCGCGTACCGGCTGGATTGGCCGGCCGGCACCACGGTGTTCGAGATCGATCAGCCGAAGGTGCTGGAGTACAAGGCCGAGACGCTGGCCGCCCATGGTGCGCAGCCGTCGGCGCAGCGCCGGGAAGTGGCCATCGATCTGCGCCAGGACTGGCCCAAAGCATTGCGGGAAGCGGGGTTTGACGATTCCCAGCCGACCGCGTGGCTCGCCGAGGGCCTGCTGATGTATCTGCCTGCCGACGCCCAGGATCGGCTCTTCGAGCTCGTCACCGAGTTGTCGGCCCCGGGAAGCCGGATCGCCGCCGAGACCGCCGGGGTTTCGGCCGGTGAGCGTCGCGAGGAGATGCGTGAGCGTTTCGAGCGTTTCGCCGCGCAGTTCAACATGGAGCAGGCGCTCAACATCCAGGACCTGATCTACGAGGATCCTGATCGTGCCGATGTGGCGGAGTGGCTGGGCGCTCACGGTTGGCGGGCCGACGGTGTGCACTCGCTCGACGAGATGCGCCGGCTGGGCCGCTACGTGGAGATCGAGCACGACGACACGCGGGCGTTCTCCACCTTCGTCACCGCCGAGAAGCTCTGAGCTCGCTGACACGACAAAAGGGGCGCCCCGGTTGCGGGGCGCCCCTTTTGTTTTCGTTGTCGATCAGTGGTTCGACATCGCCTTGGTGCGATTCACATTGGTGTGCTTGACCGTGGTGTCGACCTGAGGAGCCGTTGCCTTCTGATGCATCTGGTGCACCCAGAGGTGGTGGTCCACTCCGGCTGAGGCGGGTGCGGACAGGCCCAGAAGGGCGGTGGCCACTCCGCTGACGAGCACTGCGGGAATTCCGAACTTTTTCATCTATTTCTATCCTTTTAACGAACACTTCCACATCTATTAACCCGCCGGACCTGGGCGTTTATTCCTACTAAACAGTCACGAAAGCGTGACTGTGGTCACCCGGCCGGTCGGTTCGTCGCGAGGTGTCTGCGAGCCGCATCCGCCGGCAGGCCGGAGCTTCAGTGGCTCTGGTGCACCGTGGTGTCGACGTGTGGCACGGTCACGTGCGGGCCGATCTGATCCAGCCAATCGTGGTGGGACACATCGGCGGAAGCTGGGCCGGCCAGGCCCAGAACTGCGGCGGCCAGGCCGCTGGCGACAACTGCGGTCAATCCGAACTTCTTCATTTCCTCTGCCTCTTTCCAACTCTTTACTTTCCTGATTGGTTCAACTAAAGGGGCACACCGTTGATTTCCGGATCGGCGACGTTGGCGGCAATTGACTCCCGGCTGGCAGAAACACGTCAGCCGCGCCTCGAATGAGCGCTGACCGACCCGGTTGACCGGGAGTTGTCCGCTCGCCGTATACAGGAGGGGAGCTGAGCCGTTTCGAGGCCCGTTATCGAGGAGGAATCCCCATGCCAGGAGTGCAGGATCGCGTCGTCGTCGTCACCGGAGCCGGTGGAGGTCTGGGCCGTGAATATGCCCTGACGCTCGCGCGCGAGGGCGCCAGCGTCGTCGTCAACGACCTGGGCGGCGCCCGCGACGGGTCCGGCGCCGGGCACAACATGGCCGACGAGGTGGTGGCCGAGATCAAGGCTGCCGGTGGCCGTGCCGTCGCCAACTACGACAGCGTCGCCGAGCAGGCCGGCGCCGAGAACATCATCAAGACCGCGATCGACGAGTTCGGCAAGGTCGACGGTGTGGTGAGCAACGCGGGCATCCTGCGTGACGGCACCTTCCACAAGATGACGTTCGAGCAGTGGGACGCCGTGCTCAAGGTGCACCTCTACGGTGGGTACAACGTGATTCGCGCCGCGTGGCCGCACTTCCGCGAGCAGAGCTTCGGCCGCGTCGTCGTCGCCACCTCCACCAGCGGCCTGTTCGGCAACTTCGGTCAGGCCAACTACGGTGCTGCCAAGCTCGGCCTGGTCGGCCTGATCAACACGCTGGCCCAGGAAGGCGCCAAGTACAACATCAAGACCAACGCGGTCGCGCCGATCGCCGCCACCCGCATGACGCAGGACATCCTGCCGCCCGAGGTGTTCGAGAAGCTCACCCCCGAGTACGTCGCCCCCGTGGTGGCCTACCTGATGACCGAGGAACTGCCCGACACCGACTCGGTGTTCATCGTCGGCGGCGGCAAAGTACAGCGCACCGCGCTCTTCCAGAACGACGGCATCACCTTCAGCGAGGTGCCTTCGGTCGATGAGATCGCCGCCAAGTGGGGCGAGATCACCGATCTGTCCGCCGCCCAGCAGGCCAGCTTCAAGCTGGGCTGAAATACGTGAAGGCGCTTGTAGCGCAGGCACTTACCGGCACGTCCGGGCTGGCGTACGTCGACGTCGACGGCCCCGTGTCTTCCGACATGGTAGTCATCGACGTCGGCGCCGCCGGCGTCTGCTTCCCCGATCTGCTGTTGCTGCGCGGCGAGTACCAGCTGCGGCTCGAGCCGCCGTTCACACCGGGCATGGAGGTGGCCGGAACGGTGCGCTCGGCACCCGAGGGCTCGGGATTCACCCCGGGTCAGCGGGTCTCGGCGATGACGATGCTGGGCGGGTACGCCGAACAGGTGGCGGCCTTGCCGGCCAATGTGATCCCCACTGCCGACGGACTCGACGACGGCCAGGCCGCATCGCTGCTGGGCAACTACTACACGATGCAGTTCGCGCTGGCCCGCCGCGGTGGGCTGGTGTCGGGGGAGACGGTGCTGGTGCTCGGCTCGGCCGGCGGTATCGGAGTCGCCTCGATCCAGCTGGCCAAAGCCATGGGCGCCAAGGTGATTGCCATGGTGCACCGATCCGGGGCCGAGGAGTTCGTCTCGTCTGTGGGTGCAGATGTGGTGCTACCGCTGACCGACGGCTGGCGTCAGGCGGTCATGGATGCCACCGGAGGCGAAGGCGTCGATCTGGTGGTGGACCCGATCGGCGGCGAGGCCTTCGACGACGCCATCCGGGTGCTGGCACCTGAAGGCCGGCTGCTGGTCATCGGATTCGCTGCAGGCGCCGGCATCCCGACGGTCAAGGTCAACCGGTTGTTGCTGCGCAACGTCAGTGTGGTCGGGGTGGGTTGGGGCGAGTTCGTCCGCCGCCATCCCGCCGCACAGGCCCAGGTCGGGGCCGAGCTCAACAAGTTGGTGGCCGGTGGGCTTCGTCCCCCTGCGCCGGTCCGGTTCCCGCTGTCCGAGGGCGCGGCCGCGCTCGATGCGCTGGCCAGTGGGCAGGTGCGCGGGAAGCTCGTCCTGGAGCCGTGATGAGCGCTTGCGCGAAGAACATCGAGCCCTGATGAGCGCTTGCGCGAAGAACATCGAGCCGTAGCGATGAAAGCCCTGGCCTTCGATGTGTTCGGCACCGTCGTCGACTGGCGGTCCAGCATCATCGGTGAGCTGGAAGCATTCGGTGAAAGCCATGGGCTGCAACGGGATTGGCCGGTCTTCGCAGACAACTGGCGGGCCGGCTATGCCCCGGCGATGGACCGCGTGCGCCGCGGTGAGCTGCCGTGGACCAGGATCGACGATCTGCATCGCGCGATCCTGGTCTCACTGCTCGAGGAGGCAGGCGTAGAGGCAGGCCCGGACGAGATCGACCACCTCAACCGGGCCTGGCACCGGCTGGATCCGTGGCCGGACTCGGTGGTCGGGCTGAGCCGGCTCAAGCAGCACTACCTCATCACCACGTTGTCGAACGGCAACGTCTCACTGCTGACGAACATGGCCAAACGTGCCGGGCTACCGTGGGATTGCGTGATCTCGGCCGAGTTGTTCCGGCACTACAAGCCCGACCTCGAGGCCTACCTCGGGTGTGCCGACCTGCTGGACATCGTCCCCGAAGAGCTGACGCTGGTGGCGGCCCATCCGTCCGACCTGCGGGCCGCCCGCGACGCCGGACTCGGGACCGCATACGTGGCCCGGCCCCTGGAGTATGGCCCGGACGCGACTCCGCACGACGTCACGGCCGACGGTTTCGACATCGTCGCGACCGATTTTCTCGACCTTGCCGACCAACTTGGTGCGTAGCGTAGGGGTGTGGACACCGCACTAACCAAGGCGCTGGAACTTCTCGCCGAACCGCCGGCGGAGCCGGACGTCAGCAAGGGATATCTCGACCTGTTGGGCGACGGCAGTGACGCCCCGAAGAACGCAGGATTCATCCAGAAGGTGTGGGCGTCCCCGCTCGGGTCGAAGCTCTACGACAACGCCCAGGGGATCGGCCGCAAGCTGATGACGGCGTGGCAGGAACCCACCGAATGGCTGGATATCCCGCCCGGCGGCCTCGCACTCGATGTCGGCAGCGGTCCTGGCAATGTGACGGCCGCGCTGGCGCGGTCGGCCGGGCTGGACGGGTTCGCGTTCGGTGTGGACATCTCCGAGCCGATGCTGGCCCGCGCTGTCGAGGCCGAAGCGGGCCGCCAGGTCGGTTTCCTGCGTGCCGACGCTCAGAAGCTCCCGTTCCGGGACGACGTCTTCGATGCGGTGACGTCGATCGCGGTTTTGCAGTTGATCCCCGACGCAGAGGCCGCACTGGCCGAGATGGTGCGGGTACTGCGCCCCGGCGGGCGGATGGCGATCATGGTGCCCACGGCGACCAACCGGGGACCGGCGCAGCTGTTGTCGAAGGGCGGTGCGCGCTTCTTCGCCGAAGATGAGCTCGCCGACCGGTTCGAGGTGCTGGGTCTGGAGCGGGTGCGGTCGAAGACCATGGGCACCATGCAGTGGGTGCGCGGGCAGAAACCGTGAGCACTCTCGGCGTTGTTCTCGTCGCATTGGTGATTGCCATCGGTCTTATCGGCATCGTGTTGCCGGTGCTGCCCGGGGGTGGGTTTCTGGTCTTCGCCGCGATCGCGGTGTGGGCGGTCTTGGAGGCCAAGGACGGGACCAACGCCACAGTTGCGTGGGTGACGCTCGGGGTCGCAGCGGTGTTCTTCGTGACGGCCGAGGTGATCAAGTACGTCTGGCCGGTACGCCGGATGCGGGCCGCGGAGGTGGGGATCTGGAGCCTGGCAGCCGGCGGGGTGCTCGGCCTGATCGGGTTCTTCGTCATCCCGGTGATCGGTTTGGTGATCGGCTTCGTCGCGGGTGTCTATCTGGCCGAGCTGGCCTCGCGCCGCGACTACCGGCGGGCTTGGACGTCAACTGTGCACGCGCTCAAGGGTGTTGCGCTGTCAGTCGGCGTCGAGCTGACCGGAGCCCTACTCGCGACGGTCACCTGGGTGACGGGTCTGGTGATCGCCGCGTGACGCAGTGGAACCTGGGCCCCGACTCGGGCGAGTTGCTGCTCCACACCGGTGTGACGGGGAGCGCGTCGCGGATGGGCCATCGGTTGACGATCGCGATGCGCTCGTGGCACGCGACCGTGGAATGGGACGGCGATGAGCCTGCGGCGGTCGAGGTGACGGTGGACCTTGACTCCCTGGACGTGCTGCGGGGCGAGGGCGGCATGACTCCGTTGTCGGGGGCCGAGAAGCTGCTGATCCGATCGAACGCGTTGAAGACGTTGCGGGCGAAGAAGTTTCCCCAGGCCCGGTTCCGGTCCACATTGATCGAGCGCTCCGGTTCTCTGATACGGATCGCGGGAGTCCTCGAGCTTGCCGGCCATTCCGGCGACCAGACCGTCGAGGTTGAGGTGTCCGGCGATTCTGTGCTCGGCACGGCTTCTGTGCGGCACAGCGATTTCGGAATCAAGCAGTTCTCGATGCTGATGGGGGCGATGAAGGTGGCCGACGAGGTCGGGGTGAGTCTGACAGCCAACCGTCCCTGACCGGCGGGTGGCGGTGCCCGTTGACTTTGACACCACGCACACCGTTACCCGCAAAAATGCAGCGTCAGTCCAAAGTCAACAAGCAGCTTCAGCCCACCAAATTGTTCCGCAACGCGGCGAGGTCGTCAGGCGAGACTCCGGCCGCCTCGAGGAAACCTTGCACCGACCCGTACGCCGCGTCGAGCTTCTTCCACGCCGCGTCGAGGTACTCCTCACGCACGCCCAGCACGTCGTCGGACAACCGCGCCTCGGCGTAGGTGATGGCCTCAGCCGAATCCGCACGAGCCCGCACCGATTCCATGATGCGTTCCCGCAGGGCGACGGTCGCGTCATTGCTGCGCAGGAAGTCGGTGATGACCGCGTCGCGGTCCACGCCTACCGCAGTGAGCACAGTCGCCACGGTGAAGCCGGTCCGGTCCTTGCCCGCGAAGCAGTGCGCGATCACCGGGCGGTTCGCCCCGAGTAGCGAAATCACCTGCCGTACAGCGGTATGCGCACCGGGCAGGCCCGGGAACTCCTCGTACACCTCGGTCATGTAGCGGCGCGCGGACGCGGAGGTGTCCTCGCCGTCGCGTGACTCGGACATCACCCGCTGGAACGTCGACTCGTGTGGTGCGTCCTGGTTGGAGTCGTCGCCCTGGTGGAACGGCAGCATGTGCACCGTCACGCCGTCGGGGACCTGGCCGGGCCCGCGCCGCGCGACCTCCTGATGTGAGCGAAGGTCGGCGACATCGGTGATACCAAGCCCGCTGAACGCCACGCGGCCGTCGTCGGTGAGCCGGCTCAACTCACTGGAGCGGTACAGCAGGCCCGGGCGGATCCCGGCGATCTCGGCGACGTCGCGAAAGTTCCACGCCCCCGACAGTTCCCCCAGCTCGGTGGTCACTGCGCGATCACCGCCGCAGCGAGAGGCGATTTCTCACGGCCCAGCTCCGCTCGGGCGATCGTGCGCATGTGGACCTCGTCGGGGCCGTCGAACAACCGCATCGCGCGGTGCCAGCTGTAGAGCCGGGCCAGCGGGAAGTCGTCGCTGACGCCCGCTGCGCCGTGCACCTGGATGGCGCGATCGATCACGTCGCAGGCGACCTGCGGGGCCACCGACTTGATCTGGGAGACCAGCACGTGTGCGGCCTTGTTGCCTTCCTGGTCGATCAGCCACGCGGCCTTCTCGCACAGCAACCGAGCTTGGTCGATCTCGTTGCGGGACTTGGCAATCGACTCACGTACCACGCCCTGCTCGGCCAAGGGCTTGCCGAAGGCGACCCGCTTCTGCACCCGGTCGATCATCAATGCCAGCGCCCGCTCGGCCGCACCGAGGGCACGCATGCAGTGGTGGATGCGGCCCGGCCCCAGCCGGGCCTGGGCGATCGCGAAACCGCTGCCCTCTTCGTGGAGCAGGTTCTCGGCGGGCACCCGCACGTTGTCGAACACGATCTCGCAGTGCCCGTGCTGATCCTGCCAACCGAACACCGGCAGGGACCGCTGAATGTCCACCCCCGGGGTGTCCACCGGCACCAGGATCATCGACTGCTGGGCGTGGGAGGCGGCGTCGGGATTGGTGCGGCCCATCACGATCAGGATCTTGCAGCGCGGATCGGCGGCCCCGGTGATCCACCACTTGCGGCCGTTGATCACGTAGTCGGCCCCGTCGCGCAGCATCGTCGTCTCGATGTTGCGGGCATCCGAGGACGCCACGGCCGGCTCGGTCATCGCGAACGCACTGCGAATATCGCCGGCCAACAGCGGCTCGAGCCACTGCTTGCGCTGGGCCTCGTCGGCGAACAGGTGCAGGGTCTCCATGTTGCCGGTGTCCGGCGCGGCGCAGTTGAGTGCCTCAGGGGCGATCTCCAGGCTCCAACCGGACAGTTCGGCCAGCGGCGCGTACTCCAGATTGGTCAGACCGGACTCCGAGGGCAGGAACAGGTTCCACAGGCCCGCGGCCCTCGCCTTGACCTTGAGCTCCTCGACCACCGGTGGCACCGTGTGATCCTTCGGGCCCTTCTCCTCGCGATAGGCGTGGTAAGAGGCTTCCGCGGGGAGAACATGCTCCACCATGAAGTCGGTCAACCGGGCGTGGTAATCAGCCGCTTTGGCCGACAGAGCGAAGTCCATGCCAGCCACGATAGCCACATGGTTAGACAGGTAGAAAGGTGGCATGACCGGAACGCCGCCCCCCGTCCCACCCGAAAGCCGCCCGCCCTTCCCGCCCTTCACTCTCGAAACAGCTCTCCAGAAGGTCCAAGCAGCCGAGGACGCGTGGAACACGCGTGACCCGGAGAAGGTCAGCCTGGCGTACACGCCCGATTCCGTCTGGCGCAACCGCGCCGAGCACATCGTCGGGCGCGAGGAGATCGTGGCGTTCCTGACCCGCAAGTGGGAACGCGAACTCGACTATGTGCTGAGGAAGGGGCTCTGGTCTTTCAGCGAGGACCGGATCGCAGTGCGGTTCCAGTACGAATGGCACGACGCCCAGGGCCAGTGGTACCGCAGCTACGGAAATGAGTTGTGGCAGTTCACCCCAGAGGGGCTGATGGCCCGACGGGAGGCCAGCATCAACGATGTCGCGATCGAGGAGTCGCAGCGGCGCTACTTCGGTCCGCGTCCGCAAGAGGAGTACGGCCGGGATATCGAGCTCTGGTAGCTGAGCTTGAGTGTGCACGCCAGCACCCCGGCCACCACCGCCAGACCGATCACGGTACCGGCCACGGCGGGCCAGCCCGCGGCGTCGAACGCCAGCCCGCCGACCCAGCCGATGACGCTGGATCCCGCGTAGTAGAAGAGGTTGTACAGCGACGACGCCTGGGCCTTGCCGTCCCCGGCGGCGGCACCCACCCAACCCGAGGCGATCGCGTGCGCACCGAAGAAGCCGGCGGTGGCGATCACCAGCCCGATCAGCACCACGAAGACATTGCCGGCCAGCGTGATCGCGACGCCGGCGATCATCGTGGCGATCGAGCCGATCAGCACGGTCTTGCGGCCGAACCGACTGGCCTCGGCGCCGGCCCGGGCGGAGGCCCAGGTGCCCGACAGGTAGGCCAGGAACACCAGGCTGACGACGGTCTGCGGCAGGTGGAACGGGGTGGCCATCAGCCGGAAACCGAGGAAGTTGTACATCGCCACGAAGCCGCCCATCAGCAGGAAGCCCTGGCTGTAGAGCACCAGTTGACGGGGTGAGCGGAGGTTCTCGGCGAGCCGACGGCCCAGGTTGCGGCTGCGGGCCGGGGTGAACCCCCGCGCCGGCGGGGCGAGCTTGACGAATGCGAATGCCGACAGACCACACAACACCGCGACCACGAGGACGCCGACGCGCCATCCGGCGAACTCGGCGATCGGCCCGGTCACGAGCCGGCCGGCCAATCCGCCGATGGTGGTGCCCGCGACGTAGGTGCCTGCCGCCCGGGCGGCATGCCCGGCGTCGATCTCCTCGGTGAGGTAGGCGATGGCCACCGCGGGCACCCCGCCCAGCATCAGCCCTTCGAGCAGCCGACCGGACAGCAGCAGCGCGGTACTCGGGGCCAATGGCACGATCAGGCCGAGAACCGTTGCTGCGGTGATGGATATCGTCATGGCCTGGACCCGGCCGATGCGATCGGCCAGAGCGGACCACGGGATCACACCCAGTGCCAGCCCGACGGTGGCGGCCGAGATCGTCAAGGCGGCGTGCGCGGCGCCGGTGCCCATGTCGTGGGCGATCAGCGGGAGTACGGCCTGGGGTGAGTACAGCTGAGCGAAGGTCGCGACGCCGGCGCAGAACAGTGCGGCCAGCAGCCTGCGGTACTCGGTTGAGCCACGGGAATGCCCGCGCCATTCAACGGAGGTCAGGGAGGTGGACACTCAGCCGACGGTAGGACGTCGGCAAAAATGTGTCCAATGCATGAGTTTACTCAAGCTCATGAATATTCTGCATGACAAATTCGGCCAGACGCGCCGCGGCGGGCGGCAGCGGGCGGTCGGCGTTCCACGTCAGCCCGATCTGGCGCCTGGCCGAACTCTCCGACAGCGGCACGTACGCGGCTCCGGGTTCGGCCCGTTCGGCCCGGGGTACCGGGACCACCGCGACCCCGAAACCGGCGGCCACCAGCCCTTCCATGGTCGGGATCTCCATCGCCTCGAACACCACCGGCGGCGAGATGCCGGCCTCGGCGCACAGTTCGTCGGTGAGCTGACGCAACCCGAAGTCGGGTGCCAGGGCAATGAAAGGCTCGGCGCCGGCATCTGCCAACCGGACCCTGGATCGGCGGGCGAAGCGGTGCTCGCGCGGTACGGCCAGGCACAACCGCTCCATGTACAGTCCGCGCCAGCGAAAGCCCTCGGGGCGCGGCGAAGTGATCGCCAGGTCGGCTTCACCGCCGGCCAGGCGTTCGACGATCTCGTGGGCCGCGCCCTGGAACAGCTCGAAGCGCACCCGCGGAGCCTCGGTCCGGAACCGGCGCAACAGATCCGGCACGTACCAGCCGGCCTGCGAATGCAGGAAGGCCAGCCGCACGGTCCCGGTATCCGGGTCGCGTAACTCGGCGATTCTCTCGGTGGCCGTACGGATTTCGTTGATACTGCGGCGGGCGTGCTCCAACAGGATGTGCCCGTAGGCGTTGAGCCGGAGCCGCCGGTTCACCCGATCGAACAGTGGAACACCCACCTGCTCTTCGAGCCTGGCCAGTGCGCGCGACAGGGTGGGTTGGCTGATGCCGAGTTCGGCTGCGGCGTCGGTGACATGCTCGGTTTCGGCGAGCACCACGAACCACTGCAGCTCGTCCAGATGCATACCGCCGACTCTAAACGCGCTGATCACCGGTCAGCCTGTGCCATGCTGTGTCGCATGGTCGCCAAGGTGCGGGTGGTCGTGGGTGATGACCACCCGATGTTCCGCGAGGGCGTCGTGCGCGCCTTGACCTCCAGCGGCGAGATCGACGTGGTGGCCGAGGCCGACAACGGTGCCGACGCACTGGAATTGATCAGGACCCACCAGCCGCAGGTGGCCCTGCTCGACTACCGCATGCCACAACTCGACGGGGCCCAGGTGGCGGCCGCGGTCAGCCGTGACGAGTTGCCCACCCGCGTGTTGCTGGTCTCCGCGCACGACGAGTCGGCGATCGTCTACACCGCGTTGCAGCAGGGGGCGGCCGGATTCCTGTCCAAGGAGTCCACCCGCAGCGAGTTGGTGAACGCCGTGTTGTCGTGTGCCAAGGGCCGCGACGTTCTCGACCCGAACCTGGCGGCCGGGTTGGCCGGCGAGATCCGGCGTCGCAACGAACCCGACGTCCCGGTGCTCAGCCCGCGGGAACGTGAGGTGCTCGACCTGATCGCCAAGGGCCTTTCCATCCCGGCCATGGCCAAGCAGCTGTTCCTGGCGCCGTCGACCGTGAAAACCCATGTGCAGCGCCTCTACGAGAAGCTGGGCGTCAGTGATCGGGGCGCGGCAGTCGCGGAGGCGATGCGCCGCCGGCTGCTGGACTGACATGGCTGGCGGGCGCGTCGTCGAATTCTTCACCACCCAACCCGTGCGGGTCTCGGCGCTGCTGCGGCTGCCGCTGATCGGTCTGATCGTGGTGCTGGTCTCGGTGTGGGACGTCGACCACTGGTTACCAGTCCTGTACGCGGTGATCCTGAGCGTCTACGCCGCCGTGGCGGTGCTGTGGCTGGTGGTGGTGTTCCGCGGGCCCATGCCGCCGTGGGCCGAATGGGCCTCGACCGCTGTGGATGTGCTGGTGCTGGTCGCCCTGTGCGCCGTCTCGGGCGGAGCCACCGCGGCGCTGCTACCGGTGTTCTTCCTGTTGCCCATATCCGTTGCGTTCCAAGACCGTCCATGGCTGACCGCACTGCTCGGCGGCAGCACCGCAGTGGGATATCTCGCGGTGTGGATCTTGTATTCTGAGCGCGACGACAACGTCGGCCTGCCCGACATCGTGTACATGCACGTGGGCTTTCTGGCGTGGCTCGCGGTCGCGTCGGCCGCGCTGTCATTTGTGCTGGCGCGCCGCTCGGCGCGGGTACGGACCTTGATGGAGGTGCGTCGCCAGTTGGTGTCGGAATCCACCCGGGCCGACGATCTGCGCAACGCCGAACTGGCCGAGCACCTTCACGACGGGCCACTGCAGACCCTGCTCGCCGCGCGCCTCGACCTCGACGAGATCCGCGAACGCATCCCGGATCCCGGCCTGGACCGCGTCCATGCCGCACTGCAGGAGACCGCCGTCGGACTGCGCTCCACCGTCACCGCACTGCATCCGCAGGTCCTGGCTCAGCTGGGACTGACCCCGGCGGTGCGGGAACTGTTGCGTCAGTACGAAACTCGGCCAGATATAGCGGTGCGGGCAGATCTGGAGGACGTCGGGCAGCCCGACGGGCAGGCGCTGTTGTACCGCGCCGCGCGCGAACTGCTGGCCAACATCAACAAACATGCCGGGGCGACCACGATTTCCGTCGGCCTCTACCGTTCGGGGGAGCGCGTCGTGCTGACCGTGGCGGACAACGGCAAGGGATTCGACCCGGCGATACTGGGCCAGTCTGTGGCCGAGGGACACATCGGGCTGGCCTCACTGCAGGTGCGCATCGATGCCATGGGCGGCTCGATGGCGATCAGCTCAGAGCCCGGGTTCGGCACCCAGGTCCGGGTCACGCTGTAGCCGCGGCTATTTCACGCAGGGAATGCCGGAGACCTTCATCTGGCTCAGGTCAGTGGGGGCCGGGGTGTAGGTACCGGTCGCGGTGGCGGCCACCGTCGTCACCGGCGTGCTGGGCGTGGTCTCTTCCGTCGTCTCGCTGCTGGAGTCCCAGGTGGAGTCCGACCCGGACTCAGACGTCGCATCGCTCGATCCCGACAGGTATTCGTCGCCGGGGAAATCGGTCCCCAGCGTCAGCTGAACGGTGCCGGCCACCACTTCGGACGACGGGTTCGCGATCACGCCGAGCTCGTCGGCCAACGATTGAGCAGCGGCCTCGGCGCCGGTCCCGTAGTCGATCGTGGTGGTGGCGGCCAGTGATTCGCCGTCACCGATCTGCCCCTCGGTGAATCCGTGTGCGCCGAAGGTCGTTTCGAGCTGGGCAGCCAGTCCGCTGTAGGTCGACGCATTGATCACGTCGAGCACCGCACCGTGGCCGTTGAGCGTCTGAGCCTTGCTGGTGGGTGCCGACGACGACGCGGCGTCGTCCTTGGAGACGAGGTCGTGCACGATCTTGCGGATCGTCGGCACATCGACGAGGTTGATGTCCTCGCCGTAGGAATTCTGGCTGAACTCCTTGATCGGCAGCGTGTAGAGCGTCGGTGGTTTGTCGGTCAGCGCGGAGGCCCGTCGGGCGAAACTGGGCAGGTCGAATCCGGCGTCCAACGCGACGTTCTGCTTGACCACGTTCAGCAGGCTGCGCAGTCCGGTTGGGCTGTTCAGCGTTCCGCTGTGGCCCAGCGCCGACACCAGCGCCGCGATGAAGGCCTGCTGACGGCGGGTGCGGTCGAGGTCGGTGAAGTTCTCGTCGTTGATATCGCGACGCTGACGCACGAAGGCCATCGCCTGGGCTGCGTCGATCTCCTGGACGCCCTGGTGGAAGTCGGCCCCCGAGTACGGATCTGAGGTGTCGGCGTTGAGGCAGACCGTGATCGGTGACACGGCCTTGGCGATCTCGAAGAACGCGCCGAGGGTGACCTCGACGAAATGGTCGATCGGGATGCCGAGCAGGTTGCGGACCGTGGCGATCTCCGCCTTGCGGCCCGCCTCACGGGCCTGCTGCTCATTCGCCGACGGGTTCTCGGAGTCAGCCTCCAGCGATTCCATCTCGCGCTGATAGGCCCAACCGTAGGCCTGTTTGACCTTGCCCTTGCACGGCGAGACATCGCACCCGGCCAGGTCCACATAGTCGTCGCGCGGAATCGAGAACGCGGTGGCCGGGCCGCCGTCACCGGGCAGGTGCACCACGATCAGCACGTTGGCGTTGTAGCCGCCGACAGTCTCGTCGCCGGCGTGGAGGGCCTGGTAGACATCCTCGGGCAGCGGGTTGCCGTGCTGATCCAACCGGCTGTCCAACCCCATGATCAGGATGTTCTCGGTGTCGCCGGCCGACATCGGCCCACCGTCCAGAGCGTTGGAGGTGGTGATGCCGTCCAGGGCCCCGTGGTAGGTCACCCAGCCCGCACCGGTACCGGCCACCACGGATGCCGCCACCAGGCCGACTGCGGCGCGGCGAGCGGCCCGCACGCCCCGACGCGGCATACGGTGCCGGGGGACGCCGGCGGTGTGGGCAGGTGTGTTCATTGCCCTGTCATTATGGGGCCGTTCGCTGAGACTCGTTCCACCGGGGAAAATTGCTGGTCAGTGCCGACGTCTTGGCATTAGCGTGCGCAGGATGAAATTGCGCATCGCCGTCGTCGTGCTGCTGTTGGCTGTGGTGGCGTTGCTGCTGAATGAACTGGCGGCGACCAAGGAGCACCATCGGGCCGAGTCGTTCGGCGGCGGGCACGTGCTGGAACTGGACGGTCCCGACCTCAACGTGCGTGAGTACGGGCCGCCGGGGGAACGCGCGGTGGTGTTGCTGCACGGGTACTCGGCCTCCATGGAGTGGTGGGAGAAGGTGGCCCCGCAGCTGGCCCGGGACCAGCGGGTGATCGCGATCGATCTGGTCGGTCACGGCGGCTCGGAGGCGCCCGCCGCCGGCGCCGCCTACCGTTCGGATGCGCAGGCCACGGCGGTGCGCAACGCGCTCGTGGCGCTCGGTGTGCGTCACGCGGTGCTGATCGGCCATTCGATGGGCGGAGCGGTCTCGGCCGAGCTGGCCCGGCAGTATCCCGACCTGGTGGAGCGCGTCGTGGTCTCGGACACCCCGGGATCGGACGATCTGGTCAGCATGCCGCTGCTCGGACAAATGGTGTGCTGGCCGGTGATCGGGCCGGCGATGGATCTTGTCCGCGGCGTCGACGCGATCAGCGAGAGTTCACTGCAGACCGGGTTTGCCGCGGACTACCCGGTGCCCGGCTATGCTCACCGCTCGTTGGAGCGGCTCACCTACACCGGCCTGTGCGACTCGAAGGACGGTCCACACCCGACTGCGGAAACGCTTGCCGCACTGCACAAGCCGGTACTGGTGCTCTGGGGTGACGAGGACGTGCTGACCCCGACAGCGCCCAATGTCCAGCGTTACACCGCGGTTGGGTTGCCGCCCGTGGTGATCAAAGGGTCCGGACATTCGCCGATGGTCGAGCAGCCCGATCAGTTCCTGGCTGCCGTGACCGGCTTCGTCAGGACCCCAGCCCCCGCGAGATGACCAGGCGCTGAATCTGATTGGTGCCTTCGAAGATCTGGGTGATCTTGGCTTCCCGCATGAAGCGTTCGACCCGGAAGTCGCGGGTGTAGCCGACACCGCCGAACACCTGCACCGCGTCGGTGGTGACCTTCATGGCGGCATCGGTGGCGATCAGTTTCGCGACGCTGGCCTGTGACGAGTAGGGCAGCCCGAGATCGCGGCGGCGCGCGGCATCCAGGTAGGTGGCGCGGGCGCTGACCACTGCGGCGGCCATGTCGGCGAGCAGGAACCCGAGGCCCTGATGGTCGACGATCTTGCGGCCGAACGTGGTGCGCTCGTTGGCATAGCGGACGGCTTCGTCCAGGGCGGCCTGCGCGATGCCGACCGCGACCGCGGCGATGCCGAGGCGGCCGGAGTCCAACGCGGAGAACGCGATCGACAGTCCCTGCCCCTCGGTGCCGATCAGCCGGTCGGCGGGCAGGCGGGCATTGTCGTAGAACGCCGAGGTGGTGGGCACGGCGTGCAGACCCATCTTCTCCTCGGGTTTCCCGAAGCTCAGGCCGTCGAGATCGGCGGGGACCAGGAAGCACGAGATGCCCTTCGAACCTTCTCCGGACCGGGCGAACAGCGTGTAGAAATCGGCCTTCCCGCCGTGGGTGATCCACGCCTTGGAGCCGTTGAGGACGTAGCTGTCGCCGTCGCGGGTGGCCTTGCAGTTCAGGGCGGCGGCGTCGGATCCGGCCTGCGGTTCGGACAGGCTGTAGGCACCGATCTGGTCACCGGCGAGCATGCCGGGCAGCCAGCGCTGCTTCTGTTCCTCGGTGCCGTAGGCCAGCAGCGGGTGCGACGAGAGACTGTGCACGCTGACCGCGACGCCGATCGCGGCCCACCGCGCCGCGATCTCCTCGAGAACCTGCAGGTAGACCTCGTAGGGCTGGCCACCGCCACCCCACTCCTCGGGCTGGGGCAGGCTCAACAGCCCGGCCGCGCCGAGCTGGGCCATGACGCCTTCGGGGTACTTCTCGTCGCGTTCGTACTCGTCGACGATCGGGTCGAGGACCTTGTCGGCGACATCGCGGGTCAGCGCGATCAGGTCGCGAGCGTCGTCCGAGGGCAGGAGGCGGTCAACCGGCATACTTGCACATCCTAGTTTTCCGGGCGGCAGGTCACGGGCTGGGGGTTTGCAGCAGTCCGGCGATGTCGGGATCGAGTTGCTGCAGGGCCACGATGACGGCCACCCGGTAGTCGCGGCCGATCTGCGAGCGCACGGTGGCGGTGCGGCCACGCCTCTCGGGTGGTCTGATCTCGTCGATACGCGCTTCGAGGGCGACGATGAGTTCCTCGAACTCGGTGATGAGCCCGGACAGGATCAGGATCTCCGGGTCAATGAGTGCTTCCATGAGGATCGCGGTGTGCGCGATCCGGTCGATCACATCGCGGATGATCTTCTGGGCGGCCGGGTTCCGGCTCGTTTCCTGCGCGACTGCGTCGAGGTCGATGTCCTTCAGGGGCACACCTTCGGTGTGCGGGGCGACGGGTTGCATGGCGTGCAGTGACATTTCGGCGTTTACGCAACCGGTTCTGCCGCAAAGGCATTGCGCGTTGCTCCCCGCGATCGGCATGTGCCCGACAGCTCCGGCGACGCCGGTGGCGCCGGAATACGGCCGTCCGCCGATGATCAGCCCGACGTTCACGTGGCCTCCGCAATCGAGGAGTAGCGCGGAGCGCACCTCTCGGGCTTCGCCGGCAATCGTTTCGGCAAGCGTCATGGCCTGGGTCGAATCCAAAACGGCGGTCGGTACTCCGAGGGCGTGCGAGATGGGTTGGCCCAGCTCTACCTCGGACCACCCGAGCGACTTGGATTCCACGACGAATCCGGTTGTGCTGTCGATGAATCCGGGTATGCAGATGCCCGCGGCGGCGACGGATTCCACCGCGGGGTCCTCGATCAGCTGTTTGGCGATCCGGATGATCGAGCGGATCACCGACGCGGCCGCTCTGCCTGCCGTGGGTGTCTCATCTTCGTGGGTGATGTTGCCCGTTGCGTCGGCGACGGCGATACGTGCGCGACGTTCGTCTATCCAGATTCCGAGGACCCGACGTGCGTGCGGATTGCAGCCGAGAAGTTTGCGAGGCCGGCCGCGGTAACCCGGACCCTCGACGCGGGAATCCAGTTCGACCAGGGTGCCGTCCTCGATCAGCTCACCGACGAGGGTGGTGATGGAGGGACGGCTCAGCCCGAGGCGATCAGCCAGATCGGCTCGAGCGAGCGGACCCTCGGTCCGCAACAGGTGGACGACGCGCTGGCGGTGCAGCAGGTGCAACACCTGCTTTTCCCGGCGCGCTGATTCTGACCGCTTCAGCGGAACCTCCTTGACGGCGTCGTAAGGCGGCTGCTATTAAGTTCGTCACAGAAATTAAATAGGTACCTAGGGCATCGGAGCCAGGCCATGACCGCTAGTAATCCCCTCATCAACCCCCTGTTCGCCTCGTCTTCGTCGAGCACGTCGGCCCGGTCGGCCGCGTCTCGGAGAACAACTCAAACTACCGCGAGGATCGGCGCGTACAGCGGTGTCGTGGTGGCGGGATGGCTGGTCGCCGCGGTAGCCAGCGGCTATGGCGTCGCCGCGGCCGACACGACCGGTTCGGCATCGGATTCCTCGACGTCGGCGTCCTCTGGTGACTCGTCCCGCGGGGCAACGGCGGCCAAGCCTGAGTCCGGGTCCGCGAAGGGCGTCGCTTCCAAGCCGAGAAAGAGTGGGCCGCCGTCACTCGGTCTTGGCAAGGATTGGAGGCAGAAAGCCGGCGGGTCGAAGAGGCCGGGCAAGACGGCCACGACCAAGGAACTGGCGCCCGGAGTGACGGTGAGCAGCAGTGGAGGGGCACGCGACACCGCAGACGAGGCAGTGACCAGCATTGGGGCTCAGGAGGAATCGGCCAGTTCCGGCATGGCAGTTCCTGCGTCGGGACCCGTGCCATCGGTGCCCGCCACGACTGTTGACCAGCCGCTGGAGGTGGTGTCGTCGATAGCCGACAAGGTCCGATCGACCGTCTTGGATCTGCCGGGGATCAAGAACGCGCCGGAACGACCGGCAACAGACGTGGAGATGTCACACGTCTCGGATACCGCGCAGCCCTTGGCGTCACCGAGTCAGGTGAAACTCGGTGACAGGGTGAAGCAGTCGCTTGACCGGGTGGAGCGAGTGACCGGTGTGATCTCCGAGAAGGTGTCGGAGGAGATCGCCGACAAGCTCGCCGAGCCGAAGCCGGCTTCTACGGTGTATGAGGCCAAGGCGCTTGCGGTGTCGACAGCGAGTGATGTTCAGGTCGCGACGGCTGCGGTGGTGGCTCCGAAGAATCCGGTGGCCAACCCTGTCGAGGATGCGGCGGGGGTGCTCAACGGGATTGTCACGAATCTGTTGAATCCGTTCCTGGCGCCGTCGCCGGATTCTCCGGAGCCGTTTACGCCGATGGCGTGGGCGGTGTTGGGGTGGGTTCGGCGCAATCTGTTCAATCAGGCGCCGGTGGTGAGTAATCCGACGACGACGGTGCAGGCGGGTCAGACGGTGACCGGCAATATCGGGGTGACCGATGCCGAGGGTGACGCGTTGACCTACACCGTGACCCAACAGCCGCAGCACGGCACGGTGACCATCGATCAGGAGACCGGTGAATTCACCTACACTCCGGATGACATCAATTACGTGGCGGCGCAGACAGATACGTTCACCGTGTCGGTCACCGACGGCGACAAGATCAACCTGTTGGCTCTGTTCAAACCCCGCACTGCTCAGAAAGACGTCGATGTCACGGTGCTCAGCCCGGCTGTAGAGCGGGTGATCCTGGATCTTCCCGACGACATCACCAACCCGAACCGGCCGAGGTTCTCCGCGGACGGCAAATCGATCTACTTCGGGGCCACACCCGTAGCCGGCGGTCGCGACGAGGTGTACCAGATGAACATCGATGGCACCGACCTTCGATGCTTGACTTGTGGTGTCACGACGAGCGTTACCGACGATCTGCAGAAACCGCTTCCATTCGAAGACGGATCGGGCCGGGTGCTGATCCGGGTTACGTCCAGCACAGGTTCGTACACCTATGCGGTTCTGGAAGACGGTGTGAACGGAAGGGAACTGGTTCCCCTCACTACGCCGGACAGTCCGACATATGTCGTTGACCGGCAACGCGAAATGAAGATCTCGCCCGACGGGACCCACGTGTTGTTCAGCCGACTTGAATTGGGCACCAACGGTTACGTGGCAATCGTTCCAGTCGTTGGCAAGCTGGTCCGCACGGACAACGGGTACGTGATCGACGACGCACGTGTGGTTGCTCCCTATGGCGAGGGTAAGTCTTGGACGCCCGACGGCAAGAGCGTGATCATCATGGGCGGACAGTACGACGCTGGCAATGTCGACGCCATCAAGGTCGATCTCGCCACCGGGAACATCACCCGTGAGACAGCTGGTCTCGACTACGAGGAGAACGTCTTCGAATCGCCCAACGAACAGTGGATCGTCACCGGAAGCACGCGGGGGTTGAACGCCCTCACCCCGATGTCGCGGATCGCACGGCCGGCATTCCTGCCCGCCTACATCGTCGGACCGGTCTACAACGCCTATGCGTCTCCGGTGAATGTCTCCAATCAGGCCTGGGTGATCGCAGTCGGAGACGAGCTTGAGAGGGAGAACGGTCTCCCGCTGATCGTCGAAGGTGACGGGTACGCCGGTCAAAGCATGCCCGGTTGGAACAACGACGGAACGGCAGTTGCGTTCTGGGAACAGAGCAACGAAGACCCAACGGACACCCGGTTGGTCATTGCCAACCTGAAATACACGACGAGTGTGGGCCCCCTCCAAGGCGATAACAAGACTCCGGAATTGTCGTCGACGCTGCCCAAACTGAGCACCTACGTTCCCAGCGCGCCGGAACTTCCACCGACCGGTACCTATGCCGGCGCGGGTGGGGGCACCGCGGTGGTCAGCGAGGCCGCGGACACGACGAATCCGGGGCACACGATCCGCACTGTCACCTACACCGACTATGTCAACGAGGACGGGATGATCCTCAACGGCACCGAGGCCACCGACTCCACGGCCAACCAGTTGTACATCCACTACACCGCCGACGTCAGCGTGACCGGGACGCACACCGGCTACCTCAAGGGCGATGCCACCATCACCAACCGGCAGACATACAGCGGGTACATCACCTCCGATGTCGACGGCGACGTGCAGAGCATCTTGGACCAGAACGCGATCAACGAAGCGCAGCAGAACGTGTAGGCGTCGACGGTCCGTACTACCCCTTCGCCTCGACCACTCCGGCCAGTTCACTCAAGTGGACGCGCCGGAGTGGTTGGCGTGCAAAGGATTCAAGCTCAGCTCCGTCGTACATTCTGACATCTGGCCAATTCTGTCAATCGGCTTCCGGTCGTCAAGAAAAGTGCTGTGATTAAATTCGTCAACCCAATTAAACCTGCCCACAGGGCAACTGGAGTCACGCCATGACTGTTGTCAATCCGCTCTTCAATCCGCAATTCACTGCCCCTCCATCTCGCCGGACACTTCAGGCCACCGGGCGTATCGGTGCCTACAGCGGCATCGTGGTGACTGGTTGGTTGGTCGCGGCCGTCGCCTCCGGATACGGCGTCGCCGCGGCCGACTCGACCGGCACCTCCTCCTCGGATTCGTCGACGTCGACCTCCGCGAGCTCGGCGGCTGGTGAGACCTCGACGGGGCCGTCATCTGCCGGTGCGTCGGGCGAGAGCTCACCGGGCAAGGGCAGATCGTCGAACGGTCCCCGTAAGAGTTGGGCCAAGAAGACCACCAAGCCGAAGGTCGTCGGCGAGACGTCATCGACCAAGGAGTTGGCACCCGGGGTGACGATCAGCAGTAGCGGTGGGGCACAGAAGGAGCCGGGTCGGCCGGAGGGACTCGCCGGAGCGATCGATGCGCACCTGCAGGCGTTGTCGTCGATACCGGACAGGGTGCGCGAGAGCGTGCTGACCCGCAACGACGGCACGGAGAAGCCGGAGTTGTCGCTGCCGTCGCTCTCGCTGCCGGAAGTCTCGTTGCCGGAAGTCTCGCTGCCCGACGTCACGTCGCCTCGGGCCGCGGATGCTGTGGCGGACGCCGATTCGAAGACCGCGGCTCCGCTCGGGCCGGTCAAGCTCAGCGCCACCCTCGAGCGGTCGCTGGCGAAAGCCAAGGAGGTGACTGAGCGGGTCGAGCAGGTAACGGGGTCGATCAGCGAGAAGCTTTCGGAGCAGCTGAGCCAGAAGCTCGACGCGCCGATGCCGGCGGCTACTGCGCGCGAGGCCAGGACGCCGGCAGTGTCGAGTGCGGCGAATGTGCAGATTGCCACGGCTGCGGTGGCGCCGAGGGGTCAGGTGGCCACCCCTACCGATCCGGCGGGGGTGCTCAACGGGATTGTGGCGAATCTGCTCAACCCGTTCCTGGCACCGTCTCCGGATTCACCTGAGCCCTTCACCCCGATGGCGTGGGCGGTGTTGGGGTGGGTTCGGCGCAATCTGTTCAACCAGGCGCCGGTGGTCAGCAGCCCGACCACCACAGTGCAGACCGGTCAGACCGTCACCGGCAATATCGGTGTGACCGACGCCGAAGGTGACGAGTTGACCTACACGGTGACCGAGCAGCCGAAATACGGCACGGTGACGATCGACCAGGAGACCGGGGAATTCACCTACACCCCGGACGATATTGATTACGATGCGGCGCAGATGGATTCGTTCACCGTGTCGGTCACTGACGGGAACAAGGTCAACCTGTTGGCGCTGTTCAAACCACGCACCGCTCAGAACGACATCGACGTCACGGTGCTCAACCCCACCGTCGAGCGGGTGATCCTGAACCTGCCTGACGGCATCAAGAACCCGAACACCCCGCGGTTTTCGGAAGACGGCCAGTCCATCTACTTCGGGGCCACACCGGCCGAAGGGGGCCGCCAGGAGATCTACCGGATCAGCGTCGACGGCAACGAAGTCGAGTGCATCACCTGTGGTGTGTCGACTGAGGTCACCGGCGGCCTCGGTAGGGTTGTTCCCTTCCAAGATGGTTCGGGGCGACTGATGGTCCAGGTCACGACAAGTCCGAACTCCTATGTGGTCTACGAGGAGACGGCCGACGGCAAGCAGCTCGTTCCGGTCATCACACCCCCGGCGGGGGCGCGCGTCCTCGATCCGCAGCGCGAGATGCGGATCTCGCCCGACGGGACACACGTGCTGTTCAGCCAGATCCAGATGACCCCGCAAGGTCTTATCACCGCCGTGCCGATCGTCGGCAGGCTGGAGCGTACCGACGCCGGCTACGAGATCGCCGACGCCCGTGTGGTTTACCCGGTCGGCGAGGGCAAGCAGTGGACCCCCGACGGCAAAGGGGTGATCATCCTCGGTGGGCGGTATGAGGCCGGGAACGTCGACGACATCGTCGTCGACCTCGAGACGGGCGAAGTGACCCGCCTGACCGGCAACCTCGACTACGACGAGGACATCGACCTCTCGCCCAATGAACAGTGGATCGCGGTCGGAAGCACCCGTGGGTACGACGCGCTGACACCGATGTCGCGGATCGTGCGGCCGGCGTTCCTGCCGGCAGACATCCAGGGCGCGGTGTACGAGGCTTACCGAGGTACCGGGGATGGAACGAACATCTCGAACCAGGAGTGGGCACTGGCCGTCGAGGATGACCTTGAGGGCGAGAACGGAATCCCGCTGTTCGTCGACGGCGACGGATACACCGCCCGCAGCATGGCGAGCTGGAACAACACCGGCGATGCAGTCACGTTCTGGGAGGCCAGCCCCACCGGCGAATCCCGACTGGTGATCGCCAATCTGAATTACACGACCAGCGTCGGCCCGGTGGCCGGCGACCGGACGACGCCGGACCCGACGTGGGCCCCCGAACTCAAGACCTACGTTCCCAGCGCGGCCCCGCTGCCTCCCACCGGCACCTATGCCGGGGCCGGCGGTGGTACCGCGGTGGTCAGCGAGTCCACCGATCCGACGACCGGCCACATCGTCCGCACCGTCACCTACACCGATTACGTCAACGAGCAGGGAATGATCCTCAACGGCACCGAGTCGACCGACACCACCGCCAGTCAGTCATCCATCCGCTACCTCGCCGACATCACGGTGACAGGCGAACACACCGGATACCTCAAGGCGGACGCCACCATCAACAAGCTCCAGCGAACGATGACCGGCCACATCACCTCTGACCTCGACGGTGACGTAAAGAGTGTCAACGATCAGGACAGGATCGACGAGGACAGGGCGAATATGTAGTTGTGTCGGCGAGCGCTGTGACGAACGTGCAGGCTTTCGGCGAAAATTCGCCAAATGGCATGGATTTCCTGCACGATCGTCACAGTGTCGTGAGCCGGACATATGTCGGGGTCCCCGGGCGCGGCCGGGTCAGCGCATCCGCGCGACGATCTGGACCTCGACCAGCGCACCTGGGATCGCCAACTCGGTGACGCCCACAGCCGTCCAGGCCGGGTACGGTGCGGCCACGAACTCGTCCTTCACCTCACCGAAAGTCTGCACGTGTTGCTGCAGGCCGACGTGGTAGCTGGTGATGTCGACGACATCGGCGAAGGTCAGTCCGGCCTCCGCCAACAGTCCCTGCAGGTTCGAGAAGGCCTGGATGAACTGGGCCCGTGGATCCTCCGGAACGGACATGTCGGGGCGCATCCCGATCATCCCCGAGCAGCGCAGGTGATCGCCGTCGATCACCGCCGGCGAAAAGTGGTGCGCGTCGTACATCGGCCGCATCCATTCCGGTACAACGATTTTCATGGGCACCTTCCAGTGAAGAAACGCGAAAGCCCCTTATTTCCGGGGAAATAAGGGGCTTTCGCACTAGCTGAGGGAATTACACCCGCGCCTCGGCCGGCAGCGCCGCCAGGATGTCGTTGACGCGGTCGCGGGCGTCGCCGAACAGCATCTGGGTGTTCTCGCGGAAGAACAGCGGGTTCTGCACGCCGGCGTAGCCCGAGGCCATGGAGCGCTTGAACACGATGACGTTGTCGGCATTCCACACCGTGAGCACCGGCATGCCGGCGATCGGACTGCCCGGGTCCTCGGACGCGGCCGGGTTGACGGTGTCGTTGGCACCGATCACGAGCACGACGGAGGTGCCGTCGAAATCGTCGTTGATCTCGTCCATCTCGAGCACGATGTCGTAGGGCACCTTGGCCTCGGCCAGCAGCACGTTCATGTGGCCGGGCAGACGGCCCGCGACGGGGTGGATTCCGAAGCGGACATTGACGCCGCGCTCACGCAGCTTGCGCGTCAGGTCGGCCACGCCGTACTGGGCCTGTGCCACGGCCATGCCGTAACCGGGGGTGATGATCACCGAGTCGGCGTGAGCGAGAAGTTCGGCCGCGCCCTCGGCGTTGATCTCGCGGTGCTCGCCATAGTCCTTGTCCTCGGCCGGCCCGGCTTCGATGCCGAACCCGCCGGCGATCACCGAGATGAACGACCGGTTCATGGCCTTGCACATGATGTAGGACAGGTAGGCACCGGAGGAGCCGACGAGGGCGCCGGTGATGATCAGCAGGTCGTTGCCCAGCAGGAAGCCGGATGCCGCTGCGGCCCAGCCCGAATAGCTGTTGAGCATCGACACCACGACGGGCATGTCGCCGCCACCGATCGAGGCGACCAGGTGCCAACCGAGCAGCAGCGCGAGCACGGTGACGACGATGAGCAGCCACAGGTGCGGCTCGATCACGAACCAGACGGTCAGCGCAGCGAAAACCACCAGCGCACCGACATTGAGGAAGTTCTTGCCGGGCAGCATCAGCGGCGCGGACTTCATCCGGGCCGACAGCTTGAGGTTGGCCACGATCGAACCGGTGAAGGTGACCGCACCGATGAAGACGCCGATGAACACCTCGGCCGAGTGGATGCCGAGCATCTTCTCGCCGACGAGCTTCACCGCTTCGTCGCCGCCGAGGCTGTTCTCGACGTGCAGGTAGCCGTTCCAGCCGACCAGCACGGCGGCCAGACCGACGAAGCTGTGCAGCAGCGCGATCAGCTCGGGCATGCCCGTCATCTCGACGACCTTGGCGCGCCACAGGCCGATCGCGGCGCCGACGATCATGGCGACGACCAGCAGGGCCAGGCCCAGCGGCTCGATCTTGCGGTCGAAGGCCAGCGCGATGGTCGCGATCAGGGCGATGGCCATGCCGGTCATTCCGAAGGTGTTTCCGGCCCTTGACGTCTCGTGCTTGGAGAGGCCGGCCAGCGCAAGGATGAACAGCAGGGCCGCGACGACGTAGGCGGCCGAGGCAACGTTTTCTAGGGTGAACATGGAATCCGTTCCAAAGTTTCTGTGGGTAGGACCGTCAGCTGCGGGAGAACATCGCGAGCATGCGACGCGTCACCGCGAAGCCGCCGAAGACGTTGATACTGGCCAGCAGGATGGCCACGAAGGCAAGGGCGGTGATGGCGATATCGCCGTGGCCGATCTGCAGCAGGGCACCCACCACGATGATTCCCGAGATCGCGTTGGTCACCGACATCAGCGGGGTGTGCAGCGCGTGGTGCACATTGCCGATCACGTAGTAGCCGATCACGATCGCCAGCGCGAACACCGTCAGGTGGACCTGCAGCGCGGCCGGGGACATCGCGATCAGGGCGAAGATCGCGGCCGCGGCGCCGAACGTGACGCCCAGCCGGCGCCCGGTCGACATCGGCTGCTTCTCTTCCTTGACCACCGGGGCCGCTGCAGCCTGCTGGGCGGCCGGAGCGGCGGAGACCTGCACCGGTGGCGGGGGCCAGGTGGTCTCGCCGTCGCGCACCACGGTCATCGAGCGCTGCACCACGTCGTCCCAGTCGAGGACGACCTTGCCGTCCTTCTCCGGGGTCAGCAGCTTGAGCAGGTTCACCAGGTTGGTGCCGTACAGCTGGGAGGCCTGGGCGGGCAGGCGGCCGGCCAGGTCGGTGTAGCCGATGATGGTCACGCCGTTGTCGGTGACGATCGCCTGGTCCTTGACCGTGCCCTCGACGTTGCCGCCGTTGGCCGCGGCCATGTCGACGATCACGCTGCCGGCCTTCATCGAGGCCACCATCTCGGCGGTGATGATGCGCGGCGCGGGCTTACCGGGGATCAGTGCGGTCGTGACGATGATGTCGACGTCCTTGCACTGCTCGGCGTACAGGGCCGCTTCGCGGGCCTTGTAGTCGTCGTCCATCTCCTTGGCGTAACCGGTG
The DNA here is from genome assembly GCF_058270035.1 of Mycobacterium shunyiense. Classification (NCBI taxonomy): domain Bacteria; kingdom Bacillati; phylum Actinomycetota; class Actinomycetes; order Mycobacteriales; family Mycobacteriaceae; genus Mycobacterium; species Mycobacterium shunyiense. The sequence goes on along the minus strand of NZ_JBZDPT010000031.1, from coordinate 376,927 downwards.
GCCGAGACCTCGGCGGCCTCGTTGGCCACAGAGAGGTACTCACCACCGAGGGAGGCGACCTGATCGGCGACCTCGGGACGCGGGTCGGTGGCTCGCACGATCGCGCCGAGGCTGCCGGCAGCGCCGATGGCAGCGAGGCCGGCCACGCCGGCACCCACCACGAGGACCTTGGCCGGCGGGACCTTGCCCGCGGCGGTGACCTGACCGGTGAAGAATCGGCCGAATGCGTGGGCGGCCTCGACGACGGCGCGGTAACCGGCGATGTTGGCCATCGAGGACAGCACGTCCAGCGACTGGGCGCGCGAGATGCGCGGCACCGCGTCCATGGCCAGCACGGTGATCGGTCGGGTGGACAGCTTCTCGACCAGCTCGGGCTTGAGCCCGGGTGAGATCAAGCTCACCAGAGTCGCTCCGTCGCGCAGCTTGCCGATCTCGGCATCATCAGGTGCGTTGACCTTCAGCACGACGTCGGCGTCCCACGCGTCACCGATCTCGGCACCGGCGTCTACATAGGCGGCGTCGGAGAAGCTCGATGCAGCACCGGCGCCGGTTTCTACGACTACGGCATAGCCGAGCTTGATGATCTGCCCGACTGTCTGCGGGGTGGCGGCGACGCGCGTTTCCCCAGGTAGGGACTCGCGCGGGATCCCGATGAGCATCGAATCCGCTCCGTTCTATGTGTCCAGGCCTCTTCGTTCAGCCTGGAAGAGTGTCGCACTTGTGTTCAGATAACGCGCATGCCCCTTTTGGGGGATGTGACTGCTGGCCCTGGTGCGGCTACAGCCAGTCACGACGTTTGAACATCACATACAACAGGATGACCAGCACAACAATCAAAATGGAGCTGGCGACGAACCCCACGGCGGTGTTGATCCCGGGATACAGGACGTTCTGGCCGTAGAAGCCCGTGATGGCCGTCGGCACCGCGATGATGGCAGCCCAGCCGCTGAGTTTCTTCATCACGGTGTTGAGCCGCGCGTCCTGCAACGACAGGTTGGTCTCGAACACCGTGGTGACCATGTCGCGTAGCGATTCGGTCCATTCCGAGGCCCGCAGCACGTGGTCGTAGAGGTCGGCATAAAGCGGATCGAGCGCGGGTTCTGTTGACGAGTCCAACCGCCGGTGCTGGATGGTGCTGACCACCTCACGCATGGGCAGCACCACCCGGCGCAGGTCGACCAGGTCCTTGCGCAGCTGGAACGTGCGTCGCTGGAGGCCGCGTCGTGGACCGCCGTCGGCGAACAACTCGTCCTCGAGCCCTTCGATGGCATCGTCGAGCGCTTCGACGGCCTCGAAGTGTCCGTCGACGACGACGTCGAGCAGCGCATGGACCAGTGACCCGACGCCGTACCGCTGTCCACCGAGGTCGTCGAAGCGCCGCGACACCTCGCTGATGTCGAACTCGGTGGACTCACCGTTGAAGCTGGGCAGACGCACGGTGATCAGACCTCGGGGCAGGACGAATGCCGAGATGCGATGTTTGATCAACAGCGATGTGTCGGGTGTCGTGTCCGGCTCCGGCTCCCGGGTGTCGACGGCGTACACCGTGAAGAACGTATGTGTTTGGTACACAGAGGTTTTCGTGCGTTCCTTGGGCGCGACGGCATCCTCGACCGCCCACATGTTGAGCCCGAGCTCGGTGGCCAGTTCACGGAGTGCCTCGTGATCGGGGTCGTAGATGTCAGCCCAGACGAGCGTGTCCTCGTCGGCCAGACAGTCCGAGATATCCGTGAACTTGAAGGCGTCCACCGACTGTCCGGACCGCCACACCCGTCCCTGCACCTGTCTCACGATGAACCAGTCAAGCACCGCGGGATCGTTGTAGCGGTCATTCGCCCCAGTCGGTTGGTCGGTCAGTCGGTTCCGATGGCCACCATCGGAAGTAGGTACCTGCGCACGTACTCGCGGGTGTCGTCCAGGCTGGTCAGTTTGATGCTGGTGTGCGGGGTGACGATGAACGACAACGTGAGTCGGGTGTGCAGCTCGGCCACGGTGCGGATGTGACGTTCCTGCTCCGGGGTGGTTTCGCTGGTCCCGTACACATCGGTGCGTAGCTGCGCAGCCGAGTAATCCGTCGCGAAATCGATGATGGCTCCGGCGTCGATGGTGAGACTGGGCAGGATCGTCTCGGGTTCGGTCCGGAGCAGCTTTTTGAGCAGGGCGTGGTCCCGTAGGAAGGTCACCGTGAAGACGGTTTCGTAGACCATGCGGTCTTCGAGAGTGTCCGCGTGGGCACGAGCCTGTGCACTGCCGTCGAGGTAGCGCCGTGCCTCGGACAGCACCACCGCGTCGATCAGCACGTCCTTGGTGGGGAAGCGGCGGTAGAGCGTCGCCCGCCCGACCCCGCTGCGACGCGCGACATCTTCCATGGTGGTGCGCCGAATGCCGACCAACTCGGCCTGTTCCAGTGTCGCGCTCAAGATGCGCCCGGTGATTTCGTCGGGGTCTCGTACGCGGGCCAGGACCGCGGGATCCGGTTCGGCGAGTCGCCGCACGAAGTCCGCTGTTCGAGTTGATGTCACCGAACTACTCCTTGCCCGCGTCGATCGATCGTCGTAGCCTAGCCATCGAGACGGGTGAGACGATGAGCGTCTAAATGTCTCGCAAGTCTCATTCTAGGGTTCCGGCCGAGCGAGGGGCGCGTTATGGACATCAAGCTGTGGACGAGATGGTTCGCACTGCACGCAGTGCCGAAGGCGTTCATGTCGGTGCAAGGGCGGGCGGGCAATCCGATGGGCGCGCTGATCTCCAGCCACGGCAAGGGCATCGACCCCTATCCGTTGATGGAACAGATCCGCCGACGTGGTCCGTTGGTGAAGACCCCGTTCGTCTGGGTCACCGCCGACCACGGGGTCTCCCGGGAGGTGCTGCGGGACAAGAGGTTCGGCGTTACCGCACCCACCGGGATGGGGATGCCGAAACCGGTTCAGCAGCTGCTGGACCGGACCGATCCCAAGGTGGCGAATCCGGTCGAGCCGCCCGCGATGGTCATCGTCGACCCGCCCGCGCACACGCAGTACCGGCAGCTGGTCGCGCAGAGTTTCACTCCGCGCGCGATCGACAAGCTCGACGCCAGGGTGGCGCACGTGACTGCCGAACTCATCGACCGGCTGGCGGGTACGCCCCGTCTCGATCTGATCGCGGACTTCGCCGCCGTCCTCCCGGTTGCCATGATCGCCGAGATCCTCGGGCTGTCCGGCGAATCCCGCGCGCAACTGCTCGAGTGGGGTCACGATGGGGCGCCGCTGCTCGACGTCGGGATCCCGTGGCGGACCTACCGTAGGGGTATCGACGGCATGCGCGGTCTCGGCGCATTCCTCGCCGAGCACTTCGACAAGGTCCGTGCCGGCGCCGCCGAGGACAACCCGTTCACCAAGATGGCCGCCGACCACACGCTGACAGACCACGAACTCGCGGCCAACGCAGCACTTCTCATCGGCGCGGGCTTCGAAACCACGGTCAACCTCATCGGCAACGGGATCGTGCTGTTGCAGCAGCACCCCGATCAGCTCGCCCTGCTGCTCGACAATCCGGACCTGTGGCCGGCTGCGGTGGAAGAGATCCTGCGTATCGAGAGCCCGGTGCAGATGACCGCGCGCACCGCACAGTGCGACGTGGAGATCGAGGGTCGACGCGTTCGTGCCGGGGACATGGTCGCGGTGCTGCTCGGCGGCGCCAATCGCGATCCGCGGGTGTTCGCCGAACCGGAGCGTTTTGACGTGACCCGCTCCAACGCCCGCGAGCATCTGGCATTCGCTTCGGGTATCCACGCCTGCCTTGGGGCGGCCCTGGCCCGCATCGAGGGGTCGACCGCGCTGCGCGCACTGTTCGAGGCCTATCCGGACCTGCGCCTGACCGAGGCCCCGCGCCCGCGGGGTCTGGTCAATCTGCACGGATATGTGAAGCTGCCCGCCCTGCTGGGGTCCAGGCGCACCGAGCCGGCCAGTCTGGTCTGCTGAGCTCGGTACTCTCGATGTGGACCTGCCCGATCTTGAACGCGAGGCCCACACCCCCATGACGGATTCCCCACTCGACGGACTGATGGCGCGCGTCGGCGGTGTCAGCGGCATGGTCTACTCGGCGCTCCCGGTGACCGTGTACGCGACGGTCTCGGCGCTGTCGGGACGGGTGCCTGCGATCATCTCCGCGCTGGTGACGGCGGCCCTCGTATTCGGTTGGCAGTTGATGCGGCGCGAATCGATCAGGCCCGCACTGTGGGGATTCGTCGGGGTGGCGGCCTGCGGGCTGCTGGCCCTGGTAACCGGCCAGGCCAAGGACTTCTACCTCCCGGGTATCTGGATGTCGTTGGCATCGGCCATCGTGATGACCGGCTCGATCCTGGTCAGGCGTCCCCTCGTCGGGGTGATCTGGGCCTGGGCCACCGGTCGCGACAGCAGCTGGCGCAGGGTCCCCGGGGTGCGGCTGGTCTTCAACATCGTCACCGCAATCCTGGCGACAGTGTCCTGGTCGCGATTCCTGGTGCAGAACTACCTCTACGACACGGGGCAGGACGGACTGCTGGCAGTGGCGCGGCTGGCAATGGGCTGGCCGTTGTTCGTGGTCACCACGACGCTGGTCCTGCTCAGCGCCCGGTACGCCATCCGGGCGCTGCCGCGTTCGGCATCCTGACCGGAGCCGCTCCTCAGCTGTACTTGTAGAAGCCCTCGCCGGTGGCCAGGCCCAACTTGCCTTTGTCGATGTAGTTCTCTTTGAGCCACGCGGCGAGCTTCTGAGCTTCGGCGTCTCCGTTGGCCATGATGTTGTACGGCGTTGTGAGGCCGATGATGTCGTAGATCTGGAACGGTCCGACGGGTGCGCCGGTGGCGATCCGCCAGGTGTCGTCCACGGCGCTGGGGTCGGCGTAGCCGCCGGCCGCGAGCTCGGCAGCCGCATTGAGGAACGGCACCAGAAGTGAGTTGAGGACGTAGCCGGCCTTCTCCTTGTGCAGTTCGATGGGCACCATCCCGATGGCCTTGGCGAAGTCGACCACTGCGGCGAATACCGCCGGGTCGGTGTCGGTGGTCCCCATGATCTCGGCGGTGTTGAACTGCCACACGCGATTTGCGAAGTGCAGGGCCAGAAACTTGTCGGGGCGGCCGGTGGAGTCCTTGAGATCGCTGGGCAGCAGCGTGGAGGAGTTGGTGGCGAAAATGGTCTTGGCCGGGGCGAGTTCCCCGAGCTTCTGGTAGGTGTCCCGCTTCAGATCGAGGATCTCCGGGATCGCCTCGATGACCAGATCGGCGTCGGCCACCGCGTCCTTCAGATCGGAGGTCAGCGTGAGCCGGCCCAACGCTTCCTGGGCCTTGCCGTCACGCGCGTCGGGTACCTCGTTGGCGTAGGTTTCGGCCAGCTTCGCGAACCGGTCCTTGGCCGCTTCGAGGACCTTGTCGTCGATGTCGTAGGCCGTGACGGTGAAGCCTTTGAACGCGGATTGGAACGCGATCTGGGAACCGAGCACTCCGGTCCCGAGCACGGTCACCTTCTTGATGGAGTTCGTCATGAAGCCTCTCCTTCTCGTGGTGTTTTGGTTGTCAGGAACCCCAACACGATCTGGTTGATCTGCTGGAGCAGTTCGTGGGCGCCGTCAGCACCCCACTTCACGCCGGTCGACGGTTGGACCACCAGGAGATGCAGTGCAGCGAAGACGCTTCTGGCGGCGCGGTCGGCGTCGGCCCGCAACTCGTTGTCGGTGGCCGGATCGGCCGGGTGACAGCGCATCAGGCGCGCGGCGATCGCATCCTCGAGCCGCATGACGTGGTCGAGGCCCTCGGCACGGAAACGCTCGGTGGGGGAGCCGAACAGCAGTTCGCGCTGGTAGGCCGTTGCATTTCCGGGTTGCCGTGCGGCCTCGGTGATCACGGGTGCCACCATCGCGAACACGGCAGCGCTCGGATCGTCGATGTCGGCCGCGTTGCGCATGCCGGTCTCGATGGCCTGCCGGAACTGGTCGTTGTAGACCATCAGCAGCAGCTCGGCTTTCGACGACGCGTAGCGGAACAGGGTGCCTGCCGCGACGTCGGCGCCCTCGGCGATCTGGGCCACCGTGACGGGCTCGAATCCGTGCGCCTCGAACAGTGAACGTGCGGCAGCGAAGATCCGCTGCTGCTTGTCCTGCATGTTGCGCGTCCGTCGGCCGGTCATCATCACCTCGCTAATGAGTGCGCTCATTAATGAACGTACTCACTAATCGTGGGTGATGTCAACCGGCGTGAATAAACTCAGCCCGATTTCAGACCTTCACCGCACCGGTGCTCGCCGGTACCAATACCCAGGTGAACGGATCACTGCCCGGTTGCTGTCGTCGCTGAAGCCCATCGCCACCCCACTACCTTCAGCAACAGAAAGCTGTCCACAGTGTCTGTGTTCGTCGACATCGTTCCCCCCGAGGCCGAAGCCGGTCCACCGCGCGCGGTCAGGCCGTCAAACCGATGGCGCACCCTGCTGACCACGTCCGCGCTGCCACTGCTGTCGGTGGTCCTGTTCTTCGTGGTGTGGCAGGTGGTGGCCTGGGCAGGCATCTGGAACCAGACGTTCGTGCCTTACCCGTCGGCGGTCTGGCGGGCCTTCGTCGACGTCTCGACCACTCATGACGGCGCACGCGGCTATGCGGGGTACCTGCTCTACGAGCACCTGTACATGACGCTGCGCCGGGTACTGGCCGGCGTGGTGATCGGCGTGGTGGCCGGCGTTCTCCTGGGCCTGCTGATGGGTTCGGTCGGATGGCTGCGCAGCGTGCTCGAACCGTGGCTGACCTTCCTGCGGGCGCTGCCGCCGTTGGCGTACTTCTTCCTGCTGGTGATCTGGCTCGGGATCGACGAGGCGCCCAAGATCACGCTTCTCGCTCTGGCCGCACTACCGCCGGCCGCCGTGGCCACCACGGCCGCCGTGGTCGCTGCCCCCGTCGGTCTGCAGGAAGCTGCGCGGGCGTTGGGCGCCACCCGGGCACAGGTCATCCGCGACGTCGTGGTGCCCTCGGCGCTGCCGGAGACCTTCACCGGGATCCGGTTGGCCGTGGGGATGGCGTACTCGTCGGTGGTGGCCGCCGAACTGTTCAACGGCATCCCCGGCATCGGTGGATTGGTCAAGGACGCAAGCAATTACAACAACACACCGGTCGTACTGGTCGGGATCTTCGCCATCGGGATCTCGGGCTTGGTGATCGACGGAGGTCTGCGGGCTGTCGAACGACGGGCCGTTCCATGGAGAGGGAAGATATGAGATTGACGAAGCTGCTCACAGTGCTGGCTGCCGCGACGGTGGCCCTGGCCGGTTGCGCGGTGGACCACTCCGGGGAGAAGTCCGACAAACCCACCATTCGTGTTGGATACCAGTCCTTTCCGAGCGGCGATCTGATCGTCAAGAACAACAAGTGGCTCGAAGAGGCCCTGCCCGACTACAACATCAAGTGGACGAAGTTCGACTCCGGGGCCGACGTGAACACCGCATTCATCGCCAAGGAACTGGACTTCGGTGCCCTGGGCTCGAGCCCGGTCGCCCGCGGTTTGTCGGCGCCGCTGAACATTCCGTACAAGGTGGCGTTCGTGCTCGACGTCGCCGGCGACAACGAGGCGCTGGTGGCTCGTGACGGCGCCGGCGTCAACTCGATCGCCGACCTGCGGGGCAAGCGTGTCGCCACGCCGTTCGCGTCCACCGCGCACTACAGCCTGCTGGCAGCGCTGGCGCAGAACGGCTTGTCGCCCAACGATGTCCAGCTGATCGACCTGCAGCCGCAGGCCATCCTGGCGGCCTGGGACCGGGGCGACATCGCCGCGGCGTACAGCTGGCTGCCCACACTGGACCAGCTGCGCAAGACCGGCAAGGATCTGATCACCAGCCGGCAGCTGGCCAAGGACGGCAAGCCGACGCTGGACCTTGCCGCCGTGTCCGACGAGTTCTCCACCGCCCACCCTGAGGTGGTCGACATCTGGCGTCGGCAGCAGGCCCGCGCGCTGAACGTCATCAAGGACGATCCGCAGGCTGCGGCCAAGGCGATCGCCGCCGAGGTCGGTCTGAGCCCCGAAGATGTTGCCGGACAGCTCAAGCAGGGCGTCTACCTGACGCCGGCCGAGGTGGCATCTCCCGAGTGGCTGGGTACCGATGGCGCACCGGGCAACATCGCCGCCAACCTGCAGAGCGCATCGCAGTTCCTGGCCGATCAGAAGCAGATCCCCGAGGCCGCTTCGCTGCAGGTCTTCAAGGACGCCATCTACACGAAAGACTTGCCGGATGTCCTCAAGCAGTGACGCATCGGGCGGCCTGAAGATCAAGAACGTCGCCCATCGGTACAGGCGCGGCTCGGACGAGGTGACCGCGCTCGGACCGGTGGATCTCGATGTCGATCCCGGTTCGTTCCTGGTGCTGGTCGGGGCGTCTGGGTGCGGCAAGAGCACGTTGCTGCGGCTGATCGCCGGTTTCGAGACCCCCTCCGAAGGGGAGGTCGAGGTCTCCGGCTCCCGCCCCACGCCCGGTGTCACCTCGGGTGTGGTGTTCCAGCAGCCGCGGCTGTTTCCGTGGCGCACGGTGGGCGGCAACGTGGATCTGGCGCTCAAGTACGCCGGCGTGCCGCGTGAGCGACGGACCGAACGGCGCGAGGAACTGCTGGAGCGGGTAGGTCTGGAAGGCACTGCCAAGCGCAAGATCTGGGAGATCAGCGGCGGTCAGCAGCAGCGTGTCGCGATCGCGCGAGCGCTGGCCGCCGAGACCCCGCTGTTCCTGTTGGACGAGCCGTTCGCGGCCCTGGACGCGCTGACCCGTGAGCGCTTGCAGGAGGATGTCCGTCAGGTCAGTGCCGAGTCCGGCCGCACCACGGTGTTCGTGACGCACAGTGCCGATGAGGCGGCGTTCCTGGGTTCGCGGATCGTGGTGCTGACGCGTCGACCGGGCAAGATCGCGTTGGATCTGCCGGTGGACTTGCCGCGCACCGGCGTTGATGCGCACGAACTGCGACGCTCACCCGAATACCTCAAGTTGCGTACCGACGTGAGCGAGGCAGTCAAACTCGCTGCCGCATAGGTCGTTTCATCTCGAAAATGACGCGATGGTCGTAAACTTTCGCGGTCAACGACCCTGGCGTCACTTTCGGCGGAGCCGCTACCAACACGCCGCGGTCAGACGACCACCACCATCTTCCCGCCGGCGGCACCTGACTCCATCACTTCGTGTGCTTCGCGGATCTGATCGAACGTGAACACCCGCGACGGCGCGGCGTCCAGCACGCCGTCGGCGACCTGGCGGGCGATGTCGCTCAACGGCACGTCGGACAGCGGGAACCCAGGTGAACCGAACACGAAGCTGCCGAAGAACGTCAGATTGACGCCACTGGCCATCTGCAACAGCGGGTTGAAATCGGGGATCGGGTCGAGCCCGCCCAGCCACCCCGCCAGGCATGCGGTCCCGCCCCGGCGCAACATGTCCAGGGAGTCGAGGATGGTGCTGTTGCCGACCAGGTCCAGTACTGCGTCCACGGTGCCGGATTCGGCGATGTGCGCGCTCAGATCGGGCACCTCCTGTTCGGCGCGAGTAACACCGAGACTTTCCAGCAGTGCGAATCGTTGGGGACTGCGGGTGGTCGCGATGACGCGCGCCCCCGCGTTGACCGCGAGCTTGACCGCGGCTTGGCCGAACGACGAGGTGGCGCCGCGGATCACCACGGTCTGGCCGGGCTGCAGGTCGATGTTGCGGAACAGGCAGGTCCACGCCGTCGCATAGGTCTCAGGCAGGGCTGCCAGTTGGTCCCACGGCAAGTCGGCGTCGATCAGTGCGACGTTATCGGCCCGGACGCGGGTGTACTCGGCGTAGCTGCCGTTGATGGTGCGGCCCAGTCCACCCATGAGTGCAGCAATTTTGGCGCCCACAGGGAATTCGCCGCCGGGACACGAGTCGACGATGCCGACGCATTCGATGCCGCTGACCTCCGCGGCCTCGGCCCATTCACCTCGGCGCATGTGCATCTCGGCGTGATTGATGCCGAAGGCCTTGATCTGGATGACCACCTCGCCGGCTTTGGGCTCGGGTTTGGGGATGTCGGTGTAGACGAGGTGGTCGAGCCCGCCGAAGCCGTCGAGAACGATGGCGCGCATGGTGCTCATGATTGTTCCTCCAGAATGTGGCTGAGTTGTACGAGGTCTGTTGCGACGACGGTGGGTTGGGGCACGTTCGGTGCTCGCAGCACACCGTTACCGGGACGGGTGATGAGTGCTCCGCTGAATCCGGCGGCCTGGGCGCCCAGGGTGTCCCACATGTGGGCGGCCACCATCATGCAGTCCGAGGGCGCCACCCCCAGACGTTCGGCGACGCCGGTGTACAGCACCGGCGACGGCTTGAAAGCGCGATGCTCGTCGACGCTGAACTGGTGCTCGAAGTAACTGCCCAAGCCCGCCCGTTCCAGCGGCGTCGGCCCGTCTCGATGTGGTGAGTTGGTAAGTGTGACAAGGCGAAAACCGTTTGCCAGAAGCCGCTGCAAGCCTGTTGCGACGTCGGTGTGTGCCGGCATGGCGCGCATGCCGTCGGCGAGGGCGGTCAGATCGTCCGCGGTGAGATCCACGTGGCGGACATCGGCGGTCATCCGCAGCGCAGCCTGACCGAGCGTGAAGAAATCGGTGTACCGCCCGGACAGTGTGATGGCCATGGAGTACATCACCAGCTGGTTGAACCATTCGCGAAGGACCTGAGGGTCGCCGAACATTCGCTCGAAATACGGTTGCAGGGAATCGATGTCGATGAGCGTCTCGTTGACGTCGAACACCAGCACCCCGGGCCGCATCAGGCGACCCGGCGTTGCAGGAATCCGTCGATCAGGCCCGCGACTTCGTCGACATGGGTTTCCAGCAGGAAGTGCCCGCCGGCGAGCAGATGGATCTCGGCGTCGACCGCGTCCTTGGCGAAGGCGCGCGCCCCGTCGGGCCCGAAGATCGGGTCGCCCTCGCCCCACACGGCAAGCACGGGAACCTCACTGCTGCGTAGGTACTCGTGCAGCGCGGGATACAACGGGGCGTTGGTGGCGTAGTCCCGGAACAGCTTGAGCTGCACCAGATCGTTGTCGGGCCGCGACACCATCGCGGCGTCGTGCACCCAGGTGTCGGGGTTGACCAGGCTTTCGTCCGAAACCCCGGTCAGGTACTGCCATTTGATGCCGTCGATGCTCAACGCGGTCCGCACCCCGGCCTCGGTTTCGGGGGTCTGCTCGCGCTGGTAGGCCCACACCCCGGACCAGAAGCTCTCGACGAAACCTTCGTCGTAGCCGTTGCCGTTCTGGCTGACGATCGCGGTGATGGCTTCCGGGTGCCGCAGGGCCAGTCGCCAGCCGATCGGTGCGCCGTAGTCCTGGACGTAGATCGCGTAGCGGGACACCCCGAGTTGGTTGAGCAGGCCGTCGGTGAGGTCGGCCAGGGCGTCGAAGGTGTAGTCGAAGTCGGTGACCGCGGGCGCATCGGAGTGGCCGTAGCCCAGGTGGTCGGGGGCGATGACGTGGTAACGCTCGGCCAACCGTGGGATCAGGTCACGGAACATGTACGAACTCGTCGGGAAACCGTGCAGCAGCACGATCGTCGGTGCGTCGGGTGCTCCGGCCTCGCGGTAGAACAGCCGCTGCCCGTCGACGGTGGCGTAGCGATGGTGAACGGTCATGTCTAACTCCTTTAACTAGTTTTAGTGGTTAGTGACATCTAACGCCCGACGGCATAACCTGTCAATAGCTATTTGGGGGTTAGATATGAAGCTCATGGAGGTAGGCCTGACGGACGAGTCGCTGCTGCTCGATCTCCTCAACACCACGCCGGTGGTGGAGGGAATGCAATACGACGTGCTGAAGAGAAATGCCGCCGTGAGGGTCTGGCTGCGTGAGCATCAGGCGGCCGAAGCCGAACTGGCAGAACTGGCCGTAGCGCGGAATCTGCTTCAGGACGTGGTGCGCGGAACCGAGTCGCCGGATGCGCTGACGCCGTACCTGAATGCCGCGGTTCTACGAGCGCACGCGACGGAGAACGGCGTGACCTGGGAACTGGATGTCGACGAGGAAATGCGGGGCGCCGTGCGGGCGGTCCTGGCCTGGGATGCGCTGCGGACCGCGCGTCCGGGGCGGCTGCGCGCGTGCGCGAACCCGGACTGTCGGCTCTTCCTGATGGATCGGAGCAAGCCCAACGCAAAACGCTGGTGCTCGATGACTACCTGCGGAAACCGCATGAAGGCGCGCCGATACCACCGGCGCGCAAGGATTGCGAAGACTGACGAACAGCCCTGATTACACCGGGGGATAGGCCGGCGGCGGGTAAACGCCACGCAAGCCCCAGGCCAGCCACGGGAAGAAGAAGTCGCTCTCGTCGCTGACGTCGTAGTCAGGATTCGGATCCATTCCCGCAGTCTAGACGCAGTACGCGAGGTCGGAACAGGGCCGGGAACGGAAATTGCCTACACTCTTCAACCATCTAGTTGATTGATTTCCCGGGCAAGGTCCCGGCGATGCTGATAGTGAGTGTGCTATGTCATCCGACGCAGAGGGCGGCCGGGGCCGCGGGGGCGCGACTGCCAACGGGACATCCCGCCGCGATGAACTGCTGACCGTTGCGGCGAAACTGTTCGCCGCTCGCGGGTATCACGGCACCCGGATGGACGATGTCGCCGAGGCCGTCGGGCTGAACAAGGCCACGGTCTATCACTACTACTCGAGTAAGTCCCTCATCCTCTACGACATCTACAAGGGCACTGCGGACTTCACCGTCGAGGCGCTCCACGATGACCCGACCGCCTCGGCGCGGGAGACCATCTACAACTTCACCCGGCGGCTGATGGTCGGCATCGCCAACGACCTGGAGCGCGCAGCGGTGTACTTCCAGGAGGGCCCGTATATCGCGGAGTGGTTCACCGAGGAGCAGGTGGCCTACATCCGGCGCGCCGAGACCCAGGTCTACGAGCATGTCCGCGACGTGATCGACCGCGGTATCGCCAGCGGCGAGTTCTACGACTGTGACTCGCACGTGTTGGCACTGGGCTACATCGGCATGACGCTCGGTTCCTACCGATGGCTGCGACCCCACGGCCGACGGAGTGCCCAGGAGATCGCCGTCGAGTTCAGCACGGCGCTGCTGCGCGGGCTGATCCGCGACGAGGGAATCCGCAACGAATCGCCATTGGGCGTCGAGATCGAGGAAAAGGCCTAGAACATGACCGATCTGTTCCGACTGGACGGCAAGGTCGCCGTCGTCACCGGAGGCGGCCGGGGCATCGGCCTGATGATGGCCCGTGGCCTGCTGCAGGCAGGCGCTTCGGTGTACATCTCAAGTCGCAAGGAAGCCGAGCTCAACGCGGCCGTAGACGCGCTGTCCCCGCTCGGCCGGATCTCGGCGGTGCCCGCTGATCTCGGCACCGCCGAAGGGGTCGCCGCACTCACCGCGGCCGTCACCGGACGCGAGGACGCCATCCACGCACTGTTCAACAACGCGGGCGCGGCCTGGGGTGCACCCTACGAGGAGTTCCCGGAGTCGGGATTCGACAAGGTCTACGACGTCAACGTCAAAGGCGTCTTCCTGCTGACCCGCGCGCTCACCCCGTTGCTGAATGCCGCTGCCACCGAAGATGATCCGGCCCGCGTGATCAACACCGGCAGCATCGACGGCATCGTCGCCCCGGGCAAGGGCCGCGACAACTTCTCCTACAGCGCCAGCAAGGCCGCCGTGCACATGCTGACCCGGCACCTCGCCGGTGAACTGGCCCCGAAGATCCTTGTCAACGCGATCGCCCCGGGTCTGTTCGAATCCCGGATGACCAAGGAGATGCTGCGGGCCGGCTCGGAAGAGGTAGGCGCCGTCCTTCCCTTGGGCCGGATCGGACAGCCCGACGACATCGCCGGCATCTCGGTGTTCTTGGCCAGCCGGGCCAGCGCCTACATCACCGGCGCGGTCATCCCGGTCGACGGCGGCGTGAGCACCATCAGGTGATGGGCAGGGTGAACCAGCCCCAGGCCAAGAAGGCGAACACGCCGAGATAGACGATGTCGCCGGCCATGTACAGCCACTCGCTACGACGGAACCTGGTCGTGGCTGCCCCGGCCATGAACAGCGCCAGGCCGCAAGCGGCCACCGGGGTCAGCACCGGTGCGATGTTCAACGCCGCGGGCAGCACCAGGCCGATCGCGCCGACCAGCTTGATGGTCCCGATCACCTTCAGGTGACCGTCACCGAACTCGTCGACCCAGTGCTGGGTGCTGCCCATCGACCGGTACCTCTCCCGCGACATCAGCAGCATCGTGGTCCCGCCTGCGGCGTAGGCCGCCGCGGCGATGATGGTGATGATCCAAAGGGTGGTGTGCATTCCTCGCTCCGTTTCGTGGTTACGTCTGGGCTTCGTAGTTACGTCGGGCACTGCTGACTCGTCACTCTTATGACGGGTCGGCGCGAGGAGAGGTAACTGATGACGCCTGAGGCATCTTTGGCGGAGGCATTCGAAGGGCAGCGGCCCCGACTGCTCGCGGTGGCCCAGCGCGTCCTGGGCTCCCGGGCAGACGCCGAGGACGCCGTGCAGGAAGCATGGCTGCGGCTGTCTCGTCAGGACGCGGCCTCGATCGAGAACGTCGCGGGTTGGCTGACAACGGTGGTGGGCCGCATCTGCATCGACATGTTGCGGTCGCGCACCAGCCGCGGCGAGGTGACGCCCACCGCCGACATTCCCGAATTCGCCGTCACCGAGGACTTGGACACCCGGGAGGACTCCCCGGAGGACGCCGCGGTGCTCGCCGACTCGGTGGGGCTGGCGATGCTCGTCGTGCTGGGGTCGCTGCGTCCGGACGAGCGCCTCGCGTTCGTCCTGCATGACATGTTCGCCGTGCCCTTCGCGGAGATCGCGCAGATCCTGGAGAAGTCGAGCGACGCCGTCAAGATGCTGGCCAGCCGTGCGCGCCGGAAGGTGCAGGACGTGCCGGCGCCCACCGGCGGCCGCCGACGGAAGCAGGAGCAGCGCGCGGTCGTCGACGCCTTCCTGGCCGCCGCGCGTGACGGAGACTTCGATGCCCTGCTTCGCGTGCTGGATCCCGACGTCAGTTGGCAGCGGTACACGGCCACCGGCGTGACCGTCGGGACCGGATCGGACGCGATCGTCGCCGCGGTGCGGCGCGGCCAGGGCACCCGCGTCCTGGCCCGGCGCGTATCGGTCAACGGCGAGCCGGGGATCCTGGCGTGGGGGCCGACCGGTCGTCCGCTCAGCGTGATGGCCTGCGTCGTCGACGGGGGTCGACTGGTGGGGATCGTGTCGATCATCGACCCGGGACGGCTGGCTCGGATGTCACTGCCCGAGCCGCCGTCCGGCGATTAACCTGGCCGCATGAAGTCGACCATCCTCTCGCGGCGCGACCTGGACTTCCTGCTCTACGAGTGGTTGGACGTCGAAAAGCTCACCAAGTTGGACCGGTTCTCCGAGCACTCACGCGAAACGTTCGACGGCGTATTGGATCTGTGCGAGCAACTCGCGACCCGCTACTTCGCGCCGCACAACAAGCTCAGCGATGCGAACGAGCCGACGTTCGACGGGCAGACGGTCACGCTGATCCCCGAGGTGAAAGAGGCCTGGGACGCGTTCGCGGCGGCCGACCTGATCGCCATGGGTTTCGACGATGAGCTCGGCGGTGCGCAACTGCCGGTCACCGTCGCGCAGGCCGCATTCGCCTGGATCGCCGCGGCCAACGTGTCGACATCGGGCTATCTGATGCTCACCATCGCCAACGCGAACCTGCTGGCCCGTTTCGGCTCGGCCGAGCAGATCGAGCGGTTCGTCAAACCCATGCTGGCCGGCCGGTTCTCGGGCACGATGGCGCTGTCGGAGACCCAGGCCGGATCGTCGCTGGCCGACATCACCACGCGCGCCGAACCTCAGCCCGACGGCAGCTATCGGGTGTTCGGGTCGAAGATGTGGATCTCGGGCGCCGAGCATGAGATGACCGAGAACATCGTCAACCTGGTGCTGGCCAAGATTCCCGGCGGGCCGGCCGGAACCAAGGGCATCTCACTGCTCATCGTGCCCAAGTACCTGGACGACGGAAGCCGCAACGGGGTCGCCATCTCCGGGCTGAACCACAAGATGGGGCAGCGCGGTATCACCAACACGGTGCTCAACTTCGACGGTGCGGTCGGCTATCTCGTCGGCGAACCGCACCGCGGGATCGTCTACATGTTCCACATGATGAACGAGGCCCGCCTCGGCGTCGGGATGGGCGCCGTCGCACTCGGGTACACCGGCTACCTGAAGTCGCTGGAGTACGCGCGCGAGCGTCCCCAGGGCAGGCCCCTGGGGATCAAGGATCCGTCGACCCCGCAGGTGCCCATCATCGAGCATGCTGACGTCAAGCGAATGCTGTTGGCGCAGAAGGCTTATGTCGAGGGTGGCCTGGCTCTGGCGCTCTATTGCGCCAAACTCGTAGACAGGGATGCTGCCGGGGACAGTTCTGTCCTCGACATCCTCACCCCGATCGCCAAGAGTTGGCCGTCGCAGTGGTGCGTGGAGGCCAACAATCTGGCGATCCAGGTGCACGGCGGCTACGGCTACACCCGCGAATACGACGTCGAGCAGCACTACCGCGACAATCGGCTGAACCCGATCCACGAGGGCACCCACGGCATCCAGAGCCTGGATCTTTTGGGGCGCAAGGTGACCCAGAACGGCGGGACGGGCCTCGCGGCATTAGGAGAGCGGATCGCAGCGACGGTCGCGGCCGCTTCGGATGCGGCGCCCGAACTGGCCGCACAGCTCGACGCGGCCTGGCAGCGGTTGGTCGCCGTCACCGCTGCCATGTTCGCCTCGGGTGATATCGAAGCCGCGATGGGCAACAGCGCGGTATACCTGGAAGCCTTCGGGCACATCGTCGTCGCCTGGATCTGGCTGGAGCAGTTCCTGGCCGCCGAAGGCCGGACCGGGGATTTCTATGACGGTAAGCGTCAGGCCGCCCGGTACTTCTTCCGTTACGAACTGCCCAGGACCGCACCGCAATTGGATCTGCTGGAGAGCCTGGACCGCACCACGCTCGAGATGCGTGACAACTGGTTCTAGTCGAACTCGATGATCTGCCGCACAGCTCGCCCGTCGGCGAGGGCGTCCATCCCGGTGTTGATCTCATCGAGGGTGATGGTGTCGGACACCAGGGATTCGACCGGTAGCCGACCGGCCCGCCAGAGTTCGACGAAGCGCGGGATGTCGCGTGCCGGCACCGCCGAGCCCAGGTAGCTGCCGATCAGCGACCGGCCTTCGGCGACGAAACCCAACGGCGACACCGAGATCCGGGCGTCCGGGCGGGGTAGGCCGACGGTGATCGTGCGCCCGCCCGGGCCGGTCAGCGCGATCGAGGTTTCCAACGCCGCGGGATGACCGGCAGCTTCGATCACGATGTCGGCCTTGAGGTCGGCGGCCTGCTCGGGGGTATAGGTCTCGTGCACGCCGAGTTCACGGGCCCGGGCCAGTTTGTCGGGCAGCTGATCCACACCGATGACGCGGACGTCGTCGTGGGCCAGCGCGGTCAGGGCCGCAGCCATGCCGACACCGCCCAGTCCGACGACCGCCACGGTCTGGCCCGGCCGCGGCGTGCCCACGTTGAGTACCGCGCCACCCCCGGTCAGGACCGCGCAGCCCAACAACGACGCGACCACAGCCGGGACATCCGAGGGCACCGGCACCACCGAGCGACGGTCCACGACGGCGTAGGTGGCGAAGCCGGACACCCCGAGGTGATGGAACACCGGTCGGCCGTCGCGGGTCAGCCGGATGTCGCCGTTCATCAACGTGCCGGCACCGTTGGCGGCCGATCCCGGTCCGCAGGGGGTCAGGCCGTCGGTGGCGCACGCGGGGCAATCTCCGCAGCGCGGCAGAAAGGTCATCACCACCCGCTGGCCCACCGGCAGATCGGTGTCACCGGCCTCGACTATCCCGGCTGCTTCGTGGCCCAGCAGCATCGGGACCGGTCGTACCCGGTTGCCGTCCACGACCGACAGATCGGAGTGACACAGACCCGCGGCCTCGATACGGACCAGAAGTTCACCTGGGCCGGGCTCGGCGAGTTCGAGGTCGCTCACCCGGATCGGTCGGGACTCGGCGTACGGGCGGTTGAGGCCGATGTGCTCGAGGACGGCGCCGCGGATCTTCATGACCTCCAGCCTGTCAGACTGCCGGAATGACCGACGGAGCTGAATTGACCCCCGAGGACTTCCCGCTGCACTGGCCGGTGCTGACCCGTTGGACCGACAACGACATGTTCGGCCACCTCAACAACGCGGTGTACTACGAGCTCTTCGACACCGCGATCAACGCCTGGATCAACACCAACTGCAACGTCGATCCGGTCACCGCGTCCTGGCTCGGCGTAGTCGCCGAGTCCGGGTGCCGCTACTTCGCGGAGCTGAAGTTCCCGGACCCGCTGGTGGTCGGTCTGGCGGTGGCCCGGTTGGGGAACAGCAGCGTCACCTACCGACTCGGGCTCTTCGAGCCGGACGGGCCGGTCGCGGCGGTCGGCCATTGGGTACATGTCTATGTCGATCGGACCTCACGACGTCCGGTACCGATTCCCGACGTGATCCGCGATCTGTTGCAGTCGATATGCTCGCCGGATGCCACTCGTGAGCAAGACCGTCGAGGTTGATGCCCCTGCCGAGAAGATCATGGCGATCGTCGGCGATTTCGAGGCCTATCCGCAGTGGAACCCCGAGATCAAGGGCTGCTGGATCTTGGCCCGTTACGACGACGGCCGGCCCAGCCAGCTGCGGCTCGACGTCGAGATCCAGGGTCAGTCCGGCGTCTTCATCAACGCTGTCTACTACCCGGCCGAGAACCAGATCTTCACCGTGCTGCAGCAGGGCGACCACTTCACCAAGCAGGAACAGCGCTTCTCCGTCGTTCCTTTGGGGCCGGACAGCACGCTGCTTCAGGTCGATCTCGAGGTCGAGGTCAAGCTGCCGATCCCGGCGATGATGGTCAAGAAGCTCATCGGCGACACGCTGGACCACCTGGCCAACGCACTCGTCACCAGGGTGAAGGAACTGTCCGCCTAGGCCGCACGGTCCGCCGCCGCCGCACGGAGTTCCAGCACGCGATTGCGGATGCGGTACTCGGTGGCTCGCGGCATCTCGGCGGGGCGATAGCGGCCGTGCCTGACCCGGTAGACGCGGCCGTGGCTCATCTCCCAGCGCAGGGCGTCGGAGATCGCCTTCGATGTGCGCCCCGAGGTCGTGAATCCCTGATCCGCGAGGGCATCGACCAGGTCGGCGACCGATTGTGGGCCGCATTGCAGCAGCTGAATGGTGAGCACGTAACGAAGGTTGGTGCCCCGCAGCAGGAGTTTGTCCGCCATGGAGTCACGGTGCCAAGGGGGTCTGACAATCATGCCGGTCCCGGATTTCCGGGGGATATCCGATGTGCCCGACTGTTAGCGACAATCCAGCGACAATCGCCACGGGGGCATCATGCGCCACGGCAACCCGATTTCTGTTACACGCGAGGCTGGTTTGACCTGGAGTGGCGCATGTATTGATCGTTGATGTGACCGCCGATGCTGACGATGTGTGTGAGGCGATTGTCGCTGGATTGTCGCTCGTAGGCGGGCAGGTCGAACACTGGTTTCCCGGGCCGACACGCCGACGCGGACACACAGCCGGCCCGGCTCGGAGTCCTCAGTCCCACATCCCGATCTCGTTCAGCCGCGTGATCAGCCGCTGGGCGGCGTCGGTGAACTGGTTGGCGTTGAGCTCCACCGCGGCCTCCGCATCGCGCCGGCGCAGCGCATCGATCAGGAGCCGGTGGTTCTCGACGGCTTCGGTGCCCCACTTCGGATCGGTCGAGTAGATCAGCGCGGGCAGGTACCGCGCGACATGCAGCAGGAACCAGGCCAGCTTGATCCGGCCGCTGGCGTGGTTGAAGGCCCGGTGGAAGGTGAACTCGGCTGACGAGATCGCCACCGGATCCTGCTCCTTGACCGCCGCGGCGAGGTCGGCGTTGAGCTGCTCCAGCTCGTCGATCTGGGCCGCGGTGATGCGTGCTGTGGCGGTGGCGGCCAGCTTTCGCGCGATGGTGGCCTGCAGCCAGAAGATGTCCTCGACGTCGGCGCGGGTCAGTGGCACCACGACGTGTCCGCGGTTCGGCTCCAACTGCACCATGCCCTCACCGCGGAGCGTGCGCAGCGCCTCCCGCACCGGGGTGATGCTGACTCCGAGTGCCGCCGCGGTCTCGTCGAGCCGGATGAACGTCCCGGGGCGTAGTACGCCGGTCATGATCTCGGCGCGCAGTTGGGCGGCAACCTCGTCGGAAAGTTGCTCGCGCCGCCCTCCGCGACGACGTTGCACGGCCGTTCTGGCAGGTGCATTCACGCGAATCCGGTCGCCTTTCTGGTGGGCTTGTCGCCGAGGCGCCGAGGCCATAGTGTGACCGGGGCAACCCCATGTTTGATCAAATATAAAATTCGTGCAACTCAATACCCATGGAGTACAGATCCGTTGACTGCCGAGCCGTTCCCCACTGAGCAGCCATACCTGGCCCGTCGTCAGAACTGGGCCAACCAACTGACCCGGCATGCCCTGATGCAGCCCGAAAAGACGGCCCTGCGCTTCCTGGGGCACACCACCACGTGGCGCGAGCTCGACCACCGGGTGACCAGGTTGGCCGGCGCCCTGAGCCGGCGCGGGATCGGTTTCGGCGACCGCGTGCTGATCCTGATGCTGAACCGCCCCGAGTTCATCGAGGCGATGCTGGCGGCCAACAAGCTCGGCGCGATCGCAGTGCCGGTGAACTTCCGGATGACCCCGCCCGAGGTGGCGTTCCTGGTCAGCGACTGCGAGGCCCGCGTCATCGTCACCGAGCCCGTGCTCGCCGGAGTCGCCACGGCGGTGCGCGATCTCGATGCCACGCTGTCAACGGTCATCGTGGCCGACGCCCCCACAGAAGAAGGCGTCCTCGGCTACGAGGACCTGATCGCCGAAGACGGCCCGCCCGTCGAACCGGTCGACATCCCCAGCGATGCCCCGGCGCTCATCATGTACACCTCCGGCACCACCGGCCGGCCCAAGGGTGCGGTGCTGACGCACAACAACTTGGTCGGACAGGGCATGACCAACCTCTTCACCACCGGTGTCGACATCAACAACGACGTCGGCTTCATCGGGGTCCCGCTGTTCCACATCGCCGGTGTCGCCGGAAACGTGAACACAGGTCTGACCCTCGGCCTGCCGACGGTCATCTATCCGCTCGGCGCGTTCGACCCGGGTGCGTTGCTCGACGTACTCGCGGCAGAGAAGGTCACCGCGATCTTCCTGGTGCCCGCGCAGTGGCAGGCGGTTTGTGCCGAGCAGAAAGCCAATCCGCGCGACCTGTGCCTGCGGTCGCTGTCGTGGGGTGCTGCGCCGGCGTCGGACACGTTGCTACGCGCAATGGCCGAGACGTTCCCGGGCAGCCAGATCCTCGCTGCGTTCGGGCAGACCGAGATGTCCCCGGTCACCTGCATGTTGTTGGCAGACGACGCAATTCGGAAGCTGGGCTCGGTCGGTCAGGTGATCCCCACCGTTTCGGCCCGCATCGTGGACGAGAACATGAACGACGTCCCGGTCGGCGACGTCGGTGAGATCGTCTACCGCGCCCCGACTTTGATGGCGGGCTACTGGAACAACCCGAAGGCCACCGCCGAGGCGTTCGCCGGCGGCTGGTTCCACTCGGGCGATCTGGTGCGCCAGGATGCGGAGGGCTACATCTGGGTTGTCGACCGCAAGAAGGACATGATCATCTCCGGCGGCGAGAACATCTACTGCGCCGAGGTCGAGAACGTTCTGGCCGGGCACCCCGCCATCACCGAGGTCGCGGTGATCGGGCGCCACGACGAGAAGTGGGGCGAAGTTCCGGTTGCGGTGGTTGCTTTGAGTCGAGGCGATGCACTGAACCTCGGGGATCTCGACGGCTTCCTCACCGAGCGCCTGGCGCGCTACAAGCACCCGAAGGCGATCGAGATCGTCGACGCTTTGCCCCGCAACCCGTCGGGCAAGGTACTCAAGACCGAACTCCGGGAGCGGTTCGGTTCTCCGATCAACGTCCAGTAGCGGTTGACGTTTACGAAAGTAACTCCGCGTCAACGGGTTTCTGCAGGTCGCGGGGAAAGTTTGCTGTCTTTGCACGCCCTTGTTAACGGTTGATGGCACAATCCACCCGATGCAGTGCACGGCCCGGTTTCCATCGGGTACAGTCCGGTGGTCTCAATTACTACTCGCGAGTAGGGAGAGACGGATCACACAAGCTGACAGGCGACGAGGAGGGGGCGTGCGACACGTCCAGGGGGCGCACCGGTGACGGCGCCCGCCGACGGGCTCGTCGGCTACGTACGTGGTCAATTGGAGAAGCCGCTGGCTATGGTCGGTGGCTTCTTCAAGATGACTGTGCTCACTGGAAAGGCCTTTCTCACACGGCCTTTCCAGTGGAAGGAATTCGTGCTTCAGAGCTGGTTCCTGATCCGCGTGGCATTCCTGCCAACGCTCGCGGTGTCGATCCCGCTGACCGTGCTCATCATCTTCACCCTCAACATCCTGTTGGCGGAGTTCGGTGCAGCCGATGTTTCAGGCGCGGGCGCGGCCCTCGGCGCGGTGACGCAGCTCGGTCCGCTGGTGACCGTGCTCGTGGTGGCCGGCGCCGGGTCGACCGCAATTTGCGCAGACCTCGGAGCCCGCACCGTGCGTGAAGAAATCGACGCGCTCGAGGTGCTCGGCATCGACCCGATCGAGCGGCTGGTCGTCCCGCGCGTGGTGGCCTCCACATTCGTCGCTTTCATGCTCAACGGTGCGGTCATCACCATCGGCCTCATCGGTGGCTTCTTCTTCGGCGTGTACGTCCAGAACGTGTCCGCCGGTGCGTACGTGTCCACCCTGACCCTGCTCACCGGATTCCCCGAGGTGATGATCTCGGTCATCAAGGCAACCTTGTTCGGCCTGATCGCCGGACTCGTCGGCTGCTACCGGGGCCTGACGGTGGCCGGTGGCTCCAAGGGCGTCGGTACCGCGGTGAACGAGACCCTGGTGTTGTGCGTGGTGGCATTGTTCGCAGTCAACGTCGTGCTCACCACCATCGGTGTGCGGTTCGGGACAGGGCACTGACATGAGTACTGCAACAGTTCTTCGCTCCCGGTTCCCCCGGGCGTTCTCGCGCACCTCGGACATCGCGGGCACTCCGGCCCGGTTCCTCGACAGCATGGGCCACGTCGCGTGGTTCGTCGTCCAGGCCATCGGCTCCATCCCGCATGCGTTCCGGCACTATCGCCGTGAGGCCCTGCGCCTGGTCGCCGAGATCGGTATGGGTACCGGCGCCATGGCCGTCATCGGCGGCACCGTGGCCATCATCGGTTTCGTCACGCTGTCGGCCGGCTCCTTGATCGCCATTCAGGGCTTCGCATCCCTGGGCAATATCGGTGTCGAGGCCTTCACCGGCTTCTTCGCCGCGTTGGCAAACATCCGCGTCGTTGCCCCGGTGGTCACGGGTCAGGCCCTGGCTTCGACAGTCGGCGCCGGTGCCACCGCAGAGCTTGGTGCCATGCGGATCAGCGAAGAGGTCGATGCACTGGAAGTCATGGGTATCAGGTCGATTTCGTACCTGGTGTCGACTCGCCTGATCGCCGGCTCGATCGTCATCATCCCGCTGTACGCCGGGGCGGTCCTGCTGTCCTTCCTGTCTGCGCAGTTCGTCACGACGGTCTTCTACTCGCAGTCAGTCGGTACGTATGAGCACTACTTCCATACGTTCCTACGCGTCGACGACGTGATGTGGTCCTTCCTTCAGGTCATCGTCATGTCGATCGTGGTCATGTTGAACCACTGCTACTTCGGCTATTACGCCAGTGGCGGTGCCGTCGGTGTGGGTGAGGCAGTAGGGAGGTCGATGCGAACCTCGTTGATCGCAATCGTGTTGGTGGTCCTGTTGGCATCGTTGGCGCTCTACGGCACCGACCCCAACTTCAACCTCACGGTGTAGCGGCATGACCCAGCCTGCAGTGCCGCACGCGCCCTTGAACAAGCCGAAGGTCCCGCCGTACAAGCTGGCCGGCTTGATCCTCGCCCTCGTCACCATGGTGGTCTTCGCGTTGACGTGGATGCAGTTCCGCGGAACGTTCGAGAAGAAGACACAGCTGACCGTGCTGTCGGGTCGGGCCGGTCTGTCGATGGACCCGGGTTCGAAGGTCACCTTCAACGGGGTGCCCATCGGGCGACTGGCCTCGATCGACGTCGTCACCGTCGACAACAACCCCGAGGCGAAGCTGATCCTGGACGTCAAACCCCAGTATCTGAAGCTGATCCCGGAGAACGTGAGCGCAGAGTTGCGGGCCACCACGGTGTTCGGCAACAAGTACATCTCGTTCCTGTCGCCGCCGAACCCGTCGTCGGAGCGCTTGTCGCCCTCCACGCCGATCCGGGCGCAGGGTGTGACGACGGAGTTCAACACGCTGTTCGAAACGATCACCGCGATCTCCGAGCAGATCGACCCGATCAAGCTGAACCAGACGCTGACGGCGACCGCGCAGGCCCTCGACGGGCTGGGGGACAAGTTCGGCCAGTCGATCGTCAACGGCAACGACATCCTCTCGGATCTCAATCCGCGGATGCCCCAGATCCGTCGCGACATCGCCGGTCTGGCCGACCTCGGCGAGGTCTACGCCAACGCAGGACCGGACCTGTTCGACGGTCTGACCAACGCCGTCACCACCGCCCGCACCCTCAACGAGCAGCGCGGCAATCT
Source organism: Mycobacterium shunyiense (assembly GCF_058270035.1). Lineage (NCBI taxonomy): Bacteria > Bacillati > Actinomycetota > Actinomycetes > Mycobacteriales > Mycobacteriaceae > Mycobacterium > Mycobacterium shunyiense. Next base: position 352,207 of record NZ_JBZDPT010000031.1, on the reverse strand, counting down.
GGACCAGGCGTTGGTGGCTGCGGTCGGTTTCGGCAACACCGGCGGCGACATCTTCGAGCGCGGCGGCCCGTACCTGGTCCGCGGCGCCCAGGACCTGTTGCCCACCTCGGCACTGCTCGACAAGTACAGCCCGGCGCTGTTCTGCACGATCCGCAACTACCACGACGCCGGCCCGAAACTCGCAGGCGCACTTGGTGGTAACGGCTACTCGCTGCAGACCCAGTCGCTGGTGATGGGCGTGGGCAACCCGTACGTCTATCCCGACAACCTGCCGCGGGTCAACGCCAAGGGTGGGCCCGAGGGCCGGCCCGGCTGCTGGCAGCCGATCACAAAGGACCTGTGGCCCATGCCGTACCTGGTGATGGACACCGGAGCATCGATCGCGCCGTACAACCACCTCGAGCTGGGGCAACCTCTCGTCGCCGAGTATGTGTGGGGACGCCAAGTGGGGGAGAACACGATCAACCCATGAGCATCAAGGGCACGCTTATCAAGCTCGGCATCTTCTCACTGGTGCTGCTCACCTTCACTGCGATCATCTTCGTGGTCTTCGGCCAGATCCGGTTCAACCGGACCTCCGAGTACTCGGCGATCTTCAAGAACGTCAGCGGGTTGCGCACCGGGCAGTTCGTCCGGGCTTCCGGTGTCGAGGTCGGCAAGGTCTCGGCCGTGAAGCTGGTCAACGGTGGCCAGCAGGCCGAGGTCACGTTCAACGTCGAGAAGTCGCTGCCGCTGTTCGAGGAGACCACGGCCGCGATCCGCTACCAGGACCTGATCGGTAACCGCTATCTGGAACTCAAGCGGGGCGAGAGCAACACGAAGATCGCTCCCGGCAGCACCATTCCGCTGGAGCGCACCGAGCCGGCTCTGGACCTCGACGCGCTCGTCGGTGGCTTCCGTCCGCTGTTCCAGTCGCTGAGCCCGGAGAAGGTCAACACCATCTCCCAGTCGATCATCACGATCTTCCAGGGCCAGGGCGGCACCATCAACGACATCCTGGACCAGACCGCGCAGCTCACCCAGAGCATCGCCGACCGGGATCAGGCGATCGGCGAGGTGATCAAGAACCTGAACATCGTGCTGGACACCACCGTGGCGCATCAGCAGCAGTTCAACGACACCCTGAAGAACTTCGAGACGCTGGTCACGGGGCTGAAGAACCGCGCCGATCCGATCGGAGCCTCGGTGGCCAACATCAGCAACGCGGCCGGTTCACTGGCAGATCTGCTGGGGGACAACCGCCCGCTGCTCAAGGACACCATCGGTCAGCTCGAGGTCATCCAGCAGCCGCTGATCGACCAGAAGCAGCAGCTGAATGACATCCTGGTGCAGTTCCCCCAGGCGTTGAAGATCATCGGACGTGCCGGTGGTATCTACGGTGACTTCTTCAACTTCTATGCCTGCGACCTTTCGTTGAAGCTCAACGGGTTGCAGCCGGGCGGGCCCGTCCGAACCGTCAGACTCGCTTCACAGCCGTCGGGGAGGTGCACGCCGCGATGAGGACACTGCAAGGTTCCGACCGCTTCCGCAAAGGCCTGATGGGTGTTGCGGTGGTGGCGCTGGTGATCGGCGTCGGTTCGACGCTGACGAGTGTGCCGATGCTGTTCGCGGTCCCGACGTACTACGGCCAGTTCTCCGATACCGGGGGCCTGAGCCTGGGCGACAAGGTCCGCATCGCCGGTATGGATGTCGGCACGGTCAAGAGCATGGACATCAATGGCGACAAGGTCGAGATCGGCTACACCCTTGGCGGGAAGACGATCGGTACCGAGAGCCGTGCGGCGATCCGTACCGACACGATCCTGGGTCGTAAGAACATCGAGATCCAGCCGCGCGGCAGCCAGACGCTGCCGCCGCGCGGGATGTTGCCGCTGGGCCAGACGACGACGCCGTACCAGATCTACGACGCATTCCTCGATGTCACGCGCAACGCGTCGGGTTGGGACACCAAGTCGGTCAAGGATTCGCTGAATGTCCTGTCGGAGACCGTCGATCAGACCTCGCCGCACCTGAGTGCCGCGCTGGACGGGGTGGCCAAGTTCTCCGAGACCATCGGCAAGCGCGATGAGGATGTCAAGAAGCTGCTGGCCAACGCCAACAAGGTGGCGACGATCCTCGGTGACCGCAGCACGCAGGTCAATCAGCTGCTGGTGAACGCCCAGACCCTGTTGGCCGCGGTCAACGAGCGCGGCCAGGCCGTGAGCATGCTGTTGGAGCGGGTCTCGTCGGTGTCGCGTCAGGTCGAGGGTCTGATCAACGACAACCCGAACCTCAACCACGTGCTGGAGCAGCTGCGGACGGTCAGCGATCTGCTGGTCGAGCGCAAGCAGGATCTGGCCGACACGCTGACCGTGGCGGGCAAGTTCATCACGTCACTCGCCGAGGCGCTGGCCTCCGGCCCGTACTTCAAGGTGATGCTGGTCAACCTGATCCCGCCGCAGATCCTGCAGCCGTTCGTCGATTCCGCGTTCAAGAAGCGCGGCATCGACCCGGAGGAGTTCTGGCGCAACGCCGGCCTGCCCTCGGCGCGGTTCCCCGATCCCAACGGCAAGCGGTTCGAGAACGGTGCTCCGCCGTCGGCCCCGACACCGCTGGAAGGCACCCCGGAGCATCCGGGACCTGCCGTCCCGCCCGGGTCGCCGTGCTCGTACACGCCGACCGCGGCCGGAATCCCGTCGCCGGGCAACCCGATGCCGTGCGCGGCGGCCACCCAGGGTCCGTTCGGTGGCCCGGAGTACGGTCCGCCGGACCTCGCAACCTCGGCGCCGAATCCTGACGGCATCGCGCATTCGCCGGGTGTGCCCAGTGCGGCCATCCCCGGTCAGATGCCCCCGGATCAGCCGGGTGCGCCGGTTGATCTGCTCCCCGGCCCGCCGGGAGCCCGGACCGTTCCGATCGCCCCGTTGCCGGTGGCACCGGGACCCATCCCGGGTTACGCACCGCACCCGGGACCGCTGAACGCTCCTCCGGCACCACCGGGACCGGGGCCGGACGCGGGGCCGGCGGGTACACCGCCGCTTCCGGGTAACCCGCCGTTCCTTCCGCCCGGGTCGCAGGGATAGGCCGCAAACATGTCAACAGTTTTCAACGTTCGAAACATCAAGTTGCCCAAGGCATCACGGGCATCTGTCATCGTCGGTGCGCTGGCGGTGGTGGCTGCCCTGGTGCTGGGCTACTTCGGCCTGAGCCTGTACAAGAAGATGACCAACACCACGGTCACCGCGTACTTCCCCGAGGTCCTTGCGCTGTATCCCGGCGACAAGGTGCTCATCATGGGTGTCAAGGTCGGCGCGATCGACAGCATCGAGACCGACGGCGACAAGATGAAGGTCGTCTTCCACGTCAGCAACAAGTACAAGGTGCCGGAGAACGTCACGGCATCCGTGCTGAACCCCAGCCTGGTGGCCTCGCGCGTCATCCAGCTGTCCCCGCCCTACACCGGTGGACCCCGGTTGCAGAACAACGCGGTGATCCCGATCGAGAACACCCAGATTCCGGTCGAGTACGACGAGTTGCGTAACCAGATCACGCGTCTGCTCGACGATCTGGGCCCGACGGCCGAACAGCCCAGGGGTCCGTTCGGCGACATCATCGAGTCCTTCGCCGACGGCTTCCAGGGCAAGGGTGAACAGCTGAACCGCACCCTCAACGGGTTGTCGGAGGCGCTGACCACGCTGAACCAGGGTCGCGGCGACTTCTTCCAGGTGGTCAAGAGCCTGGCGTTGTTCGTCAACGCCCTGCACAAGAGCGATCAGCAGTTCGTGGCGCTCAACAACGATCTGGCGCAGTTCACCAACTCGTTCACCAACACCGATCAGGAGTTGGCAACGGCCCTGCAGGATCTCAACAAGGTGCTCAAGACCACCCGTGAGTTCCTCGACAAGAACGGCGGCGTGCTCACTCACGACGTGAACAACCTGTCGGAGGCGACGACGGCGATCCTGCAGCCCGAGCCACGCAACGGTCTGGAGACGGGTCTGCATGCCTACCCGAACCTGGCCGCCAACGTGCTCAACATCGTCTCGCCCAATCAGGGTGGCATCGTGGGTCTGCCGGTTCTGCCGGGCCTGACCAACTTCTCCAACCCGCTGCAGTTCATCTGCAGTTCGATCCAGGCGGGCAGCCGGTTGGGCTACCAGGATTCGGCCGAGTTGTGCGCGCAGTACCTGGCGCCGATCCTCGACGCGATCAAGTTCAACTTCCTGCCGTTCGGCCAGAACCTGGCCAACACCGCGATGACGCTGCCCAAGCAGATCTCCTACTCGGATCCGCGTCTGCAGCCGCCGGGCGGTTACAAGGACACCACCGTCCCCGGTATCTGGTCGCGCGACACGTTGTTCTCGCACGGCAACCATGAGCCGGGCTGGACCGTGGCGCCGGGCATGCAGGGTGTGCAGGTGCAGCCGGCCACGCAGCAGATGCTGACGCCGGAATCGTTGTCCGAGTTGATGGGCGGCCCGGACATCGTGGCCCCGCCGGCCCCGCCGGCGTTCGGGGCTCCTCCGGGAGGCAACCTGCCCGGACCGCCGAACTCGTACAACGAGACCAATCCGCTGCCGCCGCCGTGGTACCCGCAGCCCGGACCGCCGCCGGTGCCTGCACCGGGTGTGATCCCGGGTGACCCGATGTCGGGTCCCGCACCGGCCGCTCCGGCTCCGGCTCCCGCCGGACCGGCGTTGCCCGCCGAGGTCGGAGGACAGGGCTAATGAAGACACGTAGCTTGGGTCGCGTCGGTAGACGCGTCGCGGTGTTGTCGGCGTCTGCGCTGATCCTCACCTCGTGTGGGCAGTGGCGCGGCGTCGCCAACGTGCCGCTGCCGGGTGGGCCGGGCACCGAGTCCGGCCGCACCACGCTCTACGTGCAGATGCCGGAGACGTTGGCGCTCAACGCCAACAGCCGGGTGCGGGTGCGCGACGTGTTCGTCGGCCGGGTCCGCAAGATCGAGCTGATCAACTGGACTCCGACGTTGACCGTCGACCTGGAGCCGGGCATCGAGCTGCCGAAGAACACCCTGGCCAAGATCGGCCAGACCAGCTTGCTGGGTTCGCAGCACGTGGAGCTCAACCCGCCGGACAAGGACCCGTCCAAGGAGATGCTGCGCAGCGGGGACACCATCCCGTTGTCGCAGTCGTCGGCGTACCCGACGATCGAGCGGACGCTGGCCGGTATCTCCGGCATCCTGACCGGCGGCGGCATCCCGAACATCGAGACCATCCAGACCGAGGTGTTCAACATCCTCAACGGTCGTGCCGATCAGATCCGCGACTTCCTGGGCCGGCTCGACACGTTCACCGACGAGCTCAATCAGCAGCGCAACGACATCACCCGGGCGATCGATTCGACCAACCGGCTGTTGAACATCGTTGCCGCGCGCAACGACACGTTGGATCGGGTGCTGACCGAGTTCCCGCCGCTGATCCAGCATTTCGCCGACACACGCGATTTGTTCGCCGACGCGGTGACCTCGCTGGGCCGGTTGTCGAAGGCCGCTGACGACACGTTGTCGAACAGCAACGCCAACCTGCACACCAACCTGCAGAACCTGCAGCGGCCGCTCAAGCAGTTGGCCCGTTCGGCCCCGTACCTGGTCGAGGCGCTCAAGCTGATCCTCACGGTGCCGTTCAACATCGAGAACATCCCGAAGGCGGTGCGCGGCGACTACATCAACGTGTCGCTGACGATCGACCTGACGCTGAGCTCGGTGGACAACGCGTTCCTGTCCGGTACCGGTGTCTCGGGCATGCTCCGTGCGCTTGAACAGGCCTGGGGACGTGATCCGTCGACGATGATTCCGGATGTCCGGTTCACGCCGAACCCGCACGACGCACCTGGCGGCCCGCTTGTGGAAAGGGGGGAGTGAGACATGTTGCTGACCCGCTTCATCAAGATGCAGCTCGTTCTGTTCACTGTGTTGACGGTGATAGCACTGGTCGTGCTGGCATTGGTCTACCTGCGGTTGCCGACCTGGGCCGGCGTCGGGATGTACCAACTCAACGCCAATCTCCCGAACTCGGGCGGTCTGTACGCCACCGCCAACGTGACCTATCGCGGAACCACGATCGGCAAGGTGACCTCGGTGGAGCCCACCGAGCAGGGCGCCCACGTCAAGATGGACATCTACAACCAGTTCCGGGTGCCGATCGACGCGAGCGCCAACGTGCACTCGGTGTCGGCGGTCGGTGAGCAGTTCATCGACCTGGTCTCCAAGGACGGCGCGAAGGAGTACTTCCGCAGCGGCGACACGATCCAGAAGGGCACCGTGCCCGCCGAGGTGGGCCCGTCGCTCGACGCCGCGCAGAAGGGCTTGGCGGCGCTGCCGAAGGAGAAGATCGCGACGCTGCTGGACGAGACGGCCACAGCGGTCGGCGGGCTCGGGCCGTCACTGCAGCATCTGGTCGATTCCACCCAGGCGATCGCCGGTGACTTCAAGGACAACATCGGTGCGGTCAACGACATCGTGGAGAACTCCGGGCCGATCATCGACAGCCAGGTGAATTCGGGTGACGCGATCTCGCGGTGGGCCAAGAACCTGAACACGCTGGCCGCCCAGAGCGCTCAGAACGATGCCGCGTTGCGTGGCGGTCTCCAGCAGGCGGCACCGACGGCCGACCAGCTGAACTCGGTGTTCGGAGACGTCCAGGAGTCCTTGCCGCAGACGCTGGCGAACCTGGAAATCGTCATCGACATGCTCAAGCGCTACAACAAGAACGTCGAGCAGGTGCTGGTGGCACTGCCCCAGGGTGGTGCCGTCGCCCAGACCGCGACGATCTTCGCGCCCAAGGGCCTGCTGCACTTCGGTCTCGGCATCAACATGCCGCCGCCGTGCCTGACCGGGTTCCTGCCGGCCTCGCAGTGGCGTTCGCCCGCGGACACGTCCACGGCTCCGCTGCCTGAAGGCCTGTACTGCAAGATCCCCAAGGACGCGCCGAACGCGGTGCGTGGTGCGCGTAACTACCCGTGTGCCGATGTGCCCGGTAAGCGGGCCGCCTCGCCCTCGGAGTGCCGTAGCGACGAGCCTTACCAGCCGTTGGGCACCAACCCGTGGTACGGCGACCCGAATCAGATCCGCAACTGCCCGGCTCCGGCCGCGCGCTGCGATCAGCCCGTCGATCCGGGCCGGGTCATTCCCGCGCCTTCGGTGAATAATGGGATGAACCCGTTGCCGGCAAGTCAGCTTCCACCACCGGAATCAACGGCGATGCGCAGCGATCCGCTGACCGCGCCGCGGGGTGGCAATGTGAGTTGTAGTGGACAGCAGCCGAACCCCTGCATCTACACTCCGGCAGCAGGTTCGACCGCCACCTATAGTCCGTCCAGCGGCGAGGTGGTCGGTCCCGGCGGTGTGAAGTACTCCGTCACCAACTCGAATAAACCAGGAGATGACGGATGGAAGGAGATGCTGGCGCCAGCCAGCTGAACCTCGCCGACCAGCAGGACCCCCACACCACCGAACCGCAAGCGGAGGCCGTCACCGAGATCACTGATCCGATCTCAGCCACGGACGCCGAGGAGGCCGCAGCGCGGCCTTCCCGGCTCGGGCGGGGCTGGATGGCGGCGATCCTTGCCGGGCTGCTGGTCTTGGCCGGGGCCGCCGGTGTCGGCGGCTACCTGGCACTGCGTGCGCATCAGGACAGTGAACGGATCGCCAGCGACGAGGCCGAGGCCCTGCAGGCGGCCAAGGACTGTGTGACCGCCACGCAGGCCCCCAACACCCAGGCGATGATCGAGGCCCAGACCAAGATCATCGAATGTGCGACCGGTGACTTCGGCGCGCAGGCCGGCCTCTACAGCGGCATGCTGCTCGACGCCTATCAGGCCGCCAACGTGCAGGTGAAGGTTTCGGATCTGCGGGCGGCCGTGGAGAAGCACAACGACGACGGGTCGATGGACCTGCTGGTCGCGGTGCGGGTGCTGGTCACCAACAGCGAGAAGTCCGATGAAGAGCAGGGTTATCGGCTGCGGGTGAAGATGGCCCGCGCCGAGGACGGCAACTACAAGGTCGCGCGGCTCGACCAGGTCACGTCGTCGTGACCGCTGTGCTGGACAACGCCGGACCGGTGGCCGCCGAGGGCGCCGGAACGGACGGGGTGCGGTTGGCGTCGTGGCCGGCGCGGGCCGGGGCGTTCGCCATCGATGTGCTGGCGCCCGCCGGTTTGATCGTGACGGCGACGCTGGTCGCCCAGGGCACGGACCTGGGCAAGTGGTTGTGGTGGGCGGTATACGCGGGCGGGCTGGTCCTGCTGGTGGCCGTTTCTTGTGTGAATCGCATTCTGTTGCCGGCGTTGACCGGCTGGAGCCCGGGCCGATCGGTGTTCGGCATCCGGGTGGTGTCCTCGGCCGGCGATGCCGGTCTAGGGCGGCTGCTGCTGCGCGATCTCGCGCATCTGCTGGATACCGCGGCCGTGTTCGTGGGCTGGCTGTGGCCGCTGTGGGATTCGCGGCACCGGACGTTCGCCGATCTGCTGACCCGCACCGAGGTGCGTCGCGTCGACCGGCCTGAGTCCGACGTCCGCCGCCGCGTCGGAGCGATGTTGCTGACGCTTGCGCTGCTCAGCGGAATCGCTGTGGGGCTGGGCTATCTGCTGGTGTACCGGCAGGACCGGGCCGTGGATCAGTCCCGCGCGCAGATCGCCGAGCAGGGGCCGCGCATCGTCGAGGAACTACTCAGCTACGGGGTGGATTCCGTCGATGCGGATTTCAGCAAGGCACAGGCGCTGACCACCGACAACTACCGCCAGCAGCTGGTTGCCCAGCAGGACGCGGTGCGTAAAGCCGGACCGACGACCAACGACTACTGGGCCGTGAGCAGTGCGGTGCTACCCGGCGTGACGAAGAATGCGGCGACCATGCTGGTGGCGCTGCAGGGTCAACGCGGCACCAATCCGCAGGAGTTGAAGTTCATCACCGCGACGGTGCGGGTGGAGTTCAAGAAGTCCGGCGATCATTGGCTGGTCGACAACCTGACGGTGCTCAAGCGGCCGGTACTGAGCGGAGGGGGACAGTGAGCCCGCGTCGCCGGATCGAGCCGGGTCAGCCTGACTACTTCGCCGTCGAACCGAAGGAGCCCAAGGAACCCATCCGTTGGGGTCTGCCGATCGTCGGGATGCTCTCTGCCCTGCTCATCGCGGCCGCCATCGTGGGCAGCAGCCTGATCCTGGTGCGTCACGAATCCGACCGCCGTGCCGAGATCAAGAGTGCCGGTGCGCTCGATTACGTGCGTGAGTTCATGACGGTCTATACGACGCTGGATCCGTTCCACGCCAACGACTACGCCGATCGCATCAAAGAGCAGGCGACCGGTGATTTCCGAAAGATGTTCCAGGAGAAGCAGAACGAGATCGTCGTTCAGGTGGCACGCGCGGAGCCGACAGAGGGTGCTGTGCTCGATGCCGGCATTCAGAGATGGAACGACAACGGCAGCGCCGACGTGCTGGTCGCGACCAAGATCAGCACACGATCTCCGGACGGCAAGTCCGTGGTCGAAAGCGGTAGCCGCTGGATTGCGACGACGATTTGGGAAGGACAGCAGTGGAAGATCAGCCAGCTGATTCAGGTGATCTGACCACCGGCGAGCCTGACAAGCCGCGCCGCAGAATGCGTTTCGGTCGGCGTCGCCGTGCCGAAGCGGTGGTCGAGGAATCGGTCTCAGAGCCCGTGACTGAATCCGAGGACGCCGACGACACCGACGATGCGGACGATACAGCCACGGCCGAGCCGGCTCCGGAACGTCGGACCCCGACGGGTAAGTCGCGCCGCAAGGCCGTGACCGAGGCCGAAGGTGATGCCGAGGCCGAGCCAGAACCCGAAGTCGACGTTGTACCTGAGCCGACGGAGGAGTCGGATACCGAAGCCGGCATCGACGCTGCCGACGCTGAGCCGGTCGAGGACGAGGTACTGGTTCCGCACCGCGAGGCCGGCAAGCGGCTGACGTACGTCGCCGCAGGCGCTGCGGCGGTATTCGTGGCGGCCGGGGCTTTCGGCGGTGCGATGCTGCAGCCATACCTGGCCGATCGGGCGCTGGTGGCCACCAAGCTTCAGGTGGCGCGGACGTCGGCCGATGCCATCACGACGTTGTGGACCTACAACCCGGACAACATCGAGACTCTTCCCGATCGGGCCGAGCGGTACCTGTCCAACGACTTCGCCGCCCAGTACCGGCAGTTCATCGATACCCTCGTGCCCACCAACAAGCAGGCGCAGGTCACCAACAACACCGAGGTGATGGGCACCGCGGTGGAGACGATCGGCCGCAATGAGGCCACCGCGATCGTCTACACCAACACGGTGTCGACCAGTCCGGTCACCAAAAACGTTCCGTCGCTGCGGTATTTGTCGTTCCGGCTGATGTTGCAGCGCACCGATGGTGATTGGCGCATCACCCAGATGCCCACGTTGACCCAATTGGACTTGTCTCCGCAGCTGTAGCGGCGAGGATGTAGGCATGGCCATCGCCTCACCGGTGACACAGCGGTCAACCGTCGTGGCCCTGCTGTTGTTGACGTTCGCGACCGGGGTCGTGGACGCCATCAGTGTGTTGGTGCTGGGTCACGTGTTCGTCGCGAACATGACCGGAAACGTGATCTTCCTCGGGTTCTGGTTCGTGCCGCACTCCGGCGTGGATGTGACGGGCGCGCTGGTCGCGTTCATGGGGTTCGTGCTGGGCACGGTGGTGGGTGGGCGGCTGCGGCGCCATCTCGACAGCCACGTCCGGAACTGGCTGACAACTGCGTTGGGTGTGGAAGTCGTTCTGCTGACCGTGCTTTCGATCCTTTGCGGAACGGGAGTGCTGGCTTACGACGACAACCGGAAACTCATCTTGATCGTTCTTGCGATGACTTTCGGGATCCAGAACGCGACCGCGCGACAGTTCGGTATTCAGGAGCTGAGCACCACGGTGCTGACGCAGACGATCGTCGGCCTCGGCTTCGACAGCAGATTGGCCGGGGGTACCGGGGACCGCGAGAAGCTCCGTTACGGCGTGGTGCTGACGATGTGTGTCGGTGCGGTGCTCGGGGGGACGGTGTCGCAGTTCACGGTTGCGCCGGTGATCGCTGCGGCGGCCGTGGTGGTGGCCATCAGCGCGTTGATCTTCAAGTTCGGGCCGGCTCCTGCGGAGAACGCGCGCTGATCCAGCCCTCCCCCTCGTGCGCTGCGTGTCGCAGGGCATTGACCTCCCCGAAGTAGGCGGCCACCGCGCCGACACCGGGCAGCATCCCGAGGTAACGGTAAACCTTTTGCGGGTGCGGTCTTTTCGCGATCTCCTCGCCGGCGGCCCGCACGCTGCCGGCGAAGTCCCAGAGTTTTTCCGGCAGTGATTGCGGTGGCCGTTCCGGGGCGTCGGCGGGGCTGTTGGTGAGGCCACGATCGCACAGGACCGCGCCGAGTAACCGCACCTGCTCGTCGAGGTCGGTGACGCCGTCCTCGCGGGCCACCGCACACAACACGATGGCCTGGTTGGAGAACCCGAGGATGTCCTGGAGCGGAAGTCGGTTGGCGATGACCCCGAATGCACCGGGGAATGCCACAGGGATGGTGGTCACCGCGCCGGCGCGATGCACCCACCACTTCACATGCCCGTCCTGATCCATCTCGGCCCAGGCCTTGGTGCCCGGCAGTTCGGCGAAGTTCAGCACAGCGGCCGCGACATCGAGGGTCTTCCCGACGGCGCCCTCGGCCGGCTCCTCGCGATGGGTGCGTCGCCGCAGCCCGAAGGGGTCGAATCGGGTGAAGATGTCGAGTACCGGGTTGATCACGGCCACGGCATTCTCGAGCGCCCCCGCGACGTCGGCGTCCGAGAGATGGGCAGAAGGCAACAGGTTTATCCCCACGGCAGCCATCTTGCCGGATGGCGGCGATTGTCGAGGAAACGTCGTCGATCAGGCATAGCCGTCCACCCATGTGCCGGTGTCATCGGTGCGGACGACGAGGGTGACACCGGGTGCCGCCATGAGTGCGGCCGGGCGCGACGAGATCGGGATACTCCCGGTCTGCGCGCACGTGTTTCGGTCGAAGCTCACGAGTGCGTCGTCGGTGCCGAACACCACCTCCCTGTCCAGGATCACCGCCATGCCGTCCGGGGACATGCGCCCGGTGGCATTCGCGGGACGGGCGTTGAACGAGCACTGTTCATGTCCGTTCGGGTTGCGCAGGGTGGCCCGGTCGTTGTCATGGGTCAGGAACTGGTCGGAGCCGTCGGTGGTGAGGATCGGATAGGCAGGATCGTCGTGGTGGGAAAAAGTCTGCAGTCTGGCGTTGACGAAGACGGAGCGATCGGGCCCGCCTTTGGGGGCGATGGTGATGATGGTTGCCCCGTCACCTGCTTCCATGGTGTACAGCATCACGCGGTGGGCTTTGAAATCCTGCTGTGGGTAAGGAAGTCCGCGTAGCACCGTCGCCTGCCAGGCAGTGGTGCCATCGTTCGGATCGGCAAAGGCGAACTGGACATCCATGCCCTGGCCGCCGGGGCACCGGTCGACGACTTGGAGTAGGCGTGCGTCACTGTCGCTCCGGAACCGGCAACCTGTGACGGGGATAGGTGCGGTCCACAACGCGGTCCCCGTTCGTGCGTCGAACCGTGTCCAGGTCAAGGCATCGGGATCCTCATCCACCAGGTACGCCTGACCCGGTGGGCGGCGGTGATCACTGGCATGGCGGTAGGTGTCGACCAGAGTCCGGTCTGAGGACCACCACATCTGGCGGCCAGTGGGCGCGTCGATACCGAACCTATCGCCGGCGGCTTCGTCACCTACGGCAACGGACGCGTCACCGCCTACGGTGCCCACGAACCAGGCAATGGCGGCGGACGCCAGCAGCAGCCCGACCAGCCAGCACAGGGCGACCGCGATGGTTCGGGGAGTCTGGGCACCCAGCGATGCTTGCTTCAGGCGGCAGGAACTCCTCCCATGCGCCGAGAGCCGGGGACGGCTCACCCGTGAGCCAACTCGTGAGGGCGAGTCCCAACGCGGATATCAGCAGGGCGAACGCCAGTCCCAGGCTCGCTGCCGAAATGAGACGCATCAACGATCTCCCCCACGACACGGGTGAAAATTCTGCCAGTTCACGCCGGTAACCTGCCCGGTATGCCCAATGCCGCGGATCGGGCCGGCGTCTTCGTCAAACGCAATGTGTCGGCGCCGGCGGGATTCTTCGCCGCAGAGGCCGCCGGACTGAACTGGTTGGCGGTGGCAGGTGGTGTCCCGAGCGTCCCGGTAATCGGCTACGACGCAACATCATTGACGCTGCGGCGCCTGCACTCGGTGCCCCCTACGGCGCGGGCTGCGCGAGACTTCGGCGTGCAGCTGGCCCATACCCACGATGCGGGTGCACAGGCCTACGGGGCCGGGCCGGACGGTTCCGGGGGAGTCGGGTTCTTCGGACCGATGTCGCAGCCGTTGCCGATGTCGTTGGTCCGCCACGATTCCTGGGGCACTTTCTACGCCGATGAGCGCCTGCTTCCGATGGCGCACTTGGCGGCAGGCCGGCTCAACGCAGGGGCGCAGGACGCCATCGCGGCGGTCGCGGACTTCTGCCGCGCCGGCACGTTCGATGACGATGACGATGACGGGCCGGCCCGGCTGCACGGCGACCTCTGGAGCGGCAACGTGATGTGGACCGCCGACGGTGCGGTGCTCATCGATCCCGCCGCACACGGTGGGCATCGCGAGACGGATCTGGCGATGTTGGCGCTGTTCGGTTTCCCGTTCCTGGATGACGTGCTGGCGGCGTATCGGTCTGTCCGGCCGTTGCGCGACGGGTGGCGTGACCGGATCGACCTGCATCAGCTCTATCCGCTGCTGGCCCACGTCGTGCTGTTCGGCGGCGGCTATGCGGGCCAGGCCGATGCGGCCGCTCGGCGAATCCTCGCCGGCAAACTTCGGATCGAGTAGTTCGAACCGCTGAGCGCCGCTTGTCCGCGTCGACCGACGCAGGTCGAGGCGGGTTCGGCGCCGATCGGAACCAGTTGACATATCGACGGGTGTTTCGCACGGCAAGGCGCACATCCATCGATGTCCAGCAACGTTGGCGAGGGTGATTCACCGCGGATGCGAGGATTGCTTGTCGTTGGCGTCAATATATCTCTGCCCAGCGCAAGGCCGGTCGGGTCGATTGCGACAAGTTTGCGACAAATTGCGAAGGAGAACAGTGAAATTTCTCCAGCAATTCAGTGACAAAGGTCACATTAGTGTTAAGTTGCCTGAGATAAACCTGAGAAGGTGGCCGAAAGGACTGGTCAGATGGCAGTTAAGCACCGTAGGCAGCGGCGGCGCGTCACGAGGGTGGCGACCCTCGGGGCGGCAACCGCAACGGTAACCGCGCTTACGGTGGGCGTTGCACCGCCACCCGCCCAGGCCGCTGCGGTCCAGCGTGACCTTCGGCTGCAATCCGGGGTGCAGATCTTCCCGCCGCCCGACCAGATCCCGGACCTCACGGGTGGCTTCGGAACTCAGGTGTACAACCAGTTCCAGACCGTCGGCGCGCAGGTGGAAACGGCATTCGTCGACAACTTCAATCTGCTGGCCCTCCTACAGGCCGCGGGGATCGATCCGACCACCCCCACCAAGGACGCGCTCAACGGCGTCTTGGGTGGGGCACTGGGCGCACTGCCGGTCGACGTGGAAGCCCTTTTGGGAATCGACCTCAGCGATCCGTTGTCCTCGGCCGGGGTCAACGTGATCACCACCGGCGGCCTTTTCACGCTCATCCGTCTGCTTGGGGTGGACCTCGGGTGGGTGCCGTCGTTCCCGAACTCGGTGGCCGACGAGATCAACAACACGCCATACCTCGATGTCAGCCTCGACTCGATCTTCAAGGCGCTCGGTCTGCCGACGAGTGGCCTCAAGTTTGACAGCCTCAAAGCTGCGCTCGCGTTGCTCGGCATCACGCTGCCACCGCTGAGTACGAATGCCGCCGATGTGCGCATCCCGGTCGTGGCCGGCTGGGGCTTCGGTGCGTTCGCGGCCGGCGCGGCCTACCAACAGGTGGTCGATGATCTGCCGAACCAACCCGGTGGTGCCAACTACACCGGAACCAACCCCCTGCTCGGCAGTTTCACCATCCTGCCGATGATCCTGATCGACAACCCCGGCCGGGCCAACGGCGGCATTCTGGCGCGGGCGTATCCGCTTTTCGGACTGCTCGGGATCGACACCGTGACACCCGATACCCAGGTGCAGAGCAGCGGGACCAGCATCGTCTCGGGCATCCCCGTGGTCGGTGACATCCCGTTGTTCGGGCTCACTCCGGGCGGCGCGAATCTCATTCCGATCAAGATCGACGCCACCGCCGAGTACCTGCCGCTCTCGGACTTCGCCGCCTGGCCCAACCCGTTCACGATGGCGAACAATGTTGCGGCAGGCCTGTTCCCGACCTACATCTTGCGGAACCAGTCGCTCGACACCCTCAGCACGGTGCTGATCGACCAAGTTGTTTCGCAGCTCGGCGCCGACGTCACCGACTATCTGCAGGATCCCGGGGACAACCCTCAGCTGGGCCCCAAGCTCAACATCTACATCACGATCCCGGCCAACAGCCTGCCGCTGCTGGAGCCGACGTATCTGGCGTATGACGTCATCAACCTGCTGACCGGGGCGAACCTCAACAATCCGATCGGCACGGCGCTGAGCCCTGTCCTCACCAGCCTGGTCAACCTCGGCTACACCGATGTGTCCTACAACCCGACGACGGGCATCTATGAGCGCTCGCTTGACGAAGCCGACGTCCCAACCGCTTTCGGCACCCTTCCGGCGGACGTCGATTGGGAACAGGTGCCCGGGCATCTGATCAACAACCTCGTCACCGGCATCGAGAAAGCGATCAGCGACGGCCTGGTGAGCCAGACCCCGGTCTCCAATCCCATCAAGACCCTGCTGGGCCTGCTCGGCGTCGGTGGCTCGTCGAACCTGTCCGGGCTGGATCTCTCGGCACTGACCGACTCGCTGAACAGCCTCACTCCGGAGGCGCTCGGTAACGCTGGGGACAATGTTGGGACACAGAGCCTTACGAAGACGACGAGTTTCGAGCCGCAAGCCGTCACTCAGACCACGGTCGGCACGGACACCGTCAAGCTGAAATCTGTTGAGGGCGACAGCGTCAAGAAGCTCAGCAGCGCAGCTGACGGGGCCCGCCGAGAGGTCGCGAAATCGGTCGCGGAGGCCGGTGAGCGTACGAAGGCTTCGGCCGAGAGGGCGCGTGAGCGCACCGCCAAGGCAGTCAAGGACGCCCAGGAGCGCGTGAACAAGCTCGCCGAAGATGGCCGCAAGCAGATCCAGTCGGCTGCCGAGGGTGTCCAGAAGGGCGCGGACAAGGCGATCAACGACGTGAAGGGTGCCAAGAAGCCCGAGAAGAAAGCCGAGAAGAAGGACACCAAGAAAGACGCCGCCTGACGCCTAGCCCGCCTCGTGCACCGATTCCACGGTGTACAGGTGCGGCTCGAAGCTGGTGGCGAGGTCGGCGCACCGGGCCATGTGTTCCCGCGCAGTGGGGTCGGCGAGCATGGCTTGGAAGTCCTCGGCACTGCGCCACTGTGCGTAGTTGATGACGCGAGTGCCGTCCGTACTCAGATGGATGTTGGCGGAGATGAATCCGGGGACGTGACGCATCACGTCCTCGGTCGCCTGGCCCAGTAACGCGGCGAGTTCGGCTGCTCGCTGTGGCTCCACCGTGAACACGTTGATGAGGGTGGCGTGGGGGCTGTGCTGCTGGATGGTCGTCACGATTCCTCCTATGTCAGGTTCCTTACATATTCGACGGTAGCACTGATGTAAGGTTCCTGTCATGCCTCCGAACGTGGAAAGTGGGGCCGGCTACCTCGTCAAGCGGGTCCAGCAGAGCCTGCGTCGCAATTGCGATGCGGCACTGCGCTCCACCGGGTTGTCGATGGCGCAGTACACGGCCCTTCGTGCGCTGGCCGACCATCCGCAAGCCTCGGCCGCGGAGCTGGCCCGGTTGTGTTTCGTCACGCGCCAGTCGCTGCAGGACGTTTTGACGGGCCTGCGCACCGAAGGCCTGGTCGAGGAATCGCCCGGTCCCCAGCGGGGTCGTGCCCGCGCGTTGCAGCTGACTGCGGCGGGGAAGCGTCGACTGGGCCACGCCCACTCTGCGGTCATCCACGTCGAGCAGGGCATGCTCAACGGTTTGTCCGGCAAGGATCAGAAAGAACTCGCAACGATGCTGTTGCGTTGCGCGGAGAACCTCGAGGCGGTCGTGCCGATAACCACGGTTGGCCTGTGACTTCGGCGAAGCGTGGGCGCGGCAGGCCCGCGGGGCCTGGTGTCGACGTCGAGCAGCGGCGCACGGATCTGCTCGACGCCGCCGAACGCGCGATCCGTGCCCACGGACCCGATGTGGGAATCGCCGAGGTGGCCAAAGAAGCCGGCTTCGTACGCTCGGCCGTTTATGCGGTCTTCCCGAATCGGGCAGCCATCCTGTCTGCGCTCGGAGAGCGTCAGGCTCATCGGTTGCTTACGGAGATCACCCGCCGCGCCGCCGGGTCGACCGACCTGCGTCAACGCATGTCGTTGTTCTTCGATGTCCTCTGTGGCTGGATGCAGGACGACCCGAACCTGTACCGGGCGTTGAGCGTGCATGCCGCCGGGGGACACGAGATGCCGGGGATATTCGACGAACTCGCCACCGCCGTCGAAGCCATGCTGACGGTGTCCATGGCCGCCGGTGGTGCCGACACCGCGGCGGCCGCGCCGTGGGCCCGGGCCATCGTCGGCTCGGCGATGGTCAGTGCCCAGTGGTGGATCCGCGATTCGTCGATGCCTCGCGCCGAACTCGTCGAGCATCTGACGAAGCTGTGCTGGGACGGCGGCTCGGCACTGCCGTTCAGCCCCTTCGACGTTTCGGCTATTGACAGCGGACAGCCATAAAAGACACTATGTCTTTTATGGCTGCGCCCACCTCGCCTCAGGTCGACGGTCCCTCGCGGTACTGGGAGGACGTCTCTGGCGAACATGACCTGACCCTTACTGAGATCACCGGCACGCTCCCGCCGGGGTTGACCGGAACGCTCTACCGCAACGGGTCGGGTCGCTGGAACATCGGTACGTCAAGGGTGGACAGCCTGTTCGACGCCGACGGCATGGTGGTCGCGTTCGCGATCGACGCCAACGGCGTCCGGTTCAAGAACCGGTTCGTCCGCACCGAGCACTACCTCGCCACCACTGCCGCCGGCCGAATGGTGAAGCGCGGCTTCGCATACCAACGTCCAGGGGGATTGCGGGCCAACGCGTTTCGGCTACCCGCCAACACCGCCAACACCAACGTGATGATCGGGGCAGACCAACTACTCGCCCTGTGGGAGGGTGGTCGGCCGCACGGAATGGATCTCGACACGCTCAACACGATCGGGATGTGCAGTCTCGACGGCGTGCTGAAGGGTCCCATCGGTGCGTATTCGGCGCACTACACCTACGACGCGACGACGGACTCCAGGGTCAACTTCGGGTTCGAACCCTACTTTCCTCGCCTCGATCTGCGGCACGTCCGTAGTGCGCCGAGCCGGGACGAGAAGATCAGGCGGCTGCGGGAACTCGCAGGCGAAGCGATCCCGCGTATGCGGCTACGACTGTATGAGACCGACCGCAACGGCGTCACCAGGTACCTCCGTGCGGTGCCGCTACCCGGCATGGGACTCATTCACGACATGGCACTGACCCCGCGCTACGCCATCTTCATGCTGTCTCCCTTGCGGATCAACCCCTGGGCCGCGTTGGGTCGGCAAACCTATTGGGACGCCATGCGGTTCAAGCAGAACGAGCCGTCCTACTTCGTCCTGGCCCCGCGTGACGGCGGGAAGGTCCGGACGATCGAGACCGACCCGTTCTACATGTGGCATTACGCCAACGCCTACGAGGAGGGCGCCGACGTGGTGGTCGAGCTGCCCCGCTTCGCCCCGGAGACCTTCGGCGGGATGCAGGCCTGGGGTGCGGACAGCCGTAGCGACACGGCGCGGTTGTACCGAGATGTCGCAGCCGAAGACCTACCGGACACCGTGCGCCTGACCCGTTTCCGTATCACGCCCGACGACCGGGTGCTGGCCGAACCACTTGCCCAATTGGGTTGCGAATTCCCGCAGATCGATCAGCGTCGCTCAACCCAACCGCACACGGTGACCTACGTGACCGTGCCCGGCGGCGGGGAGGGCAGCGGGGAGGGGATCGGCCGTTTCAACCACGCCGACGGCAGTGTGCAGACCTACTGCCCGCCGGGCCACAAACTCGTCGAGCCGATCTTCGTGCCGCGCCCGGGCAGCACCGAAGAAGGCGACGGATGGGTGCTGACCGTGGGGTATGACGAGGCCCAGCACCGTAGCCGACTGATGGTGTTCGACGCGCCGCACATCGACACCGGACCGATCGCCGAGGCCTGGCTGCCCTTCCACCTGCCGATGAGCTATCACGGTGCCTTCACTGATCGGGTGGCCAGGTTGTAGAAACTAGTTGGGCGCCAGGGCACTTTCGGTCAGACGTGCGATCACCGGCGACAACAACTGGGCGTACTCGGCAGTGATGTGGTTGTCGTCGCGGAACACCAAGGTGTTGCCGACGATCACCGGGCAGCGTTGGTCGGTGCAGAAGTACTGGTCCAGCCGCGCGTACTGGCCGCCGCCGGCCCGCACCGCTGCAGCCTCCGCGGCAATACCGCTGTCGTTCATCGCGATCGAGCGGTCGGGGGCGCAGGCCGACGCGTCGTCCATGTGTGCCGACAGGCAGGTCGGCACCGTCGTGTGCGGGTCGGGCACCGGGCCGAGCACCAGGACCCGCGCGCCGGTGCCGCGCAACTGCGACACGAGTCGCGTCAATCCGTCCAGCCAGGTCGGGTCGTAGCTGACGAACCCGAAGTCGGCCCCGTAGCGACGCACCATGTCCAGCACGATCAGCGCCGGGCGTTCGTTGGCGATCCTGGTCAGTACATCGGCCCGCCACTGCTTGCATTCGGTGAACTCGCGGTCGAGGTAGGGGCTGAGGATCGGGAGCTTCATGGGCGGGCAGGTGACCTTTGCGTAGGTCTCCAGCCGCCAATGCTGCTGTTGTGCGGCGGTTTCCAGCGCCGGTTGCCACATCCCCGCGTGAGAATCGCCGATCAGCGCGACCTTGGTGGCCGATGTGGTCAGGCCGGACGCGCAGTCCGGCACGGAGACGTCCTGCCACGACAGGACGCAACCGTTGACGAACGCCTCGGGTTTGGTGATGTTGTCCAGTGGCGGTGACAGATTCGACGGCACCGCGCGCAGGCCGGCCGAGGTGGCGACGGCTGCCTGTATCTGTTGTTCGGGCGTCAGAGCCCGCGTCGGAGCGGCAGCCGGGGGCGGTCCGATCAGGGCGACCGGAACCGCCGCCGGTCCGGACCCCGTCGGCACCGGACGTACCGCCAACAGCACCAGACCCGCGCAGACGGCCATGCCCGTCGCCGTCGCGCCGACGGCCAAACTGCGCCACGAGGACGCACGCAACGCCGCGGCGAACCGGGCCGGGTTCTCGACCAGATGCAACGTCAGGACCGCCAGGCCCAGCGATATCACCACCATCGCCAGCCGGCCCGCCAGCCCCAGACCCTGGCCGAACAATGCGGGCGCCAACAGCAGGACCGGCCAGTGCCAGAGGTACCACGAGTACGACAACCGGCCGATACCGCGCATCGCCGGTTTCGACAGCAGCCGTCCCACACCCAGGTCGGGTATCGCACACCCGGCCCCGATCACCAGTGCGGTCCCCATCACCGGCAGCATTGCCGCCGTACCCGGATAGGGCGTGGCCGTGCCGAGTTGAGTGCAGGTGGCCAGGATCAGCGCCAGGCCACCCCAGCCGACCAACGCCGCACACACCGGCGGAAGGGTGCGCCAGTGCGCCGCGGTCAACGCGATCAGGCCGCCGGCGGCCAACTCCCAGGCGCGCGTCGGCAGGGAGAAGAACGCCCAAGGCGGCATGGTCTGGGTCCACGACAGTGACACCGCGAGCGACGCACCGGCCACCACGGCCAGGACGCACGCATAAGGGACTGCTGAACGGGTGCCCCGGCCGTTGCGGGCCAGCAGCCACGCTGTGCCGAGGATCAGGGCGGGCCACAGCAGATAGAACTGTTCCTCCACACCGAGTGACCAGTAGTGCTGTAGCGGCGATGCCGCCGTCTCGGCCGCCAGATAGTCGGTGCCCTGCGCCGCTAAGCGGTAGTTCCCGGCGTACAAGGCGCTGGCGATCGCATCGGCCAGCACCGAGCGGGCCCGCAGTGGCGGTAGCAGGAGAGTTGCCGCCATCGATGTCGCCACGAGAACGAGTGCAGCGGCCGGGAGCAGTCGCCTGGCCCGGCCGGCATAGAACTGGGCCATGCGGACCGTCCCGGTGTCCGACGCCTCGCGCCACAGCAGCCCGGTGATCAGGAATCCCGACACGACGAAGAAGACGTCGACGCCGACGAACCCGCCACCGAAGCCGGGGACCTCCGCATGAAACAGCACCACGGCGAGCACCGCGACTGCTCGTAGACCTTCGATGTCGGGACGAAATTGTTTGTTTGACAGGGGTTTTCGCCCGCTCGCGGCGCTGCCGCGGCGGGCAGTCGGCCTCGCTGGGGTAATCACTCTGTTCACTCGAGTAACGATCGTCGCACGGCAACCCGCGTTGACCCTGGATTTGCCGGGCCTGTTGTACGCCTGTTGCTAGCCTCGTGCCGATGGGACGATCACGCATTGCGGCGCTGGCAGTGCTGTGCGGCCTGCTTTCGGGGTGTTGCGCTCCGACCGAAACCACGTCATCTCCGGCGTCGACATCGGGATCGGCATCACCGGCGAAGTCTGCGGCGGCCGACGGCAGCTGCGCTCTGAGCGGACTCCCGCCGGAAGCGGACAAGACCGTCGAGCTGATCCAGTCCGGCGGGCCGTTTCCCTACCCGCGCAACGACGGCGTCGTCTTCGGAAACTACGAGGGCCGATTGCCCAAACACGAGCGCGGCTACTACCACGAGTACACGGTGCCGACGCCCGGCAACAAGCACCGTGGCAAGCGGCGCATCGTCACCGGGGGATCACCGCAGAACGACCCGCCCGAGTACTACTACACCGGCGACCACTACGAATCGTTCTGCCTGATCGGAGGCATGTGAAGACGTATCGGATCGACGGGACCAAGGTGAGTTCCAGAGCGGACTTCTTCACCGAGATCGGCCGCGCGGTCAACGGCGACGGCGGCTACTTCGGCTCTAACCTGGACGCGCTGGCCGACTGCCTGCGCGGTGGTTTCGGTACGCCGGAGGATCGTAAGTTCCGGTTCGTCATGACCGACTATCGCAACATCAAAGACGCGCTCGGCGAGGACACTTGGAGCACCGTGCTGTTGATCTTCACCACCGAGGGTGTCGACCTCTGGCTGGAGAACTGACGCTCACCCTGTCCAGCAAATAGGGCTCGAGACTGCTTACGCGCGTCCGACGTGGGCAACAGCGCTGCGGCCTCGGGTTGGCAACGAGGTTCTGCGGCAACGGCGTTGACGCCTGAGGCACAGCCTGCGAAAACTGGTTACGCTGGCGTTCTGCGCGCCGTCAGGTGCGGGGATCACTGGCGGACAACAGGCGGGAGTGGCGCGCGCGTGACCGAAATGCCGGCGACTGCGACGACGTGGCTGATGGCCCGCACCGAGGGGTCCGCACACCTGTGGCAAACCGACCCAAGGGGTATGGCCGCCGCGCTCCCGTACTTTCGAGCGACGATGACTCACGTTGTCGCGCTCCACGGCGGCGCGTTGTCGGCGAAGCGACCGGCCTGCGACGGCTTCACGGCTGCCTTCGACCGCGCGAGCGACGCGGTGTCCTGCGCGCTGTATCTGCAACTGACGCCGTTGGATCCGTTCGAGCTGTGCATCGGTGTACACAGCACTGCCGCCGGTACCGAGCGGCTGCGCGACATCGCCCATGGTGGGCAGACATTGATATCGGGCACGGCGGCCTCGTTGGTCGAGGGTGACCTTCCGTCCGGCACGACGCTGAAATACCTTGGCGATCAACGCATGGACGGCGGCGAGCCCCAGGAGCGCCTCCTGCAGCTGTGCCATCCGGGACTGCACAAGTACCTGCGGCCCTTGCGCATGCCGAATGCGGTTCTCGCCGAAGTCCTGGTCAACTGACGCCTCAGTTGAAGGCCAGCCAGCTGGGCAGGGCGCGCTCGCGCGAATCGCACAGCACCTGACGGGTATCGCAGTTGCCGCGGGGTGATCCGGCGCCACTCCACATGCCTCCGGTGTCGCGGCGCAATACGATCGCCGACGAACCGCCGCCGTCGAGCAGCAGCGCGTTGTCGGCGCCGAGGCCGCGGAACAGGTCCTGGATGTTGTCCGGGGTGTAGCTGCCGCCCTGGAAGACGTAGAGCTGATCGGTGGCCCGGTTGTAGCCGATGGCGGTGCGCGCCGCACTCGGGCCGTTGTCGTTGAGCTGGCCGGTGTCGCCGGGAGCGAGCAGCCCGATGCCGGCGACCGCGACGAACCGGGCGTTCTGGTCCAGCAGCCGCTGGATCACCGGGGTGGCCGAGTCGTAGTCGTCATTACTCCTGGGCATCACCACGTACGGGGTGCCGCCCATGGGAAGGATCATGGTGGCCAGTGCGGCCCAACGCTCGTCACCGCCGGACAGGCCCTGCTTGCCCGCGTAGGCCAGCGTTCCCGTGACCGCGGCGTTGGCCCGGCCCTGCCCGCGGGTGTTGTCGACGTAGGCGCCCAGCGGGGACGAGCACTTGGTGTCGCGCCACGAGCCGCCCTTCTGCCCGCGTACGTCGAAGAAGTTGGCGTTCACCGCGATGGTCGGCTGGCCCAGGACCTGCCAGGCGGCGAGGGGCGCGTAGGTTTCCGATGCCTGCCAGAGTCCTTCGCTCGTCCGGGCGCCGGGGGTGCGCTCGCAGCGGGACTGATAGCCCTGATGGCTGTCGACCAGCAGGCGCGGGTTGAGTCGTCCGGAGGCGTTCTTCATCGTCATCAGGTGGCCGCCGTTGTTCAGCGTGTAGGCGCGGCCGTCGGCAGACAGGAAGGGCGCGGCGAACTGGCCGCCGAAGTTGTAGACGAGGTAGGCGCCCTTGGTGTTGGCGATCGCTCCGAGTAGCAGCGTCCGGGCGTCCTCGGCGCGTGCGACGGGCGAGCCGGTGGTGGCCAGGGCCGCGCAGACGGCAACGGCGGCCGCAGTGGCGACCGCACGTTGGAAGAGTTTTGCCAGGCCTGGCACGAACTACACAATAACCACACAGGAAACTCTGTCAACATGCGTAACAGCCTGGTCACGGTTGGATCAAGGGGCGATCGCACCTGATTGATCGGTGTTAGCTGGATCGGCCGTCTCGGGCTTACGTAGCACCGCCGGCCGCAAATGTGCGGGCAGCATGCGCAGGCCTGCCGCACCCAGCCCCGTCACCGCAATGGCGCCCGCGGTGGTCAGCAGTGCCGGGGCGGCCGGGAATGCGCCCTCCAGCAGCATCGCGACACCGAAGATGACGAACAAGGCGGCCGCGCCCAACTGGATCACCCGTTCGGGCAGGTGCTTGCCCGCGATCGCCCCGACCACGATGGCCAGCGCGTCGGCCGCCACCATGCCGATGGTCGAACCGATCCACACGCCGACCCAGTCGTTGTCGGCGGCCAACGTGATGGTTGCGAGCATCGTCTTGTCGCCGAGTTCGGCCAGGAGGAAGGCCGAGGTGACCGTGAAGAACGCCGGGGCCGTCGAGCGCTGGGCCTTGGTCGCCTCATCGTCGGACAGCTTGTCGCCGCGCAGAGTCCACAGCCCGAAGAACACGAACGCGACACCGGCGAGGATGCCGAGCAGGTGCGTTGGCAGCGCCGCACCGAGGTAGTGCCCCACCGCGACCGAGATCAGGTGAACTGCGGTGGTGGCCGCTGTGATGCCGATGAGCACCACCCACCAGCGGTAGCGCAGCGCAAATGTCATGGCCATCAACTGGGACTTGTCGCCGAGTTCGGCGACGAAGATGACAGCGAAACTCAAGAGCAGTGCAGCCAGCACTCGACAAACTCCTCGGTCGTTGGCTGCCGTTGGGGGCTGAACAGATGCCTCCGGCCGGCAAACCATTGGTCTACGGCCGAAGGTCTCGCCCACCGGTCGTGACCGGTTCGGATAACCGGGCCGCTCATGCGTCGCTGCTGCGCGGCCAGTATGTCGAATATCCGATTGGGGGCTACTCCCCTTCGCTGTTGTCCACCATACGCACGCCCGCGGGGTCGGTGCAAACCGTGGCGCACGAAAGTGCTTATTCGACAATAAGTTTGGGGATCGACACGGGAAAGTTCGGGTGCCCTGACAATGCTGGTTCAGGCACCCACATATTCAGCGAGGTGCTTACCTGTGAGCGTGGCACGGCCCGCGACGAGATCTGCCGGGGCCCCCTCGAAGATGACGCGGCCGCCGTCGTGCCCGGCGCCGGGACCCAGGTCGATGATCCAGTCGGCATGCGCCATCACGGCCTGGTGATGCTCGATCACGATCACCGACTTTCCCGAATCCACCAACCGGTCCAGGAGCCCGAGTAGCTGTTCGACGTCGGCCAGGTGCAGGCCGGTGGTGGGCTCGTCCAGGATCAACGTATCGGCCTTCTCGGCTCCGGTATCTCCGAGCCGAGCGGCGAGCTTGAGCCGTTGCCGCTCGCCACCGGACAGGGTGGTCAGCGGCTGCCCGAGGGTGAGATAGCCCAGGCCCACATCGGCCATCCGGGACAGGATCTTCTGGGCCGCAGGCACTTTGGCCTCGCCGTCGGAGAAGTACTGCTCAGCCTCGCTGACCGGCATGGCCAGCACCTCGGCGATGTCGCGTCCGCCGAGTGTGTACTGCAGCACCGAGGCGCCGAACCGCTTGCCCTCGCATTCCTCGCAGGTGGTCTCGACGGTGGCCATCACCCCGAGGTCGGTGTAGATCACCCCCGCGCCGTTGCAGGTCGGGCAGGCACCTTCGGAATTCGAGCTGAACAGCGCCGGTTTGACGCCGTTGGCCTTGGCGAAGGCCTTCCGGATCGGGTCGAGCAGCCCGGTGTAGGTGGCCGGGTTGCTGCGGCGCGAACCGCGGATCGGGCTCTGATCGACCACCATCACGCCCTCGCGGCCGGCCACCGAGCCGTCGATCAACGAACTCTTTCCCGAGCCCGCGACACCGGTGATGACCACCAGTGCACCCAAGGGGAGGTCGACGTCCACGTCGCACAGGTTGTGGGTATCGGCACCGCGGATCTCCAACGCTCCATTGGGTTCTCGCACCCTGCTTTTCAGGGCCGCGCGGTATCCCAGGTGGCGCCCGGTCACGGTGTCGCTGGCCCGCAGACCCGCCACGTCGCCCTCGAAGACCACCTCGCCTCCGGCCGATCCGGCGCCCGGTCCCAGATCGACGACATGGTCGGCGATCGAGATCGTCTCCGGCTTGTGCTCGACCACCAGCACGGTGTTGCCCTTGTCCCGCAGGGCCAGCAGCAGATTGTTCATCCGGGCGATGTCGTGGGGGTGTAGGCCGATGGTCGGCTCGTCGAAGACGTAGGTGACATCGGTCAGGGAGGAACCGAGATGACGGATCATCTTGACGCGCTGAGCTTCTCCACCGGACAGCGTGCCCGCGGGGCGATCCAGCGACAGATAGCCCAACCCGATCTCGACGAAGGAGTCCAGCGTGTGCTGCAGAGCAGTTAGGAGCGGGGCCACTGTTTTCGCCTTGGAGGTGTCCTTGACCGTTTCGAGCCACCCGGCCAGGTCGGTGATCTGCATCGCGCACGCCTCGGCGATGTTGACACCCTTGATCTTCGACGACCGCGCAGTGTCGGACAGTCGGGTGCCGTCGCATTCCGGGCAGGTGGTGAACGTGACCGCGCGCTCCACGAACGCGCGGATGTGCGGTTGCATGGCCTCGACGTCCTTGGACAGGAACGACTTCTGGATCTGCGGGATCAGCCCCAGATAGGTCAGGTTGACCCCGTCGACCTTGAGCTTGGTCGCCTCCTTGTGCAGTAGCGCGTCGAGTTCCTTCTTGGTGAACTTGTTGATCGGCTTGTCCGGATCGAAGAATCCGCATCCCCGGAAGATTCGGCCGTACCAGCCGTCCATGCTGAAACCCGGGATGCTCAGCGCGCCCTCGTTCAGCGATTTCGTGTCGTCGTACAGCGCGGTCAGGTCGATGTCGTTGACCGCGCCACGGCCCTCGCACCGCGGACACATCCCGCCGACGATCTTGAAGTCACGCCGCTCCTTGACCGTGCGGCCACCCTTCTCCAGCGTCACCGCTCCCGCCCCGCTGATCGAGGCCACATTGAACGAAAACGCCTGTGGCGAACCGATATGCGGGCTACCCAGCCGGCTGAACAGGATGCGCAGCATCGCCCCGGTATCGGTGGCGGTGCCGACGGTCGAGCGTGGGTCGGCGCTCATCCGCTGCTGGTCCACGATGATCGCGGTGGTCAACCCCTCGAGGACGTCGACCTCGGGCCGGGCCAGGTTCGGCATGAAGCCCTGCACGAACGCGCTGTAGGTCTCGTTGATCAACCGCTGGGATTCAGCGGCGATCGTGTCGAACACCAGCGAGCTCTTGCCCGATCCCGAGACGCCGGTGAACACCGTCAAGCGGCGCTTGGGCAACTCGATGTCTACGTCCTTGAGGTTGTTCTCGCGGGCACCGGTGACCCGGATCAGATCGTGACTGTCGGCGGGATGCATCGGTTAGCGCGACTCCTGGATACGGACCATGTTGCCGGCGGGATCGCGAAGGGCGCAGTCCCGCACGCCATATGGTTGCTCGGTGGGTTCCTGGACTACTTCGACGTCGCCGGCCTGCACTTTTTCGAATGTGCTGTCGAGATCCTTGGTGGCGAGCAGGAGCGTCCCGAAGGTGCCCTTGGCCATCATCTCGGCGATGGTGCGGCGCTCGTCGTCGGTGAGGCCGGGGGTGGCGGTCGGCGGGTACAGGACGATGGAGGTGTCGGGCTGGTTCGGTGGGCCGACGGTGATCCACCGCATCTTGTCCTTGCCGACGTCGAGGCGGACCTCGAAGCCGAGGACGTCGCGATAGAACGCGAGGGATTCTTCCGGATCGTCGAGCGGGAGCATGCTTGAGTGAATGGTGAGTTCCATGGGTTTCACGCTAGGTGCAGGCGGGTGGCCGGCGCTTCTCGATTCCTGATCGGTTTGGTGACCTGCTTCTCGACGCAGGACGGCATGCCATTCGTCACTCCGGCGGTCTGTTGCCGATACGCACTCGGCGGGATGCCGACGAGTTCGGTGAACCGGGTGCTGAACGTGCCGAGCGAGGAGCAGCCGACGGCGAAGCACACCTCGGTGACCGACAGGTCGCCGCGGCGCAGCAGCGCCATGGCGCGCTCGATGCGACGGGTCATCAGATAGGAATACGGCGACTCGCCGTAAGCGATCTTGAACTGTCTGCTGAGGTGCCCGGCCGACATGTTGACCCCGCGGGCAAGCGCTTCGACGTTCAGCGGCTGCGCGTACTCGCGGTCGATGCGGTCCCGGACCCGGCGCAGCAGCTTGAGATCACCCAGCTGTTGGTCGGCCACATCGGCGATGGTACGGCTCGGGCAAGGTCACGGCGACAGCCGATACACCGCGCCGGCGTAGTCGTCGGTGATGTAGATGGCGCCGTCGGGGCCCGCGACCGCGGCCACCGGACGTCCCCAGCGGGAGCCGTCGTCGGCCTGGAAGCCGCCGACCAGGGTCTGCTGCGGGCCCAATGTGCCGTCGTGCCAACCGAAGAACGACACCTCGGGGGCCTGCGGTGACCGCCGGTTCCAGGAGCCGTGGACCCCGACGAGGGCACCGGGTCCGTAGGGCGGCGGCAGTTCGGCGAAGCTCATGCCCAGCGGGGCGGAATGGGCACCGAGAGTCTGTTCGACCGGTGGAAGTGCCGCACAGTCCAGCTTGCTGCCGTCGGGGTTGGTCTGCATGTCGCGGATGAACCCGGCCGGTGGCGGGCCGTCGGGATTGCAGTACGGCCAACCCAATTCGCGTCCGGGCGTCAGCTTGGCCACCGACTCCGGCGGATGGTCGTCGACATAGTCCTGGCGCACCCGGCCCTGCGGATCGGCGACGTCGTCGCGGTTGTTGACCGCCGTCCACAGTGAGCCGTCGGGGGCCGGCGCCAGGCCCGTTCCGTTGCGGACCCCGGTGGCGAACGGGGTGGCAGACCCGCCGCCGGGCGGCACCCGCATGATGGTGGCCCGCGGCGGCGTGGCGGTACGGTCCTCGGCCGAGATGTTGCCCGTCGAGCCGATTGAAAAGTACACGGCGCCATCGGGTCCCACGGCGACGCTCTTGAGTGCGTGGGCGTAGGCACCGTGCAGGTCGGGACTCTTGGCGTCGGGCAGATCGTCGGCGATGGTGCGGCGGTTGACGGCCCGGCCGTCGACGTAGTCGTAGGCGTCGATCCGGTTGCTCTCGGCCACGTACAACGTCGGGCCGGCGAAGAACAGGCCGTGTGGCTGCTCCAGCCCGTCGAGCAGCGTGCGCTGGTCCGGGCGCACCGTCAGCACCTGACCGGTGGCCGGTACCGACACCAGCAAGGCGTCGTCCGGCGCGAACGCGGCCATCCTGGCCTTGGGCACGCGGGCGATCACCTCGATGGTCCAGCCGGCGGGTATCTGGGCGCGGCGAGGTTCGTCGAGCGGGGCCTGGGCGAATCGCTCGGGCACCTGAACGAGTACCGATGCGAGGCCGGCAGGTGGAGGCTCCGAGGTCGACGCCGAGGGGGTCGGCGGTGATCCGGTTCCGGGATTCGTCCCACACGCGGTCAGGGTGACCGCGCTGACCAGTGCGATCGCGCTACGCGCCGCCCAAACCCGCATTCATCTCCCAGACCAGGATCTCGGCTTCGGTGTCAGCTGTGACCCGTCCGCCCGAATCGGTGAGGCGCGCGGCGTCGCCCTCGGCGAGTGGACCGGACCCCGCCAGCGTCACCGCGCCGCGTGCAACGAACAGGTGGACGTAGCGGGCCTGCGGCAGTTCGACCGAATCGCCGGGCCGCAGCCGCGCGCCGTACAGCGTGGCGTTGCGGTTGTGCAGGGTGACGGCCGCATCGCGGGCACCGGAGGCGATCGGGGTCAGCGTGGCGGCCAACTCGATCTCCTGCTGCTGATAGCTCGGTGTCACTCCGGCCGTATCGGGCAAAACCCACATCTGCACGAAATGCACCGGCTCATCGGCAGATCCGTTCTTCTCCGAATGCTGCACGCCGGTGCCCGCCGACATCCGCTGGGCCAGACCCGGATAGATCACCCCGGAGTTGCCCATCGAATCCTCATGCGCCAACTGGCCCGACAGCACCCAGGTGACGATCTCCATGTCCCGGTGCGGGTGGGTGTCAAAGCCGGCAGCCGGCGCGACGATGTCGTCGTTGTTCACCAGCAACAGGCCGTGGTGGGTGTTGGCCGGGTCGTAGTAGTCGGCGAACGAGAAGGAGTGCCGTGAATTCAGCCAGTCGGTTGTGCTGGCGCCGCGGTCCCCGGCGCGGCGGATGTCGACCGTGGCAGGCATGGTGCCAGCCTACCGAGGGCCGTAGCTGACCAACCGGTGGATCGGGGAGGGCCGGGGCCTAGTGTGTTGGGCGTGGAACTCAACGGAGCAAGCGCCATCGTCACAGGTGGCGCATCAGGTATCGGCGCGGCGACTGCCCGCCAGTTGGCTGCCAAGGGAGCCCGCGTTGTCGTGGCTGACCTGCAGGCGGACAAGGGCGAGGCCCTCGCCAAGGAGATCGGCGGCATCTTCGTCACCGTCGACGTCACCAACACCGACCAGATCATCGATGCGGTCAAGACCGCGGCGGACCTCGGCCCGCTGCGCGCCCTGGTGAACTCGGCCGGCGTCGGCTGGGCCCAGCGCACCATCGGCAAGGACGGCGAGTTCTCCTCGGCTCACGACCTCGGCCTGTACAAGAAGGTGCTCGACATCAACCTGGTCGGCACCTTCGACTGCATCCGCATCGCCGCCACCCAGATGAGCAAGAACGAGCTCAGCGAAACCGGCGAGCGCGGAGCCATCGTCAACATGACCAGCGTCGCGGCGTTCGACGGCCAGATCGGCCAGGCGGCCTACTCGTCGTCCAAGGGCGGCGTGGTCGGCCTGACCCTGCCGGTGGCCCGCGATCTGTCCGCTGTCGGCATCCGCGTCAACACCGTGGCCCCCGGCCTCATCGACACCCCGATCTACGGCGAGGGCGAGGCCTCCGAGGCGTTCAAGGCCAAGCTCGGCGAGTCGGTGCTGTTCCCGCACCGCCTCGGCAAGCCCGACGAGCTGGCCTCGATGGTTGTCGAGCTGCTGACCAACTCGTACATGAACGCCGAGGTCGTCCGCGTCGACGGCGGCATCCGGATGCCACCGAAGTAGCCCTCCGCGAGCAGACACAAAATCGCCCTTTTCCATGCCGAAAAGGGCGATTTTGCGTCTGCTGGGCAAAATCATCAGGTGACCGACACCTGGTGGGGCGACACGTTGATCGGCCTCGGCGCCGCCCTGCTGCTGAGCTGGCTCGTTCTCGTCGTCGCGCTGCTCATCGTGCGGCCGCGCGGAAATCTGCTCACCGAGGCGCTGCGCATACTTCCGGACCTGTTGCGGTTGATCCCTCGCCTGGCCAGGGACAGATCGCTGCCCCGGGGTGTGCGCGTCCGGTTGGCGCTGTTGGTCGTGTACCTGGCGCTGCCGATCGATCTGATCCCCGACTTCATCCCCGTGGTCGGCTATGCCGACGACGCCATCATCGTCACCTTGGTGCTGCGCGGCGTCGTGCGCCACGCAGGGTTGTCGGCGGTCCGGGCGCACTGGCCGGGTACCGACGACGGGTTCGACGCCCTGGTGCGCCTGACGGGACTCTCCCGCTGAGTCTCGCGTCCGCAGGGCGCTGGTCGTCAGATGGTCGATACCTGTTGGGGCAGAAGGATGTTGGTAGTTCCGGTCGATGAGAAGAACTGGGTCTCGCTGACTCGTTCAACGACCTGCTTGCCATCGTCTGCATCCACACCAGGTGCGGCGGCTTTACGATCGGAGCGTGAGTTTGCCTCCGCCGCCGGGTCCTTTTGGTTCTGCGTATCCGAATGGCGGTGGGACGCCCCCGGCCTGGGGTGCTCCGGTCGGCGGCGGCCGGCGCGGGGTGTTCGCGTGGATTGTGGCCGGTGTGGGTGTGGGCTTGCTGGTCGGCGCCTTGGGCGTCGCCGGTTACAGCGCCTTGCGGACACCGTCGCTGTACTGTTCGACCGCGCTGTGTGATGAGGCCGCCGGCAGGGCGGAGGCGCTGGGATGGTCGGCGGTGGCGGTGGCCGCGGTGATCGGGGTGCCGGCGGTCTGGCAGTTGATACGCGCCGGGGCGGTGCGGCGTTTGTCGTCGCGGGTGCGGGTGATTGCGGCCGTGTGTGCTGTGGGGCTGGTGATCGGCGTAATCGGGGTCGGGTTGGCTTCGAGCGAGTTCGCGGCTGCCGGGCCGCGGATTTGGCTGCTTCGTGTGGTGGTCGGTTCGACGATCGTGGGTTGTGTGCTCGTTGGTGTGTCGTGGTGGTCAGCGCAGGGCAGGCGAGTTGGGTGGGCCACCGCGGGGGCTTGTGCCGCGGTGATATTGGTGGCCGTGGTCGCTGTTCCTGGGGCGCGCAGCACGGTGGTTGCCACGACCGCAGCCGCGGTGGACATTCCTGCGACGCCTGAAACGCTAGGGCAGGAGCAGTTTCGGCTGACGGTGCCGTACTTCAGGGCGAACATCGATGCTGCTGGTGCGGGGTTCATCGTGTGGTCGGAGTACTGGGCCCAGGATAGTGACGCGCCTGCCCTGCTCGCTTTCGACAATGCAGGGGTGCAGCGATGGCATTACGGTCGGGGGCCGGACCAAAAGGTTGGGCGGGTGCGTGTCTACGACGATGACCGCATCGTGGTGGTCGGCTTCGCCGGTGACGATGAGCGTGGCCGGCCCGCAGAGGTGGTGGGTTTGGATGCCGTCACCGGTGAGCAGTTGTGGGTATCGAACGACCCTGCGATGTGGAACGCGCTAGACATCAACGACGGTGGTTCGCCCACGTCGTTCATGGTGCGCGGCAAGGAATCCTGGACGGGATTCAATGCTCGCACGGGCGAGCAGTTGTGGGAGATTTCGAACCCGGTGGCCTGTGGTGGCGGGTCACTGTCCACGTTGAGCAGCGCGGGTGAGCCGTACACGGTGCGGGTCGCCGACGTTGGGGACCGGCTGGTGACGGTGAACGATTGCTCCACGGCCGGCACGATCAACCTGCGGGTGGTGGCTCACGACGCGGCTACCGGTGAGCAACTCGGTGACTGGCCGATCCCGGGGGCCGATCATCTGCCTCGGGACACATGGGAGAACCTGGATGTCCGTAGCGGCGCCGGTGACCGCGTGTCTGTGGGCTTGCAGAAGGCGTGCGCCGAACGTGATCCCGTTGGGCGATGCGTCACTCCCGGCGAGAGCAGGCACATGCTTGTGAACTACCTGACCGGCCAGTCGGTCGAGAAGCCGTCGGGCTGGGTGTATCCCAGCAGTGACGGTCGAGGCGACTACGTTTTCGCTGCAGCCGCCGATAGATCCACGACGTGGGGTGGGAGGGGCCGGACCACCGACCTGATGAATGCCGACGGATCGCTGCGGTGCCAATTCATCAGCTACGACTCGCCGGGCCCCGCGCCCGTCTGGCTCGCTGATCAATTCGTGTTCCGAGGCAAACCCGATGAGGTGTTGGCGCTCAACCGTGACACGTGCCAGGTCGAGGACACGGTGCAGTGGCCGTTCAAGGTGGCCAAGGAAACGAAAATGCGCTACGTCACCGCGAGCAGGGGCGCCACACTGTTTGTTCAATCCTATGCCGACTCGCAGGTTGACATCGTCGGCTACGCACCCTGACCCATTGTAATTACCCACTGACAGAAGGCAATCCGGTTCTGGGCGACAGTAGCGCACAGGCATGTGACGATAATTCCGCCAGTAGACGCAGAATCCCCCTTTTCGACGCTGAAAAGGGGGATTCCGTGTCTGTGGGGGTTTACCAGTCCGACTCGTCGAACTTGATGACACCGCGAATGTTGTTGCCGTCCAACATATCCTGGTAGCCCTGGTTGATGTCCTCGAGCTTGTAGGTCCGCGTGATCATGTCGTCGATGTTGAGCAGGCCCGACTTGTACAGCGCCGTCAGGCGGGGCGTCTCGACGTGCGAGTTGCCGCCGCCGAAGATGTTGCCCTTCAACGTCTTCTGCAACATGGTGAACAGGAACAGGTTGAGCTTGACGTCGGCGTCCATCATCGAACCCATGCCCGTCACCACACAGGTGCCGGTCTTGGCGGTGAGGATCATCGCCTCTTCGATGTACTCACCCTTCATCGCACCCACGGCGATGATGACCTTGTCGGCCATCAGACCCCAGGTGAACTCGATCATCGGCGCGATGGCCTCGGCCATCGACGCGTAGACGTGGGTGGCGCCGAACTTGATGGCCTGCTCACGCTTCCACTCGTTCGGGTCGATCGCGATGACGTGCTTGGCGCCCGAGATCACCGCGCCCTGCAGCGCGCTCATGCCGATGCCGCCGACACCGACGACGACGACAGTCTCGCCGGGCTTGACGTCGGCGACGTTGGTGGCCGAACCGAAGCCGGTCGGCACCGCGCAGCCCATGATGGCCGCGGTCTCGAACGGGATGTCCTTGTCGATCTTGACGACCGAATCCTTGTGCACCGTCATGTACGGCGCGAAGGTGCCCAGCAGGTTCATCGGCGACACCTCACGGCCGCCTGCGGTGATGCGGCTGGTGCCGTCGGCGATGGCCTTGCCACCGAGCAGGACGGCACCGCGGTCGCACAGTGAGCGGAAGCCCTTCAGGCACGGCGGGCATTCACCACAGGCCGGGATGAAGGCGAGGATGACGTGGTCGCCCTCCTCGATGCCGGTGACGTTCTTGCCGACCTTGGTGACGACGCCGGCGCCCTCATGGCCGCCGAGCGCCGGCAGCGCCATCGGGGTGGCACCGGTGGTCAGGTGGTAGTCCGAGTGGCACATGCCCGCGGCATGCATCTGGATCTGTACTTCGTCGGCGACGGGGTCGCCGAGGTCGATCTCGTCGACCTTGAATGGCGAGTTGAGTTCCCACAGCAGGGCGCCTTTGGTCTTCATGGGAGGCGATAATAGAACAGGTTGCAATACTGTCGAGTAACTGGCCCCTGAACAGGCAGTTTGTCTGCTTGATTTCGTCGTCGAGTGGCCGGTTGTGACACGCGTCAGGTGGATCTGTGTGCATCAGGTGGCCACTCGGCGATGAGTAGCGCGGCCGACGGGGGTCTATCCCGCATGACCGAGATCAACGCAAGCATCGTCCCCAACCTCTGGTTCGACCGCGAGGCCGAACAGGCCGCGCAGCACTACATCGACGCGTTCGGCGGCAATGGCCGCATCGTCAAGACCATCGCCTCCCATCCCGATTCGCCCTCTCCCCAGGACGTGCCGGTGGTGGTCGAGTTCGAATTGGCGGGTCAGCGCTTCGTCGGCATCAACGGAGGCCCGCACTTCCACTTCACCGAGGCCGTCTCCCTGGAGGTGCGCGTCACCGGACAGGAGCAGCTCGATCAGATCTGGGCGGCACTGGTCGAGGGCGGCGAGGAACTGCCCTGCGGCTGGCTCAAGGACAAATACGGGCTTGCCTGGCAGATCACCCCGACCGAGTACTACGACCTGCTGGACAACGGCGACGACGCCGCCGATGGCCGGTTGATGGCGGCCGTGCTGAAGACCGTCGGCAAGTTCGACATCGCTGAACTAGAGGCGGCCTACAAAGGTTCGTAGGTTCCTGACCGCCGAGTGGCCAGTTGCCGCACATTGAGACCGGTTTGGCGTGTCATAACTGGCCATTCGAATGTTGGATCCCCAGAGCGACTTTGATCCACAGCAGGCGTGCCACCGCGCCGGGAGCCCGGGGGATGTGTCTCACGGCCCGGCGACTGTACGGGCATGGACTCTCCCTTTCTCGGACCCTTTCTCGGCACAGAGGCGTTGGCGGAGGGGACGGTGACGAGACGGAAACTCTCGAGTCGTCATGAGGCCGTCTACCGCGATGTCTACCTCGCCAAGGGCACCGAGATGACAGCGGCGAAGCGCGCTCTGGCCGCGTGGTTGTGGTCCGGGCGTCAGGCGACGTTGACGGGCCTCTCGGCGTCGGCGGTGTACGGCACGCAGTGGATCGACCCCACAGCGCCTGCCGAGCTCTACCGCCGCAATGGAAAACCGACCACCGGGATCCTCATTCACCGCGACGAGTTGTATGCCGACGAGACCCGCCGGTTCGCCGGTCTTCCGGTGACGACGCCCGCACGTACCGCTTTCGACCTGGGCCGGCGGCCGGGTCGGGACGAGGCCGTCATCCAGGTGGACGCCCTCTCGCAGGCGACTCGCTTGTGCGCGCCCGACATGGCACCGCTTCTCGACCGGCATCCGGGTGTTCGCGGTCTGGTGCAATTGCGCGAGGTCCTCGACCTGATGGACGGCGGCGCCGAATCGCCGCCGGAAACCCGCACCCGTCTGGTGCTGATCGACGCCGGACTACCGAAGCCGCAGGCACAGATCTTGGTGCACGGGAACTTCGGCGCCAGGCGGTCTGCGCGCATCGACATGGGCTATGCCGAATTCAAGGTCGGGGTCGAATACGAGGGCGCACAGCACTGGACCGATCCTCGCGTGCGAGCCAACGACATCGACCGCTATGCCGAACTCGCCGCGCTGGGGTGGTTGATCGTCAGGGTCGGAGCGGACTTGCTGAATCACCGACCGCAGGTGATCGTGGCTCGGGTTTGTGCGGCCCTGCGGGCCCGAGGAGCTCAGTGGCCAGTTGTTGCACGGGTTTCAGCAGATCGTGTGGCGTAATTGGCCACTCGACGCCTAGAGAGATGCCGGCAGCCCGAACTTCTCGAACAGCGACAGTTCCATGAAAGCCACCACGTGGGAGATGCCCTCGGGGCCTACGTCGAGAACATGCAGCTGAAAGGCCTCGTGCCGGCCCGTCTCGGCGTTGAGCATGTACATCGCCGCGGCCGGCTGGCCGTTGGCGCTCGTGGCGATGAACCGCATGTCCCCGGGCTTCTCGGCCGGGCACTTGTAACGGGACAGGTCGCCGATGGCCTGCGGCCCCTGATACCAGCTGTCGAAGGGCGGCATCTCCCAGATGGCCTCTGCGGTGAACAACTCGACGAGCTTGTCGATGTCGTAGGCCTCGAAGGCAGCCATGTAGTTGCGCAGGAGGTTCTGGGCGTGCGGGGAATCCGGCGGGTCCATCGCATCGTCCTGGCTGGGTCCGACCGCGTCGAGCTGGGCCCGGGCGCGCTGCAGCAGGCTGTTGACCGCGGCCGTCGACGCCCCGATGGCCTCGCCGACCTCGGCCGCCTTCCACTGCAGCACCTCCCGCATCACCAGCACCGCGCGCTGACGGGCGGACAGATGCTGCAGTGCCGCGACGAACGCGAGCCGCACCGAATCGCGGGTCCCCACGATCGTGCTCGGATCCGCCGGGTCGTCGGTGGAGTCAGGCAGCGGCTGCAGCCACGGGATCTCGTGGTGTTCGGCGATCTCGTCGGTGGGCGACGAACTCGGATTGCCCAGGCCCGACGGCAGCGGGCGGCGTTGTCTGCCCTCCAGAGCCGTCAGACAGGTATTGGTGGCGATGCGATACAACCAGGTCCGCACCGAGGACTTGCCCTCGAAACCCCCGTACGCCTTCCAGGCGCGCAGGTAGGTCTCCTGCACCAGATCCTCGGCGTCATGCAGCGAGCCGGTCATCCGGTAGCAGTGGGCGAGCAGCTCACGGCGGTAGCGCTGTGCATCGGCCAGGAACGCATCGGCCGAGCTGTCGTCATCCAGGCGGTGGGCGAGGACCGTCACATTCGCGAGCTTACGCAGCGCCCCCGACAACCACGACCGAAAAATCTCCGACAGGTGCGGCTACGCTCGCCAGGGTGACCAGCACCCGCAGTGAACAGACCTTTGACGGCGTCGGAGGGGTCCGCATCGTCTACGACGTATGGACGCCCGACACCGCACCGCGGGGCGTCGTCGTTCTCTCCCACGGCCTGGGCGAACACGCCGGGCGGTACCACCACGTCGCGCAACGGTTCGGGGAGGCCGGCCTGGTCGTCTATGCCCTCGACCACCGGGGACACGGCCGCTCGGG
Source organism: Mycobacterium shunyiense (assembly GCF_058270035.1). Classification (NCBI taxonomy): domain Bacteria; kingdom Bacillati; phylum Actinomycetota; class Actinomycetes; order Mycobacteriales; family Mycobacteriaceae; genus Mycobacterium; species Mycobacterium shunyiense. The sequence continues at coordinate 314,042 of NZ_JBZDPT010000031.1, read as the reverse complement.
CGGCAAGCGGGTGTACCTGCGCGACATGTCCGAATACGTCGGCGACTTCCACACGCTGGTCGGCATCGCGACGGCCGAGTATCCCGCCCTCCCGCGCCTTGTGCTGGGACACAGCATGGGCGGCGGCATCGTGTTCAGCTACGGCGTCGAATATCCCGACGAGTACACCGCGATGGTGCTGTCGGGACCGGCGGTGGCCGCGCAGGCCGCGGTGTCGCCGGTGCTGGCGGCGGTGGCCAAGGTGCTCGGCAAGATCGCCCCCGGGTTGCCGGTGGAGAATCTCGACGCCGATGCGGTTTCCCGCGATCCCGAGGTGGTGGCGGCCTACAAGGCCGATCCCCTGGTGTGGCACGGCAAGGTCCCCGCGGGTATCGCCCGGGCGCTGATCATCGTGGGGGAGACCATGCCGCAGCGGGCCTCGGCCCTGACCGCGCCACTGCTGGTGGTGCACGGCGAGAAGGACCGGCTGGTGGCCGTCGAAGGCAGCCACCGCCTTGTCGAATGTGTGGCCTCCGAGGATGTGCACCTCAAGGTGTACCCGGGCCTGTTCCACGAGGTGTTCAACGAGCCCGAGAAGGGGCTGGTTCTCGACGACGTGACGTCCTGGATCGAGACCCACCTGTGAGAAAGCTTGTGGTGGCACTGCTTTCGGTGCTCCTGGTCGCCGGCTGCGGCGCGGAGGAGGCATCGACGCAGGACCAGCAGCCGAACTGGACCGACACCGACGTCACCTTCGACGCCGACGGACTCACCATCCACGGGACCTACCGGCATTCGGGCGCGACGACCCCGGCGGCACTGCTGATCTCCGAGAGCGGGCCCACCGACCGCAACGGCGACAACAAGGTCGTCGGCCCGGTCGGCAACATGCGTCAGCTCGCGGAAACACTGTCGGACAAGGGAGTCGCGACCCTGCGCTACGACAAGATCGGAACCGGCGCCACCAAGCTCGGCCCCTACGCGGCGAAGCCCACCGACGTGGTCAGCGCCGTCTACACCATCGGCGCGGCCGCCGCCCTGCGTTTCCTGGCCGCACAGCCCGACACCGACGAGGCCGAGCTGTCGATCTACGCGGTCGGCGAGGGCGCCATCCACGCCATGACCCTGGCCGGCGCCGCCGATCCGAAGGTCCACTCGCTGGCCCTGTTTCAACCGTTGTCCGGCCGCTACCTGGACATCATCACCAACCGGGTGCGCGCCGGGGCCAGTCCCGAGGTCCTGACGGCCTGGCTGGCCGCCGTCGACGAGATCCGCACCAAGGGGACGGTGCCCGCCAACCTGCCCGAAGGCCTCGGTGCCATCGTCAACAAGGACAACCTCAACGCCATCGTCGAGGCCGACAAGATCGATCCCCTGCAGCTGGCCGCGCGGCTGCCCGACGGGATGCCGGTGCTGCTCACCTGCTCGGACTCTGACGCCCAGGCCAGCTGTGAGACCGAACGTCCGCTGATCGGGGCGCTCAAGCACACCGCGCTCACGGTCGTCGAGCTCAAGGGCGTCAACCATGTGCTGCGCGACGATCCTGCCGACAGCATCGCCAACTACGGCAAGCCCGGACCGTTGTCACCGCAGGTGGTGGAGGCGATCGGCAAGTTTGTCGGTACCGGTGGCTAGGTTTGTCGCGTGAGCGACGACAAGATGTTGGCGCGCATCGCCGCACTGCTGCGTCAGGCGGAGGGCACCGACAACCTCCACGAGGCCGAGGCGTTCATGGCCGCCGCCCAGCGGCTGGCCACCGCCACCTCCATCGACCTGGCCCTGGCCCGCGCGCATTCCGCGGAGCGCACCAAGGCGCAGATGCCGGTGCAACGCACCATCACCATCGGCGAAGCCGGAAGACGCGGATTGCGTACCTATGTGCAGCTGTTCGTGGTGATCGGGATGGCCAACGACGTGAAATGCGATGTGGCGTCCAACTCGACCTTCGTCTACGCCTACGGGTTCGCCGAGGACATCGACGCCACCCACGCCCTGTACACCAGCCTCCTGGTGCAGATGGTCAAAGCGTCGGAGAGCTATATCGGCTCGGGCGCCCACCGGCCGACTCCGACCATCACCGCCCGGCTCAACTTCCAGCTGGCCTTCGGTGCCCGGATCGGCCAGCGCCTGACCCAGGCTCGCGAGGAAGCGCAACGCGAGGCCGATGAGGCCGACCGGCCGGGCACCGCTATCGCCCTGCGGGACAAAGACATCGAGCTGCGTAGCTTCTACCGGGAGGCCTCGCAGGCCCGTGGGACCTGGCGTGCCACGAACGCCTCGGCCGGGTATTCGTCGGCCGCCCGCCGGGCGGGGGATCGCGCCGGTCGCCACGCGCGGCTCGGGGCCACCCAGGAGATCTCCGGCGCGCGCGGCGCCCTGGAGCAGTGAGCGTCAGGGACACCCAGCGTGCCAGGGTGTACGCCGCCGAACAGTTCGTCCGCACCATGTTCGACCGTGCGGCCCAACACAGTTCACGCGTCATCGACTTCTTCGGTACCTCACTGACGTTGCCGCCGGAGGCCAAATTCGGGTCCGTCGATTCAGTGCAGCGCTACGTCGACGACGTCGTCGCCCGGGTCGGAGCCGGCCCGGTCGCAGTGCGTTCCCGTCGGGGTGCCACCGCAGCGCACTACGAACTGGTCGACGGCAAGGCCGTCATCGCCGTCCCCGAGCGTGATACCTGGGCACTGCGAGAGTTGGTGGTACTGCACGAACTGGCCCACCACGTGAGCCAGGCCGACCCGCCCCACGGACCAGCCTTCGTCGTCGCCTACTGCGAGTTGTGTGACACGGTCATGGGTCCGGAGGTCGGGCTGGTGCTGCGGATGGTCTACGCCAAAGAAGGTGTGGTCTGACCCCGAGTACGCGATCATTGCCGTATTGACGCACTAGTTGGATTGGCGAATGGCCGGCCGGGTCGCTGAGACGGCGCGCCGGTGCCAGTCGTGCGGTAGCGACCTGCGGCCGCGGGCACGCTTCTGCGACATGTGCGGGAGCGCGGTCGGTGAGCGGACGACAACCAGCGAACGCAAGCAGGTCACCGTGCTCTTCGCTGACGTCGTCGGCTCGATGAAACTCGCCGCCGCGGTCGATACCGAGCGACTTCGCGAAATCATGAACGAGTTGTTCAACCGGGCCGCGGTGGTGGTGCAGCGCTACCGCGGAACGGTGGACAAGTTCACCGGTGACGGACTGATGGCGCTGTTCGGTGCGCCGGCCGCGCTGGAGGATCACGCCCTGCTCGCGTGCATCGCGGCGCTGGAGATACAGACAGTGGCCACCGAGCTGGCCGCCGAGGTGGCCCGCCGTGACGGCGTCGCGCTGAGTCTGCGGGTCGGGCTGAACTCCGGTGAGGTCGTTGCCGGGGAGATCGGTTCGGGCGGCTACACCGCTGTCGGCCATCCAGTCGGTCTGGCCCAGCGCATGGAATCGGTCGCCCCCGCGGGCGGGGTGATGTGCTCCCTGTCCACCGCCCGACTGGTCGACGACGGAGCGCGGCTCGGACCTACGAGGTACGTCACGGTCAAGGGGTTCGAGGAGCCCGTGGCGGCACGGCAGCTGCACTCGGTCGAAACCGGCGGCGCCGTGCTGGGTCGAACTGCCGGTGTGCTGCTGGGTCGGGCCGCGGAACTGGATCACCTGCAAGAGGCCTTCGATTCCGAAGCGGGTGAGTTCGTCGGAGTGATCGGCGAGCCGGGTTTGGGGAAGAGCCGTCTGGTCAGTGATTTCGCGGCGGCGACGGAACGTCGGGGTGCCCGGATTGTGGTGGCCCGTGGTGAGGCACACGCCTCCGTGTTGGCTTTCCGCATGCTCTCGCTGGTGCTCCGCGGGATGTTCGGCGTGGATGGGCTGAGTCCGGATGCGGCGCGCAAGCACACCATTGAACAGTTCCATGGGCACCTGCCGGTGCAGTCCCCGGACGCCGGAGTGCTGTTCGAGGCCATGGGAATCGGTGACGCCGCCTCGCTCGATGCGAGCATCGCTCTGGAGAGCCGGCGGCGAAGACTGGTGGAACTCATGGCCACCGCGGTTCGGGTCGCTGACGCCCCGACGGTCTTCGTTCTCGAAGACGTGCACTGGATCGACGCCCCGAGTGACGAGGTGCTCGCCGATTTCGTTGCCGAGATCGGCGATGTGGCGACAGCCACCGTTGTCTCCACCTATCGGCCGGAGTATCACGGAGCGCTGCGCCGCGACCGGTCGTCGACCATCAGGTTGCACCCGCTACCGGCGCCGGTCGCGGCCCGCCTGGTCGGCCACCACCTGGGCGAGGACCCGTCGCTGACCGGGCTGGCTGCCCGCATCGCCGGCGTGGCGGTAGGCAATCCGTACTTCGTCGAGGAGATCGTCCGCGATCTCGCCGGCCGGGGTGTACTGGCGGGCAGTCGCGGGAATTACCGGATGACAAGTAATCTCGATCGCATCTCGGTCCCCGCGACGGTTCAGGCCGTCCTGGCGGCACGTATCGACCGGCTGTCGGCGCACGCCAAGCGGGCACTCAACGCGGCTTCGGTGATCGGCACGGATTTCGACACCGACACACTGCGCATGCTGCAACCGGAGGCTGAACCCGACGGGCTGCCCGAGCTGGTCTCTGCGGAACTGATCGACCAGACCGAATTCGTTCCTCGACAACGGTATTGCTTCCATCATCCACTGGTCCGGACGGTGGCCTACGAGTCACAGCTGAACCGTGACCGGGCACGCGCCCACGGTCGTCTGGCCGCCGCCATCGAGCGGCGGGATCCCGGGGCCGCTGACGAGAATGCCGCGTTGATCGCTGCCCACCTCGAGTCGGCCGGCGATCTCGTCGCGGCATATCACTGGTATATGCGTGCAGGACAATGGATTCGAGTGCGTGACATCCCCGCAGCGCGTGAGCAGTGGGAGCATGCCCAACGCATTGCCGACGGGCTGTCACCGGACCAGCCCGAGGTAGCCGACCTACAGGTGGCACCCCGTGCACTGCTGGTGTCGACCTCGCTGTATGTCGGCAACGACGACGCCACCGCGCAGCGCTACCGTGAATTCCGGGATATGGCAACGCAGACCGACGACATGAGATCGCTCGCCATCGGCACCGCCGGTCAGCTGTGGTCCCTCACCGTCAACGAGGAGAACCTGAGGGAGGCCGCGGCGCTCGCCTCGGAGTTACATCGGATGGCCGAGGACGCCCGCTGGGACGCCGAGGCCACCGGCATCGTGGTGAATGCGGTCGCCTTCGCGAAGCTGGCCAATTGCGAGCTCGAATCGGGGCTGCAGGCCATCGACATACTCGACGTCGACCGGACCCCGCCCACTGAACTTGCTCCTGCTCAGGCGCTTCGGGGTCTTCTGGAGTTGTGTCTGGGCCGGTCCGAGCAGGGACGCCGCCACCTGCACGAAGGCATCGAACTGGCGCAAGCCGACCGGCCGATGACGTTCACCCACACCGTGCTGTACGCGGGAGCGGCGGTGGCGCTGGGTTTGTGCCACACCGATGAGTTCATCGACTCCCTCGACCAGGCAGTGCTGGCCGCCGACACGATCGGGGACAGCAGCGGCGTCGTCTGCACACGGTGGGCGCGCGGCACCGCCGTACTGCGTGCGCTGCCCCGGCCCGACACCGAAGCGGTCAATGGCCTGCGGCAAGCACTTTCGTTCATCGACGCGCACAGCTCGATGACATTCATCAAGCCCACCATCATCGCCGACCTCGCCGTCGACGCGGCCTACAACGGAGACCGCGAGCAGGCCCTCGCCGAGCTGCGATCCGGCTTCGCGAGATACGCCGCCGGCGGCTCCAAATTCTTCCTCGGACGCCTCGGGGAGACGCTCGTCGAACTCCTCATCGAGTCCGGCTCCGAAGAGGAGCGAGCCGAGGCACGCGAAGTGGTCGAACAGTGGCGAGGGCTACGACCGGGAATCGCGGCACTCGACCTGTGGTGGTTGCGGTCACGGGCCGTGTTGGCGCAGGCCGACGGGGACTCGGCAGACTACAGCGAACTGTCCGCGCAGTACCTGGCGCTGTGCGAAAAGCTGGAGGCCCGAGGCAGGCTCGATACCGCCCGGAGAATGACGTAGCCGTGGCGACGATCCTCGCCTACACCTCGCCGGCGCTCGGTCACCTGCTTCCGATGTGTGCGTTGCTGGCCGAACTGTCGGGTCGGGGCCACACCGTGCATGTGCGGACCTTGTCCGCCGGGCTGGATATCGCTCGGCAGCTCGGCTTCGCCGCCGAACGCATCGACCCACGGATCGAAGCAATTGAGATCGACGACTGGAAGGCTGCCAACCCACGAGATGCGTTGAAGTTGGGGGTTTCCTCCTTCGGTCAACGGGCCGGCTACGAGACCGCCGACGTCGCGGACGCTGTGCATCAGGTCAGGCCCGACGCGCTGCTTGTCGACGTCAACTGCTGGGGTGCCCAATCGGCGGCACAGGCGGGATCGGTCCCGTGGGCGAGTTTCGCTCCGTACACACTGCCTCTGAGTGCGGCCGGCGTGCCGCCGTTTGGGTTGGGCCTACCACCTTGGACTGGGGTGGCCGGCCGGCTGCGTGACGCCGCGGTGCGGGCCCTGGTGGTCAGGCCGCTTGAGAAGATCATGCTGCCGCCCATCAACCGGGTTCGTGCCGAAGTTCAGCTGCCGCAGGCTGATTCGATGGACGAGTTCCTCCGGTGCGCACCCCTGATCCTGCTGACCAGCGGTAAGCCGTTCCAGTATCCGGCCACCGAGTGGGGCGACGCCGTCCAGATGATCGGGCCCTGTGTGATGGAAACGGATGGTGGTGGCGTACCGGACTGGTTGGCCGAGGTTGACCGACCGATCATCCTGGTGACCACCTCTTCGGAGAAACAGGCCGACGCCGAACTCGCGGCCGTTGCCGTCCGGGCGCTGGCAGGCGAGCCGGTACACGTGGTGGTGACGATGCCGTCCGGGGTGCCACCTGACCTGAAATCGGCTGCGAATGTGACTGTGTGTCAGTTCGTTCCGCACGGCCTGGTTCTGGATCGCGCGATCTGCGCCGTCACCCACGGTGGGATGGGGGCGACGCAGAAGGCGCTCGCCCGCGGCGTCCCGGTGTGCGTCGTGCCCTACGGGCGGGACCAGCTCGAGGTGGCCCGCAGGGTGGACGTGGCGGGGTGTGGCACCCGGTTACCGGCTCGGCGGCTGACGCCGGATCGGTTGCGTGAGAAGGTGCGAGAAGCGGTGGGGATGGCAGCGGGAGCGCGTCGGGTGGCTGCCGGATTCGCGGAGACGGGCGGGGTGGAGTACGGCGCCGACCTCTTCGAGCAGCGGATACTCGGTCTGGCGTCCTGACGCTACTCTGGCGCACATGACCGAGGCTGCTGACGTCGATGCCATGTTCAACGAGGTGCTGCGCACCGAGGACGAGGCGCTGATCGCGGCGCGTCAGTCCGCACACGCCGCCGACATGCCGGCCATCGAGGTGTCGGCTCAGCACGGCAAGCTGCTGTCGCTGCTCGCGACGATTTCCGGGGCGCGTCGGGCGCTTGAGATCGGCACGCTCGCCGGGTACAGCACCATCAACCTGGCCCGTGGTGTGGGACCCGACGGCAGCGTCGTCACGCTCGAATACGAGCCGCGTCATGCCGAGGTGGCACGGGCCAATCTGGCGCGGGCCGGCCTGGCGGGCCGGGTCGAGGTGATCGTCGGCGCCGCACTCGACACGTTGCCGCGGCTGGCCGAACGTGGTGACGTCTTCGATCTGGTCTTCATCGATGCGGACAAGGAGAACAACGTCCGCTACGTCGAGTGGGCGATCCGACTGGGTCGGCCGGGCTCGATCATCGTGGTGGACAACGTGACCCGCTTCGGTCGGGTGCTCGCACCGGCGCCCGACGACGCACAGGCGCAGGCCGTGCGCGACATGCTGGAGATGATGGGTGCCGATCCGCGGTTGGACACCGCGGCCATTCAAACCGTGGGCACCAAGGGCTGGGACGGTTTCGCCGTGGCGCTCGTGCGGTAAACGTCCTCTCGAAACGCCGCGAGCGTGCCTGTCCAATCAGCAGACACGCACGCTCGCGGAGTTTCAGGTTGGGGCTAAGCCAGCGAGTCCTGCGGCTCGCGCTGGATCGGCTTCGGCCACGGCTCGGGCTTGGGCCGCTGGCGCACCATCTGCGGCCACCAGAACCACTTGCCCATCAGTGCTGCGATCGACGGGGTCATGAAGGAACGGATGACCAGGGTGTCGAACAACAGGCCCAGACCGATGGTGGTGCCCACCTGGCCGATCACGGCGAGTTCGCTGACTGCCATCGACATCATGGTGAACGCGAACACCAGGCCTGCCGAGGTGACCACCGACCCGGTGCCGCCCATGGCGCGGATGATGCCGGTGTTCAAGCCTGCGTGGATCTCCTCTTTGAATCGGGAGACCAGTAGCAGGTTGTAGTCCGCGCCCACCGCCAACAGGATGATCACCGACATGGCCAACACCATCCAGTGAAGTTCCAGGCCGATCAGGTGCTGCCAGATGAGCACCGACAGGCCGAACGAGGCGCCCAGGGACAGCACCACGGTGCCGACGATCACCGCGGCGGCCACCATGCTTCGGGTCAGGATCAGCATGATGATGAAGATCAGGCAGAGCGAGGCGATTCCGGCGATCAGCAGGTCGTAGTTGGCGCCCTCCTGCATGTCCTTGAACATGGCTGCGGTGCCGCCCAGGTAGATCTTCGAGCCCTCCAGCGGAGTGCCCTTGATGGCCTCCTTGGCCGCCAGCTTGATCGGTTCGACGTGCGCGACGCCTTCGGGGCTCATCGGGTCGCCCTCGTGGCTGATGATGAACCGCACCGCATGCCCGTCCGGGGACAGGAACATCTTCATGCCGCGCTTGAAGTCGGGGTTGTCGAAGGTCTCCGGTGGCAGGTAGAACGAGTCGTCGTTCTTGGCGGCGTCGAAGGCCTGACCCATGGCGGTGGAGTTGTCCTGCATGGCCGCCATCTGATCCTGCATGCCGCCCTGGGTGGCCTGCATGGTCAGCATCATGGTCTTCATGGTCTTCATCGTGGTGATCATCGGCTGCATGTTCGCGATCATCACCGGGATCAGCGCGTTCATCTTGTCCATGTCAGGGACGATCTGCTCGAAATCGGCTGTCATGGTGTCGATTCCGTCAAGGGTGTCGAAGACCGACCTGATCGACCAGCACATCGGGATGTCGAAGCAGTGCGGTTCCCAGTACAGGTAGTTGCGGATCGGACGGAAGAAGTCGTCGAAATCCGAGATGTGGTCGCGCAATTCCTTGATGTCGTCGACCATGCCGTGCATCTTGCCGACCATGCTGTTCATGACGCCGCGCATCTGTTCCATGAGCGCGATCATCTTGGTCATCGTGTCGACGGTGACCTGCATTTCGTCGGCCTGTTTGAGCATGTCGGCCATCCGGTCCTGCATGTACTTCTGATTCATCGTCTGCGTCGTGCCCTGCATGCTGATGTTGAACGGGATCGAGGTGTGCTCGATCGGCGTTCCCTGCGGGCGCGTGATGGCCTGGACCCGGGAGACACCGGGTACGCCGACGATGCGTTTGGCGATCCGCTCGATCACCAGGAAGTCCGCGGAGTTGCGCAGATCGTGATCGCTTTCGATCAGCAGCAGCTCGGGGTTCATCCGGGCCTGCGAGAAGTGCCGGTCGGCCGCGGCGTAGCCGGTGTTGGCGGGTAGATCCGCCGGGAGGTACTTGCGGTCGTTGTAGTTGGTCTTGTAGCCCGGCAGTGCGAGCAGGCCGATCAGTGAGATGGCGATGGTGGCGATCAGGATCGGTCCCGGCCAACGCACCACCGCGGCGCCGATCTTGCGCCACCCGCGGGTGCGCATGGCCCGCTTGGGTTCCAGCGTCTTACCGAACCTGGTGGCCACCGTGATGATGGCCGAGCCCAGCGACAGTGCGACGAGCACCACCATCACCATGCCGATCGCCAGGGGGATACCCAGTGACTGGAAGTAGGGCAGTCGCGTGAAATGCAGGCAGAACGTGGCGCCGGCGATGGTCAGGCCCGAACCCAGGATGACGTGGGCGGTGCCGTGGAACATGGTGTAGTAGGCCTGTTCCCGGTCCTCGCCGACACTTCGGGCCTCTTGATATCGGCCTATCAGGAAGATGGCGTAGTCGGTGGAGGCGGCGATGGCGAGCATCACCAACAGGTTGGTGGCGAAGGTCGAGAGCCCGATGATGTTGTAGTAGCCCAGGAAAGCCACCAGACCGCGGGCGGCCGACAGCGACAGCACCACCATGACCAGGGTGAGGAGCACGGTCACGATGGAGCGGTAGACCGACAGCAGCATGATGATGATGACCACGAAAGTCAGGGCGGTGATCATCTCGAGGCTGCGGTTACCGGCGATCTCCTGATCGGCCGACATCGCGGCCGGGCCGGTCACGTACGCCTTGACGCCCTCGGGTGCCTGGACGCTCTGGACGATCTTCTCGGTGGCCTCCACCGATTCGTTGGCCAGCGCCTCGCCCTGGTTACCGGCGGTGTAGACCTGCACGTAGGCCGCCAAGCCGTCGGAGCTCTGCGCGCCCGACGCGGTCAGCGGATCGCCCCAGAAATCCTGGACGTGCTCGATGTGCTTCTTGTCGGCTTCGAGCTTGGCGACGATCTCGTCGTAGTACTTGTGTGCGTCGTCGCCCAGCGGCTTGTCGCCCTCCAGGACGACCATCACCGAGCTGTTGGACTTGAACTCCTGGAACACCTCGCCGACCCGCTTCATGGCGATCATCGACGGTGCGTCGTCCGGCGTCATCGACACCGAGCGCATCTTCCCCACCTCTTCGAGCTGGGGAACGATCACATTGAGGACACCGATGACGGCGATCCAGCCGAGGATGATCGGGATGGCCAGGCGCCGGATCCACTTGGCGATCCCGCCGTGCCCGGCGGGCTGTGCGTGCTGTGGGCCGCTGACCGGGATCGAGTCGGTAGGAGTGTCGTAATTGCTCATGCAGATTTCACCAAGCAGAAGGTCTGGGCGTTCACGCCGTTGGAGGTTCTCTCGTCCTTGAGTTCGTCATCGACGGTGATGCGGCAGCTGATCGTGTTGCCGTCGCCCTGCGCGACGATGTTGGGGAACACCGACGGAGCGGTGGACTCCAGACGCAGCGTCCACGGCAGGGTCACCCCGTCCACGCGCTGAGGCTGGGCGTCGAGATCGAGGTAGTTCACGTCCGCCGTCGCACCGGGCACGCCGTAGATCTCGTAGACCACGACCTTGGGGTCGAACGGCTTGGTGTCATCGACCTTCGCGCTGGCGATGCCGGAGCCGGCGCCTGCGCCGAAGAACGTGCGCACCCGCATGACCGTGAATCCGCCTACCAACACCACCACGATGATGATCAACGGAATCCAGAACCGTCTCAACAGCTTCATATTCGCTGGTCGGCCTTTCGGAGGTCAGGTACGCGGTGACGTACCGGCTAGCGGCGAAGCTCCATTGCCACTTCGTGATCATTTCGGTGTCGGCGGATTCCCGCCAACATCTTTCTACGTCGACGTCCGGGGTGACGTCCCCGCCGGAATCGTCCCGGAACGGACTGACCGACACCTCTGAGATCAGCCGGCTGCCCGGCGCGCTCAGAGCAGTGATGTCGGCGACGAGTCGACGCTGTTCATCCGATGGAATGAAGGGTAGTACGCCTTCGACGCTCCACAGGGCGCTCCGGTCGGCGTCGAATCCCGCTCGGACCAGTGCGGCAGGCCAGTCGCCGCTGACATCGGCGGGGACTGGCCGCACCACTGTGGTCGACGTGGTGCCGGCCATGGCGGCGGTCTTGACGTCGAGGATCGCGGGATGGTCGACGACGTACACCTGGGTGCCTGCGGGCCAGGGCAGTTGATAAGGACGCGGGTCCAGATCGGAGGACACGAACACCACCTGTTCGATGCCGGTTTCGGCAGCGGCGAGCAGAAAGGTGTCGAGGACTTCTGCCGGATATGACGCGCACGTAATGGGCATCATCACTCCTCCCCCGCAGGATTCCTTGCCGGATGTAAAGTGAAACCTATACAGTCGGCTAACTTCAATCAAGTTAGTTTGGCTATTGACGCTGTGATCTAGAACGCGTTCGGTACGCTCAGCGCGACGAAGGGACGGGTGTGGCGAAGGCTGTTGCGCCGCGTGGCTTTGCCCGCGAGCGGGTGCTGGAGGCGGCGCTGAGCCTGTTCGCAGAGCACGGCGTCAAAGGTACGTCGCTGCAGATGATCGCCGACCGCCTCGGCGTCAGCAAGGCGGCCGTCTACTACCAGTTCCATTCCAAGGACGAGATCGCGCTGGCGGTCATCCAACCCGTCTTCGACGACATGGTGCGGCTGGTCCGTATCGCCGAGGCGATGTCCACTCCGGAGGCGCGGCGGGAGGCCGCCGTCAGCGGCATGGTCGAGATGGCCGTGCGGCACCGGCGGGTTACCGCGGTGTTCCACGGTGACCCGGTGATCGACGCTCTGGTGCACGATCGGGCGGAACTCCAGGACACGATCGAACGGCTCACCCTGATCCTGTTGGGCCCCGAACCCGACGCCACGGGCCGGATCTGCATGTCGGTCCTCGCCGCAGGTGTCTATGGCAGTGCCACCGATCCTGCCCTCAACGACGTCACCGACGAGGAGCTGCACCGGGTGCTGCTGGACTGCGCGCAGCGGTTACTGCCCGCAGTGGCGCCGGCCACGCCCGTCGCCTCCGGCTAGCCCCGTACCTAACCCCGGAGCGCCGACGCGAAGATCGCGGGCAGCTTGCTCCATCCGGGCGCCCCGGCGAAGTCCACCAACAATCGGCCCGTCGTCGCCGCGGTGCGGTTGTTGACGAACCACGGCGGCTTGGGGGACAACGACCACTCGCCGCGAAACACCGAACGCGGCGCCGGACGGAATGGGCCGTGGACCACCGTCCGCTCCGGGCGATCGAGCAGAAAAGCGTTGTGCACCACGCCGACTCCACTCTGGATGTCATTGCGCTTGTGGCCGGGGAATGCTCCCCAGGTGGCCGTTGCGGTCAGATAGCCGACGCCGGTCCACGCGTTGATCGCGATGGTGCCGTAGCGCAACTGCTCGACGAGGTGGTCGAACTTGGCGCCCATGGCCTTGATGGTGTCCGGGTGGGCGATGATGTTCACCCCGAGCGTGCCGACGAACTCGTCGTTGGCGACGCGTACCGCTTCCTCGGCGAACTGATCGTCGGGCACGTCGAGCTCGATCACGCCGAGAACCGGACCGAAATACTCGGTGCACAACAACGCTTCGCGGTCGGCGGGATCGACCACCAGCACCCGGGCACCCCTCGAGCCCAGGTGCTGTGCGTCCGGATACGACGTGTCCGCGCCGGCGACCCTGACGTCTGAACCCGGGTAGTAGGCCGGGCGGGCAGGCGCATCGTTGAAGGCCTTGCGGATGGCGGCGATGAACTCGTCACGCTGGGCCCAGTGCTTGGACAAGACCACCACCTGCGCAGCCACGCAGTTGTAGCCGTTGTTGTGCAAGCGTTGCGTGACAACGTGATTGGCCTGGAACTCGATGTCGGCCGCGCTCCAGGAGCCGGGCAGCACGATCGTCGGGGAAACCCCGCCGAGTTCGGCGGTCATCTCCTTGTCGAGCACGGGTTCGTCAGCTGCCTTGCGCCGGGCACCCTCCTCGCCGGTGCCGAACACGATGGCGTCGTACGTCAGGGCGCTACCGGTCATGTGCACGTGGTCAACGAGCTTGTGCCGCACCAGATATGTGCCGACCTCGGCTCCGCCGGTCAGGATGCGGACCGCACCGACGGCGATGAACGGTGCCAGCACCTTGGTCAGCACGGGCTGTAACGGATCGGTGATCGGGTTGAGCTTGAGGGCCACCACCCGGTTGTTGGCGTACAACTCGTAGATGGTGTCCAGCGGCGCGATCGAGAAGATGTTGCCCGCGCCCAGCACCGCGCCCACGCCGTGGGTGCGGCTGGGGTCGCGTTGAGCCAGGCCGGCCGACCGGATGGCCTCGGCCTTCTCGATTCCGGGCTGCAACCACACCTCGGCACTGAATCCGGACAGCAAAAGTTGATCGAAGGTGTTGAGCGGCAGAGCTTTTACCGTGGTCCGACCGCCGGGAGCGTAGCCGAACTCGGCGCCGTCGAGCGGGCTGCGGCCCGCTTCCAGCTTGTTCAGGCTCTCCGACAGTGCGGCCAGCCCGGCGACCAGTGAGTACGGGCCGGACATCCATTCCTCGCCGACCAGGGGCGAGGCCGGGTCGAGTTGCTTGATCCCGACGGCAGCGTCGACCCACTCGGTGGCATGGCGCACGGTCAGGTCGCGCACCTCGTCGAGTAGTCCGCGGCGGGCCGCCAATGACAGTGAGGCCCAGGTCTTTTCGCCTTCGACGAGATCCTCGAGGGCCTGGTCGATCTGCGATTCGTTCATATCAGCTCACGCTCTTGTCGAATTGCATCAGTGCGTCGTGGTGGTTGTGGGCGTAGGGAGCCGGACCCTGCCCGATCTCCCGCTTGGCCATGATCTGACTGTACTGCTCGAACGGAGTCTGTCTGCCCCACTTCGCCCGGGCCTCGGCAGGCGTGTAGGTGATGGTGTTCCTGGCCGGGATGTCGACCAGGGTTGGGCCGACGATCGGCGTGGTGTTCGGCGTGGTGAGATCCAGGACTGCCAGTTCGAGTCGCGGCTTGGCGGCGATGATCCGCAGGAATGGTCGCACCACGGCGCGTGCCGCGACATCGGCGATTCGACGCTGGGGGATGCCGCCCAGCAGTCGCATCCACTGCGGCATGGTCGCGATGATGGCGGCGCGCATCGGGATGTTGAACGCCTTGCGCATCCAGCGCGGCATCCGCTCGGGCAGGATGTGGTAGCCCAGATCGACCAGGTAATCCATCATGCGCTGAGCCACCTCGGAGCCGACCAGGTCCGGGCGGAAGCTCTCGAAGTACGCGCGGATGCCCTCGCGGGTGCGGGGCACGTCGTCGGGATTGATCGTCTGGAACTTGGCGGCCCGCGCGCATTCCTCCCAATACCGGCTCTCTTCGTCCGCCGACAGCTTGCCGGGGCCGAACATCTCGTAGCTTTTGAGGATCGAGTGCCATGCGGTCAGGTGGATCCACAACTGTGAGTGCGGATCGTTGGCGTCGAACGGGCGCTTGGTGATGGGCTCGGTGCCGACGGCCTTGGAGTGGATCTTGACCAGGATCTCGGATGCGTCGAGGACGGATTTGGCGTCGCCGAAGGCCACCAGGGCGAAGTACTGCATGGTCCGGTCGTAGCGCAGGCGGGTGCGGGCATAGACCTGCCCGGTGGCGTCGACGGCGGCCGCCAGGAACGGATCGAGGTGCTCGATGGTGACGGCGCGGGAGAAGCCGATCAGTAGCGAGGTTGGGTAGCTCCACACCTTCCAGGTGACCGACCCCGGGCCGAAGAAACCGTAGTCCTCCGCCGGTGCCAGGGGTTCGGCAACTGCCGGCAGACCTGCCGCTTTGCGAAGCGCGATTACCGCGTCCATCTGCGTCGTTCCCTTCGAAATCTAGTGGTACGTTATGTACCAGTTACGGTATGGTACGTCATGTACCACTTGATCGGCTAGGGTGTGTCTGTGGCAACTGAGGGCAGCGGTTCCGTGAGTCGATGGGCCGGCCAGCGGGAGCGGCGGCGGGCAGAGTTCGTCGACGCCGCACTGTCGGCGATCGCCGAACACGGTCCGCAGGCCTCGACCGAGCAGATCGCCGCGCATGTCGGGGTGACCCGCACCAAGCTCTACCGACACTTCGCCGGCGCGGCAGATCTGCAGAGCGCGATCGCGCAGCGCGCAGCCGAGATGCTCAACACCGAACTTGCCCCTCTGTGGACGCCCCACGGATCGATGGCCCAGATCATCGAGGCCGGCGTCGGTGCCCACGTCCGGTTCCTCGTCGAACACCGGAACCTCTACCGCTACCTGGCACGGTGCTCCCTGGGCGACGACGGCTCGGCGCCCGATGCCATAGCCGACATCCGGCAGACCATCGGAACTCAGCTGAATGCGTTGTTCACGGTGTATCTCAACGCCTTTGGCGTGGACACCGACCCTCAACCACTGGCGTTCGCCATCGTCGGGTTGGTGGAATCGACAACCGGGCGGTGGCTCGACCAACCCGGCTCAACCGCACAGGACCGGTTGGTGGCCGATCTCGTGCGGTGGATCTGGCTGTTGGTCGAGGACACACTGCGCGCCGGCGGCGTGTACCTCGACAGCGCCGAGCCGCTGCCGACGCCCGACGTGATCGCCGCGCAGGTCGAGAGCTACCGCGATCCGGAGCGCGCCCGCGTCTGAGCCTCTTCGCACCGCGAGCGTGCGTGTCTGCCGCCCGCCACGCCGCATTTCGCCGGCATTCTGCGCACGCTCGTGGCATGCCGAGCGTGGCTACGGTGTGAGATCCGCAACGGCCTGCGCGGCCGACGTGACCCGGTCCAATCGCAGCGCGGTCTCGCCGGCGTACAGAGCCGCGCGGTCCGCCCACCTCGCCGGCATGTCGGCGGTGAGCGTGATCGGGGTGAGGAACGGCAGGGCGGGGCGTTGCAGGCCGAGCAATGCGCCGTCACCACGGTCGGGGACTCGGGACAGCGGCGCGCTGAACTTGTTGATGGCCGCCGGCAACCGGCGGGCCGTGCCGTCCGGGTGGCACCACCGATCCGTGGTCGCATTCGGGATCACCCGATGACGTTCCGGCCAGGCGAGCCCGAACGCCGTCGTCTCAAGCGTCCTGTCCGCATCGATGACCCGCTGCCGGTAGACCGGATGCGCGCCGGACTCGTGGGTGAGCAGGAACCGCGTGCCGGCTACCACACCTGTAGCGCCTGCGGCGAGGGCCGCTTGCGTGTCGCTCGCCGTGGCGATGCCACCCGCGGCGAACACCGGGCGGGAACCGGCCAGTGCCAATGCCTTTGGCAGAAAATCGGCCTGCGCCACCGTGCCGACCAGATGCCCACCCGCCTCGCGGCCCTGCGCGATCAATCCGTCGGCGCCGTAGGCCAGCGCCTCCGCGGCCTGCCGTTCGGTGCCGACCATCACGATGACGAAAATGCCTGCGTCGATTAGTCGTTCGATCAAGGCACGGTCGATCGCAAACGCCATGACCGCGACGTCGATCTTCGTTTCGAGGCAGACCTCGACATGGGGACGGCGGGTGAACGGCATCAAGAGATTGACGGCGACCGCACGGCCGGGCGCCTGGTCGCGGACCGTTGCGATCTCCGCCCTGAGCTGCCTGGGCGGCAGGAGCCCCAAGGTTCCCAGTCCGCCGGCCGCTGATACCGCGGCGGCCAGCGGAGCACCGGCAATGCCGCCGCCCATGCCGGCCTGGACCACGGGCGCATCGAGTTTCAGCCGATCCGCGATATCCATTCCGCGATTCTGCGCCATGTGGGTCTGCGTGAGCGTGCGCAAACTGCCGTCGTTTTACGGCGTGGCGGCCGACAGACACGCACGGTCGCGGTGCCAGAGCTACCAGCGGCAGACGTCGGCGCCCCAACCCGAGTCGACGGGGCGGAAAGCAAGCAGATGCCGTTGCCACCACGGCAGTGGTGCCGCGAGGACAGGATCTTTCGTGGCGTCGTCCACGACGCGCAGTGGTCCGTCGCGAAGATAGGCGATTCGGATGCCACTGATGCCCGCCTCCTGCCACAGCATCACACTGCGCCGCAGCTCGAGCCAGGGAATGCGGACCGGGGGATCTTCCGACATCCAACGCAGCTGTCGGCGAAGGTATGTCAGGTCCTCCGACTGCTGCGGAATATCCATCCCGACCACGGTGACGGTGTCGCGCTGATAGTCGGCCAGCTGGAGTGCGGTGACGCCAGGCACCAGATGATTGGTGACGCCTTCCTCGGTGCGCAGGTTGGAAAACATCGAGTAGTTCGACACGGTCTTGAGCCCCACATACGACGTCAACCCATTGGCGAGAGCCAGCAGTGGGGCGAGGAGCAGCACCACGGGGCGAAAGCTCCAGTTCGGTGGACGGACACCTGCCGCCTGCGCGGAGTGGTACGCGCGCAGCAGCGCGACCATGAACGGCACCACCGCGACGAACCAGGTGAGCACCAGCAGGGTGTGCCAGGGCAGTCCGACCGGGCTCGTCGGCGAGTCGGCCGAACTCGACACCACACTCAGCAGCACGTGAACCGCAAAACCGGTGAGCGCCACGCCCCGCAGCGCGGAAGCGCGGACGGCCAGGGTCGCGAACACCTCGGTCGGAACCAGCAGTACGTACACCGCGAACACGACCGTGGCGAAGTCGTAGAACGACGTCATCGCCAGTATCGAGTGGAAGCTCACCCCAAGCAGCACGCCCCAGAAACGCAGCCGCGGCACCGCCAGCAACCCGAGAATCGCGGCCTCGGTAACCACCGCGGCGATGCCGACGACCTCACCGACACCCTGGCTCGGTGTCACATCGTCGAAACCGTTCATCCAGATGAGCTGGCCGAACAGCTCGCTGCCACACGAGGTCGCCGGGGTGAAGTACGCGCTGTTCAACTTGTCGAAGACCGTGAACAGGTAGACCACGAGCAACACGAGGCCAACCGGGCTCCGCGCGGCATCCAGCCAGCGTTCGACGAAACTGTCCGGTTCACCGGCCCGGTTCCGGACCGCACATGCCCACACGGCCGCGGTGCCGAGTGCCACGGCGACCAGCAGGCTCAGCACCAGATGGTTCGACGCCGCAGGCAGGCTCCGCACGGCCACCGTTGCGCCGGCGGCGACGGCCAGACCGGCGGCGGCCACCGAGCCGGGAAATATCAGGGCGGGCAGGGCGGCCAGCAATGCCGGAACCACCGCCAGCGGCTGACTGTCGGAGTAGTGGAAGACCAAGGCCATCGCGAAGAGCGTTGCGAACCAGCCGAGTTGCTGACGAGGGCCGGTGGGTTGACCCGTTCGGGCGTTGCTGCGCCAACGCATTGAGAACACCTTACTTGGCGCGGGCCTGCGGCTCTTGCGAGCCTCCGGAACGCGCCGCGATCTTGCCCGTCGCGGCGTAACCTGGAAAGCGATGGATGGGGGCGGTAGGGCCCAAACACCTTGCCGTGTAACGGAAAGGACAAGAAATGAGTACAGTCCATTCATCAATCGACCTACATCCGGACATTCTGGCCCTTCGCGCCGGCTATGACCGGGTCGCAGAGTCGATGGCCGCGCAGGTCACCTTCGGCCTGACGTTGCTGACAGCGATGTACGTCGCGCTGTCCCCGTGGATCGTCGGCTACGACGCCTTCAACCGGCTGACGGTCAACGACCTGATCGTCGGAGGGGCGATCGCGTTCCTGTCAATGTGTTTCAGCTTCGCGCTGGATCGCGCGCACGGCATGACCTGGACACTGCCGATATTCGGGGTGTGGCTGATCATCTCGCCGTGGGTGTTTGTCAGTGGACCGAGCGCCGGCATGATCTGGTCGCACGTGATCAGCGGCGCGCTGGTGATGATGCTGGGGTTCACCGCGATGTATTTCGGGATGCAGGTGCGCAATTCCGAAGCGCGGCACGCCTAACCAGTAGGCGCACCAAGAGTGACCAGCCGGGCCCCGGCTGGTGGGGACTCTGTGCGCCCGGGCCACGCCCCGGTATCCGAAGATGCGTCAATTTGCTACCCGCGGGCGGGTTTGACGCCATATCGTGGGCAATCGCGGGACTTCCGATTACGGCGATAGCGGGTACGAACTGCTGAGATGAAGCTGGCGGGGCGGGAAGAAGAACTGGCGACGATCCGTCGCTCCCTTGGTGGGCCGGGAACCCATCACGGTGTGGTGATCGTCGGCAGTGCCGGGGTCGGCAAGACCCGGTTGGCCCGGGAGGCCCTCAGCCACGCGGCGGCGTCCGGACACCGGACCAGTTGGTTCGTCGGGACCGAATCCGCACGTGCCATCCCGCTCGGTGCGTTCACCGGATCGATCAGCCAGAGCATGTGCGATCCGTTGCCCGACGTGCGGCGCGTGATCGATTCCTTCGTCGCTCACCAGCGCATGGGCAAGGTGGTCATCGGCGTCGACGATGCGCACCTGCTCGATCCGTTGTCCGCGCACGTCGTCCATCAACTGGCGCAGACCCAGGGAGTACGGCTCGTCGTCACCGCGCGTTCCGGTGGCCCGGAACCCGACGCGGTGACCGCCCTGTGGAAGGACAGCCTGCTCGACCGGATCGACCTCGAACCGCTGTCCGCCGCGGCGGCAGCCACGCTGATCGAGTCGGCGGTCGCCGGCCCGGTGGACAGCCGCAGCACGCGCCGGTTCTGGAAACTGACCGGAGGCAACGCGCTGTACCTGCTGCAGCTGGTGAAGGACCAGATCGCCGCCGGGCGGATGCGCAAGTCCGCCGGGGTGTGGATGTGGGACGGCGATGTGGCCGTCTCCCAGAGCATCACCGACATGGTCGGGCGTCGCCTCGGTGGACTCGAGCCCGGCATGGCGTTGGTGCTCGACACGCTGTCACAGTGCGAGCCACTGAGCGTCGACGTTCTGGGCGATCTCGTGGAGCCCGCCGACCTGGAAGCCGCAGAACAGATGCATCTGGTCAGGGTCGACCGCTCCGGGCGCGGACTGGTGGCGACCCTCGCGCATCCGTTGTACGGCGAATTGCGCAGGGCGACAGCCGGGGAGATGCACCTGTCGAGGATCCGGGGGAAACTCGCGCGGCGGCTGGAGTCGGAGGCCGACGGAGATATGCGGGCGACGGTCCGCCGCGCGTTGCTGGCCCTGCACTCCGACCTGCCGCCGGATCCGGAGCTCTACCTCACGGCCGCCCGCTGCGCTGCCGTCCTGCTCGACCCTGATGCCGCCGACCGATTCGCCGCTGCCGCAGCCGAATGCGGTGCACCGGAGGCGGCGCCCATGCGGGCCATGACGCTGATCCTGCTGAGCCGGGGTGAGGAGGCCGAGGCCGTACTGCGGGACATCAGCGCCGACGGCCGTCCGGACAGCCACCACTGGGCGACGGTGCGGGCGGCCAACCTGGCGTGGCTACTCAGCAGACCGCGCGATGCCGGTGACATATTGGAAAAGCTTTCCGGCACAGTAGAATCCGATGAGCAACGGATGGAACGGCTGGCCATGCAGGCCTGTGTCGATGCCGTGCTCGGCCACTGTGTGAGCGCGGAGAAGAATGCCAGGACCGCCCTGGAATCGGACGGACTTCCCGATCTACACGCGATGATGGCCTCGATTGCCTTGATGATGGCGTTCGGCGCGCTCGGACATGTCGAAGAGATCAACGACGTCGCGGAGCAGGCCATCGAACGGGCCACCTCGTCGTTCGAATCGTCGCCCATGCGGTTCTGGCTCGGCGCAGTCCACGCCCGTGCCTGCCGGTTGACCGGCGGTATCGACAGCATCACGGCGATGGCGGCCCGGCTCGACGAATCGGCGCGTGACATGCCCGGCTTGGTGTACGCCAACCTCGCCCACCTGCTGGGCCACGCCGAACTGGTGCGCGCCGATCTCGGTGCCGCCGTCAAACATCTGCACGAGGCTTACGCCGGTGCCGAGACACACGAGATCACCACGGGTTTGCGGGTTGCCAGCTGTTTCTCGCTGGCCGAGGCGCACGCCAAGCTCGGCCAGACCGCCGCGGCCGAGGAGGCGCTGGCCTGCGCCGAGCGGCGGGTGCCCGACGACTACGTCTTCATGAACACCGCGATGTCGGTGGCCACCGGGTGGACGTTGGCGGCCGGCGGTGCGCTGACCGATGCCATCGATGTGGTCCGCGCAGCGGGACGCGATGCCGGGCAACGCGAGCAGCCGACCCATGAACTGCTGTGTCTGCAGACGGCCGCCCAGTGGGGCGACACCACCGGTGCGGCGCGCGCACGCGAGCTGGCTGACATGTTGAAACTGCCGCTCGCCCAAACGGTGGCCGGTCATATCGAGGCACTGGCAGCCGATGACGGTACCGGATTGCTCACCGCCGCAAAGGAATACCGGGCTCTCGGTGACCGGGCCACCGCCGCCGACGCGATGGCGCAGGCCGCGGTCGCGTTCGGCCGCCACGGGCAGGGCAAGCGCAGTGCCTACGCCGCCGCGTTGGCCCAGGAGGGCGCCGACGAATGCGGCGGGCTGTGCACCCCGGCGCTGCGCAACCCGGCCGGACAGCCGCTGACCGGAAGGCAGCGCGAGATCGTCGAACTCGTCGTCGCAGGGCTGAGCAACAAGCAGATCGCCGGACGGCTGGTCATGTCGGTGCGCAGCGTCGAAGGCCATCTGTACCGGGCCTGTCAGCGGGTGGGCGTCAGTTCACGCGAGGAACTCGCCGCGATCATCCGGCGGGGTCCGAAGGGGCTGTGACGACGCCTCTGAGTAGATCTGCCGCTTCGGTCTGGTAGGCATGCTCGGCCCAATCCAGTGGTGTGGAGCCGAATCTGCGGTCGGTGATGGTCGCGTCGGCGCCGGCGTCGAGGAGTCGTCGGATCAGTTCGAGATCACCGGACCAGGCGGCCTGGTGCAGGGGCGTCGCGCCGTCGTCGTCGAAAATGTTCGGATCGTGGGGGAACACCGGGACGACGACGCGCACCCCGGATACGTCGATACCGTGCCGGGCCAGCAGGTCGAGCCGGCCGGTGAAGCCATGCTCGGCGGCCCAGCCGATCTGGCGGCTCCACATCTCGGCACGCGTTTCCATGGCCTCACCGAGCCTCAGCTCCCACGGGCTCGGTCCGGCCTCGGCCAGGCCGCGGGCGAACAACAGTTCCAGATGGGAATCGTCGGCGCGGAACATCCGGTTGTACAGCGTCTGTTGGTCGGCCGGATGTGCGCCGCGATCGAGCAGAAGCGTGGCCAGCTCGGGTGCGAAGCGATGCCGGGGTTGACGACGCGGACCCTGTTCCCCCTCGCCGAACACACCCGTGAGCACCGTGAAGGGCGTCGACATCCCGCACCAGAGGTACCCGGCATTCGGATCGGCGCCGGCGTCGAGCAGCAGTGTCGCGCTGGTGATGACGTCATCGGCGCTGCGGCCCAACGGAACCCGCGAATAGCACAGGTACATCAACGGAACCCAGCCGAACGGTCCGCCGCTGGTGTTCGCGAGCGCCGGGCGGTTCGTCAGATGCTGTGCCAGCGCGGCCGGATCCGCAGCCGAAGCGGCAGCCCAGATGTGTTCGTCGACCAGATTCCGCTCGGAGCCGAGCAGCTTCGCGGCGGCCTGCCACTGGGGCGGAGCATCGGTTTCGTTGTAGCGCAATGATGCCCACGAACAGAAGCGATCGGCGGTGTCGAGGTTGTCCTCGTCGAGCGCGCCTGGGTCGATGCTGAGCTCGGCCGCGTCACGAAGATAGTGCACGAGTCTGGGCCAGCTGCTGAAACCGTAGGCGCGGGCGACGGTCAGCTGCGCCTGGTGCAGCGGGACGCGATTCGCGCGCTGCAGCCTGCGGGCTTCATCGCGGAGGTGCTCGATCGAGGGGTTGCTCGGCAGACGGCTGGCCATGACGGCCTCCTCTCAGACGCCCGCGTCCGCGAATCGGGCTGAGAAGAGGTCGGTCACAGAGCAACTCAACGAGCAGGGAGGCTTGGCCTCTTCGAGCGGACGTCGGGCGTTCCTGCACGCCCGACGTCACTCTACCGGCCGGCGAGCGTGCGTGGAATGCCGGTGTTCGACGGTGTGTCGACCGGCAGACACGCACGCTCGCGGTGCAAAGGGCCCCTAGGTGCAGACGGCGCCGACGGCGGCGGACTGGACCAACTTGGTGTACTTCGCCAGGACGCCGGTGGTGTAGGTCGGGGGAAGCGGCTGCCAGCCGTCCTTGCGGCCGGCGAGTTCGGCCTCGTCGACCAGGATGTCGAGTGTGCCGTTGGCGACGTCGAGCCGGATCCGGTCACCGTCGCGAACGAACGCGATCGGCCCACCGTCGACGGCCTCCGGAGCGATGTGCCCGACACACAGGCCGGTCGTCCCGCCGGAGAACCGGCCATCGGTCATCAGCAGCACGTCCTTGCCCAGCCCGGCGCCCTTGATCGCGCCGGTGATGGCCAGCATCTCGCGCATACCCGGGCCGCCCTTGGGGCCCTCGTAGCGGATGACCACGACGTCGCCGTGAGTGATGGTGCCGTCCTCGAGCGCGTCCAGCGCAGCCCGCTCGCGCTCGAAAACCCTTGCGGTGCCCTCGAAAACGTCGGATTCAAACCCTGCGGACTTCACGACGGCACCCTCTGGGGCGAGCGATCCGTGCAGGATCGTGATGCCGCCGGTCGGGTGGATCGGGTTGTTCATCGCGCGCAACACCTTGCCGTCGGGGTCCGGCGGCGCGATGTGGGCCAGGTTCTCGGCCATGGTCTTACCCGTCACGGTCAGGCAGTCGCCGTGCAGCAGACCGGCATCCAGCAGTGCGCGCATGACCACCGGGACGCCGCCGATCTCGTCGACGTCCTTCATCACGTGGCGGCCAAAGGGTTTCACGTCGGCCAGGTGCGGCACCTTGTTGCCGATGCGGGTGAAGTCGGCCAGGGTCAGCTCCACCTCGGCCTCACGTGCGATCGCCAGCAGGTGCAGCACCGCGTTGGTGGACCCGCCGAACGCCATCACGACCGCGATGGCGTTCTCGAAGGCTTCCTTGGTCAGGATGTCGCGCGCGGTGATGCCGCGGCGCAGCATCTCGACTACGGCCTCACCCGACTTACGGGCGAACTCGCCGCGCCGCTTGTCCACGGCCACCGGAGATGCGCTGCCCGGCAACGACATTCCGAGCGCCTCGGCTGCCGACGCCATGGTGTTCGCGGTGTACATGCCGCCACAGGCGCCCTCGCCCGGGCAGATGGCGCGCTCGATGATGTCGACGTCCTCCCGCGACATCAGCCCGCGCACGCACGCCCCGACGGCCTCGAAGGCGTCGATGATGGTGACTTCCTTCTCGGTGCCGTCGGTGAGCTTGGCGACACCCGGCATGATCGAGCCGTTGTAGAAGAACACCGAGGCCAGATCCAGGCGGGCCGCGGCCATCAGCATGCCCGGGATCGACTTGTCGCAGCCGGCGAGCAGCACGGAACCGTCAAGGCGCTCGGCCTGCATCACGGTCTCGACGCTGTCGGCGATCACCTCACGGGAGACCAGCGAGAAGTGCATCCCCTCGTGGCCCATCGAGATGCCGTCGGACACCGAGATGGTGCCGAACTCCAGCGGGTAGCCGCCGGCCTCGTGCACACCGGCCTTGACGTCCTGAGCGAGCCGCTGCAGCGACATGTTGCACGGGGTGATCTCGTTCCACGACGAGCCGACGCCGATCTGCGGCTTGACCCAGTCGTCGTCGCCCATCCCTACCGCGCGGAGCATTCCGCGGGCTGCGGCCTTCTCCAGGCCGTCGGTGACGTCGCGGCTGCGGGGCTTGATGTCGGGCTGGTCGGAGGAAGACATGCAGGTAAGTATGCCCCCGGGTTAGTTAGCCGCCCAAATTCTTTAGCGTGCCCGAGCGGCGCAGGTCAGCCGGTCCACTCGGTGGCCTTGACGGTCAGGTCGAGCCCCATGAGGAACCCGATCACGGTGCACACGATCGACACCAACGGCCACACCCACAGCCAGCGGCGGGTGAAGAAGACCATGACGATGCTGCCGGCGAATCCGGCGAGCAGGCCGCCGCCGATCCAGCCGAAGATCGTCGGATAGACCTGATCGTCATACGGGGTCGGGCCGCAGGTGGCGTGGCAGGTATCGGTCGACATCGCGAAGAACAACGACAGCCATGCGGCGGCGGCCGCACCGAGCACCGCGACGATCCACAGCGCCACGGCGAGAACCACGCTGACCACGGTGACCGTGGTGCCGACCGCAGATTTCCGGCGGGCAGCCGGGGCCACGGGATATGGGGCCGGCTGGACGGGCGGGTACCCCGGTGCGGGATACACCGGCGGCTGGCCGTGGGGCCCAGGCCAGGGTGGCATCGTCATCGGAGTCAGCGTATCGGCCGAGCGCCGGGTTGTTTTGCGGCATTTCTCCCGGCCAAACGGACGTGCATACCCCGGTGGGGTACCGGTATGATGGGGTTCATGGACGTGGCTGACGGCTCGGGCGCACATGGCTACTCGGCGCAGAAGGAGAACTACGCCAAGCGGCTGCGCCGGATCGAAGGCCAGGTCCGGGGCATCGCCAAGATGATCGACGAGGACAAGTACTGCATCGACGTGCTCACCCAGATCAGCGCCGTCAACAGCGCTCTGCAATCCGTGGCCCTGGGTCTGCTCGACGAGCACCTCGGGCATTGTGTGACGCAGGCGGTCTCTGAGGGCGGTGACCAGGCAGAGGCCAAGCTGGCCGAGGCATCGGCTGCCATCGCTCGCCTGGTGCGCTCCTGACCGTGCTGATCCTCAAGCTCGCACTCGTCGCCTTCATCGTGGCGGCAGTGGTGTTCATCGTCGTCACGGGCATCCGGCGGTGGCGCAAGGATCCGGACCTGGTCGACCTGAGCGAGGCGTACGCGGCGCGATACGGAGCGCCGATGGCAGGTAACTGGACCCCGCCGATCGAGGACAACGTCCAGATCGTGGCCGAGGAGCCGTTCGACGGCAACCGGGAACCGCGCTAGCCGCCCAGCGCCTGCTCGATCCGCTCGACCTTCGCAGTGAGCTGCCCGGTGTATCCGGGCCGGATGTCGGCCTTCAACACCAGGCTGACCCGCGGGGACACCGCCGCGACGACCTCCACGGCCTGTTTCACCACGGCCATCACCTCGTCCCATTCACCTTCGACGTTCGTGAACATGGCGTTGGTCTCGTTGGGCAGGCCTGAGGCCCGCACCACCCGCACGGCCTCGGCCACCGCGGCGCTGACACTTCCGGACTCGTCCCCGCCGGCGGGGCTGATGCTGAACGCGACAATCACAGTGTCGATTGTGCGCGGACTCACGACACCGGTCGAACTCTGATCAGTGCTTGCTGAACAGCGTCGGGCGGACCGCCAGGATCACCCGGTCCGCGGCGTCGGGTGGCACCTCGTTCAGTGATCCGCTGTAGCGGTCGTTGAGGGCCAGGAAGAACGCCGCCGTCGGGTCGGGCACGATCTCGTCCACCACGCCGCGCACCTCCAGGTAGCGGTACGGGTTGTCCGGATCGTGGATCGACATGGCCACCTCGGGATGCGCCGTCACGTTGCGGTACTTCTGGCGCTTGGTGGTGTGGGTGAAGCGCAGGTGCGTGCCATCCCACTCGAACCACATCGGATTGACCTGCACGGTGCCATCGGGCCTGGTGGTGGCCAGATGGCCGAACAACGGCCTCGTCAACAGGTCTTCATATCCATCGGGCACTGCAACCACTGTGGATCCTCTCGGGTCGGCAACCACGCACGGCAACGTTATGGCACTACCGTGGCATCCCAGAATGACCTTCAGCGTCACCGGCGAATCGCTTTCCGCCCACACCAGCCCGTGGACACCGCGTGTTGCCACGCAACTCGCCGTTCTCGCAGCGGCGGCGTTCATCTACGTCACCGCCGAGATGCTCCCGGTCGGTGCCCTGCCGGCGATCGCCACCGACCTCCGGGTCAGTGAGGGCCTGGTCGCCACACTGATGGCCAGTTACGCCCTGGTCGCCGCACTCACCACGGTCGCGCTGGTCCGGCTGACGGCACGCTGGCCGCGACGCCGGACCTTGGTCGCCACCCTGGTGTGCCTGACCGTCTCGCAGGTGATCTCGGCGCTCGCCCCGAACTTCGCGGTGCTGGCCGGTGGGCGGGTGCTGTGCGCGCTGGCCCATGGACTGATGTGGTCGGTGATCGCGCCGATCGGCGCCCGGTTGGTCCCGGCCAGTCACGCCGGCCGGGCCACCGCGGCGGTCTATGTCGGCACCGGTCTGGCCCTGGTCGTGGGCAACCCACTCGCCGCGGCGATGAGCGAAATGTGGGGCTGGCGGCTTGCCGTGGTGGTGATCGCCGTGGCTGCGGCGGTGGTGGCGCTGGCCGCATGGACGACGCTGCCACCGCTCGCGCCCGGGGCCGGCTCGACCGCGGTCGGTGGGGCGGGGCAGGGACGTCGACGAAACCGGCGTCTGCTCATCCTGTCCACCGTGACGATGATCGGTGTCACCGGGCACTTCATCGCCTTCACCTTCATCGTGGTGATCATCCGCGACGTGGTCGGGATCCACGGCCCACATCTGGCCTGGCTGCTCGCGGCGTTCGGGGTCGCGGGTCTGGCCGGGATGGCCGCAATGGCCCGGCCGTTGGACCTGTGGCCGAAGGCGTCGGTGCTGGGGTGCCTCACGGTGCTGGCCGCCGCGCTGCTGACGCTGTCGGTACTGGCCGTCGAGCACGACCCCGGTCGGGTGGCTCTGGTGCTCGGCGCGCTGGCCATCGTGGCCTGGGGCGCCGCCTCCACAGCGTTGCCGCCGATGCTGCAGGCCTCGGCGATGCGGACCTCTCCGGAGGACCCCGACCGAGCCTCCGGCCTGTATGTCGCCGCCTTCCAGATCGGCATCATGGGCGGTGCGCTGATCGGCGGCGGGATCTATGACCACGGCGGAGCGGCGCCGACAGTGGCCGCGGCTGCGGCCCTGATCATCGTTTCGATGTGTGGCGTCGCGTCGTCCCGCGGCGTATTCGTAGTTTCCTGCCCCACCACGGAGAAGTAACGCGAGCACGCTCACACTCGATAAACACCGCAGTTCAGCGCCGTGCAGCCGGTCGCTGTCGGGGGATGGCACCTTCTCGCGGCGGTAGCTGGTCATGGTGCTGTGAGAGACTGGAGCGAGTTGTGCTGTCTGGAGGTTACTCATGCCGAAATCGGCAAAACGTCGACTGATCACTGCTTTCATGGCTGCGGGGCTGTTCGGTGGGCTGGTGCTCAGCCCGTCCGCATACGCAGACCCCGAGGCGCCGCCGGCGCCCGTCGACCCTGCTGTTCCGGGCCCCCCGCCCGGCGCGTACATCCCGCCGCTGCCTGCCGACCCGGCCGACCCGGCCGCCGTCGCTCCGGGCGCTCCGTCGACGCCCGCGCCGATCGTCAACTACGGCTCCCCGACCGTCCCGTTCACCGAGGGCAACGCGCCCGGGCAGAGCTCCGAGCCGTTCACCGGCGAAGCACCGTTCCTGCCGCCGTCGTTCAACCCGGTCAACGGGTCGATGGTCGGCGTCGCCAAGCCCATCTACATCAACTTCCAACGGCCGATCGCCAACCGGCAGATGGCCCAGGACGCCATTCGGATCACCTCGAACCCGCCGGTGGCAGGCCGCTTCTACTGGGTCACCGACACCCAGCTGCGTTGGCGCCCGCAGGACTTCTGGCCGTCCAACACCGTGGTGAACATCGACGCGGCCGGCACCAAGTCGAGCTTCCGGGTCGGCGACTACCTGGTGGCGACGGTCGACGACAAGGCCCACCAGATGGAGATCATGCGCAACGGGAAGCTGGAGAAGACCTTCCCGGTGTCGATGGGCAAGCCCGACGGCAAGCATGAGACCAAGAACGGCACCTACTACGTGCTGGAGAAGTTCCCTGACATCGTCATGGACTCATCCACCTACGGTGTGCCGGTGGACTCCAAGGAGGGCTACAAGCTCAAGGTGAAGGACGCTGTCCGCATCGACAACAGCGGCGTCTTCGTGCACAGCGCGCCGTGGTCGGTCGCCCAGCAGGGCCGGAGCAACGTCAGCCACGGTTGCATCAACCTCAGCGCCGAGAACGCCAAGTGGTTCTACGACAACTTCGGCAGCGGCGACCCGGTCGTGATCAAGAACACCGGTGGCGGCTGGTACAACACGCCTGACGGTGCCTCCGACTGGCAGATGTTCTAACACCTGCCTGCCGAGCAGACACAAAACTGCCCCTTTTCAATTGAAATTGAAAAGGGGCAGTTTTGCGTCTGCTCGCGGGTACGTCAGTTCCAGATCCGGACCCGCTGGTCCGGCTCGAGGTACAGCTCGTCGGAGTCGGCCACGTCGAATTCCTCGTAGAAGGAGTCGATGTTGCGAATGACGCCGTTGCAGCGGAACTCCGGCGGTGAGTGAGGATCCACGGCCAGGCGCCGGATCGCCTCGGCGTCACGAGATTTGGTCCGCCACACCTGTGCCCAGCCGAAGTAGACGCGCTGCACGCCGGTGAGTCCGTCGATCACCGGGGCCTCCTGGCCCTTCAGTGACAGCTGGTAGGCCAGCAGCGCGATGGACAGCCCGCCGAGGTCGCCGATGTTCTCCCCGACGGTGAACGCGCCGTTCACATGGTGCGAGCCATCGAGTCCGCGCGGCGTGAACTGCTCGTACTGGTCGATCAAAGCCTTTGTGCGGACCCCGAATTCGGCGCGATCGGCATCGGTCCACCAGTCCACCAGGTTGCCGTCACCGTCGTACTTGGCGCCCTGGTCGTCGAAACCGTGGCCGATCTCGTGCCCGATGACCGCGCCGATCCCGCCGTAGTTGGCGGCGTCGTCGGCCTCGGCGTCGAAGAACGGCGGCTGCAGAATGGCTGCGGGAAAGACGATTTCGTTCATTCCCGGGTTGTAGTAGGCGTTGACCGTCTGCGGCGTCATGAACCACTCGTCGCGGTCCACCGGCCCACCCAGCTTGGCCAGTTCGCGGTCGGAGTTCACCACGTGGCCCCGGCGGTAGTTGCCGTACAGGTCGTCGCGCTCGACCACCAGCGCCGAGTAGTCGCGCCAGCGGGCCGGATACCCGATCTTGGGGGTGAACTTGTCGAGCTTCACCAGCGCCTTGGCCCTGGTCTCCGGCGTCATCCAGTCCAACTCGTTGATGCTGACCCGGTAGGCCTCGCGCAGGTTGGCCACCAGCTCGTCCATCCGGGCCTTGGCCTCCGGCGGGAAGTACTGCTGGACGTAGAGCTTGCCCAGCGCATCGCCCATCAGGCCCTCCACCAGAGAGACGCCGCGCTTCCACCGGTCGCGGTTCTGCTCGGTGCCGCTGAGGGTGCGGCCGTAGAAATCGAAGTTCTCGGCCACCAGGTCGTCGGTCAGCAGGCCGGCGCGCGAATGGATGACGCGCCAGCGGGTCCAGGCCTTCCAGTCCTCAAGATCCTCGCTCGCCCACAGCGCGGCGAACGCCGTCACGTAGTCGGGCTGACGCAGCACCAACTCGGAGACCTTCTCGGGGGTGGTGCCGAGGGCGCCGAGCCAGCCGGTCCAGTCGAAGCCGGGGGCGTCGCCGGACAGGTCGGCGAAGGTGCGCAGGTTGTAGGTGAGGTCGGCGTCGCGGCGCTTGACCACATCCCAGTGGGCCGCGGCCAGTTTGGATTCGAGCGCGACGATCCGGGCCGCGGTCTCGGTCTGTGCCTCCGCGGTGTCTGCGCCGTAGACCAGCGTGAACATCCGGGCGATGTGGCCGGGGTAGGCCGCCAGGATCTCGGCGTGTTGCTCGTCGCGGTAGTAGGACTCGTCGGGCAGCCCGATGCCGGACTGGCTCATGTGCAGCAGGTAGCGCGTCGAGTCCTTGGAATCGGTGTCCACATATACGCCGGCTCCACCGGAAACCCCGGTGCGCTCCAGGCCGCCCAGCACCGAGGCCAGCGCATTGCTGTCGGCCGCGCCGTCGATCAGGGCGAGCTCGGCCAGCAGCGGTGCCAGGCCGCGCGTGGCGATGGTCTGCTCGTCCATGAAGCTGGCGTACAGATCGCCGATCCGCTGCTCGTCGGTGCCGGGCTCGGCGCCGGACGCTGCTGCCTGGGTGATCAGATCGCGGATCTGTTCCTCGGCGCGGTCGTGCAGGAGCCGGAAGGCGCCATCGGTGGCGCGGTCGGCAGGTATCTCGTAGTCGGTCAGCCAACGGCCGTTGACGTGGCCGAACAGATCGTCTTGCGGGCGTGCCTGCGGGTCGACATGGCTCAGGTCGATACCCGACTTGATCGCTTCTACCGTCACCCCGACATTCTTCCAGACGGCTGCGGGTGCGCTGGGACGGTTCGGCTGCCGGTACCCTCACGGCCATGCCCGAGGCGCCGAGCAAGGACAGCAAGGTCAGCAAGGACAGTACCGGCGATCATTCCGGCGGTGTCTTCACCGGCTTCGGCTTCGCCTCGGCGGTCGCGGGCCTGATCGCCGTCGCCGCGGTGGTCCTGGCCGCGATGGTGTGGACCGGCCATCGCAGTGAAGCCGACGAACGCGCGTACCAGACCCGGGTGCTTCGGGCGGCCGCCGACTGGACCAACATCCTGATCAACATCAACAAGGACTCCGTCGAGGCCGGTATGCAGAAGCTGCGCGAGGGCACGGTCGGTCAGCTCAACGCTGACTTCGATGCGGCCGTGCAGCCCTACCGCGATCTGGTGCAGCGGCTGCAGGCCCGCACCACCGGCCAGATCGACTCGGTGGCCATCGAATCGCTGTACCACCCGCCGCCGGGCCCGGACGGTCGGCCGGTGCCCGCACCCAAGCCGGAGCTCGCAGGGATGGTGTCGCGCACCGACACCGTGCTCGTGGTGGCCACCTCGGTCAGTGAGAACGCCGGCAGCGACAAGCCACAGACCGTGCGCTGGAACCTGCGGCTGGACGTCTCCGACGTCGACGGCAACCTGATGGTCTCGCGGTTGGAGCCGATCCGATGAGGAACCGATTGCGTGTCCTGGCGTTCGATATCGCCGCCCCGCTGGCCGCCATCGCGGCGGTGCTCTACATCGGGCTGGCGCTGTCCTGGCCGCTGTGGTGGGTGTCGCTGTGCTCGGTGCTGTGCCTGCTGATCGTGCAGGGCGTCATCGTCAACGTCGTGCTGGCCCGGCGCGACGGCGTGACACTGGGCACCGATGACGATGCCCCCGGGCTGCGTCTCGCAGTCGTGGGCGTGGCAGCCGCCGCCGTGGTGGCCGCGGTGACGGTGGGATACCTGCGCTGGACGGTGCCCGACCGCACCTTCAACAACGACCGTGACGAGGTGGTGCGCATCGCCAGCAGCGTCTCGGAGGCCACCGCCACGTTCAGCCCGCAGAGCCCGACCTCCTCGATCGACCGCGCGACGGCGATGATGTCGCCGGATGAGGCTCAGCAGTTCAAGAACGAATTCGCCAATGTCGCAAAAGAATTGGCGAGCAAGAACGTGTCCGCCACAGCGGCCACCGTTTCAGCCGGGGTGGAGGCGCTCGGCCCGCAGGTGGCCAGTGTGGCCGTGGTGCTGCGCGGAACCCAGAGTGCTCCGGGCAAACCCACCGACAATGCGGTCATGGCGCTGCGGGTGGCCTTGAGCAAGAGCGACGGGCGTTGGCTCGTCGAGAATGTCACCCCGCTGCACTCCCGCTGAGCCTCAGCGAACCGTCAGGCGAAGTGGCCCAACCGACCCGGGCTACTTCGCCTGACGCTGCGCGGAGAGCTTGGCGAACCGGTCCGAGAGGCGCTGCATGCGCAGCAGCAGCGAGGCCGGCGGACTGGTGGTGCCCTCCAGATAGTCGGCGAAGGACTCGTTCGATATCCCGATGCGCGAGGCGAACTCGGGTGCCTGCAGTTCGGACCGGCGAAGCATGGCCTGGATCTGGTGGGCCACCTCGGCGCGCTCGGTGGCTTCCAGGTGCTCACGGGTGCGCACCAGGACCTCCGACAGCGCCTTGGACACCCCGTAGGGGCGGGCGGTCTGCAGCACTTCCTCGACCTGACGGGCAGTGCGGCCGTAGGGGTCACGCTTGATCGCAGCGACGATGCGCTGCCAGACCGCCATGTCGTCGGTCTCCAGGGCGGCACGGATCGCCGCGGTCGGCCAGTACTCGACCGGCCGGTCGTCGAAGGCGGGCTGACGCTGCTGCGGCGCGGCCTGGCCCTGACGCGGTGGTCGTGGCTGTGCCGGCTGCTGTGAGCGCTGTACCGGTGTGCGTGACGTCTGCGTTCCTTGTCCCTGTGTGCGTTGTCCCTTGGTGTCGTGCCCAGGAGTGCGTTGCTCCTGTTTCCGTTGTACCTGGGTGGACGCATTCTGGGAGCGTTGTGCCGAACTGCGTTGCCCGGAAGTGCGTGACGCGGTATCGCGCTGTGATGTCGTGCGCGGAGCCGAAGCGTCGCGTTGAGCGGCCGCGGGTCGTTGAGTCGACGCCGGTCGCTGGGCGTTGGCACGTTGCGTGGTGGTGCGTTGGGCCGAGGCGCGCGGCCCGGCGGTGCGTTGGGCCTGCGGTCCCTGGGGGCGCCGAGCGGACGATTGAACCGGCTGAATCTCGTCGCGACGCGCAATCCGCGCATCCCTCGGTTCCCGGACGTCGGGGGCCAACGTCACTTCGCCTCCTCCAGCATCGCTACCGCAACTGACAGGCAGCGCTGCCTGACCTTCTCCCATTCGGCAGCTGCATCCGGGTCCGACATCGCGAACTCATGTTCATCGGACGGTTGCGGGTCGGCCAGCCGCCGCACCAGCTGCGTGGCCACCCATCTGCTCTTCGGGTTCTGCCCACAGTAATACCGGTCCATGCCCGACAACACCAGAGCTGCGGTCTCGGTTTCCATCGACTCGACAAGATCAGCAAACTCTTCGAAGTCCTTGGTGCTGTTACGACACATCACCAGATAACTTTTCAGCCGCAGCGTTTCGGCGCCGGTCGGGATCTGCAGCCGATCCCCCGTCGGCAGTTGCACATTGGTGGTCTCGACGGGGCCGAGGCGTTCCATCGGTGCCCGCTGCGCGTCCGCCTCGGCCTCGAGCGCGTCCACGGCTACCGACAGCCTGCCCCGCCACATCGTCACCGGATGCACACCGGGGCAGCGCTTCGGTCCGCCCGGCCGCCGCGCCGCCAGCCGCGCAGACGGTTTGCCGCAGCCGCTGAAGGCCAGCGGATCGGTGACGATGATCGTCTGTGGGGCAAGATGTTTCATCCGGGCGGCAGTTCGGACCATCATGCGCAGGTCTGATCCGCTCGGGCCCAGCGCGGAAATGTCGTCGGGGATGATCACCAGATCCGTGACCTCAACCTTGGGCAACGGTTTCTCGAAGTCCACCTCGGGCAACAGCTTGTCCAGCCAGTGCGGCAGCCACCAGTTCCACTCGTCGAACATGGCCATCAGGGCGGGCACGAGGATCAGCCTGACCACGGTCGCGTCGACCGCGATGGCCACCGCGCAGGCGACGCCCAGCTGGGCCACCAGCGGCATGCCGGCAAAAGCGAACCCGATGAACACCGCGATCATGATCAACGCGGCACTGGTGATGGTGCGCGCGCTGGTGCTGACCCCGTAGGCGACCGCGTCACGGGTGCTGTTGGTCTGGAGGAACCGCTCCCGAATCCGGGTGAGCAAAAAGATCTCGTAGTCCATCGACAGGCCGAAGGTCATCGCCAGCACCAATGGCGGAACGGTGCTGTCGAGTGAGCTGATCTTCTCGAAGCCCAACTCCTCGAACCAGCCCCACTGGAAGACGACCACCAGGCTGCCGTAGGCCGCGGCCACCGACAGCACCGTCATCAGCACACCCTTGAGCGCCAGGAACACCGACCGGATCGACACCAACAACATCACGAAGGCGATGAGCGCGACGAACAGGAAGACCAGCGGCTGGGTGCTCGACACCCGGTCGTCGAAGTCCTTGATCAGCGCGGTGGGACCGCCGACGTCGATCCGTGCGTTCGACCCGGCCGCCGCCGGCAGGTTGTCCCGCATCCAGTCGACGGCCTCGCGCGCGGCCAGGTCTTCCGGATCGACCGCCAGCACAGCAGACAGCAGAGCGCTGGTGTTGTTGTCGGCGAACACGGGGGGCTGCACGTTGACCACGTTGGGCGCCTTGGTCATCTCCTGGCGAACGGCGTCGAGCGCGGCGGTGCCCTTGGGTCCGTCGGCGGTTCCCTCGGGGAATGTCACCAGCACGCGCACCGGGCCCAGCGCGCCGGGACCCAGAGCGTCGGCGGCTGCGTTGACCCCGCCGCGGATCTCGTGGGTGGGCTCGAACTGGCGTTGCATGCTGTTGCCCAGCACCATGCCGAACGCCGGCGCCGCCAGGATCAGCAGCAGGATCGTCGCCCCGACGGCCGAGGCCCACGGGCGCCGCATCACCGCGCCGGTCCAGCGGGTCCAGAACCGCGACTGGGTGGCCTCGGCGCGACGCGACCAGTGCAGGTACGACGAGCGCTTGGCCGCCGCCTGGCCGAAGGTCGCCAGCACCGCCGGGGTCAGTGTGGTGGAGGTCAGGACCGCGACCGAGACGGCCAGGATCGCGCCGGTCGCCATCGACACCAGCACCGGGGTGTTGATGATGTAGATGCCGGTGACCGAGGCGATCACGGTGAGGCCCGACAGGGCCACCGCCAGACCGGAGGTGGCCATCGCGGCGTCGACCGCATCGGCCGGGTCGCGGCCGGCGCGCAATTCCTCGCGGTACCGCATCAGGATGAACAGCGAGTAGTCGATGGCCAGGGCGATGCCGAACATCGACACCGTCGAGGTGACGAACACGCTCATCTGCGTGTACATCGACAGCAGATAGACCAGGCCCATGGTGACCACGACCGTGCAGATACCGAGCACCAGCGGCAGCGCCGCGGCGGCCAGCGAGCCGAACACCGCCAACAGCACGATCAACACGATCGGCAGGTTCCACTTCTCGGCGGCGGCGATGTCGTGCTTGGTTGCCTGGGTGGCGGCCGCGCCGAGGGCACCCTGCCCGATGACGTAGAACTTGACCTTGCCGTTCACGCTCTCACCGGGGTCTTCGCCGTGTACCCCGACCTTCTGGCGCAGCTGTTTGGCCACGTCCACCGCACCGGTGTTGTTGAAGTCCAGCTGCAGGGTGATGACGTAGGGCCGATCTGGCTGCGGGGCGGGCTGTTGCGGATTCGGGACGATCTTGACGCTGGGCACCTGGCCCGCGATCTTCTCCAGCGTGGCCACCGCGGCGTTCATGTCCTGGAACGAGGCGTCCGCGCGGGGAGAGGCGATCAGGGCAAGCGGGGACGCGCCCTGATCCGGGAAATGTTCCTCGAGCTGCCGCTGGACGTGGAGCGACTGTGAACCCTCGACGTCGAAACCGCCGCCGGTCAGATTGGACGACTGGTTGATCGCGAGGTAGATCGAGGGCACCAGAAGCAACAACCATGTCGCGAAAACCGCCCAGCGGAATCTGCGCAGATAGCTGCTCAAGCGCATCATGAACTGCTGGATGCGAGGTCCCCGCTTTCTCCCCCCGACGTGGCTGGGCGTGTCCTGGCTTGTGTCAGCCAGAGCGTACCTCTAGAGGTGTAATGTGGCCCGCTCTCTGCGGGTTCTGAGATCGCCCTGAGACTTCTCACAGCAATATCCACAGCTGGCCCCGATAGCGTTACGTCACCGTCGCTAACAGAACAGCGCTGTCCGGCGACATAGCCAAAGACGACCCCGGCTGACGTGTGCGCCGGGGCCCACGCTGAAGGAGTTCTCCAGTGCAACCGACCAACGGTGGATTGCGCCGCTCGCTGGCCGTCGCGTTCGCGGCGATCGCGGCAGGCGGTGCGACGGCGGCCGCGCTCATGGTCCCGTCGGCCACGGCTGCGAGCGATCCGTGCGCGGCTAGTGAGGTCGCCCGAACCGCGGGCGGGGTGGCCACCAACATCGGCAACTACCTCGATACCCATCCGCAGACCAACCAGGCTCTGACCACCATCAGTCAGCAGCAGGGCGGAGCGCAGTCGATCGCGGCGCTCAAGACCTACTTCGATGCCAACCCGCAGGCTGCCAAGGACATCCAGCAGTTGCAGCAGCCCCTGACCGTCCTGGGAGCGCGTTGCAAGTTGCCGGTCACGCTGCCGCAGCTGATGGGGCTGGTGCAGGCCACCCAATCACAGACCGGGGCGGCCACAAGTGGTTTGCCGGGGGCGCTGCCCTCGGCGCAGAACGTCGGAGTGCCCGGCGTCGCGATGCCTGCGCAATCCCCGGCGGCCTCGGCCGTCCGACCGGGCTCCGGTCCGCTTCCGGGACCCGCGACGGCCTCGACGCGCTAGCTCCTCCGTCGTCGCGTCGCGGCGGCGACACCGTTGAGCTGCGGGTTCGCGGCCCGGCGTGACGGTTTGCGCACAAGGCAGGAAAGTCGTCACGGATTCTGCTTAGCTTTCTTGAGCCGATAACCGTTTGGGGTTACGGCCTTCCCCATCCGATGAAGGAGCTTGACCATGTTGCTCTCGGCCCGAAATGCGCGGCGCGTGGTAGCTGGCGTGGCCGGCGCCGGCGCTGTAGCCGGTGCGATGCTGTTCGGCGCCATCCCGTCGGCGCTTGCCGACGACCCGGCGAACAACCCTCCCAACTGCAGCGCAGCCGATCTGGCAGGCGTGGCTTCGGGCGTATCGGCATCGACTTCGGCCTACCTGTTCACCCATCCCGATGTGAACAACTTCTTCACCAGCCTGGAAGGCCTGCCGCGCGAGGAGGTCAAGACCAAGGTGCACGACTACCTCGAAGCAAACCCGCAGACCAAGGCCGAGCTGACCGGTATCCGCCAGCCGCTGGTAGACCTGAAGAACCGCTGCGGCGAAGCTCCGGCTCCCTCCATCCCGTAACCGAGTGCGGGTGGAAGCTACCCCCGCCAGCGGCGAAGGACACGTGACACCCGAGAGCGTGAACCGCACGGTGCTGATGGTCGACGACGACCCGGATGTGCGCACTTCGGTTGCCCGCGGATTGCGGCATTCGGGGTTCGACGTCCGGGTCGCGGCGTCCGGCAAGGAGGCACTGCGCCTGTTGTCGAACGAGTCGCACGACGCGCTCGTTCTCGACGTCCAGATGCCGGAACTCGACGGCGTCGCCGTGGTCACCGCCCTGCGGGCACTGGGTAACGAGATCCCCATCTGCGTGTTGTCGGCGCGTGACACGGTCAACGACCGCATCGCGGGACTGGAAGCCGGTGCGGACGACTACCTGACGAAACCGTTCGACCTCGGTGAACTCGTGGCACGTCTCAACGCGTTGTTGCGTCGGGCGAGCCACACCGACCGTCCGTCGGACACCATGACCGTCGGGGCGTTGACCATCGACACCGCGCGGCGGTTGGTGTTCGTCGGCGGCGATCGTGTCGACCTGACCAAGCGGGAGTTCGATCTGCTGGCCGTGTTGGCGGAGAACACCGGCGTGGTCCTGTCCCGGCAGCGACTCCTCGAGCTGGTCTGGGGATACGACTTCGACGTGGATACCAACGTGGCCGACGTGTTCATCTCGTATCTGCGGCGCAAGCTCGAGCGCCCCGATGTGCCCCGGGTGATCCATACCGTCCGGGGGATCGGGTACGTGCTGCGGGAAGATGCCTGAGGGCCAGGTGATCGATTCGGTGGGGGAACCAGATGCCGTGAGGAACCAGCAGTAGGTGCGGATCTTCGGCTTCATCCGTTCCGCGTCGCTGCGCACCAGGGTCGCGGTGGCCTCGGCGCTGGCCGCCGCGGCGGTCGTCGCGGTGTTCACCATCCTGACGTCAGTGGTGTTGGCCAACAATGACTCTGCGCAGTTGGACCGCAGGCTCGATTCGATCGTCGACGCCAGCATCAACCCCGAGCACCTCCAGGATCCGACGCGTGGCGTGTTGACCACCGGCCGGTCGCGTTCAACGGGGCAGGTGGTGTTCCAGCGGGGCTTCCAGTTGCCCGAGCTGCCGCCGGGAACCGAGACCGTCGAGGTCAACGGCGTCGATTACCGGGTGCGCACCGTCCACGTGGACCAGCACGGCGGAGTGTTGATGTCCATCGGTATCCGTGCCGACAGTATCTTGTTGAGCCCCAACAGGATTCCGCTGTACAGCGCGTTCGGTGTGGCCACGGTCCTGGTGGCAGGTGGGTTGGGCTGGCTGTTGGCGGGTCCGGCCATCCGACCGCTGCGCAAGCTCACCGAGCACACCTCGAAACTGGACAGCGGCACCGACACGATGCCGAAGGTGCGCGGCGTACGGGAGGCCGAGGACCTGTCGGAGGCCATGGCGGGCATGCTCACCCGGCTCGCTGCCGCGCAGCGCGCCACCACCAATTCGCTTCAGGCTGCGCAGGATTTCGCCGCCAACGCCGCACACGAGCTACGCACCCCCCTGACCGCGATGCGTGCAGACCTCGACACCCTGCGAATCCACAACCTGCCAGAGTCCGAGCGTGACGAGGTGGTCGCCGATCTTTCCAGGGCACAACGCCGGGTCGAGGCGATCATCACCGCACTGGGTCAGCTCGCCTCGGGCCAACTGGCCCAGGCCGAGGACCGCGAACTGATCGACATCGCCGATCTGCTCGACCGGGTGGTCAGGGAGAACGCCCGGGGCAGCGAGCATGTCCGGATCGACGTCCACGTCGCCGACGACATCGGCCTGGTGATGGGCTGGCCCGGCGGGCTGCGCATCGCGGTGGACAACCTGGTGCGCAATGCGGTTGTCCACGGCGAGGCCACCCGGATCGTGCTGACCGCGCACCGCGACAGCGAGTTCCTGGTCATCACGGTCGACGACAACGGGCGCGGGCTACCGGTCGAGGAGCACCAGACCGTGCTGGGCAGGTTCCGGCGGGGCAGCACCGCGATGGCAGGCGGCTCCGGGCTGGGACTGGCGCTGGTGGCCCAGCAGGCTCAGTTGCACGGCGGCGAGATCACGTTGTCCGACGGACCTCTCGGTGGTCTGCGGGCCAGGTTGACCGTGGCCATGTCGGGCTCATCGACTGGGAACGCGGCTCAGGCGGATTGACGGCGCCGCAGCCCGGCCGCCACCGCGCGCCAGCCCAACAGCAGCAGCGCGGTCGTCAGGGACGCGACGATGATGAAGCTGACGGCCACGCCGGCGGAGGTCAGTTTGCGCAGCACCATGCCGACCACCACCGTGCTGATCCACACCACGATCCCGGTGGGCGCCAACGACGTCGGCCGCTGCCAGCCGCGGGAGAGCAACCAACCCACCACGGTGCCGGTCAGAAACGGCCACGCGGTCTCGGCCACACCGGCCACCGTGAGGCCCTCGGCGTGGCTACGCCGGCCGATGGTGCAGAACACCACCACACAGATGAGGTCGACCAGGAAGGCCGTGCCGCTAGCTCGTCGCATAGGTCATCACATCCAGTACCAGTGGGCTGACGTCGGTTTGGTCGCGCTCGGCGAAGCCCGGTTGCCGTGCGGCGGGCTTCCCGTCGAAGAGTGCGTCGGCGGCGCTCAGCGAGGTGAGCCGGGAATCCAGCCGGAACGATTTGAAGGTAAATGGTAAGCCATTGGACGCCAACGGATCCGGCCCGTCCATCACATGGAAGTGCAGATGCGGCGCATCGGAGTTGCCGGAGTTGCCCAGGGCGCCGATGACCTGCCCGGTGCTGAGTTTGTCACCGGGCTTGACCTTGAGGCTGTTCGGCTGCAGATGCGCGTAGAAGGCGTAGTTGCCGTCACCGATGTCCTGCACGATGTGGTTGCCGCCGTACTGCTGCAGGGTCAGACCCTTCGGCGTGACACCGGGAACCTGCTCGTTGAGGCCGTCGAGCACCGCCACCACCGGCCCGTCGGCGACCGCGTGGATCTCCGAGCCGAAATACGGGTAGCTCGCCACCTTCGCCCGATCCCCGGCGAAGATCCGGCCGTCGGCGCCGAGTTGCACGTAGTCGATCGCGAATCGCTCAGCCGCCCAGACTTTTCCGTTGATCGGGTTGAGCGCCATGCGGTGCGGTGTCATATCGCAGCAACTGTTGGCGTCGACCCAGTTGTCGCCGGTCAGCGGCGGGGAGATGGACACCGGCTTGCGGGTCTGCACCGACACGGGCGCCACGGATTCGGTCAGGGTGGGCGGGACAAGTGGCGGCATCGGTTTGGCCACGGTGATCCCGAGTTCGTGGGTGAGCTCGGTGGGCACCTGCGTCGGATCGTCGGCGATCACGTCCAGCCACACGTAGGCACTCTGCCCGGGGCCGAGCACATTGGTTCCGACAGCGGAGTTACCCACGGCCCTGGTCCAGTACTTGAGGCTGTCGCCGGACAGGGTCAGCAGCTTGCGGTCGCCGGTCGCGGTGCTCAGTGAATTGAGGGTGACGACGCCCGGCGAGGTGTTGGTCAGCATCAACTCGTAGGCCAGGTGGGTACGGCCATCGGTGGCCGCCACCGGGACCGGTTCGGCCAGAACCGATCCCACCACCGGGGTGACCACCGGCGGCGGAGTGGTGGTCGTGGGCGACTCCGACTGCGGAGTCTCCGCCGACGAGCACCCGGCGAGGGTCAGCACGAGCACCGCGATCGGATACCGGATTCGCATGACGTCTCCTAGCGCTCGGATTCGGGTTTTGGGCAGTCGGGATCCTGTGGCTGTATCGGTGGCCCGCCGGCGTCTGACTGGATTGCCGGCCCGCCGGCGCTTGGCCGCATTGCCGGCCCGCCGGCGCTTGGCCGCATTGCCGGCCCGCCGGCGTCCGGATCGATGTCCTTCTCCGTGCGGAACATGAAGAAGAACACCACCCAGCCGATCGTGGAGATGAAGATCCAGCTGACCAGGCGGTAGATGAGCATCGCCGAGATGGCCGAGGCCAGCGTCATTCCGGAGGAGACCAGACCCGGCACCAGAACGGCCTCCACCACCAGCAGGCCGCCCGGCATCAACGGGATGGACCCCACGGCCCGGGCCGCGGCGTAGGCGACGGTGACCCCGGCCAGCGACGGATGACCGCCTGCGGCGTAGCACGCGAAAGCCAGGCAGGCCACGTCGGCGACCCAGTTGAACATCGACCAACTGAACGCCACCGCGAGATCCCGCCGGCCCAGACTGACCGACTCGAGTTGCTGCAGGATTTCGCGCCACTTGGCCAGCCCGGTGTTGGCCGGCTTGCCGCGCAACGAGTTCACCCACGACAACACCTTGGCGCCGATGCCGTCGATCAATTCCGGTCTGGTCGCCACCGCCTGGGCCAGCAGGATGATCGCCAGAAACGCGCCGAGTGAAAAGATCAGTGACAGGGGGTTTTTGCTGGCACCCAGCATGAGCGCCCCACCGAGGCCCAGCAGCGCCAGACCGACGATCTGCAGCACCCCCGACATCACCAGCTGCCACGAGGCCACCAGCGGTGAGGCGCCCCAGATGCGTTGTTGGCGATAGACGAACGTCGCGGAGAGCACCGGGCCGCCGGGCATGGTGGTGGACAGCGCGTTGCCGGCGTAGAACGCGGCCTCCGAGCGCCATTGCCTGACGGGCACCCCGGCCGAGCGCAGCAACGTCCGCTGGATCTGGGCGAAGCTGTGCATCGAGGCCATCGCGGCGCCCACTGCCGCCAGCAC
Source organism: Mycobacterium shunyiense (assembly GCF_058270035.1). Classification (NCBI taxonomy): domain Bacteria; kingdom Bacillati; phylum Actinomycetota; class Actinomycetes; order Mycobacteriales; family Mycobacteriaceae; genus Mycobacterium; species Mycobacterium shunyiense. The sequence continues at coordinate 271,025 of NZ_JBZDPT010000031.1, read as the reverse complement.
CCACCACCCGTTTGCGGTGAGCAGGCTGCGCCAGGCCTTCGCCAGTTGGTCCCAGACCAGGGTCACTTCGACGGCGAGCACCGTCACCGCGAGTGCGATGACCACCCAGCGCACCCACCAGTACTTGCCGCGCGTGGAGCCGGCCCGGTCCCGGGCTGTGTCGGCCGGCGCGTCCTGTGACACGCCCTACAGGGTAACCGCGCTGGTCGCGACGACCTCACCGGTTACGGCGGCGCGCCGCATTACGCTACCGACATGGCACTGGACCCTGTTGCTGATGAGGCCGTTACGCCGTTCGTCCGGAAGGTCGCGGCGTGGTCATGGCGTCTGTTGGTCATCCTGGCGGCCGTCGTGGCGCTGCTGTGGCTGATCAAACACCTAGAGGTGATCGTGGTGCCGGTGGCACTGGCCACCATGGTCGCGGCGTTGCTGCTGCCCGCGGTCGACTTCATGGACCGCCGGGGAGCCCCGCGCGGTGCTGCCGTCGCCCTGGTGTTGCTCGCGAGTTTCGCGGTGGTGGGCGGCATCCTGAGCTTCGTCATCTCCCAATTCATCGAGGGCGCACCGCAACTCGTCGAACAGGTGACCCGAAGCATCGACGGGCTGCGCAACTGGCTGATCAACGGTCCGCTGCAGCTGAGCAAGGAGCAGATCGACCAGGCCGGCAACACCGCGATCGAGGCGCTGCAACGCAACCAGGAGAAACTCACCACCGGGGCGTTGTCCACCGCGGGCACTCTCACCGAGCTGCTCACCGGCGCGCTGTTGGTGTTGTTCACGCTGATTTTCCTGCTGCAGGGCGGGCGCAGCATCTTCGCGTTCGTCACCAAGGTGTTCCCGGGCCATGTGCGTGAACGGGTTCAGGACGCCGGGCGGGCCGGTTTTCACTCGCTGGGCGGCTACATGCGAGCCACGTTCCTGGTGGCCCTCGTCGATGCGGTCGGCATCGGCACCGGCCTGGCGATCATGGGTATCCCATTGGCGCTGCCCCTGGCCTCGCTGGTTTTCATGGGCGCGTTCATCCCGCTGGTCGGTGCGGTGGTCGCCGGATTCCTGGCGGTGGTGGTGGCACTGCTGGCCAAGGGGTTTGTCTACGCCCTGATCACGCTCGGGCTGATCATCGCGGTGCAGCAGCTGGAGGGACATGTGCTGCAACCGCTGGTGATGGGCCGTGCGGTGTCGATCCACCCGCTGGCGGTGGTGTTGGCCATCGCGGGCGGCGGTGTCCTGGCCGGCATTGTCGGTGCCCTGCTCGCGGTGCCCACGGTGGCGTTCATCAACAGCGCGACGCGGGTGCTGCTGGCCGACGACCCCGACGCCGAGCAGGCCAGGCAGGAGGAAGCCGAAGGGACGGTGGTTGCGGTGCCGCCGCCGGACGACCCGGGGGATTAGCGCCGAACGTCGGCCTGTGGTCGAGATTCGGGTGAATCGACGAACACAGGCCGACGTTCGATCAGCGAGCTCTTACAGGCGGCCTTCACGGCGCAACAGATCCTGCGCACTCATCCCGCCGCCGCGACGCGGAGGTTCGTCGTCGTGTGGGTTGAACTTCTGGGTCGACGGATCCTGATCACGTTGGCGCGGCGCCGGATTCGGGCCGGGAGCCGGTCCCGGACGCTGCGCGTTGAACGCCGTCGTCGGCGCAGCCTCACCACCGGCAGGCGGACGGTGCTGCTGTTGCGGCATCGCGCGGGTGGCATCAGCCGACGGTCGCGGTGGCGGCCCTGGCGCCGGTGGTGGGGGAGGCGGCGGGGTGCCGTTGGACGGACCACCCTTGGCCGGGCCGCCACGCAATGCACCCAGCCACGACTCGATCTCGCGATCTTCGCGCTGCGGAGGTCCCGCCGGACCTCCGGCAGGCCGTCCCGCCGGAGGCTGCGGGGTGCGCTCTGTGTTGGCGTTGGTGTTGCCGGTCGCGGTGTTGACCGTGTTGACGGCCGTGTTCACCGCGTTGCGCACGGCGTTACGGGCCATGGCGAACCGGGTGGTGGACGGCTCCTGGCTGGGCTGCGGTGGCTGCTGCTCGGGTTGCCGCTGCGGCGGGGTGATACGGGCGGTGCCCGCAGCCGAGGGGGCGTTGGTCCGAGGCATCAGCGGGCGCATCGGTTCGGCCGCCGGGTGCGTCGGATCGTGGGGCCGCGGTGGTGCCGGCAGGGCACCGGCACCGGCCAGTGCGCGGGGGTCCTCGCCGGAGTCCTGCGCCATCGGGCGCTTGCGCTCGTCGGGCAGTTCGGTCTCACCGAGGCCGAGCTTCTCCTGGATGCGTTTCATCCAGTGCGGAGCCCACCAGCAATCGTCGCCGAGCAGCTTCATGATGGCCGGCACCAGGAACATACGGATGACCGTGGCGTCCAACAGAAGTGCGATGAGCAGACCGAACGCCAGGTACTTCATCATCACCAGGTCGGAGAAGGCGAACGCACCGGCCACCACCGCCAGCACCAGGGCGGCACCGGTGATGAGGCGACCGGTGGTCGCGGTACCGATGCGGATGGCCTCGGCGGTCGACATGCCGCGTTCTCGGGCCTCCACCATGCGGGAGACCAGGAACACCTCGTAGTCGGTGGACAGACCCCAGATCACCGCGATGATCAGACCGATCATCGGTGCCATCAGTGGCTGTGGCGTGTAGTTCAATATCCCTGACCCGTGGCCGTCGACGAACATCCAGGTCAGGATGCCCATCGTCGAACCGAGCGTCAGGGCACTCATCAACGCGGCCTTGACCGGTAGCACGATCGATCCGAACGCCAGGAACATCAGCACCGTGGTGGTGATGACCAGGATCGTCACCATCAGCGGCAATCTGGAGAACAGACTGTGGATCGAGTCCTGTTCCAGGGCGGGGGTGCCACCGACGAACACGTCGATGCCGTGTGGGGGCTGCAGGGCCCGCAGGTCCGAAATGTTCGTCGCCGCGTCGCCACGGTTGACCAGGCCGTTCTGGATCACCCGGACCGACTTGTCCTTCGAACCGCTGTCGGTGGCCGCGCGTTCCTTCCACATCGCGTCCGGATTGTTGTCCGGATCGGTGAAGCCCGAGACGGTCATCGCCTTGGCCCGCATGTCGGCGATCTGGGCGTCGGTGATCGGCTCACCGTCCTGGCGCTGCATCACCAGGGTGATCTGTTCGGTGCGGAACCCGGGGAAGAGCTTGTCGAACTGCTCCTGCGACTGGCGCACCGCGTTGTCCGGCGGCAGGTACTTCTCGCTGATACCCGCGAGCGTGAGCGAGCCGATCGGAAGGACCAGCAGGGTCATCACGACCAAGATCGGGGTGGCGAAGGCGATGGGCCGTTTCATCACGATGTTGACCAGTCGGCCCCAGAACCCTTGTTCGACTTCTTCGCGGGTCTTGGTCTTCTGGGTCTTCTCGGCGAACCAGTCGATGATCCGGCGGGAGAACGGCCAGTTGGCCAGGAACGGGATCTTCAGCAGCGTGGTGACACCCAGGGCGTCGACGCGGGGTCCGAGGATGGCCAGGACGGCCGGCAGCACCGTGATCGACAGGAATGCCGCCAACATGACCGAGGCGATGATCGCGTACGTGATCGACTTCAGGAATCCGAGCGGGATCAGCAGCAGTGGCAGCGAGGATGCCACGATGATCACCGCGGAGAACGCCACGGTTCGGCCGGAGGTCATCACCGATCTGCGTACTGCGGCCTCGGTGTCATAACCCTCGGCGAGTTCCTCTCGGAACCGGCTCACGATGAACAGGCCGTAGTCGATGGCGATACCGAAGCCCATCATCGTCACGACGGGCTGGGCGAAGAAGTGCACCGGTCCGAATTCGGCGGTGAACCGCAGAATGCCCAGCGCACCGCCGATGGTCAGGCCACCGATGATCGCGGGGAGGGCGGCGGCAACCGCACCGCCGAAGACGAAGAACAGCACGACTGCCACCAAGGGCACGATCGCGAGCTCGGCCCGTTTCTGGTCGGTGCCGATGGTGCCGGTCAGTTCGCTGGCCAGCGGGTTGAGGCCGGCGAGTTTGATGTCGCCGCCGTTGACCTGTTGCAGATCGGGTTCGACGGCCTGGTAGTTCTTCAGGATCGCGTCGTCGTCGTCGCCCTTGAGGGGGACGCTGATGAAGGTGTGACGTCCGTCCTCGGTCTTCATCGCGGCGAGCGAGGCGACGTCAGGCGCCTTCAGCCAGCCGACCCAACCCTGGACCTGGTCCGGGTGGTCGGCGACGACTTTGTCGAGTTCTTCCGTGACCGTCTTCTGCCACGCCTTGTCGGTGACCTTTTTGTCATCCGGCGGCGTCAGGATCGCGACAACGTGGCTGGTTCGATCGCGGCCGTAGACCTCGTCGCCCAACAGCGACGCCTGGACCGACTGGCTGCCCTCGTCGTAGAAACCACTCTGGGTGACGTGCTCTCCGAGACTGGCGCCGTAGACGCCGCCACCTAGGCACAGCGCCACCATGACACCGATGACGATGTACCTGAACTGGTACACCGTTCGACCCCACCAGGCGAACACTTAGGCTCCTAACGCTTTAACATTTCGCTTCAAAACTTGTGGTGACCCGCGCATGGCTTCGACGAAGGTCTTCAGTTGTCATACCCGTGCGGTCAGTAGCGAGGACAGCGGCCGGAACGGCTGCAGCCATGCTCCCTGCTCGGGCAGCGAGTCCAGGCCGATCCGTGGCAACGGTTCCCGGAACACACCAGGAATGTCCTCCAGGTCGACAAACTCCAAGGTATCCGACGCTAACGCCCAGCTCGCATGTTCGCGAAATCCGAGCACCTGCACCGGGGTGCCCTCACGGGCTATTTCTTCGAGTGGATGCCGGAACGCCTGTCCGTCAGCCGAGGCAACCAGAACTGCTGCCAATCCCTCGCTGCGACGCAGGGCGATGTGGTCGAGCATGTCGCTGTCGACGTCGCTGTCGTCGTCGATCTTCGGTTTTGCGAAGACGGCGAAACCCACGTTACGCAACGCTTCCACCCATGGGCGCACCACATCGGCGCTACCTGGCGCGATGTTGGTGAAGACAGTGGCTTCGGGTTCCAGCGAGACATCTCCGTCATCGCCGCTTTCGGCGACCAGATCAGAGGCGTACGCGAGCAACCAGCGCCCCAACGCGTCGAAGCGGGGACGATGCGCGGCCGTCGGGCGGCCACCCAGAATCGCGCCCAGCCCCATGTCGAGATTCGGCGCATCCCACACCAGCAACACGCGGCGTGCGGGCGTGCCGTCCGGCGTGTCGGAGCCTGCGCTCGATCGGGCCTCTACCTGCGCGGTGTCGTCGTGCATGTCTTCGGTCACACTCATGGCAGTTTCTCCCACACCAGCTCGGTGACGTCGGGACCGGCCAATGCCTTGCGCTCGTACTTGGTGACCGGACGCTCGACCGAGACGGGCAGGGCCGCGCCCGCCTCGACCCGGCGCAACCGGGGCTCGGCGTCGCCGACCTCGGCGATGTGCTCGGCATATCCCGCGTGATCGGTGGCCGCATGAAGGATTCCGCCGGGACGCAACCGGTCGGCGATCAGCGCCACCGTGGCCGGCTGCAGCAGGCGGCGCTTGTGGTGGCGGGCCTTGGGCCAGGGATCCGGGAAGTACACCCGGACCGCGGTCAGGGTCCCGCTGGTGAACATGTGCTCGAGCACGTCGACGCCGTCCCCCCGGACCAGGCGGATATTGGTGACGGGGGCCGACGTCTGGTTGGTGCGGTCGATAGCGCTCAGCAGTTGGGCCAGGCCCTTGCGGTAGACCTCGACCGCGACGACATCGAAATCGGGCTCGGCCTGGGCCATGGCCAGAGTGGAGGTACCGGTGCCGGAGCCGATCTCCAGGATCAGCGGGGCCGAGCGGCCGAACCAGGCCCTGGTGTCGAGGTCGACGACCGGTTGCGAGTCCTCGTCACGGGCCTGGATGCCGAGCTCAGGCCACAGCCGCTCCCAGGTTTGTTGCTGGGCGGGCGACAGCGTCGACCGCCGGGTGCGGAAGCTGGTCACCCGGGGAAAACGGTGCGGCTGGGCAGGCGGCACGTCGGCCGCCTCATCTGCCGACGCCGGCCCACCGACGTCGGACCTGGACGGGTGCATCCGTCCATGGTCTCTTATCGGGGGCGGTGTGCCCGCATCGTGGTAGAGATTGATACCCAACAGTTGCCTCCAGCTGCCAGGGCTCAAACATCCGTTCGCGAGTCCGTCCGGGTCATGTCACGATTTTTCGTGAGGCACCGGGGTTGCGCCCGTCACCGCGTAGGGAAGGCCGCCAGATTTTCGCAGACGAGCTCACACGCTTTGCCGACCGTGACGGCGATGCGCGGTTGGCGGAGATCGTTGCGCGGGTGACGGCTCCCCTGACGGTGGGTGTGCGGGGACGTCGAGGCGTCGGCGTGAGCACAGTGGAGGACGCGCTTGCCGGCGCAGGTCTGGAGATCGCCGAAAGCGGCGACGTCACGGTCGTCGTCATCGCGGAGGTGCTCAAACCCGAGGATGAGGCCCTGCTCGCAGCGTTGAACCGGGCGGGACGCCCGACGCTCGTCGTCCTCAACAAGGCCGACCTGGCCGGGTCCGGACCCGGCGGTCCGATCGCGACCGCCCGTCACCGGTCCAGACGTCTGCAGGAGTTGGCCGGAGTGTCGGTGACGCCGATGATCGCGCTGCTGAGCCGGTCGGTCCTACCGGAGCCGCTGGTAGACGCACTCCGACTGCTGGCTGCCGAACCCGCGGACCTGACGTCGGTGGACGCCTTCGTCTCTGTTCCGCACCGGGTGGACGGGCCGGTGCGCGCCGAGCTGCTGAACCGTCTCGACCGGTTCGGGATCGCGCACACCACGCTGGCGCTGAGGCGCGGCGCAACCGCCGAGAGCTTGCCGGAGTTGTTGCGGCGGCTCAGTGAGGTCGACCGGGTGGTCGCGGACATCGATACTGCAGCCGCCTCGGTCCGGTACCAACGGGTGCGGTGGGCGCTGGCTGAGCTGCGCGCGGTCGGCGGTCCGGCCGTGGGCCGCTTCCTGGCCGCCGACGAGACGGTGATCGCGCTGATGGCCGCAGCCGTGGACGTGGTGCAGGCCGATGGGCTGACGGTGGATCCCGGCGCCGACCGTGACGCCCACCTGTGCCGGGCCCGGCACTGGCGGCGCTACCGTGACGGTCCGGTGAATGCCCTGCACCGTAGTTGTGGCGACGACATTGTGCGAGGGTCACTGAGACTGTTGGGTGCGGCGGGTAAGGAACGATGACCGACGTGGGTACGGCCCGGGACGAGGCCGTGGCGGATGCGGTGGCGGCGGCTGACGCCGTGGTGGCGGCGATCGATCCCGGCCTGAACTCGCCGGGGGTGGAGACCCGCGACGCGGTGCTGGTGGCCGGTCCGTGGTTGGCCGGATCGACCAGCGTGATGGCGGCGTTGCGGGAGCGGATGCCGCAGACCACTTTCGTGGAATCCACCGAACTGGTCGCCGGTGAGGCGCCGGCGGCCGTGGTCTTCGTGGTTTCGGCGGCCGCTCCGATCACCGAATCCGACTGTGCCCTGGTTGATTTGGCGTCGCGCTACACCGACCTGGTGGTCGGCGTGGTGTCCAAGATCGATGCCTACCGCGACTGGCGCGACGTACGCGACGCCGACGCGGCGATCCTGAGTGGACGCGACGAGCGCTACGAGCGCATGCCCTGGGTGGGGGTTTCGGCGGCACCCGATCTCGGCGAACCGCAACTCGACGAACTCGTCGACCTGCTGTCCGGCCGGTTGGTCGATCCCGATATGGCTCGCCGGAACAGGTTGCGCGCCTGGGAAACTCGTCTGGAAGCAGTGATCGGCCGCTACGAGGCCGACGGGTCGGGGGCGGACCGCCAGGCGCGGGTGGATGTGCTGCGGGAGCGTCGCGCAGAGGTGGCCCGGGCCCGGAGGCTGACCCGCACCGAACGCAGCATCGCGCTGCGCAGTCAGATGCAGCAGGCCCGGGTTCAACTCGGCTACTTCGCCCGTAATCGCTGCAATTCGGTTCGCACCGAACTGCAGGAGGATGTCGCAGGCATCAGCCGTCGCCGGATCGCGACGTTCGAGGAGTACGCCCGTCAGCGCGCCGGCGAGGTTGTCGGCGAGGTTGACGAGGGCATCACCGCACACCTACGCGGCGTCGCGACAGAACTGGAGCTGGCCCTGCCCGAGCTGCCGGCTCGGCCGGGGGTGACTGGATTGCCGGCTCAGCCGGCGGTGACTGGATTGCCGGCTCAGCCGGCGGTGCCCCACCTGCCGCCGCCACCGCTGAAATCCCGCACACCCGAGACCCGGCTGATGCTGGTTCTGGGGGCGGGGTTCGGACTGGGCGTCGCGGTGGCGGTCAGTCGGCTGCTGGTCGGTGCGGCGCCGCGGCTGGCAGTGGCCGGACTCGTGGTCGGCGCGGTGGTGGGGCTGCTCCTGGCGGTCTGGGTGGTCGGCACCCGCGCGCTGTTGCACGACCGGGCGGTGCTGGATCGTTGGGTCGGCGAGATCACCACGACGCTGCGTTCGGCGGTGGAACAACTCGTCGCCACGCGGGTGCTCGCTGCGGAATCCGCACTTACCACCGAGCAGGCGGCCCGGGAGGAAGCCGACAGCGCCGCGGCGGCGGAGAAGACCGCCGCGATGGACGCCGAACTGCGGGAACATGCCATCGCCACCGCGCGGGCGGCGGCTCAGCGGGACCGGCGGATCCCGCCACTACAGCGCGCGCTGGACGCGGTCCGGGCCGATTTGTACGGCAACAGCGATGCTACTGACGAGTAACCAGCTGATAACGTTGATCTGAATCGTTCCTGTGAGTGATCGGACATACCACTGGTTCACCGTGGGTATGTCACCCGCGTTAACCTCTACCCAAGGGGTAGCCGTGATCGCGTCGTGACGCGGGTTGGGTTACACAAACCTACGCAGGAGAATTTGATGACCTCAGCGACCATTCCGGGTCTGGACACCGCACCGACGAAACATCAGGGACTGCTGGCCTGGGTTCAGGAGGTCGCAGAGTTGACTCAGCCTGACCGGGTGGTTTTCGCCGACGGGTCCGCCGAGGAGTACGACCGTCTGGCGGCCCACCTGGTCGAGGCGGGCACTTTCCAGAAGCTGAACGAAGAGAAGCAGCCGAACTCGTACCTGGCGCTCTCCGATCCGTCCGACGTCGCCCGCGTCGAATCACGCACCTTCATCTGCTCCGAGCGCGAGATCGATGCCGGCCCCACCAACAACTGGATGGATCCCACCGAGATGCGCGGGATCCTGGCCGACCTCTACCGCGGTTCGATGCGCGGCCGCACCATGTATGTGGTGCCGTTCTGCATGGGTCCGCTCGACGCCGAGGATCCCAAGCTCGGCGTGGAGATCACCGACTCCGAGTACGTCGTGGTCTCGATGCGCACCATGACCCGCATGGGCCAGGCCGCGCTCGACAAGATCGGTGACGACGGCTTCTTCGTCAAGGCGCTGCATTCGATCGGTGCACCGCTGGAGCCCGGTCAGAAGGATGTGCCGTGGCCGTGCAACGACACGAAGTACATCACCCACTTCCCGGAGACCCGCGAGATCATGAGCTTCGGCTCGGGTTACGGCGGTAACGCGCTGCTGGGCAAGAAGTGCTACTCGCTGCGCATCGCCTCGGCCATGGCGCATGACGAGGGCTGGCTCGCCGAGCACATGCTGATCGTCAAGCTGATCTCCCCGGAGAACAAGGCCTACTTCATCGCCGCGGCGTTCCCGTCGGCTTGTGGCAAGACCAACCTCGCGATGCTGCAGCCCACCATTCCCGGCTGGCGTGCCGAGACCGTCGGTGATGACATCGCCTGGATGCGGTTCGGCAAGGACGGCCGCCTCTACGCCGTCAACCCGGAGTTCGGTTTCTTCGGCGTCGCGCCCGGCACCAACTGGGATTCGAACCCGAACGCGATGAAGACGATTGCCGCGGGCAACACCGTCTTCACCAACGTCGCCAAGACCGACGACAACGACGTGTGGTGGGAAGGCCTGGAGGGCGAGCCCGACCACCTGATCGACTGGAAGGGCCAGGACTGGAACCTGCGCGAGGCGGAAACCAAAGCGGCGCACCCGAACTCGCGCTACTGCACCCCGATCTCCCAGTGCCCGACGCTGGCGCCGGAGTGGGACGACCCGCAGGGTGTGCCGATCTCGGCCATCCTGTTCGGTGGGCGTCGCAAGACCACGGTCCCGCTGGTGACCCAGGCCCGCGACTGGCAGCACGGCGTGTTCATCGGAGCCACTCTGGGTTCCGAGCAGACCGCCGCCGCAGAGGGCAAGGTCGGTACCGTGCGCCGCGACCCGATGGCCATGCTGCCGTTCCTGGGCTACAACGTCGGTGACTACTTCCAGCACTGGATCAACATCGGCAAGAACGCCGACGAGTCCAAGATGCCCGCGGTCTTCTTCGTGAACTGGTTCCGCCGTGGCGACGACGGCCGCTTCTTGTGGCCGGGCTTCGGTGAGAACAGCCGCGTGCTGAAGTGGGCCGTCGAGCGCATCGAGCACAAGGCCGACGGCAAGAGCACGCCGATCGGCATCGTGCCGACCGCGGCGGACCTGGACCTGTCCGGGCTCGACGTGGATCCCGCCGACGTGGACGAGGCCCTGGCCGTCAACGCCGAGGAGTGGAAGGCCGAGCTCCCGCTGATCGAAGAGTGGTTCGAGTTCGTCGGCGAGAAGCTGCCCACCGGCATCAAGGACGAGTTCGACGCTCTCAAGCACCGCCTGAGCGAAGAGGCCTAACCCTTTCCAGAACCGACTGGCCAGTTATTGCACGCAAGTTGCGAAAAAGCGTGCGATAACTGGCCTTTCGGCTGTCTAGGCGGGGGTCACGCGCGGGCCGGCCACCACATGCGCTCTCCCAGCAGGCTCATCGCGGCCGGAACCAGGTAGGTCCGCACCACGGTGATGTCGAGTAGCAGGCCGATGCCGATGGTGGATCCGATCTGCACCAGGTTGAGCACCGTCCCGCTGGTCAGGGCGAACATCGTGATCGCGAAAACCACTCCGGCGGTGGTGATCACGCTGCCGGTGCTGCCGAATCCTCGGATGATGCCGCTGGTCACTCCGCTGTGGGATTCCTCGCGGATCCGGGCGGCGAACAACATGCTGTAGTCGGCGCCGACGGCGACCAGGGCCATGAACGCCACCGGGAACACCGACCAGTCCAGGCTGATGCCGATCAGGTGTTGCCAGATCAGGGTCGACATCCCCGCCGCAGCGCCGAAGGACAGCACGACCGCGGCGATCATCAACACGGGCGCCACCAGGCTGCGCAGCATCACGATCAGTACCAACAGCACGGCTGCCACTGCGACGACACCGAAAAGTGCGAAATCACGCCAGGTTTGGTCGAGGTGGCGTTGGGACAGCGAAGCCAGGCCGGTCGAATTGATCTGGGCGTGCTCCAGCACGGTTCCCGTTGCGGCATTGTTCGCCGCTGCGATGACATCCGGCACCGCGCCCATGGCCTCGGCGCCGTACGGGTTGACCGACCAGACCACCATCATGCGGGCGCTGCGGCCGTCGGGGGAGATGAGCATTCGTTCACCTGCGGTGAACCGTCGGTCCGCGCGGCCCTCCTCGGGCAGGTAGAAACCCCGGCCCGCGCCGGTGCTCGTGTCGGCGGACATCCGATGAAGGAAGTCCGACGCGCGGTTGAGCCCCGCACTGAGTTCGGTGGTCAGCGCCATCATGGTGTCAGTGCCGGACTTGACCTGGCCCAGCCCGGTGGTGAGTTGGCCCAGACCGGTTGACAGTTCGTTGATTCCGGACATCAGCCGGTTGAGATCGCCCCGCGTCTGCTCGGGCGTGCGGGTGCCCAGCTGGTCGAGCATGGTCCGCAGGCCTTTGATACCCGCGCGAAGGTCGGGCAGCGTTTCCAGCGCGGTGCTCACCGGGCGCTCGGGGACCAGCGGGGCGGCGAGCGTCAATCCGGTGATCGCGAGCTGCGCCTTCCCGCCGGTGGCCGCATTGAGGTCGGCGAATGCCTGCCGTGCGCGCATGCAGTCCGCTGCGCAGTCGGGGCCGGGGTCGGCTGCCGTGAGTGGGTCGAACACCGCGTGTACGGCTGCCGTGGGAACGGTCAATTTGTCACGGGTGGCATCGATCTCGTTCACCGCACCTTCCAGTGCGTCGGTGGCGCCGGACATGGTGCGCACGACCGCGGACACATCGAGCGATCCGTCAGAGACGGTGTCTACCACCCGGTTCGCGGATTCCAGGGTGCCGAGCAGGTTCCGGGTGAGCGTGACGAGATCGTGGGCGCCCTTGGCGAGTTCGGGCAGCCTTTCGGCGGCGCCGGCGGAGCCGTCGTGCAGCTGGGTGACCCCTGAGGCCAGGCGTTTCAGCTGCGGTATGGCCTGTTCGACGCGATTGTGGGCGTCCGCCAGACCGGCGCCGACTTGCGCGGTTTGAGACCCGATGGCCGTCTCGGGCAAGGGTTTTCCCTCGGGCCGGGTGATCGAGCGGACGTAGGCGACCTGGGGAAGGTTGCCGATGGACATGGCGATCAGGTCCAGCGCGGCCAGGTCATTGGTGTTGCGCATGTCGTGGTCAGCCCGGACGGTGACGAATTCCGGGGCTGCCTCGTTGACGCCCCAATGGCGGTAGACGGCCTCGTAGCCTCGCTTGCTGTCGGTGGCGCGCAACTGCATGGCGTTCTCGTCGATGTTCGGTTCGAACGTGAACAGCACTGAACTGGTGGCGAGCAGGAACGCCAACGATGCGGCGACGAGGGCCGGGGCCCGGCGGATGATGGCCGCACCGCGCTTGCGCCAGCGTCGTTCATCGAGGGGTCGGGGTTCGGCATAACCGCGCCGGCCCCACAGTGCCATGACCGCGGGGGTCAGCGTCAGACTGACCGCCGCCGCTATCGCGATCGCGAGCGCGATGGGCGGCCCGGCGGTGCGGAACATCCCGATCTTGGTGAAAATCATGGCCATTCCGGCCCCGGCAATGGTCAGGGCGGAGGCAATGACGATACCTGCGGTATGCGCACCGGAGCGGGCCACCGCGTCGTCGACACCCAGCCCTCGTCGTCGGCCCTCGTGGTAGTTGGCCAGCAGGAAGATGCCGTAGTCCGTGGCCGCGCCCAGCACCATCGCGGTGACCAGCGCGATGGTGAAGTTCGAAACCGTCATCAGTTCGTGTCCGCCCAGCCACGATATGGCCGGCCGCGCCACGGCCAGCGAAATGCCCACGGTGAGAAGGGGAATCAGCGCGGTCAGGAGCGACCGGTAGACGGCGAGCAGTAGCAGCGTGATCAGCACGACCGATACCACGGTGATGATGGCCAGCGAGGTGTCGATGGCGGAGAACAGATCCGACAGCGTCGGTGCGGCGCCCGTGAAATGTACGTCGAGCCCGGCCGGGCGAGGAAGTTCTTCGACCACGGCACGGACGTTCTCGGTGGAACGGTGCGCGCGGGTCGAGCCGACGTCCCCGGTGGTTGCCACGATCAGGTGGATGGCCTTCCCGTCGGGGCTCAGGCCGAGGTCCTCCAGTCCGCGGGTGCCGTAGGTGTCGAGCACGTAGGCGACGTCGTCCTTGTCGGCCACCAGTCGCGATACCAGGTCGCGGTAGTAGTCGGTGTCGGCGGTGCCGAGGACCCGGTCGCTGGACACCACGATGCTGCCGACGGCAGTGGTGTCGGGGACGTCGAAGTCGCGCGACATCTGCCGGAGGGTTTCGGTGGTCGGACTCTCAGGGGTGAACGGCGCAGAGTGCTCGGCCACCGTGCGCTCGAGCTGGGGGATGGCCAGATTGAGCACGCCGGCCAGGGCCAGCCACGCCCCGAGGACCACCCATGCATACTTCGCGCAGACTCGGGCGAGTTTGCCGAAGATCGCCAGATTGTGCATTTCGGCATCGTAGACCAATCGGTCTACGCGGGGTCAACTAGGATGGACCGACTGGTCTATTCGGTGATGGAGAGGGGTGGCGGCGGTGGCAGGCCCGCGGGAACGTCTCATTCTGAGCGCGATCGAGTTGATGCGTGAGTACGGCGTTCACGGGACGGGCCTCAGCGATCTCCTGGAGCGCAGTAATACCGCCCGAGGCTCGATCTACCAGCACTTTCCAGCGGGAAAAACGGAACTGATGGAACAGGCGACGCTGGAGGCCGGGCGGATCATCACCGCCAGGATCGAGGAGTTGACGCAGGCCCTGCCCGCTGAGGACGTGATCGGCGCCTTCATCGAAGGCTGGAAGCACAACCTGATCGACAGTGATTTCACCGGCGGATGTCCGATCGTGGCGGCCGCCCAGGCAGGGCCGGACGCCCTGGCGGTGCGCGAAGCTTCGGCAACGGTGTTTGCTGACTGGGCCAGAGTGATCGCTGCTTCGATCGAGTCCAAGGGCGTGGACGCTGCGACCGCCGTCTCACTCGGCAGCTTCATCGTCAGCTCCCTCGAAGGTGCCATCATCCAGTGCCGCAGCGCCAGGTCGCTGCAACCCCTCGACGACGCGAACACCAGCCTGACGCTGTTGTTGCGCCGGATTCTCTAGCGCGAGCAGACGCGCAGGTGCCCAAAACGGGCTGATTCCGGGGCTTTCATGTCTGGTCGGCGAGGGTCGTTCGGGCCAGGTCAATCTGTTCGAATGCATAATCGGCGATCTCGGTGGTGGTCATGGTGGCACCGGTCATCGCCAGCGATTGGTAGCGCTCCTCGCCGAGCACGTCGCGCAGATGGGCGATCGCGCCGCTGATCTCGGGAAAACTCGGGTATCCGATTGCAGCCGTGGTGAACCCCATGATGGTAGTCGCCGGCTCGTGAATGCCCAGTCGAACAAGCAGCGCCGCGAGCAACCCAAGCGTGACTCGCATGAGCTCCGTGGTTCCGGAATCGTAGTAGTGCCGCACGGTTTGGGCGATGTAACCAAACGCCTCGGCAAGCTCGCCGCGGTCGGCTGCGAGCCCCGCCAGAAGTCCCGCGATGATGGAAGTCTGCTGCCGGTCACCGCTTTCGTCGGCGATCACCAGTGCCCGGCGAAGGGCTTCGTACGCCGCAGTGGGATCGGACTCCCGCCGGGCCCAGCCGTATCCGAGCAGCGCCGCGCCCGCCAGGCTGGGATTGTCGGCGGCCGCGGCGGCCGCGAGCAGGTTCTCCGACACCGCCATTGCTTCGGCCGCGGCGCCGCAGACGGCCAGCGACACCACCATCACCGCCTCGCTGGCGGTGTGGCCGTCCGGACGCCGCGCAATGCTGGTCCGGCACCACTCAACTGCCCGCTCGGGCCGACCCGTCGTGCTGTACCCGGCGGCTACCACACACGAGAACGCGTCACCCACGTCGTCGAACTCTCCGCTGTCGATCGCCGCCCGGGCTGCGTCGGCGTATTCGTCGAAGTCGTTGAGTCGGCCCAATGCCGCACAGTTCGCAGCCCCCACGTACAACTGCGCCAGCCGCGGATGTCGTGCGGCTCTTGCGAGTGGGATCATCTCCTCGGCCCAGGCGATGGGCTCCCACTGCTCGAGGAAGTACCCGAGGAAGATCGACGTCACCGCGATCGTGGCGGCGGTATCGAGGTCGCCGTGATCGGCCACCCATCGGAATGCTGCACGCAGGTTCGGTAGTTCGCCGGAGAACCATGCGTAGGACTCCCGCTGACGCGGGCTGTCCCACAAGGCAAGCACTTCGGGCTCCAGGTTTGCGAAGTAGCGCGCGTGCGCGGCGCGGACAGTTTCGCCGTCGCCTGAGCCGACGAGTTGTTCCTCGGCGAACTGGCGGATCGTCTCCAGCATCGAATAGCGGGTTCGCGCGGATGCCCGGTCGGCCACCAGCAGCGACTTGCGGACCAAGGCATCGAGGAGATCCAAGGTGATGAGTTCGTCGCCGGAACCCGATACCGCGCACGCTCCCGCCAGATCGAATCCGCCGGCGAACACTGAACACCTTGCCAGTAGGGCCTTTTCATCGCTTTGCAGGAGGTCATAGGACCATTGCACAGCGTGGCGCAGCGTCTGGTGGCGCTCCAACCCGCGGCGTGCTCCGATGAGCAATCGGAAGCGATCATCGAGGCGGTCCCGCACCTCGGCAGCTGTCATCGACCCGGTGCGGGACGCTGCAAGCTCGATCGCCAACGGAATCCCGTCGAGCTTGCGGCAGATCTCGACTACTGCGGCGGCCTCCGCCGGTGCGGTGAACGTGGCGTACGGCGATACCGCCTGCGCCCGATCGATGAACAATGCGGCGGCGGCCGAATTGCTGCCCGCCCGGATATCCAACGACGGTACCGGCCAGAGCTGTTCGTCGTTGAGTCGTAGCCCTTCCCGGCTGGTGGCCAGGATTCCGACGGTGTCGGAATGGGCGAAGATCCGTTCGACCAGATCCGCTGTGGCATCCAGGACGTGTTCGCAGTTGTCGAGCACCAGCAGCCGGGATCGGCCTTCCAACGCCACAGCGACACTGTCGGAGACGCTCAATCCTGCCTGTTGGGTGATGCCGAGCACGGCTGCGACCTCATCAGGGACGGCCGCCGGATCACCGACTGCGGCAAGTTCGATGACGAACACCCCATCCGGGTACCTGTCTGCGGATCGTGAAGCCAATTCCAGTGCGAGTCGGGTCTTGCCGACACCGCCGACACCGGTCAACGTCACCACGCGGTGTGCTTTCAGGGTCGTGTCCAACTCGTCGAGTTCGGCCGCACGGCCGATGAGGCTCGTGCTCGGCGTCCGCAGATTGCCCGGCTGGGCATCGATCGCATTCAACGGTGGGAACTCGGTGCGTAGGCCATCTGCCCGAACCTGGAACAGCTCAACAGGTTTGGTGATGTCGCGCAGCGTGCGGGTGCCAACCGAGATGAGGTTTACGTCGCTCAACATGCCGGATGTCACTCCGTCGAGCAGGATCTGTCCGCCGTGGCCGGCGGCCATGATGCGGGCCGCTCGGTTGAGCACCGGGCCGAAGTAGTCGTCGCCGCGCAATTGAGCTTCTCCGGTGGCGATACCCATTCGGACCGGCAATCCCAACTCCCGCTGCGCGGCCACCGCGGCCTCGACGGCGCCCGCTGGTGAGGTGAAGACAGCACACACCCCGTCGCCGGTGTGTTTGAACGCCTGTCCTTCATGCTCGGTTATCGTCCGATGCAGCACCTCATCGTGGACCTCGAGCGCCGCCCGCATGGCGTCACGGTCGGCCTCCCACCGTCGAGTGGATCCCTCGATATCGGTGAACAGAAACGTGAGGACTCCCGACGCCATGTCTGGGCCGTCCTCAGCGCCATTCGGTGAATCGCATCGGCGCTCCCCACGCTCGATCCGCTGGGCGTTCTGACATCGTAGGTCCGCCGCACCCGACCAGGGCCGTGATTAGCGGTGCGGGCGGACTGAGTGCTTCTGCAGTCAAAGACCTGCTCACGGCCTGCGCGGTGGGTGTAACCCCGCCCTAATTGACACCTGTCAAGTGGCGCCCGTTACAGTGCCATCATGCAGATCCGCGAGCATGCCGAGGCCAACCCCGAAAAGCCGGCGATCATCCTCCACCCGACGGGAACCGTCGTCACCTTCGGTGAGCTCGAAGCCCGCGCGAATCGGCTGGCCCACTACTTCCGGCAGCAGGGTCTGCAAGAGGGCGATGTGGTCGCGATTCTCATGGAGAACAACGAGCACATGCACGCGGTGATGTGGGCGGCGCGCCGCAGCGGGCTGTACTACGTGCCGATCAACACGCATCTGACCGCCGCCGAGGCGGCCTACATCATCGACAACAGTGGAGCCAAGGCCATCGTCGGCTCCGCTGTCCTCAAGGACGTCCTGAGCGGTCTGGAGAAGGAGCTGCCCAACGGCTTGCCGGGCACCCTGCTGATCGCCGACGGAGCCGAATCGTCGGCGACCAGCGCCTCCGGCGAGCTCGACGGTTGGAAGCGCTACCCCGAGGCCGTCGCCGATCTGCCCGCCACCCCGATCGACGACGAGTTGGACGGCGATCTGCTGCAGTACTCGTCGGGCACGACGGGCCGGCCCAAGGGCATCAAGCGCGACCTGCCGCATGTGCCGCCGTCGGAAACCCCGGGCATGATGTCGGCGCTCGTCGGATTCTGGATGCAGCCGGACTCGGTCTATCTCAGTCCCGCGCCGCTGTACCACACGGCGCCGTCGGTGTGGTCGATGCAGACCCAGGCCGCCGGCATCACCACGGTGGTGCTCGAGAAGTTCGACGCCGAAGGTTGCCTGGAGGCGATCCAGAAGCACAAGGTCACCCAGGGACAGTTTGTGCCGGTGATGTTCACCCGCATGCTGAAACTGCCTGAGGATGTGCGTAATTCGTACGACCTGTCGAGTCTGAGGCGCGTGATGCACGCCGCCGCGCCGTGTCCGGTCGAGATCAAGAAGCAGATGATCGACTGGTGGGGTCCGATCGTCGACGAGTACTACGCCTCGTCCGAGGCCATCGGTGCGACGGTGATCTTCGCCGAGGACTGGCTGACGCACCCGGGTTCGGTCGGTAAGCCGATGAACGGTCTGGTGCACATCCTCGACGAGGACGGCAAGGAGCTGCCACCCGGTCAGGCCGGTGAGATCTTCTTCGAGGGCGGTGCCGATTTCGAGTACCTCAACGACGCCGAGAAGACCGCGTCCTCGCGGGATTCTCATGGCTGGAAGACCGTGGGCGACATCGGATATGTCGATGAGGACGGCTACCTGTACCTGACGGACCGGCGCCACCACATGCTCATCTCGGGTGGGGTGAACATCTACCCGCAGGAAGCCGAGAACATGCTCGTCGTCCACCCCAAGGTGATGGATGCCGCGGTCTTCGGCATCCCGGACGACGAGATGGGGCAGAGCGTCAAGGGCGTGGTGCAGACCGTGGACCCGGCCGATGCCACCCCGGAATTCGCCGAGGAGTTGCTCGCCTGGTTGCGTGACAAGCTGACGCATTACAAGTGCCCGCGGACCATCTCGTTCGAGGCCGAGCTGCCCCGCACCGATACCGGCAAGCTGTACAAGCAGGGGCTGATAAACAAGTACTCGTGATCCACGAGCTGCCCGCGGGAATCCGGGTCGGGGTCGACACCCCGACCGATGCCGTGACGTTCACGTTGACCGAACGCCCCAGCACTGACCGGCGAGCGGTCACCGTGGAGTCGGTTCAACGGGCTCTGGACGAACTCACTGAGCGCTGCCGGACGTGGCCGCAGGCCGCCGCGGTGTGTGACGACGTGCTGCGTTCGTTCGATCCGGGCGGGCAGACCCGAGCCGGGGTGATCACCGAATCGCTGGCCTACTCAACGCTGCAGTCCGGAGGAGAGTTCGCCCGGTGGCTGGCCGATCGTGGACCGGCCACCGCGCCGCTACTGCCCGACCCGGTGCAGGCCCACCGCGACGGGAACACCCTGCACGTCCGCTTCAACCGGCCCCAGCGGCACAACGCGTTCTCCACTGACGCCCGGGGCGCCCTGCTGGAGGCCCTCGAGGTGGCCCGGCTGGATCCGTCGGTCGACGAGGTGGTCCTCGGGGGAAATGGCCGATCCTTCTGCAGCGGAGGCGATCTGGCCGAGTTCGGCTCGTTCGACGACCCGGCGAGCGCCCACCTGGCCCGTACCCGGCACAGCCCGGCCCTGGTGCTCGATGAACTCACCGAAAGGCTGAGGCGGCGCTGCCGCGCCGAGGTGCACGGTCAGGTGCTGGGCAGCGGTCTGGAGATGGCTTCTTTCTGCGGGTGGGTCCGCTGCCACCCGGACGCCGTGATAGGCCTGCCGGAACTGGCTCTGGGGCTGATTCCGGGCGCGGGCGGCACGGTGAGCATTACGCGGCGCATCGGCCGGTGGCGCACCGCATATCTGGTGCTCTCCGGGCACACCATCGATGCCGCGACGGCCCAGACGTGGGGCTTGGTCGATGAGGTGCGGCCCGAAACGGTGACTCCGCGGTGAGGGCGGTCCCTTCTCGCACTTCCGCGCCCTAGACGCAGGATCACCGTCGGTGAATGGCATAGTGCCAGATGTGAAACAGGGTGGTCCGTACTTCGATGACCTGGTGGTTGGCCAGGTATTCGACACCGCACCGTCGATGACGCTGACCGCCGGTGCGGCAGCGACGCACCAGGCGATCCTCGGCGACCGCTTGCGGCTGGCGCTCGATGCCGACCTCGCCACCGCGGTGACCGGCGAACCGGGGCCGCTGGCGCACCCCGGGTTGGTCTGCGATGTGGCGATCGGCCAGAGCACGCTGGTGACGCAGCGGGTCAAGGCGAACCTGTTCTACCGCGGCCTGGCGTTCCACCGCTGCCCGGTGATCGGTGACAGCCTGTACACCCGCACCGAAGTGGTTGGTCTCAAACAGAATTCGATGAAGCCGGGTCGTGCGGCCACCGGCCTGGCCGCCCTGCGGATGACGACCGTCGACCAGTTGGACCGCAAGGTTCTCGACTTCTACCGCTGTGCGATGTTGCCGCTGTCCGGCGATGACGTCGATACCGGACACGCCGACGATCTATCGGCGATCGGGGCCGCTACCACCGCGCCGAACCCCACGGCAGGCTGGGATGCCGAGGCATTCCGCGCCCGGGTACCCGGGCCGCATTTCGATCCGGGCCTGTCCGGCGCGGTGCTGCACAGCACCGCAGATGTGGTCAGTAGCGCGCCGGAACTGGCCCGGCTGACCTTGAATATTGCTGCCACCCATCACGACTGGCGGGCGGGCGGTCAGCGCCTGGTGTACGGCGGACACACCATCGGGCTCGCGCTGGCCCAGGCCAACCGGTTGTTGCCCAACCTGGTGACCGTGCTGGGCTGGGAGTCCTGTGACCACACCGGTCCGGTGCACGAGGGCGACACCCTGTTCAGTGAGCTGCACGTGGAGTTGGCCGATGCCGGGGTGCTGCGGTTGCGCTCGCTGGTGTACGCGGCCGGCGGACCCGACGACCCCGATCGCCAGGTGCTGGACTGGCGGTTCAGCGCGTTGCAGTTCTGATGGCGGAGTTGGCGATTCCGAGGGCCCTGCTGAGGCAGGCCCAGGAGGTCGCCGACGGTTTCACGGCACACACCGGTGTCACGCTCGATGCCACCGAGCTGCTGACCGGACGCGCCGCACTGTTGGACATCGCGCCCCGGGGACAGATCTCGGCGGGTGGGGCGACGCGCCTGTTGGCTGCTCGCGACGGATGGTGCGCCCTGACCCTCTCGCGCCCCGACGACATCGCCATGATCCCCGCACTGCTGCAGGCTGATTCGGTAGCCACCGATGCCTGGCCGGCGATCCGGAGATGGGTGGCGGAAACCAGCGCCGCGACGGTCGCCGAACGCGCTCGCCTGCTCGGATTGCCGGTCGGCGTACTGGGTGAAGCCCGGCCGGCGCCCCCGGTGGTGCGCCCGCTCGGCTCGGCCGGGCCCGCGTCGCTGGCCGGGGTGCTGGTGGCCGATCTGTCGTCGATGTGGGCCGGGCCGCTGTGCGGTCAGCTGCTCGTCCGGGCCGGGGCCACCGTGGTCAAGGTCGAAAGCTGGAGCCGGCCGGACGGCACCCGCGCGGGGGAGCCGGAATTCTTCGACTGGATGAACGGTGGAAAACTTTCGTACGCCACTGATTTCGACGATCCCAGTGAGCTGGCCGCACTGATCGACGCGGCCGATGTGGTGATCGAGGCCTCGCGACCGGCCGCGCTGGCCCGTCGCGGCCTGGGGCCCGACGTGGTCTCGGACAGGCCGGGACGTATCTGGCTGCGTATCACCGGTCACGGTACCGATGAGGACAGGGCCGACTGGGTGGCGTTCGGCGATGATGCTGCGGTATCCGGTGGTCTGGTCGAATATCGAGACGGTGCACCGATGTTCAGCGGTGACGCCATCGCCGACCCTCTCACCGGACTGCACGCCGCTGCTACGGTGGTTCAGTCGCGGGCACGCGGTGGCGGTGAGCTGATCGAGTTCTCGATGGCGGCGGTGGCTGCCGGATACCGTTCTTCGGACGATGACGCCACCCGGGTGCAGGCGGTCCGTCCCACTCCAGGTGCGGCAGGCCCCGAACTCGGAGTCGACAACGAGGCGGTGCGCCGGTTGGTGGCGGAACGGACGGTGGCCCCATGCTGATTCGTCACGCAACGCTGCTGGACGGAGCAGTGGTCGACATCCGGGTCGGCGAGACCATCGAGCAGGTCGCGGAGTCGCTGTCGCCCGAGCCCGGTGAAGAGGTACTCGACGCGGCATCGGGTGCCGTGATCCCAGGGCTGCACGATCACCATCTGCACGTGCATTCTGCTGCAGCCGAACAGGATTCGATCCGGGTCGGCCCAGCCGAGGTGGTCGACGAGGCCGCACTGGCGCAGGCGTTGACGGCCGCAGTGGTGGGCAGCGACGGCTGGATCCGGGCCGTCGGCTATCACGAGGCGGTGGCCGGCCCGTTGGACCGACACGTGCTGGACCGGTTGATGCCGGGCACACCGGTACGGGTGCAGCATCGCAGCGGGGTGATGTGGACGGTGAATTCGCCCGGCCTCGCGGCCCTGGGATTGGGCGATCATCCCGATGGGCGGCTGCGCAGCGCGGACCCGACCTGGGCGGATGCATTGCAACGGCGTCCCACCCAGATCGCGGAGTTCAGCGCCCGCCTGGCCGGTTATGGCGTCACCGGCGTCACCGATGCGACCCCGGACCTTCAGCCGGCAGACCGCCCCATCGGGATGCGTCAGCGCGTGCACTACCTGGCACCGGGCAAGCGAATCCTGCACGATGACGGACTCGACCTCGACGAGCTGACGGCCTGGATTTCCGAGCGGCACCGTGGCGGTCAACCGGTGGCGGTGCATTGCGTGACGGCGGCCCAACTCGTCGTCACCATCGCCGCGCTACGCGCCGCGGGCAGTCACCCGGCCGACCGGATCGAGCATGCCGCGATGGTGCCCGAGGACTGTATCGACGACCTCGTCTCCCTCGGGCTCACGGTGGTGACCCAACCCAATTTCGTCGCCGAGCGGGGCGACCAGTATTACGCGGATGTGCCTGGCGCCGAACATGGTCAACTGTGGCGGCTGGCGACCCTGCTGGCCGCCGGGGTGTCGGTGGCGCTGTCCACCGATGCGCCGTTCGGCGCCCCGGACCCGTGGGCGGCCATGCGTGCCGCGGTGCACCGCCGCACCCCGCACGGTGTGGTGCTGAACCCGGTCGAACGGATCTCGGGGCGTCGCGCGTTGACGCTGTTCCTGGGCGGCGCCGGGAATCCGGCCCGGCCGCGCAGCATCGCCCCAGGCGAGCCTGGCGACCTGTGCCTGCTGGCGGCCTCGCCGCAGCGGGTGGTGGACACGCTCGACGGCGATCTGGTGGCCGCCACCATCATCGCCGGTGCGGTGGTGTTCCGCCGGTGACCCGCGACAGTGTGTGGCGGGTACCAGGCATGCCCGCATTGTTGGCCTGTGCCGCAATGGGATTCGCCGGCTTCTCCCTGCTGCTGCCGGTGGCCCCGATGTGGGCGGTCCGGATCGGCGCGGACAACCTCGGGGCCGGTGTGGTCAATGGCCTGCTCATGCTGTGCACCGTCATCGCACAGTTGTTGGTCGGGCGGTTGTTGCGGCGCGCGGGATGGGCGCTCACGCTGTCGCTCGGGCTGGTACTGCTGGGAGCGCCGGCACTGCTGCATCCGCTGGCCACTTCCCTGTGGCAGGTGTTGGTGCTGGCGGCGTTGC
This sequence comes from Mycobacterium shunyiense, assembly GCF_058270035.1. Lineage (NCBI taxonomy): Bacteria > Bacillati > Actinomycetota > Actinomycetes > Mycobacteriales > Mycobacteriaceae > Mycobacterium > Mycobacterium shunyiense. The sequence goes on along the minus strand of NZ_JBZDPT010000031.1, from coordinate 247,431 downwards.
GTGGACTGGGTTTCGGTGTCCTGACGGTCTGTGGTGTCAGCGGTATCGCGGCGCTGATCCCGCAGGAGCGCCGCGGCCGGGCGATCGGCGCGTACGGGTTGGCCATCGCGGCACCGCAGTTCGTGCTGATTCCGCTGGCGCCGTGGCTGGCCGAGCATATGAGCTATCAGCTGGTGTTCGTGCTGGCCGCCGCCCCGCTGCTGGGGCTGCCGCTGGCTTTCGCCCGCCCGGCACCGATCCTGTCCCACGAGGCGCACTCCGATCGGCTGCACGGTGTCGGCGGGCTCGTCGGGCCGATTGCCGCACTCGTGGTGATCACCGCGGCCGGCGGGGGAATCCTGACCTTCGCCCCGCAACTGGGTGGCGCCACCACCGCATTCGCGGCGCTGCTCGGGATGACCGGAACGGCCGCGCTGGCCCGGTGGTGGATCGGGGGTGTCGCCGATCGTCATGGCCCGGCACGATTCATCGCCCCGATGCTGGGAATCGGCGCGATCGGCCTTGCCGTGATCGCGATCGGCATCGGGGTCGGCTCGATCGGCGGCGCGGTCGGGGTGATCGTCGGCTGTGTGCTGCTCGGGATCGCTTACGGGGCGCTGCAGAACCTCACTCTGGTGCAGGCGTTCGCCGCGACCGGTGAGCACGCGCGCGGTGCGGTCAGCGTGGCCTGGAATGTCGGATTCGACACCGGTACGGGTCTCGGGTCTCTGGCTGTCGGTGCGCTGGCCACCTCGTTCTCGTTCCCGACGGCATTCGCGGTGATGACGGCTGCGTGTGTGGTGGTTGGGCTGATGTGGGTACTCACCCGCCATGATGGGCAATCAGGCCGCGGCGCCGCTGCTTGACGCGCTGCACGAGTACCACATTTCCAACCGGTACGGGTTCTCGCCGCCGGGGCATCGTCAGGGGCGCGGTGTCGATCGGCGGGTGCTGCGGGTACTGGGTCGAGAGCCGTTCTTCAGCGATGTGTTGGCCAGCGGCGGTCTCGATGACCGACGGATGAGCAATGGCTATCTGAAGCGGGCGGAGGAACTGATGGCCGAGGCGGTGGGAGCGCGGGCGGCCTGGTTCTCGACGTGCGGCAGTTCGCTGTCGGTCAAGGCCGCGATGATGGCGGTGGCGGGGTGCGACGGCAGTCTCCTGCTCAGCCGGGACAGCCATAAGTCGGTGGTGGCCGGCCTGATCTTCTCGGGTCTGGTGCCCCGCTGGATCACCCCGCAATGGGACGCAGAACGCCACCTGTCTCATCCGCCGTCACCGCAACAGGTCGAGGAGGCCTGGCAGCGGCACCCGGATGCGGCCGCCGCGTTGATCGTCAGCCCCAGCCCGTACGGCACCTGCGCCGACATCGAGGGCATCGCACAGGTTTGTCACCGCCGGGGCAAGCCGCTGATCGTCGATGAGGCGTGGGGCGCGCATCTGCCCTTCCACGAGGATCTGCCGACGTGGGCGATGAACGCGGGTGCGGACGTGTGCGTGGTCAGCGTGCACAAGATGGGCGCCGGTTTCGAGCAGGGCTCGGTGTTTCATCTGCAGGGCGACCTCGTGGACCAGAACCGGTTATCGGCATGTGCGGATCTCCTCATGACGACGAGTCCGAACGTACTGGTGTACAGCGCGATTGACGGCTGGCGTCGGCAGATGGTCGAGCACGGCCACGAGTTGATGGGCGCCGCACTGGAACTGGCTGAACGGACCCGGCGCGAGATCGAGGAGATCGACGACGTCGAGGTGCTCGACAAGGAGCTGCTGGGCAAGCAGGCCTCACACGATCTGGACCGGTTGCAGGTGCTGATCGATGTGGCGGGGACCGGTACGTCGGGCTACCAGGCGGCAGACTGGTTGCGCGAGCGCTGTGAACTCGACCTGGGGATGACCGACCATCGCAGGGTCCTGGCCACCATGTCGTTGGCCGACGGCCCGGATGCCGCGGGCCGGTTGGTCGAGGCGTTGAAGCTGTGGCGCAAGGCCGCTTACGATTTCGACCCGCCGCCGCGGGTCGATCTGCCGTCGCCGACGGAGTTGGAGCTGGAGACCGTGGCGTCGCCCCGCGATGCGTTCTTCGGCCGGGTCGAGGATGTTCCGGTGGAGCAGGCGGCCGGCCGGATCTCCGCCGAACAGATCACCCCGTACCCGCCGGGCATTCCGGCAGTGGTTCCCGGTGAACGGATCAACGAGGCAGTGCTGGATTACCTGCGTACCGGTTTGGCGGCAGGGATGAACGTGCCGGACCCCGCCGATCCTTCGCTGCGCAGGGTTCGCGTCGTCGCGTAGGCGATCCGAAGGTCGGCGACCAGTCCGAAGAACGCACACCCAGGAGCACGACGGCTTCCGATGGCTGGGACCCAAATGCTCAGCGCCGGCGTCACGATGCCGGTCGCAAGGTGATCCTCATGTCATGCGAGTTCGGCGGCTGGCCGAACCAATCACTACGCACCCCCGCGGCGGGGGCCCCGAGTAGGATAGTATCCTGGATACATTAATGGTCACGACCGAAAGGGAGCGAGACTTGCGTTCTTGGCAAAGCAAGAGGGACGGGGCGACCAGTGCGCTCTGCGGCCATCTCACCCCGGCCGGCCGATGAACGAATCGAACACTTCCGCCTCGCCGGCGAGCGTGGTGCAGTACGAGGTTGTCGAGCAATCCGTTGCGGTGGTCCGGATGAACCGGCCCGAGTATCGCAATGCCCAGCACAGTGCGATGACATACGCGCTCGATGACGCCTTCTACCGTGCTGCCGATGACGATGCAATCAAGGTGATCGTGTTGGCCGGCAACGGAAAACACTTCTCCGCCGGGCACGACATCGGTACGCCTGATCGCGACATCGACCAGTCTTACCAGCGGCGGGCGTCGCTGTGGTGGGACCACACGGACAAGGCCGGCGCGGCGAGCCGGTACGCCCGTGAGTCCGAGGTGTATCTCGGCATGTGCCGGCGCTGGCGGGAGATTCCCAAGCCGACGATCGCGATGGTCCAGGGTGCCTGTGTCGCCGGTGCCCTGATGCTAGCGTGGTCGTGCGACCTCATCGTGGCCGCCGACGACGCCTTCTTCGCCGATCCGACCGTCCGCATGGGGATACCCGGAGTCGAATACTTTGCGCATCCTTGGCAATTGGGTCCCCGGTTCGCCAAGGAGTTCCTGTTTCTCGGGGAACGCATCGATGCATCAGAGGCCCAACGTCTGGGCATGGTGAATCGCGTGGTGCCCCGCGCTGATCTGGAACCGACGGTCCTGGACATGGCGAAACGGATCGCGAAGATGCCCGCTATGGGCCTCGCGTTGACCAAGCGGGCGGTCAATCAGTGCGAGGACCTGATGGGTGTCCGCGACGGGATGGATGCGGTGTTTGGCCTCCATCACCTGGCACACGCGCACAATGCCGAACTCGGTCTGGGGTCGCTTGCCGGCCATGATGCCCGCAGCATGCGCGATGTGGTCACGGGCCGTTAGCGGACGACCTCTCAATCACACTTGTCCCTTACAACTTTCAGCATTTCGGAGGTGGATGCAGTGCAACTGACAGTCGGCGCGCGGCTGCGTAGCGCAGTTGACGAGACGCAGGTGATCGTTGTTCGGGCACCGGCGGATCCGGTCGACCTCACCTGTGGTGGGCATCCGCTGCTGCCGATCGATGCCGAGGTGGAATCCGGGCCGGCCGTGACGGCCGGCCATGACGGCGGGACCGTGCTGGGCAAGCGATACGTCGATGCAGATTCGAGTCTTGAGCTGCTGTGCACCAAGGGCGGCGGGGCCGCCCTGTTCCTCGGCGACATCCCGCTGTCCATCAAGGCCGCCAAGGCTCTGCCCGCATCGGACTAGTGCCATGAACATTGCCATGATCGCCGAGATGGCGGCAGAAGCCGGCGGCGACCGGATCGCGCTCAGCGACACCTATGGCGCCCTCACCTATGACCAGCTGTGGGATCGGTCCCGCCGCGCCGCTGAGCAGCTGAACCGTCATCGCCAGGACAATGTCGTGATGATCGGGGTGAATTCCCGACTCTTCCCGATCGCGCTTTTCGGCGCCGCACTCGCCGACAAGCCCTTCGCGCCGCTCAACTACCGCTGGACCGACGATCAACTGGTAACCGCCGTGCGCCGACTCGGTTCGGCGGTGGTTATCGCCGATGACACCATGCTTGCGCGGTTGTCCCCGCTGGCCGGTGAGACCGGCGTGACGATCGTTGGCCGGGAGAAGTTTCTGGAGAGCGTCGAGGCGAATGAACCGGTCGCCATCACCGGTGCAGTGCCGCAGCGGCCCGCCGTCCAGTTGTTCACCAGCGGCACCTCGGGTGCTCCGAAAGTTGCTGTGCTGGAACATATGAACCTGTCCGCCTATATCTTCGGCACGGTCGAACTGATGGCCGCCGAGCCGGGCGACACCCAGCTGGTCAGCCTCCCGCCGTACCACGTGGGTGGTATTGCGAACCTGCTGAGCACGTTGTACAGCGGGCGGCGGATGGTGCAGCTGGACGCGTTCGATCCGGCTGGGTGGATCAGAGCGGTTCGCCAGCATGGCGTTACCCACGCTTCCGTGGTGCCCACTATGCTCGCCCGGATCCTCACCGTGCTGGCTGACGACCCGGCCGGCGGCTTCTCCAGCCTGCGGCATCTGTCCTACGGCGGCGGCCGCATGCCGTTACCGGTTCTCGAAGATGCGATGCGGCGTCTGCCGGATGTCGGGTTTGTCAATGGCTATGGACTCACCGAAACCAGCTCAACTATCACCGTTCTCGGTCCAGACGATCATCGCGCCGCGTCCTCGTCGGAAGATCCGCAGGTGCGGGCCCGGCTGGGTTCGGTCGGACGTGCTCTGCCGACCGTCGAACTGTCGGTCCGCGACGAGGCCGGGCAGATCGTCGGCGCCGGGGAGCTGGGCGAGCTGTGGGTTCGTGGTGAACAGGTTTCGGGCCGGTACGCCGGAGTCGACGCGGGGCCGAACGACGAGGGGTGGTTCCGAACCAAGGACGCCGCGCGTATCGATGATGACGGCTATGTGTTCATCGAAGGCCGCCTCGACGATGTGATCGTGCGCGGTGGAGAGAACATCTCGCCCGGTGAAGTGGAGGATGCGCTGATCAGCCACCCCGACGTCCTCGACGCCGGGGTGGTCGGACTGCCCGATGACGACTGGGGTGAGCAGATCGCCGCGGCCGTGGTCGCCGCACCGGGCCGCACACCCGATCTGGCCGCCCTGCAGGATTGGGTGCGGTCCCGGCTGCGCTCCAGCAAGGCACCATCGACGGTGGATGTCGTCGAGGCATTGCCGTACAACGACAATGGCAAGCTCATGCGCCGGACCTTGCGCGAACACCTCTCCGCTCGAACCGACCTATGAGTTGGCACTGTGGGAAGTGAACCGCGTGTCCTCAGAGTTCCAATGACTTGGCGATGATGGTCTTCATGATTTCACTTGAGCCGCCGTAGATTCGGCTCACCCGCGCATCGGCGTACATCTTCGCAATCGGGTATTCGAGCATATAACCGTAACCGCCGAACAACTGCAGGCAGCTGTCCACCGCCCGGGCCTGCATCTCCGAACTGAACAGCTTCACCCGGGCGGCATCCGCGCCGGACAGTTGCGCGGCGTCCAGTTCTGCCACCGCGCGCTGCAGCATCGAGTCGGCGGCCTCGATCTCGGCGGACACGCCGGCCAGCACAAACTTGGTGTTCTGGAACTGCGACAGTTGGCGACCGAATACCTGCCGTTGGCGGACATACTCGATGGTGTCGGCCAATGCGGTTTTTGCCATCGCCACCGAACCCGCGGCCACGCTGATCCGCTCCTGAGCCAGGTTGCTGGTCAGGTATTCGAATGCGCGTCCTTCCTCGCCCAACATGTCGTCGGCCCCGACGACGACGTCGGTGAAACTCAGCTCCGCGGTGTCGGCGTATTGCATCCCGAGCTTGTCGAGGTTGCGGGTCTTGACAAAGCCGGCGGTACCGTCCTGCACCACGAAGAGCGACAGGCCGCCCCGGCGATCATCCGGACGCGACGTCCGCGCAACGACGATGACCAGATCGGCGTTGATCCCACCGGTGATGAAGGTTTTCGCGCCGTTGATGACGAAGTTGTCACCGTCGCGCCGAGCGGTCGTCTTGATGCCACCGATGTCCGAACCTGTTTCCGGTTCCGACATCGCGATGGACGCCATGCTCTCACCGGTTCCCAGTCTGCGTAGCCAGCGATCCTTTTGGGCGGTGGTGGCGTAGCTGAGGAAGTAGGGGACGACGACGTCGATGTGCACCCGTACCGGCGACAGCGACAGGTGGGCGCCGATCAATTCTTCGGCCACCACGAGGTTGTAGGTGAAGCTGGTCTGGCCGCCACCGCCGTAGGACTCGGGGATCTGCAGGCCAAGGAGTCCGAGTTCGCCTGCCTTACGGTAGAACTCGGTGTCCACCCGGTGTTGCTGCTCCCACTTGGCTACATTCGGGATGGCCTCGCGCTGCAGGAAGGCGCGGACGGCGGTTCGCAGCTGTGCGTGGTCGGGACCGTAGAGCGTGTTTCGCATAGGAATGACCCAATCTGTGGTGGGGCGAAGTGTTCAGTAGCGAGCGTCGAGTACTGCCGAGGCGACGATGTCCTCGTGTGCGGCCGGGGTTCCCCATGCGGTGCCTAAGGTCCATACCCGCTTGATCCACATGTGCAGGTCGTGTTCCCACGTGTAACCGATCGCCCCGTGGCACTGCAGGGCGGTTCGGGCCGCGAGATCTGCTGCCCGAGTGGCATAGAGCTTGGCGAAGCTGATCGCCGGGCCGGGGTCGGCACCGCCGGCGGCGAGCACCCAGCCGGCGCGGTAGACCACCGGCCGGGCATGCTCGAGGCTGACCAGTGCGGTGGCCAGCAGATGCTTCACCGACTGTTGGGAGCCCACCGGAACCCCGAACTGGGTTCTTACCTTGACGTAGTCGCTGGCCATCGCGATCATCCGGTCGGCCAGGCCGATAAGCTGCGCGGCCGCGGCCAAGGTGGCGCGGCGCCGGAAAAGCCCGGCGTCGGCCCCGGGGAGATCCCGGGTCCGACGCGGTATCACACGGGCCGACGGGACCGACCGATCGACCGAGGACAGCTGACGCTCGACATCCAGGTCTGTGCGCGCAGTCAACCGGAGGCCGCCCCGGTCCGGATGAACGAGCAGATCCGCGGTGCTGATCCAGCGCACCCGATCGGAGGCGGCTTCCCGGACGGTGGTGATGGCTTCGCCGGTGATGGCCCGGGCCGCTTCGGGCGCTCCGGCGATTGCCAATGCGGGCACGGCCGCGGCGATGTGTTCGCCGACCGGGCCCGGAACGGCGAACCGTCCGCATTCTTCGAGCAGCAATACCAGTTCGATCTCCGAAGCTCCCATGCCGCCGGCCGTTTCGGGTGCGAGCAATCCGAGCAGCCCAACTGCTCCGAGTTGCTTCCACAACAGCCGGATGGGTTCGGGGCTGGGGGACCAGGCCGCGCGGACCACTGCAGGCGGGCATACCTGGACCAGAAGGTCACGAAGGCCGTCACGTAGCTCGATCTGATCGGCGGTGAACGCAAAGTGCATGGCTATTTCCTCGGCAGTCCGAGCAGTCGTTCAGCGATGATGTTGCGCTGAATCTGGTTGGTCCCCGCGTAGATCGGACCCGACAGGGCGAACTCGAAGCCGCTCATCCACTCGTCCTCGAGGTCGGCATCGGCGCCTCGCAAAGTGCGCGCCACCTGGTGCAACTCGATGTCGAGCTCCGACCAGAACACCTTGCTGAGGCTGGCTTCGGCCCCGATCGGGTCGCCGTCGAGTATCCGGGTGACCGTCCAGTCAGTGGCCAGCTTGTAGGCCTGAGCACCCATCCACGCCTCCGTCACCGCACTGCGGTATCGGGCGTCGTCGCGCAGGTCCGGTGCGGCACAGAGGCTGTCGACCAAACGGTCTGCAGTCGCCAGGAATCGCCCCGGGCTGCGCAGCGACAGACTGCGCTCGGACCCGGTGGTCGCCATTGCGACGTTCCATCCGTTACCCACGCCGCCGAGCACATCGGAATCGTGGACGAAAGCGCCGTCGAAGTAGACGTCGGCGAATCCGTTCTCGCCGTCAAACTTGGCCACCGGCTGGACCAACACCCCGGGTTGGTCCAGATCGATCAGGAAGTAGGTGAGGCCTCGGTGACGCTCGCCGGGCTCGCCGGTACGGAAGATGCCGAACATGTGTGTGCTGAACGCCGCCCGCGTCGTCCAGCATTTTTGCCCGGAAAGCCGCCATCCACCCGACTTTTCGTCCCGCACAGCCCTCGCGCGCAGCGATGCGAGGTCACTGCCGGACTCGGGCTCGGACCAACCCTGGCACCAGATGTCCTCAACGGCTGCCATCCGTCGCAGGATCCGCTCCTGCTGATCGTGGGTACCGAACTCCAGGACGGACGGCCCCAGCAGGAAGATGCCGTTCTGCCCGACCCGCTGTGGCAGGCCGGCCCGGTAGTACTCCTCCTCGAAGGCCAGCCAGTGCCACAGGTCGAGATCGCGGCCGCCAAATCGCTGCGGCCAGCCGACGACAGCCAGACCGGCGTCGAACAGCTTCTTCTCCCAGGCCACATGGGCAGGCATCCCGGCGCTTGAGTCACCGGAGGGCAGCGGCAGCGCCGGTTTGTTGTCGGACAGCCAGGCGCGCACCTCGGCGCGAAACGCCTCGACGGCCGGCATCGGTGTCAGATCCATTCCATCCCTCCGTAGTTCGCCTGAAGGCGGTCAGGCGGACAGCGCCTGTGAACCCGATGCGCAATTGCCCCGGAAGGGGTGGATCAGGTGTGTATCCAGGATTCCTAAAATACTCGAGATGTCAACTGCTTCGCGGCCGACGTGGTAGCCCATCCTTGTCGGCGCGGCTCTGAGGTGGGGCGGAGAGTGTGGGATCGCCCGCCGTTGACTTGGGCCCGCGACGCCCGATATGGTTTGAGAATCCTGGATACAAACATAGATGCGGCCCGCGAAGGCCGTCACGTAGGAGGCATGCATGGCGGAAGAGTTCGTTCCTCAGCTCCTGATCGACGGGCGCCTCGTGGGCGCGCGGTCGGGTAAGACTTTCGCGAACGTAGACCCCTACAACGAAACTGAGATCGGGCAGACCCCGGACGCCGGTATCGAGGATGTGGACGCCGCGGCCGGCGCGGCCCAGTGTGCCTTCGAAGACACCACGTGGTCCAAGGATCATGCTTTCCGATCGCGGTGTTTGGGGCAACTTCGTGAAGCGATGCAGCGCCACCTCGAAGAACTGCGTGAGATCCTCGTCGCCGAGGTTGGCTGCCCGATCTTCATGACCGATTACTTCCAGCTGAACGATCCGGTGGATGAGATCACCGACTGGATGGAGCTGGCCGAAAGCTATGCGTTCGAACGCAACCTGCCGCCGCATCCGGCGATGCTGTCACCGAACGAGCGGTTGCTGATCAAGGAACCCTGGGGGGTTACGGCGCTGATCACGCCGTACAACTATCCGATTCAGCAGCTCATCTACAAACTTGGGCCGGCCCTGGCTGCGGGCAACACCGCGATCATCAAGCCGTCCCCGTTGACCCCGTGGACCGCCAACTTCGTCGGCAAGCTGGTGGTCGAGGAAACCGACATTCCGCCCGGTGTCGTCAACGTCATCACCAGCTCGGAAGCCGACGTGAGCGAGGCGCTCGTCGCGCATCCGTGCGTCGAGATGATCAGTTTCACCGGCTCGACGGCGGTCGGGAAGCGAATCATGGCCACCGCCGCCGAGCGGGTGAAGAAGGTCGCCCTGGAACTCGGCGGTAAATCGGCCACCATCGCGCTCGACGATGCCGACATCGAAACGGTGGTCCGGTTTAATGTGCCCCGGATGGCCCGGCATTCGGGGCAGGGCTGCACGAATCTGACCCGCCTGCTGCTGCCCCGCGCGAAGTACGAGCCGGCCCTCGAACTCGCGGCGGAGGTTGCCGCGCAGGTCATTTGGGGCGATCCCCGTAACCCCGACACGCACATGGGCCCGCAGATCAGCCGGGCGAACCAGCAACGGGTGCTGCAGCACATCGAGAAGGCCCGTGCCGAAGGCGGCCGCATCGTGGCCGGCGGTGGTGTGCCTGAGTCGGCCGAGACCGGGTACTTCGTCGAGGCGACGGTGATCGCCGATGTGGACCCGGATTCCACGATCGCCCAAGAGGAAACGTTCGGACCGGTACTCGCGGTGATCCCCTACGACACCGAGGAAGAGGCCGTGGCGATCGCCAACAATTCGTTGTTCGGGCTGTCTGGCGCGGTCTATTCGGCGACCGATGAGCGCGCCCTTTCGGTAGCGAAGCGTGTTCGCACCGGGACCATGGATGTCAATGGAGCGACCTGGTTCGCACGTGACACCCCGTTCGGCGGGATGAAGCAGAGCGGTCTGGGCCGGGAGTGGGGCATGGCCGGTTTCGAGGAGTTCCTCGACACCCGGATCATCGGCTACCCGACGCCGAAGTCATGACGCCGCCGGCCGGGTCAACGAACCGCACAGAGAGACAGACCAATACATGAAGGTGTTCGAGGGTGTTCGCGTGGTCGAACTGGCCTCCTATCTGTTCGTGCCGGCGGCCGGAGCAATTCTGGCCGACTGGGGTGCGGACGTGGTCAAGATCGAGCATCCCGAGCGGCCGGACCCGCAGCGCAACTTCGTCATCGCCGGCATGAGCGTGGGCAATACCCCGTTCGAGCCGCTCATGCAGCAGACCAACCGCGGCAAGCGAAGCCTCGGCATCGATGTGAGCACCGCCGAGGGATATCACTTGCTCGGCCGGCTCATCGCCACCGCCGATGTCTTCCTGACCAACCTGCTGCCGGACAGCCGTCGTCGGCTCGGGCTTGAGGTTGACGATGTCCGGGCGATGAATCCGAACGTCGTCTATGTCCGAGGGAGTGGTTACGGCCCGGCCGGTGCGGATCGGAATATGCCGGGCTTCGACGGGACGACGTTCTGGGCGCGCGGTGGCGCGGCGGACAACCTGACCCCGGCGGGAGCAGCGGAGCCGACCCCCCCGCCGCCGGCGATGGGTGACCTACCCGGTTCGACGGCCGTGGCCGGAGCCATCGCGGCGGGGCTGTTCCATCGAGAGCGCAGCGGTGAGCCGCCCGTGGTCGACGTATCGCTGCTCGGGGTAGCAGTGTGGGGCAACTCGCCGGCGATCATCGCCTCTGCCCAACACGGCCGCCCGATTCGCAAGACGCTGCGCGAGGAGAACGTCAACCCGGCATCGCTGGCCTATCGCACCCGAGATGGCCGATTCGTCAAGCTCTCGCTGTTCCAGTCGGATCGATATTTCGGACAGCTCTGCGAGTGTCTAGGCGTGCCCGGCCTGGTGGCCGACCCACGGTTCGCCGACGCGGCATCGCGGGCGGTCCACAACCGGGAATGCATCGCCGAGCTCGACGAAGCCTTCGCCCAATTCGACCTCGTGGAAGTTGCCGAGCGGCTGGCTGACCTGGGCGGCCCATGGTCGATTGTGCAAACCGTCTACGAGGTGAGCCGCGATCCGCAAGTGCTGGCGAATCGGTATCTGGCCGGTCTCGACATCGACGGCCGCGAGATGATGGTCGCCGCCTCGCCCTGGCAGTTCGGTGAAACGCGTTACCCGCTGCGGCCCGCACCGGAACACGGCGCCGATACCGACGACATCCTGCTCGAGTTGGGACTCGGGCAGGACGAGATCATCGCGCACAAAGTGGCGGGCACGGTTCTGTAAATTGGAACCCGACGGCGCGTCGACTCCAGGTTGACGGTATTTCGGGACGGCACGTATCCTGGATACGTGCCGTCCGACGTGCGCCCCAAAGCTCGCAGTAGCAAACCGATGCCGAAATCCCGCGCCACCGGCGGCCGACTGGTGGACGGAATCACCGCAACGCTGCGCGAGATGATCCTCGACCACTCGATCGCGCCGGGGACGGTCTTGCTGCAGACCGAGTGGTCGGAGCGGCTTCAGGTCAGTCGCACTCCCCTTCGCGAGGCCTTTCGGATTCTCGAGCAGGAGGGGCTGGTCCGGGTTTCGAATGGCAACCGCACCATCGAAGTCGCCCAATTCACCAGCCGGGCCGACGAGCTACGCGGGCTCTACGAGGTCCGCGAGGTTCTCGACGGCCTGGCCGCCCGATTGCTGGCCACCCACGGTCTGGCCGACGAAACCGCCGGGGAGCTTGAAGCCCTCTTGGACGAAATGGACGCGGCCATGCAGCCATTCGACTCGGGGCGGTGGTTCTCGGCTCATATGGCCTTCCACGTCCGCATCGCCGAATCATGCGGCAACAGCCGGCTCCGTCAGCAGTTGGACGTCATCAAGATGACCAGCGTCTCATTGCACGCCTACCTCGGCGAGCTGTCGCCAACGGACGCCCGGCTGGTCGACGCCCTGACCACGGCGGGCAAGCAGCACCGGGCGATCCTCGACGCGGTACGCAGCGGCAACGGCGACCTCGCCGAGATGGCGGCCTGCCAGCACATCCGCACCGTACTGCACTCCGACCTGATCGAGGCGGCGGCCGGTCGTGGCGGTGCGTGAAAAACCTTGCACAGCAAGGGTTTGGATTACTTGTTGACCATCCCCGCGTCCACCGGCAGGGTGATGCCGGTGACGTAGCGGGCGTCATCGGAGACCAGCCAGGCAATCGCGTTGCTGACGTCGCGCGCTTCGATCAATGGGACCGGCATCGGATTGCCCAGACCGGCCGAAAGCGCGGGGTCGGCCGCCGCGGCGGACTCGTGGAAACCGGCCAGCATCGGGGTGTCGACCCCCGTGGGGTGCACGGTGTTGACCCGGATGCGTTGCGGTGCGAGGTAGTTGGCGTACATCCGCATCAGCCCGACGACGCCGTGCTTGGCGGCCGCGTACCCGAAGTTGCCGCCATTGGTTCCCGCGACCATACCTTTGAGCCCGTTCACCGAACTGGTGATGACGATCGACCCGCCGTCGCCTTGGCGCTGAAGAGTCGGCAATGCGGCCTGGATCGTGTTCCACACGCCGACCAGCATGACGTCGATGGCATCGCGGAACGCCTCGTCGTCGCGGCCCTCGCCCAGCCCCTGGAACATGATGCCCGCATTGGCCAGCACGATGTCCAGCCGACCGAGCATGCTAACCCCTTCGGCCACTGCGGACTTCAGCGCGGCTGCATCGCGGACATCGACCACGAACGACTCCATCCTTCGCCCGAGCTGCTTCACCAGGTCGACCGTCTCGGCGAGATCTGCAGCCGTGGCCATCGGGTAGGTCACGGTAGGAATCTGCCCGCAGACGTCGACACCGATGATGTCGGCGCCCTCCTCGGCCAGCCGAACTGCGTGTGCGCGACCCTGTCCGCGCGCGGCCCCGGTGATCAGGGCGACCTTGCCCTCAAGCTTGCCCATCAACTTCCTCGCTTTCGTGTGGTGATGGCGATGTTCGCGTCAGATCCGGATCAGGCTCCCACTGGGGGAGAGTCACGCCCGGTTCGATGTCCTCGAACCGCACGCGCATCGGCATGCCTTCGGATAGCTCTGCGGCACCGGGTATCTGGCCGATGAATCGGACCGAAGGATCCTCGTCCAGGGCGACCAGCACGATCGTGCTCGGTGCGGGGAATGCCTCATGGATCGTGTGCTGAAGGACGGTCCAGGAATAGACCGATCCTGTCGGCCGCACCTCGCGCCAGCCGACATCCCAGGACCCGCACTCATGGCAGTAGGACTTCGGCAGGTGAATCTTGACGCCGCAGGTGTTGCAGGTGCGGACCACAAGCCGATGTTCGGTGGCCGCCTGCCAGAATCCCGCGGTCTCCTCGTCGTCGACGACGGGAAGCGGACGCGAGGCAGAGGTGGACATCAACCGGCCCTCAGGATCATCGCGCTGGTCATCGTCGGTGCCCCCGAGCTGACCAGACAGGTCTGCGCATCTGGCACCTGCGATGTCGACTGACCGCGCATCTGCCGCACTCCTTCCAGGATGTGGTTCATGCCGTGGATGTAGGCCTCCGACAGATTCCCACCCGCGGTGTTGATCGGAAGGCTGCCGGCCAGATCGATGGCACCGCTGGACGCAAACGCACCGCCTTCGCCCGTCGCGCAGAAGCCGTAGTCCTCGAGCTGTAGCAGCACCGTGATGGTGAAGCAGTCGTAGAGTTGGGCGACATCGATATCGGCCGGGCCTAGCCCGGCGCGCCGGTAGAGCTCCTGGCCCACCGACCGCGACGGGTTGGTCAGCAGGTCGGGGCGCATCAGTGCGGGAAACACCTTGCCGCCCTGCATGTCCGGCACCGTTCCCTGGGATACCGCACGCACCAGTACTGTGGGTTGGGGCGAATCGGCGGCCCGCTCGGCCGCGGTGAGCACCACCGCGCATGCGCCGTCGGATTCCAGACAGAAGTCGAACAACCGGAGCGGGTCGGCGATCATCCGCGACTGGTAGTAGTCGGCAACAGACATGGTGCGGCCGGCCATCATCGCGCGTGGGTTCGCGTTCGCGCGGCGCCGCACCGTCATTGCGATATCGGCGAGGTCGTCGGTGGTCGATCCGTATTCGAGCATGTGACGACGCGCATATAGGGCATAGAGCTGCCCCGGTGCCATCAGGCCATACGGCAGGAAGAACTCATCGAGCGTGCCACCGCCACCGACCCGACGGGCACCCTCGGCCTGTTGCATCGCAGTGCCCTTGCCGAAACGTAGGCCGGAACGGCCATTCAGTGCGCGGTAGACCAGCACATTGTGCGCCTGACCAGACATGATCGCGGCCACCGCCTGCCCCACCATGCCGCACGGGGACGCGCCACCGGTACCGGTCACACCCCAGAACGTCAGCCGGCTCAACCCCAGCCAGTGGCCGATATCGCTGTGGTGCACCGTGTCGTAGTCCGAACGGACGACGCCATCGATATCTGCCGGAGTCAGGCCGGCGTCAGCTATCGCGGCAAGACTGGCTTCGGCGGCCAGCGCGGCCACGCTGCGGCCCGACCGCGCCGAGAACTCGGTGGCGCCGATGCCGGTGATCGCGCACCGGTCCCGGTGGCTGTAGTCGATGTTGTTCACCAAGGGCTCGCTCGAACCTGCCTGGCTTCAGTCCAATTCATCGGCACGCACGATGGTGGCATTGCCCTCGTACTCCTTGGATTCCCGCCACCTGGTGAGAAGCTGCTGGTACTCGAAGGTGCCGCCGCCATAGGCATCCACCCAGATCGGCCGGCCGTTCACGAAATTATTGGTGGTGGCATCGAAGTCGCCCTCATTGTTGAAGTAGCCGGGCGTACAAGCCTGGACCGCCTCCGCGTTGAAAACCAGACCCACCTTCTCGTCCATGGCGTCGCACCATTGCTGGACCGCGGCCTCAGAGATGTCGAATTTCACCACACCGTCGGAGCGCAGCTGCGCGATGCTGTCGGCGATGTGTCGGGCCTGATAGGTAAACGCATAGGTGTTGTTCACCGTGACCGCGGTCTGACGGAGTCCGCCGACCACGAACATGTTCGGGAATCCGTGGGTTTGGATGCCGTGTACCGTCCGGACCCGGTCCTGCCAGGCTTCGGCCAAGGTCCGACCGCTGCACCCAACCACATCGAAGCCGCCCGATCGGTCCGGCGTCACCGCGGCTTCGAAACCAGTGGCATAGATGATCACGTCGACTTCGTGCTCGATGCCGTCGATGACGATCCCCTTCTCGGTGATCGCGTCGGGTCCTCTGCCATCGGTGTCCAGGAGATGGACGTTCGGTCGGTTGAAAGACTGCAGGTACTCGTCATTGAAACCCGGTCGCTTGCAATGCGTTGCGTACCAAGGCTTCAACGCTTCGGCCAGGGCACGGTCCTGCACCACCTCGTCGACCCGGGCCCGGGCCCGCTCCATCTGCTCGATGTCATACTCCTCGACCGTGCGCAGATAGGCGTCCATGTCGGGTTCGGAGCCGTCCTCTGGGAGCTGCAGCGCCGGTATACCCCAGACTTTGGTCCATTCGTCGTCGACGATCTTCTCTTCAACCGGTACGCCCAGCATCTGGGCTTCGAAATTGGCCCAACGCTTCTCCTGCCAACCCGGTTCCTGGCTGGTCAACCACTCCTCGTCGGTGGGGGCGTTGTTGCGCGGCAACACGATCGTCGGCGTGCGCTGCACCATGTAGGTTTCTTTGGCGCTCCTGGCCACGTGCGGAAAGGCTTGCAGTGCGGTCGGTCCGGTGCCGATGATCGCAACCCGCTTGTCCTTGAGCTTGTCCAGGTTGCCACGTGAGTCACCGCCGGTGACATCGAAATCCCATCGACTCGAGTGGAACCAGTCACCCCGGAATGTTTCGAGTCCTGGAATGCCCGGAAGTTTCGGCCGGTGCAGGATGCCGCCGGTCGCCAGAACGACATAGCGAGAGCGGATCTCGTCGCCACGGTCGGTGGTCACCGTCCAGCGCAACGCGGTGTCGTCCCAGGCTGCGCCGGTGACGCGGGCCTGGAATACCGCACTCTGGTAGAGGTCGTACTGCTTGGCGATTGCCTTGGCGTAGTCGAAGATCTCGTCGCCGGGGGAGTACCGCATGGTCGGCACATAGCCGGTTTCTTCGAGCAGCGGCAGGTAGAGGTACGAGTCGGTGTCGCAGGCGATGCCCGGATACCGGTTCCAATACCAGGTGCCGCCGTAGTCTGCCGCCTTGTCGATGACCGTGACGTCCTCGACACCGGCTTTCATCAGGTGAACTGCCGTCAGCAGGCCGGCGAAGCCGCCGCCGATGATCGCAACCTCGGTTTCCTTCTTGATCGGCTCTCTCGGCAGGGTTTTCGCGAAGGGGTCTGCCTCGATGTCGGAGCCGATATCGATGGGGACGTACTGCCGCGAGCCGCGGGCCCGGATCCGTTTGTTGCGTTCCTCGGCGTACTTTCGTGCCAACTGCTCGGCATCAGCCATTACGGGATTGCCTCCTGCGAATTCGTTACGGGGGTCAGAATCGCCGCTACTTGAGGGCGATGGGATTGACGGGTGAGCCGACTGCGCCGGTCACTCGTAGTGGCGGCGCGACCAATTGGAACTCGTAAACGCCGTCGGCGGCGCAGTCGGCCGCCAGATCGTCGAGGAACCAGAACTCGCCGAGCATCATGCCCATATCCCGCAGCGTCAGCAGGTGCAGCGGGTTGAACATGCCCTCCACGCCGGACTCCAAGCTTTCGACCTGGACGTTGTCGGCGGCCACGGCGGCGATGTCGTGATCGTGCAGCCAGGACGCGACCGTCCAGGAGAGCCCGGAGGACGGCTCCAACGGGTTACCGGTCTGTCGAAACTTGGCGATCCAGCCGGTGCGGACCGCGACGACGTCCCCGCGCTGCACGGTCATGCCCTGTGCGGCGGCGGCGGCGTCGAGTTCTTCGGGGGTGATGTCGTTTCCGGGTTCGAGAAAGTCGACCCCGCGGTGCTTGACCATGTCGATCAACACACCGCGCGTCGTTATCCCCTTCACGTCGACCTTGTCGATCGAGCAGTGGAAGGCACCGGCGCTGGTGACCGAGGAGGCCGGGAAGCCGTTGTAGAGCCGGCCGTCGTAATACACGTGCGACAACGCATCCCACTGCGTCGAGGCCTGCAGCGGCATGATGATCATGTCGTCGTTGAACCGGAACGGGCTGGCTTCGAAAAACCCGCTGATCTGTTGCGCTGTCCCGTTGGCGGGCCACCGGCTGCCGTATTTGGCCCACTCGGTCTCGTCGCCGCCGTCAACGGTCATCAGATGCATCGGCTTGCTGCGGAAATCCAGGCTGCCCTGCGGACTCGAGGTACCGAACTCGATACCGAGCGGAAAGACCTTGCCCTTCTTCACCAGCGTCGCAGCCTGCTGCACCTTGTCATCGTCGATGAAGTTGAGGGTGCCGAGCTCGTCGGCGTTACCCCAGCGACCCCAGTTCCGTACCTCGGCGGCGACTCGATGAAACTCGCTCAAACTGTCCACTGTGACTCAATCTTCTCGATCGTGAAGGGACGGCGATCGCTCGATGGCGATCCGTGCCGGTGGCTTACGGCAGTATTGCATCCAGGATCCCAAACAACAAGGCTATGTGCTGATTCGCTGTTTTACACTGGTGTCACCAGCGCCAACGCTCTCGCCGACCGCGGGACCGGCGCCCGTCAGGAGGAATGATGACCGCCGATCCATCAACTCGCATGGAATTGCTCAGAAGGACGCCACGGCTGGTCGACGAAGTGGTCAATCGTCTCCGGGAGAGCATCGTCGACGGCACGTTGCCGGCCGGCACGCCACTTCCCCAGGTCGCCCTGGCGGCGCAGCTGGGCGTGAGCCGCACACCGCTGCGCGAGGCGTTGCGGGTGCTGGACAGCGAAGGCCTGGTCCACAGTTCGGATGGCAACCGCACGGTAGAGGTGGTCGAGATCGGTCCGGACGACCTGCGCGAGATGTATGAGTTGCGCGAGGTCATCGATGGTCTTGCGGCCAGATTGGCCGCCCGCAAGGGTTTGACGGCGCAGGATGAACAGCGGGCCCGGCACCTGCTCGACGAAATGGCCGGCTCATCCGATCCTTACGACCCGGTGCGTCGCAACCGTGCGCACGCCGAGTTCCACGAGTTGTTCGCCTTGGCGTCGGGTAACGCCAAGGTGCAGTCCTTCGCGTCACTGATCCGGACGAGTTCGGCCATGCTGTACCTGCCGCTGGTGCGGGATGTCGCCGCCAAGAACCTGGCGGCCGCGAATCCGGACAAGACGTACAAGAAGTTCCTCGACGATGCGCAGGCGCAGCATCGCGACATCTTCGAGGCCGTGGTGGAGCGCAAGCCTGCTGTCGCCGAAGAGGAAGCCCGCCGGCACATTCAGCGCACGCTGCGCTTCACCCGCTATTTCGGCTGACCGGCTCGTTTCGCGCCGGAATCGTTGACGGCGGTTCATCGGGTCCGGTAGCCTCGGCATTTCCTGTATCCAGGATTCTGCAACGGTTCGGTATCGGCGACCGGCCACCACCATCGGCCGAGACGAACCGGAGCACCAAAGAGCCGGAAAACAAAGGACATCAACTGATGAAGGTTCGAATCGATGAGAACCGCTGTCAGGGACATGGGCGCTGCTATTCCATCGAGCCCGAAATATTCGAGCCCATGGACGATGACGGCCATGCGGCCTTTCTCCTCCACGAGCAGCTCGCGGATGACGCGGATCTGCTGGCCAAGGTGATTGAGGCCAGTGCCAACTGCCCGGAACATGCAATCACGATCGACGAGAGTGGGAGTGCGCAGAGATGACCGAGCTGACCGAAGCGGCTGTATGCCCTATGGGCTACTCAGATTTCGACCACATGACGGCGGATCCCAACGGGGAGAACCCATACCCGGTCTACCGTCAGCTTCGATCCGGTTGCCCGGTAGGACGCAGTGAGGAGTACGGCGGGTTCTGGGTTGTCACCGGTTACCCGGAGTGTTACGAGGTACTCCACAACCCGGAGATTTACTCCTCTCGGAGCATCACGTTTCCGGCGTTCCCACAGGATGCGCCGATGATCCCGATCGAGCTGGATCCACCAGACCACGCGCTGTACCGGTCGCTGCTAGCCCCGGCGTTCTCCCCGCGCCGAACCCGCGAGATGTGGGAGGACCCTATCCGCGAGGTGGTCAATGAACTCATCGACGGGTTCATCGACAGCGGCCGGTGTGACGCGTACAAGACGCTGGCCGAGCCGGTCCCGTGCTACATGGGCACGACATTGCTCGGTCTCCCGGACAAAGATGCGCCCCGCCTGTTGGAATGGGTGTCGGCAATAGTCGATAACTCGCCGTCGGATCCCGAAGCACCCAGACGCGCGATGGAGAGCCAGTACGAGTACTTCTCGGCCAAGCTCGACGAGCGTCGCGCAGACCCGTCCGGCGATGACGTTCTCTCCAGACTGATCCGCGCGGAGGTCGACGGTAAGCGCCTGACCCAGGAGGAGTTGCTGGGATTCTGCCTGCTCCTGCTGTTGGCGAGTATCGACACCACGCAGAAGGCCATCGGCTCGATGATGTGGCACCTGGCCAAGCATGCAGACCTGCGCCATCAACTGGCCGCCGACCCGTCGAAGATCCCCACCGCGGTCGACGAGATGTTGCGGTTCTGGTCCCCATCGCAACCGAGCCGGGTGGTGGTCCGCGACACCGAGCTGGGCGGACACCAGTTGAAGGCCGGCGACATCGTGTTGATGATGATCGGCGCGGCTGATCGCGACGAGCGTGAGTTCCCGGATGCGGAGACCTTCGTGCCTGATCGCAGCCCCAACCGTCATCTCACCTTCGGCGGACATATCCACAAGTGCATCGGCGCGCATATCGCCAGACTCGAGATGCGCATCCTGCTTGAGGAATTCCTGCGCCGCATCCCCGACTTCGAAATCGAGGACGATTCGAAAGTGCGGTGGAACCCCGGTCAGGTGCAGGGCTACAGCTCGGTCCCGATCACGTTCAAGGCCGGATCAGCGCAGTGACCAGACTCGAGTCCAAGGTCGCCGTGGTGACGGGCGCCGGCCGAGGGCTGGGCGCCGCCGTCTGTCAATGGATGGCCAAGGAGGGCGCAACCGTCGTCGCGGCTGACATCGATTCGGTCCATGGTCAACGATGTGCCGACGACCTCGGCGAGCGGACGTCCTTCATCGAACTCGACGTGACCAGCGAGCAATCCTGGGACAGCGCGGTTTCGGCGATCATGGAAAAGTTCGGGCGAATCGACGTGCTGGTGAACAATGCCGGGCTGGTCTGGATCGCACCATTGGTAGATACCTCATTGGCGGACTACCACCGGCTCGTCGCAGTGAATCAGACCGGTCCGTATCTCGGTATGCGTGCCGTACTGCCGGTGATGACGAAGGCCGGACGCGGTTCCATCGTGAATGTTTCGTCGATGAACGGCATCCGGGGGATGCCCGGGGAGTCGATCTACAGTGCCACCAAACACGCTGTCATCGGTATGACTCGCTCGGTCGCCCTGGAAGTGGCCGAGCTGGGAATCCGGGTCAACGCGGTCTGCCCAGGTGCCATGGACACGCCGATGCTCGAAGAAGTCGATCTCGGTGCGGGCGACGGCAAGAGCACCGCAGAGGCGTTGGCACCGCTGGTTCCGTTCAAGCGAGTGGCCTCGGCGGCCGAGGTCGCCGAAGTGGTGGGCTTCCTCGCGTCCGACGCGTCTTCGTACTGCAGTGGAGCGGAATTTGTCGCTGACGGCGCCTGGACCTCGGGCTTGTCGTTCTCCTGACCGGCGGCGGCCGTGTCGAGCGATCCCCATCCCGATGAACAATCGGGATCTCGCACGGCCGCCCCACAGGTTCGCCGGCGCGTCGGCCAAACCTATTGTCGGGGTGGATAATTAACCGCTTGGTGTCCGCGTTTGGTTGCTCGTTTGCGTCGCGGCAAACCGAGCTAGAATCGGAATATGAAGTGCCGCTTACTATTAGCGTCTTTCTGCCGGGCGTTCGGTGCAGTCGACATTTTAGCCATAATCTAGAATTAGCCCGACTTGTCGCCTAAGATCACCTGCATGCAGCGGGCAAAGACGCTACTCGCCTTGATGATTGGGTCTACCGCACTCGGTGCTGTTGCGCCGGCGCCCTTGGCGCACGCTGTGCCGGCACCCGAGGTGGAGTACACATACAACGTCATGGTGCGTCGGCACTACGCCTTCCCGAACAATGATGCGATCGGCTATGGTCACCAGATCTGCCACAAGGTGAGCACTGGGACCAGTTATCCGCAGGTCATGGGTGAGGTGAAGAAAGAGGTCGCGCCGAACGACGAGGCGTCGGCCAATTACCTGGTCTCGTACGCGGTCGGCATTCTCTGCCCGGCCCAGATCTGGCAGCTGCGTAACTCTGCTGCCCAGTACCAGCCCCCGGCGGGGTAAAGCCAAACGGCCGTGCTTCTGCGGCCGTTTCCGCTTCGTCGCCAACGGTATTCGCCCTTATTGCCGAACCCGAGTTCCGCCAAGCGGGCTCTCGCTGGGTGGAGCGAATTCGCGTGCCCGTCGCCGCGGGCAGTCAATGGCCATCACGTAAATGTGGAACCCCTTGAAGTCCAGGCAACTTGAGCTCGGCGCCCCGGGCGCTCGCGGTTGTCGGGGCCGCCCCACGCCGGCGAGGTGAAGAACGCGTGGAAGTCTTTGAGTAAGTGCCGCAACGGGTTCTGTGACGGCGCAATCCTCACGGGCTGCCGCTCGCCGGGAGTTCTTGGCCAGAATGCGGGGATTGACGGCACCATCGCCGCGTTGTAGGTTGAGCCAACTGCTGTATCCAGGATTCGAAATCCCGAACATTGTTCGCTGCGAAGGAGAGGCCTTGCTGGCATGGCAGCACTGATAGAGGTCCCAAAAAGCCGCTCAACGGCGGCAATCGGGGTGGCGGCCAAGCCGGTACGCGAGGTCGGCAACTTCTTCGCCGTTTCGCTAGACATCTTGGTGCAGATGTTCCGACAGCCGTTCGCCTGGCGCGAGTTCGTCGACCAGACTCTCTTTGTGGCCCGGGTCGCGATTCTCCCGGCCATCCTGTTGTCGATTCCGTTCAACGCATTCGCGGTTTTCCAACTGAACGCGCTACTCGTCGAGCTGGGCGCGGCGGACCTCGGCGGTGCGACGGCCGGCGTCGCCTGCGTAACCCAGATCGCGCCGATGGTGACGGTGTTGGTGGTGGCGGGCGCCGGAGGCACTGCCATGTGCGCGGACCTGGGTGCCCGAACGATTCGCGAAGAGATCGACGCCCTGCGGGTCATGGGCATGGATCCGGTCCGCAGCCTGCTGGTTCCGCGGGTGGCCGCACTGACCGTCAATGCGTTACTGCTCAATTCCATCACGACGGCCACCGGCCTGGCCGCCGATTACGCCTTCACCGTCTACCTGCAGAACGTCACCCCCGGTGCCTTCGCCTCCAGCCTGACCCTGCTGGTCGGACTTCGCGAATCGGTGATCGCGATCATCAAGGCCGTCCTCTTCGGCATCGCCGCGGGACTGATTGCCTGCTACAAGGGCATCACGGTGGGTGGCGGACCCCAGGGCGTCGGAAACGCCGTCAATGAAACGGTGGTCTTCTCGTTCATGACGCTGTTCGCCATCAATATCGTGTTGACGGCGATGAATGCGCAGATGGCATCATGAGCGCCCCCACTCACGATCCATTCTCGCGAATCACCCATGTTGCCAAGGATTTCGGCGACAAATGGAACCACGCCGGCACCCAAGCGGCGTTCTATGCGAAGTCGATCGGGCTGATCCCGAATGCGCTGGTCCGCTACAAGGTCGAGACCCTGCGGGTGATGGCCCAGACCAGCCTGGGTGTCGGCGCCTTGGCGGCAATCGGCGGAACCGTCGTCGTCGTCACGTTCTTGCTGATATCCCTGGGCGCCCTCAACGGGCTGGAGGCGCACCGGTCGTTGAGCCATGTCGGGGCGGACGCCGTGGGCGGCTTCTTTTCGGCATACGTCACCACCCGGGTGTCCGCGCCGTTGATCGTCAACATCGCGTTGGCCGCGACCATCGGAGCCGGGGCCACCGCCCAACTCGGGGCGATGCGGATCAACGAAGAGATCGATGCGCTCGAAGTGATGAGCATCAACGCGATGTCGTATCTGGTGTCCACCCGGGTGGTCTCCGGTGTGCTCGTCACCATCCCGCTGTTCTGTCTGTCCGCCGAGGCGGCATACCTCACCACTCGCTTCGTGTACACCTTCGTCTTCGGGCAGTCGGCCGGCATCTACGACCACTACTTCAACACCTACCTCAAACCCCTCGACTTGATTTGGGCCCTGGTCCAGGCCGTCGGGACCGCGGTCGTGGTGATGTTGTTGCACACCTATTACGGATTTACCGCCAAGGGCGGACCGGCCGGTGTCGGTGAAGCGGTCGGTCGCGCGGTGCGGGCGTCGCTGATCGTTTCGGTGGCCACCACCTTGATGATCGGCATGGCCGTGTACGGAAATACCGGCGACTTCAACCTATCGGGATAGCGATGACGAAATCGAAGTGGCGAGTGGCCGGTCTGCATCCGGCGATCTGGATGGCCATCGAAGTGGCAGTGATCATCGGGCTGGTGGTGATCACGGTCGGCATGTTCAACCGAGATTTCCGGCCCTACGCCAAGGTGACGTTGACGACCGACCGCGCGGGCCTGGTGATGGAGACCGACGCCAAGGTGAAGATGCGCGGGGTTCAGATCGGTCGGGTGTCGTCGATCCAGTTGGACAACCCGGTGCGGCTCGAGCTCGAGCTCTATCCCGAACAGCTGAAGTACATTCCGGCCAACGTCGATGCTCAGATCGCGGCACCGACCGCGTTCGGCGCCAAGTTCGTCGAGTTGCTGCCGCCGCAGGATCCCAGTCCGAAGCGGCTTGCCGCTGGAGCCGTGGTGCAGTCGCGGAACGTCAGCATCGAAGTGAACACGGTCTTCCAGAACCTGGTCGACGTGCTCAACCAGGTGGACACAGCGAAACTCAACGCGGTGTTGTCGGCCCTGGCCGAGGGATTCCAGGGCAAGGGTGAGGGGCTCGGAGGCATGATCACCGACCTCAATGAGGTGCTGACAACCATCAATCCGCGCAGCGAGACCATGCGGGAAAACTATCGCTCGCTGAAAGCTGTTGCCGATACCTACGGGACCGCCGCGCCCGACATTCTGACGACCGTGGATGCGGTGACCACCACAAGTGCCACCATCACCAACTCCGCTGAAGCGCTGGACACATTGCTGCTCAATCTGATCGGGCTCTCCCGCACTGGTATCGACGTGATCGGCCGCAGCAAGGACGACTTGGTGAACGGCGTCAACACCTTGGAGCCGACCGTGCGGCTGTTGAGGAAGTACGATCCCGAACTCACCTGCACCCTGGTCGGCGCCAAGAAGGCCATGGACATGGGCTGGGGCGAGGTGGCCGGCGGCCACAACGGGAAGTCGATCATCCTGGATGTCGCCCTGCTACCCGGCGACGACGCCTACCGGTACCCCGACAATCTTCCGATCAACGGTGCCAAGGGCGGTCCCGGCGGTGAGCCCAGTTGTGGTTCACTGCCCGATGTTTCGAAGAACTGGCCGCAGCGGTACCTGGTCACCGACACCGGTTGGGGCACCGGACTGGACGTCCGGCCAAACCCTGGTATCGGTTTCCCGGGATGGGCCAACTACTTCCCGGTGACCCGCGCGGTCCCGGAGCCGCCCAGCATCCGCAGTCCGGGTGGCCCGGCACCAGGCCCGATTCCATACCCCGGCGCGCCACCGTACGGTGCGGCGCTGTACGGACCCGATGGCACACCGCTGTACCCGGGCCTACCACCTGCGCCCGAACCCGGCCGCCCCCGCGATCCAGGTCCGCCGCCGCAGGGAGCGGAGCCGTTCCAGCCGGCCCATCCAGGAGCACAACCGACGCCCTTGCCGCCGATCCCGGCACCGGTCCCCTGACAACGGAACAGGCACACGAATATGCAAAAAGGTCTGCTTTCAAAGATTGTGCGGCTTTCCGTCTACGCGACGGTCTGTACGGCGTTGACGTTTGCGCTCATTGCGGTGCTGGCTCAATTGCGATTTCAGCCGCAGTCCAGCTATTCGGCCGTTTTCGCCAACGTGTCGGGACTGCGGCCCGGCAACTTCGTTCGGGTGGCCGGCGTCGAGGTCGGCAAGGTCGAGCGAATCACGGTCCAGCGGGACTCGACGGTTCTCGTCGAGTTCGGGGCGAAGGATTCGATCACCCTGACCGATGGCAGCCGGGCCGCGGTGCGATTCAGCGACCTGATCGGCGGCAGATTCCTGGCGCTCGAACAGGGTGCGAGCGGAGGCAAGAAACTCGATCGCGGGACCACCATCCCGTTGAGCCGTACCGAGCCGGCCCTGGATCTCGAGGCCCTGGTGGGTGGCTTCCGTCCGCTATTCCGTGCGCTCGAACCCGAGCAGGTGAATGCCTTGACCGAGCAACTGATTGCCGCCTTCCAGGGCCAGGGCGTGACCGTGAGCTCCATCCTCACCCAGACCGCAGCACTGACCAACACGCTGGCCGATCGCGACCATCTGATCGGCCAGGTCATCACGAGCTTAAATACGGTGCTGGCTTCACTCGGTGACCAGACCGGGCAGTTCGCCAAGGCGGTGGATTCGGTGTCTGAACTGGCCGCCGGTTTGGCAGCCCGCAAGCAGGACATCAGCAACGGGATCGCCTACGCGAATGCCGCGGCCGCGTCGATCGCCGATCTGCTGAGCCAGGCCCGCGCGCCGATCAAGACGGTGGTGCAGGAGGCGGATCGGACCGCGGGGACGGTGCTGGTGGATCACGAGTATGTCGACGAGCTGCTCAGGACCCTGCCGGACGCTTACCAAAAACTCGACCGACTGGCGCTTTACGGCGACTTTTTCAGCTTCTACATGTGCGACGTGGTGCTGAAGCTCAACGGCAAGGGCGGCCAACCGACCTACGTCAAGGTGGCGGGCCAGGATTCCGGGAGGTGCACTCCGAAATGAAGAATTTCACCGAACGCAACCCCTACAAGGTCTGCGCCATCGGCGTCAGCATCACCCTGGCCGCGGTGCTGGTCGCGCTGAATTACGAGAAGCTGCCGTTCGTCAACGACGGGCGGGACTATGCGGCCTACTTCACCGAGGCGGGCGGGCTGACGTCCGGCAGCACCGTCGCGGTCTCCGGTTATGACGTCGGGAAGGTGTCCAGCGTCGAACTCGACGGACCGGGCGTACTGGTGAAATTCCGGGTCACCGGCGTGCACCTGGGGGAGCGGACCGAGGCGTCGATCCGGCTGGAGGGCTTGCTGGGCACCAGACACCTCGAGCTCACCTCATACGGGGATGGCGAACTGGACCAGCCGATCCCGCTGGACCGGACCACACCGCCATACGAGCTGCCCGAGGCGCTGGGCGATCTCACCAAAACCATCAGTGGCTTGGACACCGATCAATTGTCGGATTCGCTTGCCGTCCTGTCGGAAACATTCTCCGATACCGCGCCGGCCTTGAAGGAAGCTGTCAACGGCGTGGCCCGGGTGTCCGAAACACTGGAGAAGCGCGATGATCAGCTGCGGAACCTGCTGAAGAACGCCAACAAGGCAACGACGGTGCTGGCCGACCGCAGCGACAAAGTGGTCTCGCTGGTACGCGACACCAATGCGTTGCTGGCCGAACTGCAATCCCAGAGCAGCGCGCTGGACCACATATCGACCAACCTGTCGGCGCTGGCTCGCGAGTTGAAAGGCGTTGTCGCCGAAAACAATCAATCGCTAAAGCCGATGTTGGACAAGCTCAACGGCGTGCTGACCATCGTCGACAATCGCAAGGACGATGTGCTGGTGGCGCTGAAGAAACTCAACTCCTACGCACTCGGGCTGGGCGAAGCGGTGGCCTCGGGCCCGTTCTTCAAGGCCTATGTGGTCAACCTGCTACCCGGGCAGTTCGTGCAGCCCTTCGTCGACGCGGCATTTTCCGACCTCGGGCTGGACCCGAATGTACTGGCGCCCACGGAGCGCGCCGATCCGCAGACCGGCCAACCGGCGACACCGCCCCTTCCGGTTCCGTACCCACGAACCGGACAAGGTGGCGAGCCGCATCTGAACCTTCCCGATGCGATCACCGGCAAGCCGGGCGATCCGCGCTATCCGTACCGCGAGCCCCTGCCCGCGCCGCCGCCCGGCGGACCCCCGCCGGGACCGCCTGCGCTACCCGCCAACAGCGCACCGCAGGCCGCCGACGGCCAGGCCGGGTCCGGTGATCGTCCGCAACCAGCGCCAGGAGGTGAGCAGTGAAATTCCTCAAATCCCGATACGCGATGATCGGAGCGGCCGTTGTCCTGGCCGTGGCGCTGGCCGGCGGGATCACCGTTGCCGTGCGGGCTGCCGGCGGTGCTGGCCGGACCCATGTCGTCGGTTACTTCGACAACACCAACGGTATCTACGTCGGCGATCACGTGGTGATCCGCGGTGTGCCGGTGGGGGAGATCGACAAGATCGAGCCGGAGCCCGATCGCGTGAAGGTCTCGTTCTGGTACGACAGCAAGCACGCGGTGCCGGCGGACGCCAAGGCGGTGATCTTGTCACCGACCCTGATCACCGCACGGGCCATCCAGCTCACCCCCGCCTACACCACCGGCCCGGCGATGCAGGACCACGCGGTAATTCCCCAGGAGCGCACCGCTGTCCCGGTGGAGTGGGACGACCTGCGAGTCAACCTGGAGAAGTTGGCCAAAACCCTGCAACCGACGAAACCCGGCGGGGTCAGTACGTTGGGCGGCTTCGTCAACACCGCGGCCGACAACCTGCGCGGCCAAGGCCAGGACATCCGCGACAGCCTGACGAAGTTGTCGCGGGCGGTCTCCACCCTCGGCGATCACCGCGAGGACCTGTTCTCGACGATCAAGAACCTGTCGATCCTGGTGTCCGCCTTGGAGAGCAGCGGTGACCTGCTGACGACGCTGAACCAGAACCTGGCTTCGGTGACAAATCTGGTCGCTAACAACCCAAACGAGATTGGGGATGCGGTAAGGGATCTCAGCGACGTCGCCGGTGATGTCACGAGTTTTGTGGCCGACAACCGGGAAGCGTTGGGCATCACCTCGGACAAGCTGGCGTCGATTTCCACCGCGATCGTGAAGAATCTGGACAACGTCAAGCAGGCACTGCACGTCTTTCCGACCACCGCGCAGAACTTCGTCAACATCTACCAACCCGCACAAGGCACGTTGAGCGGCATCCTGGCGGCCAACAACTTCGCCAACCCGATCCAGTTCTTGTGCGGCGCGATTCAGGCGGCATCGAGACGAGGCGCCGAGGAAGCCTCGAAGCTGTGCGCGCAGTACCTGGCGCCGATTGTGAAAAACCGTCAGTACAACTTCCCTCCGCTCGGCCTGAACCCGTTCGTGGGGGCCACGGCACGCCCCAACGAGCTCACCTACAGCGAGGACTGGTTGCGTCCGGATTACATCCCACCGGTGGCGCCGCCGCCCACTCCGGCTCCCATCGAGGCCGCGCCGCTGGCGGCCGAGGCAGGTGCTCCGCCGCTCCACCCGGCACCGGCGGAGACGGACCCCGCAGAAGGTCTGTTGGGATTGATGATTCCTTCGGGGGCGGGGCAATGACAGAGTGGCGCCCTATCGGCCTGAAACTGCTGGCGGTCGTGGCCGTCGCCGGGTTGCCGGCCTGTAGCGACTTCCAGGGCCTGAACTCCGTGACGCTGCCCGGCACCAAAGGTGGTGGCCCCGGCTCGTACACCATCCAGGCGCAACTGCCCGATGTGCAGAACCTGGAACGGAACTCCCGGGTCCGGGTCAACGACGTGACGATCGGCAATGTGTCGAATATCGAGGTGCAGGGCTGGCACGCGTTGGTCACCATGACGCTCGACGGCAACGTCGACCTGCCCGCCAACGCCACCGCCACGCTCGGCCAGACCAGCCTCCTCGGTTCGGTACACATCGAGCTGGCGCCACCGAAAGAGGTTCCGGCGGAAGGCAAATTGAAGGACGGCTCGCTGATACCGCTGGAATCGGTCCGGGCAAACCCGTCGACGGAACAAACCCTGGCCGCGCTCGCCATGGTGCTCAACGGCGGTGGAGTGGGTCAGATTCAAGACGTCGTCTGGGCCATGAGCACGGCGCTCGACGGTCGAGAGGAAGAACTGAGAAGCCTGCTCGAGCAGTCCAACACCTTTGTGGGCTATCTCAACGACCAAAAAGACGACATCATCGCCGCCACTGACAGTCTCGACAGACTGGTCGGCCAGTTCGCCGATCAGAAACCCGTCATCGACCGGGCTTTGGAAACCGTGCCGGACGCGCTCGCGGTACTGCGCGATGAGCGGGACACCATCACCGAGGCGGCCGATCAGGGCGGCAAGCTCAGCGCACTGTTGACCGATACGGTCAATCAGACCAAGGAAAACCTGGTCAAGGAGTTGGCCGATCTCGGTCCGGTGCTGAAGTCCCTGGCGGACGCCGGGCCGGCATTGACCCGTTCGATGGACCTGCTCTCCACGCTGCCCTTCCCGAAGCCCACCCTGGACAAGTGGATCCGGGGTGACTATGCCAACCTCACCGCGGTAGTCGACCTCACATTGAGCCGGATTGACGCCGCGCTGTTCACCGGCACCCGATGGGAAGGCGATCTCACCGAACTGGAGATGCAGTGGGGCCGCACCATCGGTCAGATGCCCAGTCCGTACACCGCGGGAAATCCGTTGGTCGCTCCCTACAATTTCAATCAAGGGCGTTAGTATGCGGCTGAAACGCGCAGTCAGAATCCAGTTGATCGTGTTCGCGGTGATCGCCACTGTCGGCGTCACATTCATGTTCTTCGGCTACATGCAGGTACCGTCGGCGTTCTTCGGTGTCGGCCGATACACCGTGACGGTGCAGCTACCCCATGCCGGCGGGCTGTACCCCGAAGGAAACGTCACCTACCGCGGCGTTTCCGTGGGGCGGGTCGTGGACGTGCGGTTGACCGACTCTGGCGCCGCAGCGGTGCTGAGTCTCAAATCCGGCATTGACATCCCGGCCGATCTCGACGCCGAGGTGCACAGCGTTTCAGCGGTGGGCGAACAGTACGTCGCACTGCTGCCCCGAAGCCGAAACGCGACGCCGCTGAAGGACGGTGACGTCATACCGGCCGGCCGCACCAGCATTCCGCCGAACATCAACTCGCTGTTGGCCGAAGTCAACACCGGCCTGAAGGCGATTCCCAACGACAACCTGAAGACAGTGGTCGATGAATCCTACGTTGCGGTAGGAGGATTGGGCCCGGACCTCTCCCGGCTGCTGAACAGTACGATCTCGTTGTCGCGTGGTGCCAGGGAGAACCTGGACTCCTTCGTGACCCTGATCGACAAGTCAAAGCCGTTGCTGGACACCCAGGTCCAGTCATCGAACGCAATCCAAACCTGGGCGTCCAACCTGGCGACCGTCACGACTCAGCTGAAGAACAACGACTCGTCCGTCGGAGGCCTGCTGACCAAGGGCGCCAAATCGACCGAGGAGGTGCGCATGCTGGTCGACCGGCTACAGCCGACTCTGCCGGTGTTATTGGCCAACCTGGTCAGCGTGGGGGACGTGGCCCTGACCTACCGAGACAACATCGAAACGCTGCTGGTGGCGGTGCCGCAGGCGGTGGGCAACGTGCAGGGGATCCTGGTGGCCAACACCGGCACCAAACAGGATTACGTCGGCGCGTATCTGAGCTTCAACCTCAACCTGAACTCGCCGCCGCCTTGCACCACCGGCTTCCTGCCGGTCCAACAGCAGCGGGCGCCCGCTTTTGAAGACGCGCCGGATGTTCCGGAAGGCAACGTCTACTGCCGGATACCGCAGGACTCTCAGCTCACCACCGTCCGCGGCGCCCGTAACCTGCCCTGCGCAGGCCGTCCGGGCAAGCGGGCCCCGACGGTGAAGATGTGCGAGAGCGACGAGGAGTACATCCCACTCAACGACGGCTTCAACTGGAAGGGCGATCCCAATGCGACGTTGTCGGGCCAGGGAATCCCGCAGTTCGCCCCAGGCGAGGCGCCGCCCGAGCCCACCGGTGCCGGTATTCCGCCGCTGGCGGTCGTCGAGTACGACCCGGCCACGGGCAGCTACCTCGGGCCGGACGGGATGCGTCACACCCAGCGCGATCTGGCCCAACATCCCGGAGAGGAGAAGTCATGGGAGAACATGTTGATACCGCCGACGGGACAATGACCGACACCACCGACACCGAGGACTGCGACAGCTCGCTTGGGGTCGAAGCTGACGGAGTCTCGGATTCAGCCGCGCCGGCCGCCCCGCTGACCTCGCACGGACGAAAGGCGCTGGCTGTAGGCGTGGCCATCACGGTCGCGCTGGGCGCCCTGGTGGGCTGGCAGGGTTTTCGGTTGTCCCAGGCGCACAAAGACACTGCCGAGCGTGAGATGTTCGTGCAGACGGCGCGGCAGGGAGCGCTGAACCTGACCACGATCGACTGGGAGCACGCCGACCGTGATGTCCAGCGTGTGCTGGATTCCGCAACGGGTTCTTTCCGGGAGGACTTCGCCCAACGCTCGCAACCGTTTATCGACGTGGTCAAGAAGGCGCGTTCACGGTCGGAGGGCTCCATCACCGAATCGGCGTTGGAATCGCAGTCGCCGGACATCGCTCAGGTGCTGGTGGTCGCCAGTGTCGCCATCACAAATGCCGGTGCGGCTGAGCAGGAGCCACGACGATGGCGGATGCGGATGTCCGTCCAGAAGGTAGGCGACGAGATGAAGATCTCTCAAGTCGCCTTCGTGCCATGACAACAACCCAGATTGGTAGCACGGTGGAAACGACCGAGGAACGCAAAGTCGATGCCGGCAGTGAGGTCCCGCCGGCCGAAACAGAGGATAAGGACAGTTTGCCGGCCGATGCCGAGGACACCGACGAGGGTGTCGGCGCAGCGGAAGCGGCGCCGGCCAAACGTCGGACCAACTGGTCCCGGGCGATCACCTACGGTCTGTTGCCCGGTCTGGCGTTGCTGTTGGCCATCACGGCGGGTTGGTTGAAGTGGCAGGACTCCTCACTTCGGGTCTCCGAGCACAGCACGGCCGAAACCGTGGCAGCCGCTACCGAGGCGACCACGGCCATGCTGTCCTATCAGCCTGACTCGGTCGAGCAGGATCTGCAGGCCGCGCAGGACCGATTGACGGGGTCCTTCAAGGATTCCTATACCCAGTTGACCAACGACGTGGTGATTCCCGGCGCCAAGGCGCAACGGATATCGGCCGTGGCACAGGTCCCGGCCGCGGGTTCCGTGTCGCTGACGCCAAAGCACGCGGTGGTGCTGTTGTTCGTCAACCAGACCGTGATCATTGGCGATGAGGCGCCGACGGATTCGTCGTCGGTGGTCCGGGTGTCGATGGACCGGGTCGGTGACCGCTGGCTGGTCTCCGAGTTCGAACCCATCTAGGCCATCGGTCACCAGGGAGGTGTCATGAGGACCCAATATCTCACCGCGGCGGCCTTACTTGTTGCCGGGGCGGCAGGCTGCTCGCCGGGACCGGAAACGGGTGATCGTCAGGCCGGCCGGATGTCGCCGGGTATGGCGCAGTTGACCATCGACGGTGCCGATGCCGGACGGATCGAGGCGGTGGAATGCACACAGACCAAACACACGACGGCGATCACCATCGGAGACCGAGACCCGGTCGCAGCCGCGACGATCTCAAACCTGGATGACCTCACGGTCGACTGGGTCCGATTCCGGGACGCGAATGGTTTCACCGGCAGTTACAACGTCGGCCTGGGCGGGCAGGCGCAGGTTGTGCTCAGTGGATCGGCCTACCAGATCTCCGGTGTTGCGCGTGGTTTCAACGCCGGCACGCCGAGTCAACCGACTACCGCAGAATTCGCGATCGAGGTGTCCTGTTAACCGACCAGGAAAGGGTCACGGATTCATGGCGACTTCAGGATCAGCATGAAAACTATTGCATTGGTGGCGTTTGGCGTCCTTCCCGTCGCGCTCGCGCTACCGGTTACCGCGCACGCCGACAACAAACGGCTCAACGACGGTGTGGTAGCCAATGTCTACACGATCCAGCACCAGGCCGGCTGTACCAACGAAGTGCGCAAGAATCCGCAACTTCGCCAGGCGGCCGAGTGGCATGTCGCCGACTTGATGGCGAACCGGAATCTGGACGGCGACATCGGGTCTGACGGCTCCACCGCGGCGGACCGGGCGGTCGCGGCGGGATATCGCGGAACCGTCGCCGAGACGGTCGCGATCAACCCCGCCATTGCCATCAACGGAATCGAGATTCTGCGGCAGTGGTACTACAACGAGGCCTACATGGCGATCATGAGCAACTGCGCCAACACCGATATCGGTGTGTGGTCGGAAAACAGCCTCGACCGGACCGTGGTGGTGGCTGTGTACGGAACACCAGAATAGATCGAAAGTAGGTGAGCAGCAATGGATCCTAATCCGGACTATGACGCTAGCGATGAGGTCGAGTACTTCTTCAACTGGCTGGCGTGGGGGCTCCGCGGCAACTACCCGCCGCCGGCCTACCCGCCGGTGTAGGCGTACATGTCGAGTTCCGTGGTGAATCTCGGACCGGGAGCGCCAACGAGCGACGCCGGTCGGCTGAATCGAGCGGCGATCACCGTGGCGGGTGCGCTGCTGGCGATCGTGGCGCTGGTGGTATCGCTGTTGACGGCTGTTGTGGCGACGGCGGCCGAACGGGTGGAGTATCTGATGGTGCCGTCGGCGGCGATGGCCGGTGATATCCCGGTGGCGTTCCAGGGGGGCGGTCCGCACGCGGTGTACCTGCTGGACGCGTTCAACGCCGGTCCCCAGATCAGTAACTGGGTGTCGGCCGGCGGGGCGATGGACACCCTTGCCGGTAAGGGAATTTCGGTCGTGGCTCCGGCTGGCGGCGCGTTCAGCTTCTATACCGACTGGGAACAGGACGGCAGCAAGCAGTGGGAGACATTCCTGTCTCGGGAGCTGCCGGATTGGCTGGCCGCGAACAAGGGGCTGGCGCCGAACGGCCACGGTGTGGTTGGTGCGGCGCAGGGCGGTACAGCGGCGATGGCGCTGGCGGCCTTCCATCCGGCTCGGTTCCGGTTCGCCGGTTCGTTATCCGGGTTCCTGACTCCGTCCTCGACGACGCTCAACGGTGCAATCACCGCGGGCATGGCGCAGTTTGGTGGCGTCGACACCTACGGCATGTGGGGTGCCCCGCAGTTTGGTCGTTGGAAATGGCACGATCCCGATTCTCACGCACAGTTGTTGGTCGACAACAACACCCGGCTGTGGGTGTTCAGCCCGTCGACGCTCACCTGCAGTGACCCGGCGGCGATGATCGGCTACTGCGACCAGGCCCAGGGCAGCAACCGGAGCTTCTATGCGCACTACCGTTCGGCCGGTGGCCGCAACGGACACTTCGATTTTCCGGATGGACTGCAGCACGACTGGTCCAGCTGGGGCCCTCAGCTCGGTGCGATGTCCGGCGATCTCGTCGCCACCATAGGCCAGCCGAAATAGCTTTTCGATCACGGGTTCCGTTGCGGCGCCGGCGCGGTGAACAGGTCCCCGACAAACCCCTGAGAGGTGATGACCATGGGTGTCCAAATCGATGTGGCGGGATTGAGTAAATCTTTCGGGTCGTCAAAGATCTGGGAAGACGTCACGATGTCGATTCCCGCTGGCGAGGTCAGCGTGTTGTTGGGCCCGTCGGGTACTGGTAAATCGGTGTTCTTGAAGTCGCTGATCGGTCTGCTGCGTCCGGAGCGCGGTTCGATCGTGATCGATGGCACCAACATCTTGGAGTGCTCGGCCAAGGAGCTGTATGAGATCCGCACGCTGTTCGGGGTGTTGTTCCAGGACGGTGCGTTGTTCGGGTCGATGAACATCTACGACAACACCGCGTTCCCGTTGCGTGAGCACACCAAGAAGTCCGAGTCCGAGATCCGCAACATCGTGATGGAAAAGCTCGAACTGGTCGGTATGCCTAATGACGGGCACAAGTTCCCCGGTGAGATCTCCGGTGGTATGCGCAAGCGTGCCGGCCTGGCCCGCGCCCTGGTGCTCGACCCGCAGATCATCCTGTGCGACGAGCCGGACTCCGGTCTGGACCCGGTGCGTACCGCCTACCTGAGCCAGCTGCTCATCGACATCAATGCGCAGATCGACGCCACGGTGCTGATCGTGACGCACAACATCAACATCGCCCGGACCGTGCCGGACAACATCGGCATGCTGTTCCGCAAGCAGCTGGTGATGTTCGGTCCCCGTGAGGTGTTGTTGACCAGTGAGGAGCCGGTGGTCAAGCAGTTCCTCAACGGCCGCCGGATCGGGCCGATCGGGATGTCGGAGGAAAAGGACGAGGCCACCGCGGCCGCCGAGCAGGCCATGTTAGATGCCGGTCAGCACGATGGTGGGGTCGAGGAGATCGAGGGTGTGCCCCCGCAGCTGACCGCCACCCCGGGGATGCCCGAGCGTGCGGGTGTGGCCCGGCGTCAGGCCCGGGTCCGCGAGATCCTGCACACCCTGCCCCCGGCCGCCCAGGCCGCCATCCTCGACGACCTCGACGGCACGCACAAGTTGCCGGTGCACCAGTTCGGCGACGAGCCCAACGCACGCCACCACCGCCCGGTCGAGGACGAGACCTCAACGATCTCGATTGCGGCGACGGAGGTATAGCTGTGGATCGAGCCGAGGAATATACGTTCGTGTGGGGGCTCCTCGATGAAGCTGGCGTTATCTTGGATGACGCAGAACGCGCAAAGTTGTGTATCCGAATTGGTGCTGGCGAGTATCGAGAGACGATTATTGACCTGCTACAACGTTTCGCATCCAGCGGCACGGTGCTATTACCAGCCTTGTCGGTTTCACTTCGGACGTGGATGACCGGCTTCGTAGGCAGCGACTCCGAGATGTCGCTGCGGGATCTGGCAAGCCGAATCCGGCCTTCGAACGCCTCTAAGCCACACGTGCCTGTGGTTGGCGAACATCCACCGTTGCTGCGCGTACCCCGGCGGAGCGGTCACTCCGCACGGCGACTCGTTGAAGCGGAGCGATTCTGACACTGAACATCGTGGTACTGCAAGGCTTCTCTCCGTCGCACTTATCGTCCCCATTCGTGCAGCAGACTGTTCCGGCCGCAGTGCGTTAACGGCTGCCCGGGCAGATGAGGTCGGGTGTTCCCGCGGTGTTCCCGGGGAGCGGATCAACGAGGCTGTCCTGGATTACCTGCGCACCGGTTTGGCGGCAGGGATGAACGTGCCGGACCCCGCCGACCCTTCGCTGCGCACGGTGCGCGTCGTCGCGTAGGCGGTGCGAAGGTCGGCCACCAGTCCGTCGAACGCTTCGTCGCGGGTCTCCGACGGTCCGCGCAGCACGGCCGACGGGTGAATCGTCGCTACCAGCGCCGGGTCCCCGCCGGACGGCAGGCCTGCGATGTGGAGGATCTCCCCTCGGTGACGCGAGATCCGAAAGTCATTGCCCAGCAGTGATTTAGCCGCAGTCGCTCCGAGAAGGACCACGACCTCTGGGGAAACCGTGTCCAATTCAGCCAAGATCCATGGCCGGCACGCCTCCACCTCGGTGCGGCTGGGGGTCTTGTGGATACGGCGTTTGCCGCGCTCATTGGTGGTGAACTTGAAGTGCTTCACGGCGTTGGTCAGATAGAGCTCGTCGCGGTCGATCTCGGCAGCGGCCAGGGCTTTGTCCAAGAGGCGGCCGGCCGGGCCGACGAAGGGCTCTCCTGCCCGGTCCTCCTGGTCACCCGGCTGCTCGCCGATCAGCATCACCCGCGCGGACGGTCGTCCGGACCCGAAAACAGTCTGAGTGGCGTCGCGATATAGCGGACAGCCTTCACAGTGCCGCGCCGCACCGGCCAGCTCGGACAACTCATGTGTCTCGGGGACGAATGGCGCTGCGCTGTGCATTGCCGTGGAATACCCGATCAACCGTTTGCCACGCGCAAGTGCGGGTATTCGTTGTCATGACAACAGGAGATGATCGACATGACCGGGGCATACGCGGCTAAACGGGTATTGCATCGCAGGAGCAGCCTTGAGGCCGCGGTCCTGGGATTCGGCTGTCGATTCGCCGTGAAGAACGCGATCCGTGCCTGGGCGTTGCAGCCTGATCTGGCGTGGCCGCTCAGCTCCATCGATCATCTCGTCGGAGTGGTCCCGCGGCGATCGTCGGTGTCGGTGCAGCCCGTGGCACTGCCGAATTGCCCGACGGAACTGGTGCGCGCACCGGGGACATCGGGGCGTAACGCGATTCTGTACTTGCACGGTGGGGCGTTTCTTACCTGTGGGCTCAACACCCACCGTGCTCTGGCTTCTCGATTGTCGGCTGCGGCAGACGCACTGGTGCTCAACGTCGGCTACCGGATGTTGCCCGTGTGCGGCCTTGCCGACGCCGTCGAGGATGCCCTGGCCGGGTTGTCCTGGCTTCGACAGCGGGGTTACGGCGCCGAGCGGACAGTGATCGCCGGTGACTCGGCCGGCGGATACCTGGCCTTCGGGACGGCGCTGAGGTCGTTGGACCGCGGTGTGGTGCCGGCGGCCGGTCTGGCCGCGATCTCGCCGTTGATCGATCTGGACCCCGCGCAAAAACTGGCTCACCGCAACGTCTCTCGGTGCTCGATGTTCACCGGGGCGGCGTTGTCGGCCTTCGCCCGCTGTGTGCGGCGCAGCCAATGTGAGCCCAACCGTTGTGACGCCGAGCCGTTGATCGATCCGGCCACGGCGGATCTGACGGGTATGCCACCGGTCATGATCCACGTGGGCGCAGACGAATTACTCTTGGCAGACTCGGAATTGGTCGCCGACCGGCTGGCCGCCGCGCATGCATCGTGTGAGCTTCACGTCTGGAGCGGCCAGATCCACGACTTCCCGCTCGCCGCCGAGATCCTGCCGGAAGGCAGGCAGGCCATCGGCTACATGGGCGACTTCGTCAAAGGTGTGACCGCAGCACCTGCTCAGAGTGCAGCCTGATCGATCTGCCGGAGTTTCCCGCGGCGGTGCCGTGGGCATCCCACCACTATGAGCGATATCGAAAATGGCCCGGGCGACACTCTCTCGCCGAGTGAGTCAACCGATTCCGACGAAGTCGCCAACGCCGACGGCGACGACGTGGTCGATCCGCCGGAGCAGTGGCACGGCGCCGACCGGGCGGGCGAGCCGGAATCGCTCGAGAGCAAGCTGGATGCGGAGCGGCCCGACCGGCCGGCCGGGCCGGGGCCTGCGCGCGACGTCGACGAGGCGATCGCCGAGCCTGGCGGCTTCCGGATCGTGAGCCCCGACGAC
Source organism: Mycobacterium shunyiense (assembly GCF_058270035.1). Taxonomy (NCBI): domain Bacteria; kingdom Bacillati; phylum Actinomycetota; class Actinomycetes; order Mycobacteriales; family Mycobacteriaceae; genus Mycobacterium; species Mycobacterium shunyiense. The sequence goes on along the minus strand of NZ_JBZDPT010000031.1, from coordinate 208,730 downwards.
GAGTCTCAGGACGGTTGACAGCCGCTCCTTGACGAAGCTGGCGAAATCAGCACGGGCGGCGGCGAATTCCGTCTCAGCCGGCCTGGCGCTGCAGTGTGACCGAGGCGGTGTTGGCATCGGCGTGGGTGGCGATGCCGCTGCCCTTCGCCGTGACGGCCAGCGCCGTGCGGTCCCCGCGGAACAGGTCGCGGGAGAACTCGCACGGGGAACCGTTCTGGTCGTAGGTGACCCGCGTGATCAGCAGCAGTGCCGCCTTGGGCTTGATGCCGAGCAGAGTGGCTTCACTGCTGGTGGCGTTGACTGCCTCGATCCGCTCATCGGCCCGGCCGGTGACCAAACCGTATTGGGATTGCAGGATTTCGTAGAGTGACCCACCCAACTGCTGGTCGAGCAGGCCGGGGAAGGCGTCTGCGGGGAACTGGGCGTGTTCGAGCGAGATGGGCGAGCCGTCGGCCAGGCGCACGCGCTGGATCTCGATGACGTAATCGCCTGCGCCCAGACGCAGCGCGCTCCGGGTGGCGTCGTCGGGGGTGGTGATGCGCGTCGAGAGCACCCGGGTGCCGGCGACATATCCCTGGTTGGCCAGGAAGGCGGGCACACCGACCACGTCGGAGAGGTGCCGCTCCACCTGACCGTGGCTGATGAAGATGCCGCCGGCCCGGCCGATCACCCGGTGCACCATCCCGGCTTCTTCCAGCGCGGCCAGCACCTGGCGCAGGCTGGAGCGACTGGTGCCGTAGCGTTCGGCCAGGTCACGCTCGCTGCCGAGTTTGGCGCCGGGGGTGCCCGCGTTGATGTCGGCGACGATGTGCCTGCGCAACTCTTCGCTGTGAACTGCCACCCCGGCCCCCTGCCCGTGTATTGGTCCAGCCAATTCTATCCAGGTTGAACTAGAGTTCAGCGATCGCCATGTGCGATTCGGGCAGAATCTGTCCGCCGTCCACGACCAGCGACTGTCCGGTGATGTAGGCGGCCTCGTCGGTGGCGAAGAACAACGCCGCATTACCGATGTCGGCGACCGAACCGAGGCGACCGGCAGGTACTGCCGAGGCCATTTGGTTGAGGTAATCGGGGCCCATTTCGTCCAGCCCCTCGGTGACGATGTTGCCCGGCAGGACCGCGTTGACGGTGATTTTCTTGGGTGCCAGTTCCATCGCCGCGGTGCGCAGGAAGCCCAGCTGGGCGGCCTTGGATGCACCGTAGTGCGACCAGCCCGGGTATCCGGTGATCGGGCCGGTGATCGACGAGGTGATGACGACGCGTCCGTGGCCGCTGGCGGTCAGTGCCGCCAGGGCGGCCTGCACGATGTAGACGGTGCCCTTGAAGTTCACCGCAAGGACCTGGTCGATGTCGTCGGGGGTGAGGTCTTCGAGGCGTCCGGACGGGAAGATGCCGGCGTTGGCGCAGACGATGTCCAGGCCGCCGTGCCGTTCGACGGCGGCGTCCACCACCTGGCGGGCGTCTTCAGGACTGGTGACGTCGGCGCGCAGGGCGCTGACCCGACCCGGGGTGCCGGCGAGCGCCGAGACCGTCTCGTCGAGGTCGGCCTGGTTGCGGCCGGTGATCAAGACGTCCACGCCGGCATTTGCGAAGGTCTGGGCGATGCCGCGGCCGATGCCCTTGCTGCCGCCGGTGACGATGGCCGAGCGGCCCTGAAGCGATGCGAACATGGTTGAGATCCTTTGAGAGTCAGGTCAAGGTGAGGCCGTTGGAGCGCAGATAGCGCTCGGCGAGTTCACAGCTACCCGCGGCATAGCTTATGGCCTTGGTGGCCGATTCCCTGGAGTGGCTGTGGCTGCCCATCCAGGCCAGCAGCAATAGCCTGCGCAGCAGCACGAACGAGGCCAGCATGTCCTCGTCGGAGGCCGGCAGGTCGCGTCGCGTGCGGTAGCCGCTCACCCAGGCGTCCTGCCATTCCGGCAGGGCTGGGTCGTGTTCGATGAACGATACGGCGGTGCCGAAATCATAGAAGTGCCAACCGAATCCACAATCATCGAAGTCGATGACGGTGATGTTGGGAGTTCCTGCGGGATCAGGGTCAACCAACAGGTTGGCCAGCCGCAGATCGGCGTGGATCAGCCCGTAGACGTCGGACCCGGTGCCGTACGCCTGCAGCCGGTCATGCAGCAGTGCCTGGGCGCGTTCGAGCACCTGTTGCTCGGCCGGGCCGACGCCTTCGGCATCGTGCCAGCGGCCCCAGCGCGGTTTCGCGCCGAGGCTGTGCTCCCAGTCCCACGAGAACCGGCCGAACCCGGGCGGGCGTTCCCACCGCTGCGAATGGTCGTGCAGCGCAGCGGTGATCCGGCCCAGCGTGTGGAAATCGTCGAGGGTCAACGACCCCTCGTCGGGTTCGGCCCCGGCGACCATGCCGAAATGTACGACATGCCGGGCGACTCCTCCGGTCTCCTCGCCCTGGACCGTGACCAGCCGCCGACCGTTTCTGGCCGGTAGCACCGAGGGCACCGTGACGTCACTGTCAGTCTGAAGTGCCTGCAGCCAGTCCAGTTCGGACTCGATCTCGTGGGGCCGGTGGTAGTCCTGCCGGTGCACTCGAAGGATGGACCGGGTGCTGCCGTCCTCGACGAGATACGTGGCATTCTCGGACAGGTTCAGCAACCTCAGGGTCGCGTCTGTCCCGATGTCGTACTGGCGTAACGCCAGTTGTGCGACATCGATCTCGTCGGTGATGACCATTAGTGATCCCGTCCTTCGATACTGTCGAGCACTGCAGTGATCCGGTCCCGTGCCACCGTGACATCCGCGGTGCTGCCACCGATGTAGAGCCTTCCAGCAGCGCCGATCATCTGCACGTCGACCACGGTAAGCCCGGGTGCGGCGCGCTCCGCCTCGTTGGCCGCGACCGCCGCGAACAACGCCGGGGTCATCTCGTACACCAGCAGCGACTGCCCGGGCAGGATCATCGATGCCTGCCGGTTGCGGTTGAGGATCACCGCGTGCTGATCGGTGATGCTCTCGATGATGTCGTGGTAGAGGACCCGCGGCCGCAACTGATCGGATGCCTTGTTGCCGGTGCCGGCCAGGATCGCCTCGCCGGCCCGCCGGACATCGTCCAGGTTGGCCGAGTGGATCTCCAGGACTCCGAATTGGCGTTCCACGTAAAGGATTCCGGGCTGTATGCCGGGGACTTCACGCAGGGCCAGATCGATCACCCGCTCGATGGCCAGGGCGGGGGATACCTCGACGATGAGCGCATGCTCGCCCTCGTACGGCGGGTATCCCCTGGCCCGGGTCGGCGTTCCGAGGTACGCAGCGAACTGGCGCTGCAGGTCCTCCACCAACAGGTAGACGCGGATCTGGGTGCGAATCCGCGTGCTCTCCTCCGCTTTGGTAGGCATGACTACTTGCTGGCGACCGAGAAGTGTGCGCCGAGCTCGTTGTGCGGACGCGGGATGACGTGCACGCTGACCAGTTCGCCCACCTGGGAGGCAGTCTCGGCGCCGGCCTCGGTGGCGGCCTTGACCGCACCCACCTCACCGGTGACGATCACGGCGACCAGGCCGTCGCCGACCTGCTGCCGGTCGGTGATGGTGACGTTGGCGGCCTTCACCATGGCATCGGCGGCAGCGAGCGCAGCCACGAAGCCTTTGGTTTCGATCAATCCGATTGCGTTGCTGGACATAGGTGTTTCTCCTTATTTGTTGGGTTCGCTATCAGGGTTGGGTGTCTGTATTGATATCGATGGATCCGATGATGAGGGCGTCGACGGGCGGCGGGGTTCCGGTGAACCAACCCGACGCCACCGAGCCCTGGGCCACGAGGACGTGCTCGCCCACGCCGGTACCCAGGACGTCGAAGGCGATCAGCTTCGATCCGGTGCCGTCGACCTCGACCTCGAGGAAGGCGCCTGCGGGGATACCGTCGATGCGCCGGGTCGACCACACGTTGCCGGTGACAGTCGCTGCTAGCACTTTGGCTCCTTTTCAATCTTGATTCCCAAGGTGCGGGCCTTCTCCCGGGCCAGCGGGGTGAGCACCGCCTTGCGACCGAGCACGAGCGTGCCGCCGGCCATGTCGGCGATCTGGCGTTCGGTGACCGCGCCGCTGTCGATGCGCCTGCTGGCCCCGCCGGCCGACGTGCGGGATGCTCCGGCCAGCCGGAACCTGAGCCGGCCGGCCTTCAGATCAGCGCGCGTCTTGGGGCTTTCGAAGAGACGCAACAACTTCCGGACGAAGGTGTCGAGGTCCCTGTCGTTGGCCAGCTGCACGGTCTCGGTGCGGTTCTTGCCGTCGACGGCGCGGGGCCCGGTGGGTTCCACACCGAACTGGGCTGCGACCGTCGGCGGTGCCGACAATGCTGCGACCGTCGGCGGTGCTGTTGGAGCCGGAGCCGGTGGTGGGGGGACAGCCACCGGCCCCGGAGTCTTGGCGGCGGCGCCGGCATCCCGGACGGCCTCCCGCACCACCTCGCGCACCAGGGCGCGCAGCTCGTCACGGTTCATGCCGTGGCCCTGGCGAGTGCGTCCTGGGCGGCCTCGGCCGCGGTGCGGATGTCGGCTTCGGTGCCGGACAGGTAGACCCGGCCGGTGGCGCCGATCATCCGGAAGTCGACCACCTTGATGTCGGCGGCCTTCTCGGCCTCGTTGGTGGCCAGGATGGCGTACGACGCGGGCTGGACCTCGAGTACGAACAACGACTCACCCGGCAGCACCATCGACCCGATCTTGTTGCGGTTGATCAGGAATGCGTGCTGATGGTCGATGCTGGAGATGATCCGCGAGGCCAGCACATTCGGTGCCACAGCGCTTCCGGTGTCGCCGCCCAGCTCGTCGAGCGCGGCGTCGGCAGCGGCTTTGACCGCTCCGGTCTCGCCGTGGAACTCCAGGTAGCCGAATTGCCGTTCGACAACCAGGATTCCGGCCTTGACCTCGGCGTGTTTGAGGGCGACGTCGGTGACGCCCTCGATGTCCAGACCGGGAGCCACTTCGATGATCTGGGCGGCCTGGTCGGCCCGGGGCAGGGCACCTTTGATCCAGGTGCCCAGATACGACATGGTCTGCGGTTGCAGCCGGTCGATGAAAATGAAGGAACGAAGTTCAGCCACAGCCCTACCTCTTGATCAGTTGTGCGAGTTCTTCGACGACCAGTGCGCGCAGTTCGGCCCGCAGCGTGTCCAGCCCGGGGTCCGAGGACCGGTTGGCAGCCGGGTACGAACGGCGCGGCGTGACGGGTACGCCGTCGCGGTCGTTGGTGGCGCGGGGATATTCGGGCACCGGACCGGCGGGGGAGTGCCACGGGTTGATGCCCGCGAAATTGCCCATCGGCACCCCGGCGTCGCTGTTGTAGGCGACACGGGCCCAGTTGACCAGGTTCTGCGGCTGCAGGTTCTCTCCGATCGAACTGCGACCGACAAACCCGGTGCCGATGGTCATCGACGGTGCCAGGTTGGTGTCCAGCCCGGAGCTTCCGGTGGAGTTTCCGACGTTGACCGATACCCGTAGCACGGGAACCTGCGCGGCGAAATCGGTGATGACCGAGGGGTTCTCGCTGTGGATGGCGGCCGAATGCCCGGCCCCGCCGATCCGCACCACGGCCCGGGCCGCGCGAATGCCTCGCGCGGCGTCGGCAGCGGTGGTCATGCCGAGCACCGGGGACAGCTTCTCGTGGGCCAGCATCTCCTCGGTGATCACGTCGTCGAACGGCGCGATCAGCACGCGGGTCTTCGGGGTCACCCGCAGGCCGGCCTGCCCGGCGATCCACGCAGCGTCCCGTCCGACCACATCGGTGTTGAGGTGGCCGTCGGCGAACATGTAGGCCCGCAGCCGCCGGGCGCCGTCCTCGTCGAGGATGTGCGCCCCGGCCCGGGTCAGCGCCGAGCGCAGCTTGTCGGCGACGGCCTCTTCGACGATCAGCACCGACTCGTTGGTGCACAGCACCGAATTGTCGAATGCCTTGCTGTCCACGATCCGCTTGGCGGCGGCGTTGATGTCTGCACTGGCGTCGACGAACACGGGGACGTTGCCCGGGCCGACCCCGAGCGCCGGGTTGCCCGACGAGTACGCGGCTCGGACCACGCCGGTGCCGCCCGTGGCGACGATGACGTCGGTGCGTTCGTCGGCCATGAGCGCCTGGACCAGGGGAATCGACGGCTCATCGACGACTTGCACGATGCCGTCGGGCGCACCGGCCGCGACGGCGGCCTCGGCGAGCACGCGGGCGGCCTCGACCGAGCACTGCTTGGCCCGGGGATGGGGCGCGACGACGACGGCGTTGCGCGTCATCAGTGCCAGGATCACCTTGAAATACACGGTGGCAACGGGATTGGTGGTGGGCGTCAGTGCCAGCACCACCCCCGCGGGGCGAGGCAGTTCGACGATCTTGCGAGCCTCGTCGATCCGGGGTGACACATAGTCTTCTCCGCGGTAGTAATCGACGATGCCGCGCGAGCAGGCCCGGTTCTTGGTGACCTTGTCAGCCACCACACCCATGCCGGTCTCGGCGACCGCCTCGGCGGCAAAGCGCTCGGCCTCGGCGTAGCCGGCCTCGGCCACCGCGTTGACGATGTTGTTCACCGCGGCTGCGTCGTAGTCGGCGTAGGCCGCGGCGGCCCATCTGGCCCGTTCGAGCATGTGGCCCGCCTGTGCAGTACTGGTCATGATGCCTTCCGTCCGATGGCGGCGGTCTTGGCCCGGCTCACCGCTACTTCGAGGCGGTCCAGGACGTCTTCGCACAACTCGCGCGAGAGCAGAAGACCCGGTTTGAACTGCAGCACACGGGGATCCAGTGTCGAGAAGATCGCCCAGACCCCGTTCTGGTAGAGCTCGCGCATCACGAACTTCGCGCCCTCGGGATGGTCGAACTCCAGACCGATGACCACACCGTTCTGCCGGATCCCGACGAACCAGTCCGGATGGTCGGCCTGGATGCGGCGCAGGCCCTGGTCGAAGATGTCGGAGATGTAATGGACCATCGAGCGCACCTCGGGGCGGGTACAGATCTCCAGGGTCTTGATCGCCGCGACACAACCGAGTTCGGCGCCGCCGAAGGTGGAGATGTGTCCGAAGCCGTCCTCATCGAGCCACTGCGCTGCCCGATCGCCGAGCAGGGCCGCGGTGATCGGGTACATGCCGCCGGACAGGCCCTTGCCGGTGACCAGGATGTCGGGTTCGATGCCGTGTTTGGTGATGGCCCACAGTTCACCGGTGCGCATCAGACCGGTCTGCACCTCGTCGGCGATGTAGAGCGTGCCGTGCTTCTCGGTCGCGGCCTTTACCGCTTCCAGGTATCCCGGTGCGGGAAGGGGGAATCCGTAGGTGGCCGGGATGGTCTCCATGATCACCGCGGCGACATCGCCGGGAGCCAGCACCTTCTCCATCGCGGCGATGTCGTTGAACGGCACCTGCAGGAACTCATCGGGTTGGTCGGCCAGGAAGAACTTGGCGAACCTGTCGTCGCCGGTGGCCACCGCCAGGCCGGTGTGGCCGTGATAGGCCTTGACGATCGAGACGATCTTGCGGCGCTTGGTCGCGTGCCGGGCGCTCTTGAGCGCGATGTCGATGGCCTCGCCGCCACCTGACCCGAACGCGACCTTCTTGATCGATGCCGGGGCCGTCTCGACCAGGCGCTGCGCCAGGGCGGTACGGGCCACCGAGGGAAAGTGGTGGTTACCGACGTCGAAGTGTTGCATGCCTTCGGTAATCGCCTGCATCACTTCGGGATTGCGGTGACCGAGGTTGTAGGTGCCGCCGTTGAGGTGCATGTCGATGAGACGACGCTGCTCCATATCCCATAGGAAGTAGCCTTCCCTGCGGTCGATCACCAGATCGACACCCGTATCGGTCCAGAACTGCGTCTTGTCTGGATTCCAGAACGTCTTCGCCCTATCCAGCACTTCGGCTTTGGATTCGAACGTGAACGTGCCGTAGTCGTACATGCGGCTCCCTTGAGTAGCTACCCGGTAGCTGTGATGGCCCTCACCGTAAACGGTCGCAACCATTTGTGTCAATGGTTGCGAGTAGCGCTTGCGAACCGCTTTTGGTCGTGCCAATATGCCTTAGGTTCGCACTGTGGCCCAGGCCACATCGAGCATCCACTGTTACCTGGAAGGTATTCCGCTAGATGACCGAACAAGTTGTCGCAAAGAGCGAATCTGCAGCTCACGATGTACAGCGACTAAAGCGCAACGCCGTCGGGACGGTCGGCGTGATCTTCATGGCGGTGGCGACGGCTGCACCGATCACCGCAATGGTCGGCAATGTCCCGATCGCAGTTGGCTTCGGAAATGGTTCACACGCTCCAGCCGGCTACATCGTGGCGACGGTCGTCCTCGGCCTCTTCGCCGTCGGCTACGCGACCATGGCCAAGCACATCACCACCACCGGCGCGTTCTACGGCTACATCTCCCACGGCCTCGGCCGTATCGTCGGGATGGCCAGCGGCGGGCTGATCACCATGGCCTACGTGGTTTTCGAGGCCTCGCTCATCGGGATCTTCTCGTTCTTCTTCCAGAACTTCATGCAATCCCAGCTCGGTGTCCATATCCACTGGATCATCCCGGCATTGCTGATGCTGGTGATCAACGCGGCCCTGACCTACTTCGATGTCAACCTGACCGCCAAGGTGCTCGGCGTGTTCCTGGTGACCGAGATCGTGATGTTGGCGCTCGGCGCGGTGGCGGTGCTGTTCAAAGGCGGCGGCCCGCAGGGATTCGCGATCGCCGAGACCATCAACCCGATTGGCGCCTTCTCTCCGGCAGCTGGAATCGCCGGTGCGAGCGCCGGATTGGGCCTGTTCTTCGCATTCTGGTCATGGGTCGGGTTCGAGTCGACCGCCATGTACGGCGAGGAGTCGCGTAACCCCAAGAAGATCATCCCCCGCGCCACGATGCTGAGCGTCGTCGGTGTCGGCGTGTTCTACGTGTTCGTGTCCTGGATGGCGATCGCCGGTACCGGTCCGCAGCACGCGGTGGAACTCGCGCAGGACTCCGCCACGTCCTCGGAGATCTTCTTCGCCCCGGTGCGGGATGCCTACGGCGAATGGGCGATCACCGTGTTCAACGTGCTGCTGGTCACCGGATCGTTCGCCTGCGGGATGGCATTCCACAACTGTGCCTCGCGCTACCTCTACGCGCTCGGTCGCGAAGGTCTGTCCAAGGGACTGCAGAAGACCATCGGCTCAACACATCCCACACACGGTTCGCCCTACATCGCCTCGTTCGTGCAGAGCGGTATCGCACTGGTGATCATCCTGGCCTTCCTGTTCGCCGGAATGGATCCCTACGTGCACATGTACACGCTGCTCGCGATCCTCGGGACGATGGCGATCCTGATCGTGCAGTCGCTGTGTGCCTTCTCGGTGATCAGCTACTTCCACATCCGGAAGAACCACCCGGTGTCCAAGCACTGGTTCAAGACGCTCATCGCCCCCGGCCTCGGCGGGATCGGCATGCTCTATGTCGTGTACCTGCTGTGGGAACACAAGGACGCCGCCGCGGGCACCGCATCCGGCACCCTGCTGTTCAAACTGACGCCGTGGATCGTGGTGGGCATCTTCGTCCTCGGCGCTGGAATGGCCACCTACTTCAAGCTGCGCGATCCGCGTCGCTACGAGTTGATCGGCCGGATCGTGTTCGAGGACAACGTTGTTCGAGATTGACGCGTTCGACCGGTAGATGGACTCCTTCGAGCGTCTCCTGCTGAAGTTCGTCCTCGCGTGGGCTCCCTACGGGGGTCCGCGCGAGGACGACGTCTGGCTCGAGTTCGGTATGACAACCGACCAGCTATGCCTGCGCTTCGCCCGGACCGTCCAGTGCCTGGTGCCCAGGGCCGGTTCCCTCTCGAGAGCCGACCGCTGTCTGCTGGAACGGGCCTGCGTGTACCTGCGTCACCGCCGCGAACTAGCCGAACGCCGCCCGTAGATAGCCGGCTTGACTGGCCATGAAGGCTTGGGCCACGGGGGTTTTCGCTGCGATCTGATCGAACCCGTGGAAAGCTCCGTACACCTGCTCGACCTGGCAGTCCACCCCCGCCGCGCGCAGCCGCTCGGCGTAGGCCAGGTCCTCGTCGTGGAACAGGTCCAGCGTGCCCACCCCGATCCAGGTCGGCGGCAGCCCGGCCAGATCCTGGCGGCGACCCGGTACGGCGACGGCCGGATCGGCGCCGCCGAGGTAGGCCGACCAGCCGAATCTGTTGCTGCCCTGGGTCCACAGCCGATGACCGGGGTTCTCCAGCTCCGGGCCCACCGAGCGGTCGTCCAGCATCGGATACACCAGGATCTGGGCCGCCAGCTGTACCTCCCCGCGATCGCGGGCCAGCAGGGCGAGCGCCGCGGCCAGGCCGCCTCCGGCGCTGGCACCGGCGACGGCGACCCGGGTGGGATCGACCGCGGGCAGCCCCGCCAGCCACTTCAGCGCGGCATAGCAGTCCTCCAACCCGGCCGGGTAGGGATTCTGCGGCGCCAGCCGATACTTGACGGCGGCCACGGTGGCACCGAGTTCCTTGGCGAACCGCCGGCACAGGGCGTCATCCTGTGCCGGGCTACCCAGCACGTAGCCGCCGCCGTGGATCCACAGCAGCGCCGGCGTCGGCTCGGTGACTCCCTTCGGGCGAAACAGCCGGACGCCTGCTCCCGAGCTCAGGGTCAACACCTCGACGTCCTTGGGTGTCTGCCGGTTCTGCAGGCGGGTCAGCCGCTGCAGCAACGGCAGCGAACGCCTGGTCACCAGCTGGCGCGGGATGAACCGGGCGATGCGTTCAAGATCGGGGTGAAAGGCTGTGCTGACGGTCACACCGTCAGTTCTACCGTGCCGGTCTGGTCAGCTGTTGTTGAAGGCTATAAACAGTGCCGCGATCGCGTCGTCACGGACCACGATGTAGTTCGTCAGGATCAGTTCGTCAGGCAGGTTCGTCTTGTCGAACTCGCCGTCATAGCGGGCGCACACGACGATCACCCCTGGCCGTACGTCGGCGTCGGTGACCTCCATGGTGACGCGGTCACCGGTGATTTCCCGGGCGATCCAAGTGCGGATGGCCGCGGTATCGGCGAACTCGCGGTGGTTGTCGTTGACCACGGCGTCCGCCGTGAAGGTGGCTAGCACGGTATCGGTGTCGAAGTCGTTGACTGCGTCGACGTAGCGGCGCACGACTGCGGGGAGCTGATCTGAGATATCACGGGACATGACGTCAGGCTCGCGTCGTCGGCGGCGGGAGAGTCAACCCCGGCGCCGTGCTTGAGTCTCCCCCTGGGGGAGACGCCACACTGGGCACGTGAACATCGCCCTGTCCATCGGCGACTTCTCGCGGATGACGCAATTGCCGGTCAAGACGCTGCGGCACTACCACGAGGTAGGCCTGCTCGTACCCGACCGCATCGACTCTTCTTCGAGCTATCGCTACTACACCGTCGAGCAGGTGGCCACTGCGCAAGTGGTGCGCCGCCTGCGTCAGCTCGACATGCCGATCGCCGATTTACGCGCGGTGCTCGCTGTCGCACCGGCCGAGCGCAATGCGTTGATCAGTGATCATCTGCGACGGCTGGAGGATCGGCTTACCGCCACCCGCAGCGCCGTCGAGTCCTTGCGGGCCATCCTGGAGCCGCCGGATGAGACGTCGAGCATCGAGTACCGCAGTGTCCCGGCGGTTGCGGCCGCCGCGATCACGGCGACGGTGGATCGTGACGATCTGCCGGCCTGGTGGCAGGGCGCGGTCGGGGAACTTCGCGCCACGGTCCACGCCGATCCCGGGCTGGTGGCGACCGGCGCACCCGGCGCGTTGTTCGGGTTCGACATCTTCAGCGGTGACCGCGGCGCCGCGACGGTCTTCATCCCGGTCGACGGCCGCGTTCGCCCGGTCGGCCGGGTCGAACGGCAGACCGTCCCGGCGGCCGAACTCGCGGTGGTGAACCACCGTGGTCCCCACGATGATGTGGACCTGGCATACAGCGCACTCGGCGAGTATGCGACACAGCGGGAGATCAGTGTCGAGGGTCCGCTGCGCGAGTACTACGAGCGATTCGTCTGGGACACAGATGATTCCGCGCAGTGGCGTACCACTCTGTGCTGGCCGGTCTTTCGGGCCGACGCATGAACGCCCTCGACGGGCGGCGCGCGGTGGTCACCGGCGGTACCAAGGGTGCCGGCGCGGCGATCGTCCACCGACTGCGGGCCGCCGGCGCTCACGTCACCGCGGTGGCTCGTCGCCCCGACCGTGACGGCGCCGCGGCGGCAGACGATTTCCTCGCCGCGGACCTCACCTCGGAGGCCGACATCGCCGACCTGGCGTCGCACATCCGTCAGAACGGCGGCGCGCACATCGTGGTCCACACGGCGGGCGGCTGCAGCGCACCACCCGGAGGGTTCGCATCGCTGAGCGATCGGAACTGGGCCGACGAGCTGAACCTGAACCTGCTGGCGGCGGTCCGGCTCGACCGGGCATTGCTGCCGACGATGATCGACGACGGCCGGGGTGCGGTGGTGCACGTCGGATCGATCCAGAGCCGGATGCCGCTCTACGACGGAACCCTGGGGTACGCCGCGGCCAAGGCGGCGCTGCGGGCCTACAGCAAGGGCCTGGCCAATGAACTGGCGCCCAAAGGTGTTCGGGTCAACACCGTTTCACCCGGGTTCATCCAGACCACGGCGGCCGAGGCGTTGATCGATCGCATTGCCACGGCCACCGACGGATCCCGAGAGGACGCCCTCGAATCGCTGATGTCCGCGCTCGGTGGCATCCCGCTCGGCAGGCCGGCCCAGCCTGCCGAAGTCGCAGAAGTGGTCGCGTTTCTGGTGTCGGATGCGGCCTCTTCCATCGTGGGTGCCGACATTGTCGTCGACGGCGGTACCGTCCCGACGGTGTAGACGCGCCCGCGAGCTATTTCAGCAGCGGGTCGCGGGGCAGGCCGAGGATGCGTTCGGCGATGGTGTTGCGGGTGATCTCCGATGTGCCACCGGCGATCGTCATCGCTCGGTTGCCGAGGTAGGCCCGGGTCAGCTTCGACGTCTGTCCGGTCACCCCGGCCGTGCCGACCAGGTCCATACCGAGTTCCGTCAGATGCTGAGAGTGCTCGGCCACCAGCAGCTTGGTGACGTTGCCCTCCGGTCCTGGCTCGGTGCCTGCGATGGCCCGGCTGACCCGGCGCAGGTTCAGCAACCGGAGCGTGTGGCCGACGGCAATCACTTCGCCGGCGCGGCGCACGTACCGCGCGCCGTCGGGGTCGGCGTCGATCAGGGCGACCAGCTCGTCGGCGTCGAATCCGGTCGGGGCCGCGGACCCGCCGCCGATCGAGATGCGCTCATTGCCCAGGGTGGCCCGCGCGACCAGCCAGCCCTTGTTCACGTCGCCGACCACGTCGGCGTCCGGAACGAATACGTCATCGAAGAACACCTCGTTGAAGTGTGCGTCACCGGTCAGGCCACGCAACGGATTCACCGTCACTCCAGGTGATTTCATGTCGATCGCCATCATCGTGACGCCGGCGTGCTTGGGTGCGTCGGGGTCGGTGCGCACGGTGGCAAGGCCCCACTGGCAGTGCTGAGCCAGGCTGGTCCACACCTTCTGACCCGTTACCCGCCAGCCGCCGTCGACCTTCTTGGCGGCGGTCCGCACGGCGGCCGCGTCCGAACCCGCTCCGGGCTCGGAGAACAGCTGGCACCACATCACCTGACCGCGCAGCACGGGTTCCACCCAGCGCTCGCGCTGATCGTCGGTACCGGCTTGGGCGATGGTCAGAGTCACCCAGCCGGTGATGCCCATGTCTGCGCGCTCGACGTCGGTGAATTCTTCCTCGATCACCAACTGTTCCAACACATCTGCGGCGCGCCCGTAGGGCTTGGGCCAGTGCGGCACCAGGTAGCCGGAATCCACCAGATAGTCGCGGCGCTTGTCCTCGGGCAGCGCCCGCACCGCCGATGCGGCGGCCTGTGCGTCCTGGCGGTACTGCTCGGCGTCTTCGGGCAGTGTGAACGACGCCCCGTGCGCCTGCCCGCTGCGTTGCCCGTCGACGACGTCGACCAGCGGATCGGCGCCGTCACCGAGCACTGCGGCCAGGGTCCGGGCCCGGCGCAGGTACAGGTGCGCGTCGTGCTCCCAGGTGAAGGCGATGCCGCCGTGCAGTTGAACGTTGGTCTGGGCGCAGAAGATCTGGGCCCGGATGGCGTGGGCGGCGGCCACCGCGGCGGCGAACCGGGCACCGTCGAGAGTGTCGGCGCGGGCGGCGTCCCACACTGCTGCGGTGGTCTGTTCGGCGTCGACGAGCATGTTGGCCGCGTGGTGTTTGACGGCCTGGAAGGTGCCGATGGTGCGACCGAACTGCTCACGTACCTTGGCGTACTCGACGGCCATGTCCAGTGCGGCCCAGGCGACACCGACCGCCTCGGCTGAGCCGAGGATGCGGAACACCGTGCGGGCCCCGCGCGCCGCGCCACGCAGGATCCGGCTCTCGTCGACGGCCACGGCACGCAGGTCGACCGCGCCGATGCTCCGGGTGGTGTCCAGGGAATCCTGTGCGGTGACGGTGATTCCGTCCGCCATCGCGTCCAGGATGACGACGTCGTCGCCGGCGGCCAGGACCAGCACCTGCGCGTCGGGGGCGCCCAGCACCGCGCGGGCCTGTCCGCCGAGGAGTCCGTCGGCGTCGATGCTCACCGAGCCGGCCAGTCCGAGTGCTGCCACGGTCGTTCCCTCGGCGAGGCCCGGGAGGAGTTCGGCGCGAACGGAATCCGGTGCATACCGGTCGATGACCACAGCCGCGGACACGGTGGGCAGGAACGGTCCCGGGGACAGTTCGCGTCCGGCGACCTCGGCCACCACGGCCAGCTCGGGCAGACCGAACCCGGAGCCGCCGTACTCCTCGGAGACGGCCAGTCCGTTCCAGCCGAGTGCGGCGCCCGCCGCCCAGATCTCGTCGGGATAGCTGCCCGCCTTCTCCAGGGTGGCGCGGGCGGCTGCGCGGCTGTCGAGACGGTTCAGCTGCCCGAGTGCCGCATCGGCGAGATCCAGGTGCTCTTCGGTGATGGCCAGCGCAGACTTAGTCATGGTTAGCGAAGCTAACGGGGGTTACGCGGCCAAGTCGACGTGATGCAGGTCACAATCCGACGCCGGGTGGACAAGTCGGCGAAGTTGTCGCCTGAGTCAATAGGCTGCGGGGTACGCTCGCGCAATGACGGCACGACCGGATAACCGGTACCCCGCACCGACGCTCGCTGATCGAGCAAAATGGTTGCTGCATGCCAAGCCTTCCGACCATATGCTGGCGCTCAGCGTGGCATCGGCTTCGCTGCCGGTCGTGGGCAAGCACCTGGAACCGCTCGGCGCTCTTGCTGCCATGAGCGTGTGGGGATTCCGCCATCTGCCCGAGTTCGTCGCCTCCTCGGCGAAGTCATGGTTCGCCCCGGACAACAGCGAGTTGCGGCAGGCGGAGCGGGAGCAGACCAACGCCGTTGCCCAAGAGGCGCTGCGCGGGGTGGTCTCGCCGGCTGACCTGGCCATCGACTGGCCGGCCCCCGACAGCGTGGCGCCGTTGTGGCACACCTACGAGTACCGGCGCGACGTGTACCGAACCTCGGTGCGCTACGGCGACGACCCGACCCAACTGCTCGATGTGTGGCGGTCCAAGGATCTGCCCAGCGCAGCCCCCGCTCCCGTCCTGTTGTTCGTGCCGGGCGGTGCCTGGGTACACGGTGGCCGGATCCTCCAGGGCTACGCGCTGTTGTCACATCTGGCCCAGCAGGGCTGGGTGTGTCTGTCGATCGATTACCGGGTGGCCCCGCATCATCGCTGGCCGCGCCACATCACCGACGTCAAGGCCGCCATCGCCTGGGCGCGGGCCAATGTCGACAAGTTCGGCGGCGACCGCAACTTCGTCGCCCTCGCGGGCTGCTCGGCCGGCGGTCATCTGGCCGCGCTGGCCGGGCTCACCCCGAACGACCCCGAGCTCCAGGGAGACCTGCCGGAGGGCGCCGACACCTCGGTCGATGCCGTAGTGGGCATATACGGGCGCTACGACTGGGAGGACCGCTCCACCGAGGAGCGGGTCCGGTTCGTCGATTTCCTGGAACGGATCGTGGTGGGCCGCAAGCTCGATCGGTATCCGGAGATCTTCCGGAAGGCCTCACCGATCGCGCAGATCCATCCCGATGCACCGCCGTTCCTGGTTATCCACGGCACCGGCGACAGTGTCATCCCGGTCGCGCAGGCACGCAGTTTCGTCGACAAGCTCAGGGCGGTGTCGCGGGCCGTGGTCAGCTACATCGAGTTGCCCGGCGCCGGACATGCCTTCGACATGACGGACGGGGCCAGAACCGGGACGATGGCTACGGCAATCGGCTTGTTCCTCAACCAGATTCACCGAAACCGGGCGATGGACGAGGCTAAAGCGGTCATATAGACGTTTCCACACCTGGGGAGGGACACCGTGAAGCGGTTGAGTGGGTGGGACGCGTTCCTGCTGTATACAGAGACGCCCAACGTGCACATGCACACGTTGAAGATCGCGGTCATCGCGCTCGAAGACATGGGTGAGCGGACTTTCGGAATTGACGAGTTCCGGGAGGTGATCCGCGGACGGCTGCACAAGCTGGACCCCTTCCGCTACCAGCTCGTCGACATCCCGTTCAAATTCCATCACCCGATGTGGCGGGAGAACTGCGACGTCGATCTGGAGTACCACGTCCGGCCGTGGCGGGTACGGGCTCCGGGCGGGCGCCGTGAACTCGACGAGGCCATCGGCGAGATCGGCAGTACCCCGCTGGACCGTAGCCGGCCGTTGTGGGAGATGTACTTCGTCGAAGGCCTGGCAAACGGGCGCATCGCCGTGGTCGGCAAGATCCACCACGCCCTGGCCGACGGGGTGGCCTCGGCCAATCTCCTGGCCCGCGGGATGGATCTACGCGACGGCCCGGACCGCGACGACGACTCGTATGCCACCGATCCTGCGCCCAGCAAGTCCGAACTGGTGCGCTCCGCGTTCGCCGATCACATGCGTCAGCTCGGCCGGTTGCCCGGGACCATGCGATACACGGCCAAGGGGTTCGGGCGGGTTCGACGCAGCAGCCGCAAGCTGTCACCCGAGTTGACCCGGCCGTTCACCCCGCCGCCCAGCTTCATGAACCACATCCTCGACGAGAAGCGCCTGTTCGCCACGGCCACACTGGCATTGGCTGACGTCAAGGAAACGAGCAAGAAACTCGGGGTGACGATCAACGACCTGGTGTTGGCCATGTCGTCGGGGGCGCTGCGCACGTTGTCGCTCAAATACGACGGCAAGGCCGACCATCCGCTGCTGGCCTCGGTGCCGATGAGCTTCGACTTCTCGCCGGACCGCATCTCGGGTAACCGCTTCAGCGGTGTGTTGGTGGCGTTGCCGGTAGATATCGCCGACACCGCCGAGCGGGTGCAGCGCGCGCACGATGCAGCCGCGCTGGCGAAGGAAAGTCATCAACTGATCGGTCCGGAACTGATCGCGCGCTGGGCCGCCTACATGCCGCCGGCGCCGGTCGAGGCAGCGTTCAAATGGCTGTCACATCAAGACGGTCAGAACAAGGTGCTCAACCTCAACATCTCGAACGTGCCGGGACCGCGGGAACGCGGCAAGGTCGGCGGGGCCACCGTCACCGAGATCTACTCGGTCGGGCCGATCACGACGGGCAGCGGGCTGAACATCACGGTGTGGAGCTACGTCGATCAGCTCAACATCTCGGTGCTCTCCGACGATGCCACGGTCGACGATCCGCACGAGGTCACCGAGGGCATGGTCGACGAGTTCCGCGAAATTCGCAGGGTCGC
This sequence comes from Mycobacterium shunyiense, assembly GCF_058270035.1. Taxonomy (NCBI): domain Bacteria; kingdom Bacillati; phylum Actinomycetota; class Actinomycetes; order Mycobacteriales; family Mycobacteriaceae; genus Mycobacterium; species Mycobacterium shunyiense. Next base: position 190,996 of record NZ_JBZDPT010000031.1, on the reverse strand, counting down.
AGGACTTTCGGACAAGTTGACCGTGGTCGAGTCGGCGATGCCGCAGTGACTTCTGCACCGCGAGCGTGCGTGTTTGTCTGCCTACTCGCCGTGCAACAGTGACAGTTGCCGCACGCTCGCGTAGTCGCACATCAACCGGGTTTCTGGATGAACCGGCCAAACGGAAGGATGTGGCCAATGGACAGCCCAGACTCGGAGACTGGTGATCTCGCCGAACTGCAGGAGGAGCTCAGGCTTCGACTGATCGCCGGGTTCTGGGACTACGACGACTTGCTCGAATGGGCATCCGATTCCGAAGTGCTGCAGCCTGACGACGCGGCGCTCCTGGTGGGATCGATGTGGGATGAGCGGGTGGCCGAGCAGGCCGCCTGGCTCGACACCGGTGATTACGGTCGGTTGAAGGACGCGTTCACCCAGCTGGAATCGGAGGGCATCCTCGGTCGGATGTGCTTCTCCTGTTGCATGACCTGTGGCACCAGCGAGATCGATGACGAGCGCACCCTCAATCCGAATCCGCCGGCCTGGTATCGCTACCGCGAGTGGGCCTACACCTTTTTCCACGAGCAGGATGCACTGCGGCTAGGTGAATACCCGCCGAAATTGGCATTGGGATACAGCTCTTTTCGTGCGCATCCCGACTTGCCGGAGGCATTGGTCCAGGCCTCCTACGACGGGGACGAAGCGGCGGCCGAGGAGGTGAAGGACCGTACCGACACGATGGTGGGGCAGCGAATCGTCGCAGTGGCCGAGAGTTTTGGTCTGACCACGTACTGGTCGGGATCACGCCACGAACGCATCGAAGTGGAGATCAGGGAGTGGCGCAAGCCGCTGTCACCCCGCGCCGTCGACATGCCTCAGGAGCAGAACCGGAGCTGGGCGGCACCGGTGCGGTGGCTGGGCACTCTGTTCAATCCACGCGGCGGCGGTTTGTAGTACCGAAGGCGTTCATGAGGGGTATCATTTCTACAAATAGAACTTGGAGAAATTCCTCGGGAGGTTGCCGTGCGCGTCGAGGTCGACCTGGACCGCTGCGAAGGTAATGCCATCTGCGTGAAACTCGCACCGCAGCTGTTTCAACTCGATGAGGACGACTATTCGGTGGTCCAACTCGATCCGGTGCCGGCCGGGCTGGAAGAAGTCGCCGCAAAAGCGATCGAGGAATGCCCCCGCGCGGCACTGCGGCGCGGCTAGACAGTTTCTGAATCTTCCTGTCGGACAAATGATCGAACTGGCCGCGCATCGCGGGAGGACTGGTTAGCCTCCGTTCCATGCCTGCCGCCGACATTGCCGACTTCATCGTGGTCGGTGCGGGTTCGGCCGGATCGATCGTCGCGTCGCGACTGGCGTCGGCAGGTGCCGATGTGGTGCTGATCGAGGCCGGCGGCACTGATCGTCGGCCCGACGTTCCCGTGCCGACCGGGATTGCCTCGCTCTACCTGACGGCGAACTGGAAACATCAGTGCGCGCCCGATCCGAGTAAGGGCGACATCGCCGAACACTTCCCCGGTGGACGGATCATCGGCGGCAGCGGGTCCATCAATGCCATGGTCTACGTGCGCGGTCGCGCCGCCGACTACGACGGCTGGGCCGCGGCCGGATGCGAAGGTTGGTCGTACGACGAGGTTCTGCCGCATTTCAAGGCCATCGAGAACTGGATCGGCGGCGGTGACGAGTATCGCGGCGACGCCGGCCCGATTCCGGTGTCGTGGTGTGGACACCACCACGAGGTCGACGAGGCGTTCATCGCTGCCGCCGCCGAGGCCGGACACGACCGCAACCCAGACCAGAACGGACGGTCGCAACTGGGAGTATCTCGAACCCAGGTCAACCAGCGTCGAGGCCTGCGAGTCTCCTCGGCGCATGGCTTCCTCCGGTCGCTGCCCCGAGATCGACGGCCCCGGCTGCTGGCCAGAACGACGGTGTCGCGGATCCTCATCGAGAACGGTCGAGCTGTCGGCGTCGAGTGCGGGGGTCGCAAACTGCTTGCCCGCCAGGACGTTATCTTGAGCGCAGGCGCCATCGGCTCACCGACGCTGCTGTTGCGCTCGGGCATCGGACCGGCAGGCACCGTGCTCGAGCTTCCCGGCGTAGGCGAGAACTTCCAGGACCACCTGGTCGGCACTCAGTTCTGGGAATCGAAGGTGCCGACGGCAAATACACTCGGGCCGATCAGGGCGCTGAAGGGTGTCGGCTCACTGCTGCTCGGCGGCACCGGGGTACTCACCATGTCGCCGTTCGAAGCCCAGATCTTCACCGACGATTTCCAAATCGCGGTCAGCCCCATACATTACGAGCTCGACGGGAGCACGGGCCGCACGGCCATCGAGCGCGTCGACGGGTTCACCGTCTACACCGTGCTCATGCATCCGCAGACCCGGGGCCGGGTCGGACTGCACGACGGTAAGGCCAGGATCGAGTTCGAGCGTTTGGGCGACGGAGACGACATCGATCGGCTGCGCAAGGGGATGAGCCATGCCCGTGACGTCGTCGAGGGTGCCTCGGCCATGAAAGGCATTGCGGGTGCGTACCTGAACACCGGCGATCAGGATCACGCATGGCTGGCCCGCCGGGAGACCAGCATCGGCCACGCGGTCGGAACGTGCCGCATGGGTACCGATGACGCGTCGGTCATGGACCCCGAGTTGCGCGTGCACGGCATCGACGGACTCCGCGTCATCGACGCATCCGTGATGCCGACACTGACCTCGGGCAACACCAACGCGCCCACCATGATGATCGCGCACCGCGCTGCGGATCTCCTACTCGGAGTGTGACTTTGCTCGCCGCTCACGCCGGGGCGGAGGCGAGGAGAAATTCTGCCAGCTTGGCGCTGGCGGGGCCGAGCCGTGACTGTTCGGCTGAGGCGAGGTAGATGTCCCACATAATCGCCGGTCGTATCTCGATGGCGCGCAGGTCCGGATAGTGCGCGGCCTCACTGGCGGGCATCACGATGGTGCCGAGGCCGTGTCGGACCAGACGGCCGGCAATCGAGTATTCGAGAGCCACCTCGTGAGACACCCGGGCGTCGACGCCGGCAGCCGCGAAAGCGGTGTCGACGAGACGTCTGAGGCCGAATTCGCGCGGAAACCCGATCAGATCCTCGTCGCAGAGTTCAGCGACCTCGACGTCATTGCGGTCTGCGAACGGATGATCCCTGCGGCAGACGAACACCATCGGTTCTCGGCACAGCAACTGCATCTGAACGCGCGCGGGGAACCGGTCCGGTGCCGATACCAGAGCCAGGTCGAGTGAGCCGTCGGTGATCGCCGAAAGATAGGCCATGGAACCAATTTGGCTCTGCCGCAGCCTGATGCGGACAAGCGGATACTCGCGGTGGAAGTCGCCGAGTATCTCAGGTACGTCGAGCGTGCCGAACGAGATCAGCGACCCGAGGTCGACCGTTCCGGTCAGCTCTCCGTGGTACGCGCTCACCGCGTCCTTTGCCAGTCGCGCGGTCTGGACCACTCGGCGGGCATGCTCACGGAACAGCTCTCCCGCAGGTGTGATCCTGATCTGGTGTTTGGAGCGGTCGAACAGATCCACTCCGAGTTCCTTCTCCAGTTTCGCCACTGCCGTGGACAGGGCCGACTGGACAACGTGTGTCTGGTTCGCGGCCCGGGAGAAACTCATCTCACTCGCGACCGCGATGAAGTACTCAAGCTGGCGAAGTTCCATGACCTCGACTATCTCGTTTCGCGATAGAGATGATCAATATTGTTCGTTGGACTTGATGGATTGGCATTGGTCTGATGGAAGGGCAAGATTCGAACGAAGGAAGTGAACATGCTGGCTGCAGGCAATGTCACGGTCACCGATCTGCTGTGCGTCACCCCGCCCCGGATTCCCGAGGGCGCGCATGCGATGACGCAGATCATCGAGATCCCGCCGGCCGACCCTGGCGTGCAGCCGCACCGTCACTCCGGACCCGTCTTCGGCTACGTGCTGGAGGGGACGATCCTCTTCGAGCTGGAGGGTGAGGCACCCCGGAACATTGCTGCGGGAGAGGCGTTCTGGGAGCCCGGTGGAGATGTGGTCCACTACCAGGTCGCGAATCTGGACCCGCACCACCGCGCTGTTTTCCTGGCGGTCTGCATCTGCGCTCCGGGCGTCGACATGATCACCATGCTGGGTCCCGACGAGATCCAGGCCCGCGACCACCTGCGTCATCCGGACGCGCGTCAAATCAACATCGGCTGACCGAGGAACGAGGAAACAACCGTGAAAGCCCTGATCACCGGCGACCGCGCTGCGGGCGCCGACGGACTGTCGCTGTCCGAGATCCCCCACCCGCATGCGGCCGAGAACGACGTCATCGTCGCGGTGCACGCGGCCGCTTTCACTCCCGGTGAGCTGGACTGGCCGGGAACCTGGGTCGATCGCGCCGGGCGGGACAGGACGCCCGCCGTGCCTGGTCATGAAGTCTCTGGCGTAGTTGTCGAACTCGGCTATGGCACAACGGGCCTCACGGTCGGGCAACGGGTCTTCGGAGTCACCGACTGGGCCCGCAACGGCACTCTCGCCGAGTACGTCGCGGTCGAGGCGCGAAATCTTGCGCCGCTGTCGGCCGGTGTCGACCACACCACTGCGGCAGCACTTCCGATCTCGGGACTGACAGCCTGGCAGGGATTGTTCGACCACGGGCACCTTGCGGCCGGGCAGACCGTGCTGATCCACGGCGTGGCCGGTGCTGTCGGATCGATCGCGGCGCAGCTGGCGCGCGAACGCGGAGCCCGGGTGATCGGTACCGGTCGGGCAGCGCAGCGGGACGCCGCGCTCGAGCTGGGGGCCGATGCCTTCCTCGAGCTGGAAGGCGGGTGGGAAGAGGCCGTCGGCCAGGTCGACGTGGTGTTCGACGTGATCGGCGGTGAGATCCTGGATCGCTCAGCGCAGTTGGTGCGGGCGGGTGGCACCCTGGTCACCATCGCCGAACCACCCCGGGTTCAACCGGCGGACGCTCGGGCAGTCTTCTTCGTCGTCGAACCCGACCGGACGCAACTCGTGATGCTCGAGCGCAAACTGCGCGACGGCAAACTGCGGCCGACTGTCGGTGCGGTCCTTCCGCTCTCGGATGCGGTGTCGGCGTTCAACCCGGCGAAACGCGTCGCGGGCAAGACGATCATCCGGGTGGTCGAGGGCAGCTGAAGCCGCACACCGCGAGCGTGCGCATAATGCGGCCGTTTCAAGGCGTGTCGGGCGACAAACACGCACGCTCGCGGTGGTGGGTGAGTGAGCTACTGGATCGGCTCGTCTCCCAACACCGTGGTGCGCAGCATGTGGCGTGGTGAGTTGGGTTCGTACGGCGCGGCCCGGTGCAGGACACCCTGGTTGTCCCAGATGACGGTGTCACCGACCGACCACTTGTGGCTGTACACCTTGTCTGTGGTGGTGGCGTGGGCGAGGAGCTCAGCGAGCAGGGCCCGACCCTCGTCGCGTTCCATCCCGACGATGTAGTCCGCCGAAGCGCCCAGTACCAACGACTTTCGCCCGTTGCGGTGCGTCCACACCAGCGGGTTCTCGTGGGTAGGTCGGGCCTGCCAACGGCTCAGCTGATCGGGTGTCGGATCCGGATAGACCCGCCGCTGCGACGCTTCCAGGGAGTGGACCACCCGCAACCCGCGATAGCGCTCCTTCTCGGCCTCATCGAGCGAGTCGTAGGCCGCATAGGTGTTGGCGAACTCGGTTTCACCGCCCCGGGCAGCGACCTCCAGGGCTGACAGCACCGTCGCCTTCTGCGGGCATTCGTCGTGCATGGGGGTGCAACCGTCGATATGCCAGTCGAACGTCGCCTTGAGGTATTCGGCGGCCTTGTTCTTCGTCTTGTCCAGCGTGATCGGGTAGATACCCGAGACCGGGTGATGGCCATCTGCCGAGCGGTCGATTTCGCCGAGGCGCTGTGAAAAAGCCACTTGGGCTTGGGGATCCAGATGCAGGTCGTGGAACACCAGCACCCCGTTGTCCTCCAGGGCGTCGAGTACCGCGGCTCCCAGGCTGTCGTCGGTGCCCAGGCGTTCGGGATCGACGCCGACAACCTCGGCGCCCACCGAAGTGGTCAGCTTGTTGATGGTCAACACACTCATCGGGTGCGTCCTTTCGGGGTTCGGTGGTGTTACGGCCGTGGCTCGCCGGTGCGGATCATCACGGCGTCGGCGGAATCGGTCGGAGCTGGTTGGTGCATGATCTCCACCGACATGGCGACCATGATCAGCGAATAGATCAGGTGCAGCAGGTTGAGCGCATCGTCGGGAATGTCGTCGAGCGGAAACTTGTCGCAGTACTCGATCGCCTCCTCGACGCGCGGGAAGAAGGCGTCGTAGAACTCGTGCATCTCCGGCATGGTGCTGGCCAGCCGGCGCTCCCAGCGCTCGGTCTCCGTTGGCAGACACCAGATTTCGGCGTAGGGCTCCAGCTCGGCGAAGGCGCTGGGGAGTCGAGGGGAGGTCATCGTGACGTCCCCACCGGCGTGCGGTCGCGCTGATAGGCCTCGACCCAGTCGACCGCCATCTTGTGCAGGTGCCGCACCAGGATCTCCTGATCGTTGAGCGGGTACTCGTCGACGACGTCGTATTCGAGCGCGGCCTGGGTGCCGCCGAGCATGCCGGCGTCCTGCAGGGCGAATTCCTTGAGCACCACGGCGGCTACCTCGTGCTCGACGCGTTCCCGCACCGTGCGTGCCGGGTGGAAATAGGTGAACGCCTCGAACCGATGGGTGTTGTGTGAGGTCGGCCAGTAACGGTAGAGCAGGTACCAGCCGCCGTAGATCAGGATCTCGAGGTTGGGGAAGATCTGGAAGTTGCTGATCCCCCAGGGATCGATGTTGCCCGGGTTGAGTCCGTGCATCGGCAGTTCGCCGATGTCGGGAGTCCGCCAGGGACCCACCAGCCCGCTTTGGGTGGCGCGCTCGATCGGGTACATGTATTCCGGTGCCAGCAGCCAGCGTCGGGTGCCGGCCGTCGAGACGAGGCGGTGCGGGCCGTCGAGTTGAAAGTGGCCGCAGGTGAAGCCGGCGTTGGGATCCCGAACCTCGGGCGGCACCTGCTGGGTGTGCAGCGAGGGCACGTGGTAGTACTCCTGGAAGGCGTCGGCGAAGATCTTCCAGTTGCTGTTGTTGTGTGCCACCCAGTCGTATCGCTCGGTGAGTTTGTCGAACGGGTAGTCGTCGAGCGCGGTGACCATGGGGCCGAGGAACTCGCGCAAGCTCTGGCGTGGTTCGCGGTCGAAGTTGACGAACACGAAGCCCGCCCAGACGTCACAGTGCACCGGAACCAGTCCGTAGTCATCGGGGTTCAGGTCGCTGAAACGGTCCGCGTCGGGCAGCGATATCAGCCTTCCGTCCAGGCCGTAACGCCAGCCGCAGTGCCGGCATTCGAACTCGGCTCCGGTACTGCGTAATTCGGTGGCGCGGAAGTCCGGTGACACCAGCGTGTGCCCGCGTCGACGGCACAGGTTGTGGAAGGCGCGGATACCGCCGTCGTGGTCTCTCACCAGGAGCAGCGACGCTTCGGCGGCCTCGATCTGCCGGGTGATGAAACTGCCGACCTCGGGCGTCTCTTCGACCCGGCTGATGTTGAGCCAGGCCCGCTTGAAGATGGCCTCCTGTTCCAGGGCGTAGAACTCTTCAGAGATGGAGTCCCGGAACGGGATCGGGCCGGTACCCAGATCGGGATAGTGTTCGGTCCAGGAGCCCTCAGCCGGCTTGGGCCACTTGGTTGCCATGTGAACCTCCGTGGTGACTAGTGCGTTTTCGGACTGCTCGGACGGCTCGGGAGCCGTTACATCACTGCGCCGCCGTTCACCCCGAGAGTTTGACCGGTGATGAATCCGGCCTCCTCGGAGCACAGGAACCCCACGGCGGCAGCGATATCCGCACCGGTACCGAGTCGGCCGAGCGGGATGTTGGCGGCGATCGTCTCGTTGGGCGGCAGGTAACCCGCAGCTTGCGAGTGGTGCTGCATCGGGGTCTCGATACCCGATGGCGGGATGTTGTTGACCGTGATGCCGTTCGCGGCGTACTCGCGCGCCAGCGATTTCGTCAGGGTCAGCAGGGCGCCTTTGGAGGCGGCGTAGTGGGCCGCGAACGGGGTGCCGCGCTGCGCGCTCGACGAGGAGATCATCACGATGCGACCCCACCCCGCCTCGACCATGTCCGGCAGTGCCACCTGGCAGCAGCGGAACGTCCCGCTCAGGTTCACGTCGATCATCTGCGCCCAGGACTGTTCGGTGATGTCCGCGAACGAGGCGTACCCGAACATGCCCGCGCTGGTCACCAGGATGCCGACCGGCCCGAGCTTGCTGCGCACCTTGCCGAAGGCCTCTTCCACCGCAGCCCGGTCGGTAATGTCGGCGCCGACCGCGAAGGCGGTGGCGCCGGCCGACCGCAGGTCGTCGGTGACGCGTTGGGCGGCATCGGCATTGACGTCGAGCACGGCGACCTGATGTCCACGCCGACCCAACTCGTGGCACGTCGCCTCGCCCATGCCTGATGCCCCGCCGGTCACCACGGCCACCCTGTTCACACTGGTTTTACTCATAGACCACTCTCACTGTGCGGCTGGTGGGCAGTGCCTGGCACGTCACCACCCAGCCCTCGGCAATCTCGTCGTCGTCGAGGGCGTCGTTGTTGAGCATGCGCGCGCTGCCCTCGACCACCTGAGCCATACAGGTTCCACACGAACCGGTTTCGCAAGAGGACGGCGCCTTCAGGCCGGCCAGCCGCGCGGTCTGAAGCAGGGTGTTACCTGCGCGGTACGGCGCGGTGACGGTGCTGCGGCCGAGTTCGATCGTCACCTCTTCGGTGACCGCAGGTTCGTCCGCGTCGGGCGGCGGGATCGCAGCGACGCTGAACCGCTCTAGATGCACGTGCTGTTTGGGGACCCCGGTGTCGAGCAGGACCCGTTCGACGGTGTCCATGAACGGGGCGGGTCCACAGACGTAGTAATCGGTAGCCGCATGGCTGTCGTTGGCGATGAAATCGGCGATCTGTTGCGGCGAGACGACGCCGTCCAGATCGTCGAGGTGATGGTGCACCTGAAGGTGCTCGCTGTGGCTGTCGACGAGGGCTGCCAGCGCCTCCCGGAAGATCACCGAGTCGAGATTGCGGTTGGCGTAGAACAGTCGAGTCCTGCGGGTGGTGGCGGCCAGCGCCGACTGCACCAGCGAGAACACGGGGGTGATGCCGCTGCCGCCGGCGAAGGTGACGATGTTGCGTTCGCCTGCAGTAAGGACGAAGCGGCCTTCGGGCGGTGCGACGTGCAGTTCGTCGCCGATGCTCACGGTGTCGTTGACCCAGTTGGAGACCAGGCCGTCGCGATCACGCTTGACGGTGATCCGCAGATCGGGATCGACGGTCGGCGACGAGGACATCGAGTAGCACCGGCGATGTTCGGCCCCGGCGATTCTCGGCCGAATGGTGATGAATTGCCCCGCCGCATAACGGAATCGGTCTCTGGCCGGCTCGGGGATGTCGAGTACCAGGGATACCGCGTCGGAGGTCTCCCGGATCACCTGCTTGATCCGCACGGGAGTGAACCCGTCGGCGTCGATCACGTCGGCGGATTCCGTGCGGGGCGTCGTCGTAGATGTCTCCATCGCGGTCAACAATATCAAGTACTTGTCATTAATCTCAAGTGGTAGATATCGACGACGGTGCGGGGGCCTGACCCACTCCCGTAGAGGTGCGCAGGCGATACGTCCGCACCACCATTTCGCCTGTTCGGTGCACCTCGATTACCTGTCGGTAAGTCCTAGGCTCTAGGCTGCGGTCTGACGCTCGCGGTGATTGTGCCGCTCTACCTGCCGCACACACCCCGAGGACACCTTGATGGCGATCGCCGATGTTCCCGCCTACCTGCATCTCAGCAGGGAGGATGTCGAAGAGATCGCCTATGAACTCGAGGTCATCCGCCGAGACGTCGAGGAGTCGCTCGGGGCGCAGGACGCGGCCTACATCCGGCGGGTCATCCACTTCCAGCGGGCGCTCGACGTCGCGGCACGACTGATGATCGCCGGCACCCGGTCGAAGACCGGATGGTTGGTGGGAACGTGCGCACTGGCATATGCGAAGTCCATCGAAAACATGGAGCTCGGCCACAACATCTCCCATGGCCAGTGGGATTGGATGAACGACCCTGAGATCCACTCCAACACCTGGGAGTGGGACATGGTCGGACATTCCGCGCAGTGGCGGTACTCGCACAACTACCGGCATCACGTGTACAGCAACGTGCTCGGGATGGACGAGGACATCGGCTACCGCCTGCATCGGGTCACCACCGACCAGCCGTGGCGCTGGGTCCACTTGGCGACACCGGTGCGAAACCTGGTGCTGGCCGCGATGTTCGAATGGGGCATCGCCCTGCACGGCCTGCACTCCGAGCGTCTGCGGCACGAGACGCCAGACGGCCTCGCCGTGGAAAAGCGGAAGTTCTTCGGCAAGATCGCCCGCCAGTTGAGCAAGGATTACGTGGTCCTGCCCGCCCTGAGCCTGCGCCGGTGGCGTCGGACCCTGGCTGCCAACATCACCGCGAATGTGGTCCGGAACCTGTGGGTGTACGTGAACATCATCTGCGGGCACATCCCCGACGGCGCCGAAACTTTCGATCCGGCGGTGGTCGAGGATGAGACCAAAGGCGAGTGGTATCTGCGGCAGATGGTCGGGACCGCAAACTTCAACGCGAGCCGGCTGCTGGCGTTCTCAGGCGGTCACCTGTGCTACCAGATCGAGCATCACCTGTTCCCTGACCTGCCGAGCAACCGCCTCCCAGAGGTCAGCGTTCGTGTACGGGAACTGTGCGAGAAGTACGACCTGCCCTACAACACGGCGTCGCTTCCGCGCCAGTACTTCCGGACCCAGCGGATCATCCACGGGTTGGCGTTTCCCGACTGGATGCTGAGCATCGGCCGGCGACGCCGCAAATAGGCGATCGCCTCGTCGGGAGGCGGAGATGTCACGGGTCGATGTGATCGGACTGAGGGGTGTTGCCCGTCCCCTGTTCGATCACCCGACGCAGGAGCGCCTTCAGTTGCTCCTGCTCGTCGTCACTGAGCACGCCGAACACCCGCTCATGGGCGGCGACGGCGTCGGCGACCACCGCCGAGGCCACCGCCCGGCCTTCGTCGGTGAGGAAGACCTGCAGGATGCGTCCGTGCTGGGGATCCTGTTTGCGCTCGACCAGGCCACGCTTCTCCAGCGCGGTGAGCGCGAGCTGCACGCCCTGCGGGGTGATCAGCAGGCGACGAGCCAACTCGGCGCCCGACAAACCCGGTTGATTGGTCAGCTGGCGCAGGACACCGATCTGGGCCGTGGTGACCCCGTGGTCCTTGACCGACTCGTTGACCTCGGTGAGCGAGAAGTAGAACGCCTGTTTGAGCCACCACAAGGTGTTCTCGGTGAGGTCCATGCTCTCGTCTCCTGCCGTGCCTGTCATTTTCGACGCTAGCGCACGTCACCTGGTTCGCGGCGAGCCGCTCAGACGTGCTTGTAGATCGCGCCGTCCTTCATCACGAACCGGACGTCGAGCGTCGTCGCGATGTCGACGCTGGGATCGCCCGCGACGGCGATGACGTCGGCCAGGTAGCCCGGGGCCAGCTGCCCCAGCTCGTCGGCGGCATCGACCAACTCCGAGGCCACCAGGGTCGCGGCCTGCAACGCCTGCATCGGGGTCATGCCCCGCTCGACGAGCGCACACAATTCCTTCGCGTTCTCGCCGTGCGGGACGGCCGGGGCGTCGGTGCCGCAGGCGATCCGGACCCCGGCGGCGATGGCCTTGGGAAGCATGGATTTTGCCCGGGGGAACACCTCGAGTGCCTTCTTGCGTAGCTCGGGGGCGATGCGGTCGATGGCCATGGCATCGGTGAGATAGGTGGTGGACACCAGGAACGTGCCGTGGTCGACCATCATCTGGATCGTCTCGTCGCTGGCCAGGAATCCGTGTTCGATGCAGTCGATGCCGGCGCGGATACAGGCCTGGATCGCGGTGTCGCCGACCGCGTGGGCAGCGACCTTGACGCCTGCGCGATGGGCCTCGTCGGCGATCGCGGCGAACTCGGCATCGGAGTACTGCTGGGCGCCCGGCGCGGTGCTGTGGGACATCACGCCACCGGAGGCCGACACCTTGATCAGCTTGGCGCCGTGGCGGATCTGGTAGCGCACGCACGCGATGACGTCTGGAACCCCGTTGGCGATGCCCTCGGCGATCGACAGCGGCATGATGCCCGGCGCCAGCCGCTGGAAGACCGTGGGGTCGAGGTGTCCGCCGTAGGGGGTGACGGCGTGGCCGGCCGGATAGATGCGCGGCCCTTGGTGCCAGCCCTGGTCGATGGCCCGCTGCAACGCAACGTCGAGCAGGTAGCCGCCGGTCTTGACCATCAGGCCGAGGTTGCGGACCGTGGTGAACCCGGCGTCCAGCGTGGTGCGGGCGTTGACCGCGCCGCGCAGCGTCCGGTACGCCGGATCGTCCTGCACACCGTGCATCGGGGTCGGCAGGCCGCCTGGGTTGCCCGGACCGCCGATCAGCAGGTTGAGTTCCATGTCCATCAGCCCGGGCAGCAGGGTGGCGTCGCCCAGATCGATGACGGTAGCCGAATCCGGTAGTGGCCCTTCGGGGTTGATGGCCTTGATGCGGTTGCCCTCGACGACGACGACGGCCGGGGAGTGGACCTGGCCGGCAGCCACGTCGATCCAACGGGCGGCGCGAAGGACTGTCGTTTTCACGTTGTCGGTCTGGGTCACGGCACCGGCTCGGCGACGCAGTCCAACGATGTGGCACCGGAGTCGGGTACCCGTGGCTGTTTCCAGCACTCCACCGGGAACGACACTGTGATCATCGAATACAGCAGGTGCATCAGGTTGAGCACGTCCTCGGGCAAGGCGTCGAGGCTGAACTTGTCGCAGAAGCTGATCGCCTCCTCGGCCCGCGGCGTGATCGCGTCGTAGAAGGCCTGCATCTCGGTCATGGTGCTGGCCAACCGCTTGCTGTAGCGCTGCGGCTCGCTGGACAGGCACCAGTCCGAAAATTGTTCGAGGTCGGCGAATTCGGCCGGCAGTTTGACGCTCATCGGTTCACACTCCCGCGGTCTTGCGTTGGTAGTCCTCGATCCACGACGCCGTCTCCTTGTGCAGGTGACGCAGCAGGATCTCCTGATCGCACAGCAGGAACTCGTCGACCACCCGGGTCTCGATCGAGGTCTGCGTCGCTTCCAGGGTGTTGGCATCCTGCAGGCCGTACTCCTTGAACGAGACCGCGGCCAGTTCCTGGCCCAACCGCTCGCGCGGGGTGCGTGGCTGCGGAAAGTACAGCGTGCACTCGAAAGTGTGCGTGTTGAACGACGTCGGCCAGTAGTGGTAGGTCAGATACCAGCCCTGTCCCCAGAACAAGATGACGAAGTTCGGGAACAACTGGAACGAGTCCAGCCCCCACGGATCGCACTTGGCGGGGTTCAGCCCGGCCGGCATCTCGCCGAGATCGGGCTTCTCCCACGGTCCGAAAAGTCCGCTCTGGCAGATGTCTTCCATGGGCTTGCGCATCTCGTCCGGCATCTCCCAGGCGCGCACGCCAGACGTGCTCACCAGCCGGTGCGGCCCTTCGATCCGGTAGTGCGGGGCCTCGAAACCGGACTCCGCGGCGGCCTTGGAGTAGGCGGTGGGGGATTGGTTCGCGTGCAGGATGGGTGCGTGGTAGAACTCCTGGAAGGCGTCCATGTAGAGCTTCCAATTCGCCTTCACCTCAGAGCGATACGTGAATCTCGAGGTCATCTTGTCGAACGGGTAGCCTTCGAGATCGGTGATCATGGGGCCCAGGAATTCGCGCAGTGACTGCTCGGGCACCTTCGCGAAGTTGACGAAGATGAAACCTTCCCACACCTCGCAGTGCACGGGAACCAGGCCGTAGCGGCTCTTGTCCAGGTCGAAGAACTCTGCCTCCTGCTGGACGAAGGTCAGCTCACCGTCCAGGTCGTAGCGCCAGGCGTGGTACTTGCAGGTGAACTGCCGGCACACTCCACTGGTCTCTTCCAGCGGCATGTCGTCCCACACCAGCTTGTTGCCGCGGTGTCGGCAGACGTTGTGGAAGGCCTTGACCTCTCCGGACTTGCCTCGTACCACGATGATCGAGGTGTTGGCCGCCTTCATCTCCCGGGTGAAGTAGCTGCCCTTGCGTGAAAGCTGTTCGACCCGGCCGACATTCAGCCAAGCGCGTTTGAAGATCGCCTTGCGTTCCAGCTCATAGATCTCCGGGCTGATCGAGTCTTCGTAGGACACCGGCCCGGTGCCGAGCTCCGGGTAGTGCTGAGTCCAGCTGCCTTCAGCCGGCTTGGGAAACCGAGCCATGCCCGCTCCTCTGAGGTGTGGTTCGACCGATGATGCCGACATGGGGCTGCAATGCCGGCCAGGGGCTTCAGGCTCGACGGTAGACGCCGGTTTCATCAATGACAAGTAGTTGATACTCTGAGTTCGACTGAGGCGGGAGAGTCTGGATGGATCAACATCTTGGGGAGTATCTCGGAATCGAGGCCGACTGGTCGCTCGACGGCGACGCTGCCGACACCGTGGAGGTGATCTCCCCGCACACCGAGCAACCCATCGCTCGGGTGGCGGCAGCCGGGCCCGCCGAGGTGGATGCGGCCGTCGCGGCCGCTCGTGCGGCCATCGACCACGGGCCGTGGCCACGCCTCGATCCGGCGGAGCGCATCGCGGCGGTGCGGCGCCTCGCCGAGGTCTACGCCGGGCGACGCGGCGAGATGGCCCAACTGATCTCGGCCGAGATGGGTGCGCCGATCACTTTCGCCCAACGGGCGCAGGTCGGACTGCCGACGATGATGATGTCCGCGTTCAGCGAACTGGCCGAGACCTACCCCTGGCAGGAGACCCGCACCGGTTTCTTCGGATCGGACATACGTATCCAGAGACAGTCGGTGGGCGTCGTCGCCGCCGTCGTGCCCTGGAACATGCCGCAGTTCCTGATCGTCACCAAACTGGTGCCGGCGCTGCTGGCCGGCTGTGCGGTGGTGCTCAAACCTGCACCCGAATCCCCGTTGGATGCACTGCTTTTAAGCGACATGCTCAAAGAGATCGGCCTGCCCGAGGGCGTCGTCTCCGTCGTCCAGGGGGATGCCGCCGTCGGCGCCCACCTGGTCGGTCATGCAGGCGTCGACAAGGTCTCGTTCACCGGCTCCAGCGCCGCGGGCCGGGCCGTCGCAGCCGCCGCCGCGGCCAACCTGACCAAGGTCAGCCTCGAGCTCGGTGGAAAGTCGGCGGCGATCATCCTCGATGACGCCGACCCGGCGACGGTCGCGGCCGGGGTGCGCTCGGCCAGTCTGTCCAACAGCGGCCAGATCTGCAATGCGCTGACCCGCATCGTCGTCCCGGCCTCTCGGGAACGCGAATTCGTCGACGCCCTGGCCGACCGGATGAACGCACTCGTCGTGGGCGATCCTGCCGATCCCGCCACCGAGCTCGGGCCACTCGTGTCCCGACGCCAACAGCAGCGCGTGCGCGACTACATCGACCTCGGCGGGCGCGAGGGTGCCCGGCTGGTCTGCGGCGGCACCGATCTGCCCGACGGTGTGGACACCGGCTGGTACGTCCGGCCCACCCTGTTCGCCGGCGCCGACAACTCGATGCGCATTGCCCGCGAAGAGATCTTCGGTCCCGTCCTCACAGTGATCGCATACCGGGACGAGGACGAGGCCGTCGCGATTGCCAACGACTCCGACTACGGACTGGCCGGCTCGGTGTGGACGGCCGATCCAGACCGGGGAATCGGGATCGCCGAGCGTGTACAAACGGGGACTTTCGGGGTAAACCAGGGGTACACGATGGATCCGTTTGCACCGTTCGGCGGTATCAAGGACAGCGGCTACGGTCGCGAACTCGGCCGTGAAGGGCTCGACGGGTACCTCGAGACCAAGTCCATCGCCGTCGCGGCCACCCGGTGATCGAGAGGGAATGACGATGACCACTACTACGTCGCCCAGGATTCCTGCCGCCGAGCGCATCGCGGTGCGATGCGTCGATTCCGACGTGCATCCGGTGCCCCGACGGGGCGAGCTCGGTCAGTACATCCCCGAGCCGTGGCGGTCCCGATACTTCAACTCCCACGATGTCGGCGACCTGATCTACTACGACGCTCCCGACTATGCGCATGCCTACGCCATGCGCACCGATTCCTTCCCGTCCGACGGTGAATTCGCCGGCAGCGACCCCGATCTCGCGTTCCGGCAGCTGATCATGGAGGCCGGAGCGGATATCGCCGTCCTGGAACCAGCGGCATACTCGGCCCACATTCCCGAGGCCAACCATGTGATGAACTGCGCGCTGAACGACTGGCAGGCCAATCACTGGCTCGACAGCCACAACAACTGGCATGAACGCTGGCGCGGATCCATCTGCCTGGCGGTCGAAGCGCCGGAGTTGGGGGCGCAGGAGATCGAGCGGTGGGCCGGTCATCCCTACATGGCGCAGATCCTGATCAAGGCCGAGCCGCGTCCGTCGTGGGGTGACCCGAAGTACGACCCGATCTGGGCCGCGGCCACCAAGCACGACATCACCGTGAGCTGCCACCTGTCCCGCGGCGAGTACGACGAACTCCCCCTCCCTCCGGTCGGGTTGCCCAGCTACAACCACGACTTCATGGTCACGTACTCACTGTTGGCGGCCAACCAGGTGATGAGCCTGATCTTCGACGGGGTTTTCGACCGGTTCCCGACGCTGCGCATCGTGTTCGTCGAGCATGCATTCACCTGGATCCTTCCCTTGATGTGGCGGATGGATGCCATCTACGCAGCCCGCAAGGGTTGGATGGACATCAAGCGCAAGCCCAGTGAATACGTCAAGGACCACATCAAGTTCACCACCCAGCCGCTGGATTACCCCGAGGACAAGACCGAACTGTCCCGGGCATTCGAGTGGATGGAGTGCGAGAAGATCCTGCTGTTCTCCAGCGATTACCCGCACTGGACGTTCGACGATCCCCGCTGGCTGGTCAAGCATCTGCCCGAACATGCCCGCGAGCCCATCATGTTCCGCAACGGCATCGAAACCTACAAGCTGCCCGAGACTGTTCCGGTGCTCGAGGGGCAGGTTCGGGTCTTCTGAGACTCGGCGCGGCCGCGGTCAGGGCAATTTGATCGCCGATACGTACATCTCGACCATGGGCCGGTAGAGGTCGACATCGTCGAGTTCGCTGCCCAGGACCACCGAGTCGCTGGTGGCGATGAGAACTTGGGCGAACGTCTTCGGCGGTATCAGCAGGGTGCCGCCGAATTGCTCGATGCCGTTGACGATGAACTTTGCCAGCGCGTCGACTACCTCCGAACGCTTGGCGGCGACGCGGTCCCGTGACTCCGGGTTTCGCCGGAGGTAGAGCGTGAACTCATGCCCCAAGGCGGCGTGCTCGGCACCGCGATCTCGGCTCAATTGCCTCCAGCGCTTTGCGATCTCGTCGCGTTCACGCGTGCCGACCTGTTTCGCGCTCGACATCACCTCGGCGAAATTGTCGAAGTAGCGCCGCCAGTAGCGGTCACTCACGGCCAGGAACAGGTCTTCCTTGGTCGTGAAGTGCTTGTAGATGGCGCCCTTGGTGTAACCGGCGGCTCGCGCAATGTCATCCAGTGTGGCTGGCGCGAAACCTTTTTCGGCAAATACCTCTTCGGCGGCGTCGAGTAGTACTGAGCGGGTGTGCTCCAGTCTGCGTTCTCGGGTCCAGCGCTCCGCCATGGCAGAATTCTGCCACAGAATCTGAGTGACCTATTGGAATCTCAGATACCCATGAGTATATTTGCACCCGTTGGCCGGGCCTGGCACCACCGGCTGCTCCACGATCGCCAAGGGGAATCTGAACATGAGTGATCTGTCCAAGAAGCCTGCTGTCACCGAATCGATCGGCGGCGTCGCCGAACTCGAAAAGCAAGGTCCGCCGTCGTCGAATGCGTACAGAATATGGGCGACCGTCGGCGGTGTTTTTCTGCTGGTGACGTTGTATGTGTTCACCCGGTGGGTGACCGGCCCCTACTTCGAGCCGGTGTCGGGTGGTCCGAGCGAGCCACCGATGTATATGAAGATCCCGCTGATGGCCAATGCTGTGGTGCTCTGGGTGGGTCTGCCGTTTGCCTTGTGGTTCTTCATTATTCGGCCTTGGATGCGTGAGCGGCGCATCACGCTCGACGGCATGCTGCTCGTGTCGATGGGTCTGATGATGTTCCAGGATCCGATGCTCAACTACTACAGCACCTGGTGCACGTACAACGCCTGGCTGTTCAACCAGGGGTCGTGGGCGCCGTACATTCCGGGCTGGGTGGCACACGAGGAACCGGGCCACACGGTGCCCGAACCGCTGCTGACCAACATCCCCGGCTATGCGTACGGTGTCTTGCTGCTCACCATCGTCGGCTGCGCGATCATGCGAAAGATCAAGAACCGTTGGCCTGGGATCAGCAATCTGCGGCTGGTCTTGGTCACCTATGCGATCGCCTTTGTCTTCGACTTCGTCATGGAGGCCCTGATCATGTTGCCGATCGGGTTCTACTCCTATCCCGGTGCCATCCAGTCCTTGTCGTTCAACGCCGGCACCTACTACCAGTGGCCGATCTACGAGGGGCTGATGTGGGGCGGTGTCCAGACGGCGCTGGTCTGCCTGCGCTTCTTCACCGATGACCGTGGCCGCACCGTGGTCGAACGGGGGATCGACCGGGTCCGCGGCGGGTTCGTGAAACAGCAGTTCGTCCGCTTCCTCGCCATCTTCGGTGGTGTCAGCGCGTGCTTCTTCCTCTTCTACAACGTTCCCGCGACCTGGCTGGGCATGCATGGAGATGCGTGGCCCGAAGATGTCCAGAAGCGCTCGTACTTCAACCCCGGGATCTGCGGCGAGGGAACCGACCGGCCGTGTCCGAATCCTGATCTGCCGCTGCCGACCAAGCACTCGGGGTATGTGAACCACGAAGGCGAACTGGTGCTGCCGGATGGGGTGAGCATCCCGCCCGTGGTGCCGATCCAAAGGCCCGAAAAGTGACGACGGTCAGCAAGTTTCGGCCGTCCGCCGAATCAGGGACACGGCCGCCGTTCTATCGTGCCGCGGGCCGGGAGGTAGAGACCTTCCGGGCGGCCGCCCGCCGCGGCGCGCCGGTGCTCCTCAAAGGCCCCACCGGGTGCGGCAAGACCCGTTTCGTCGAGGCGATGGCTCACGAACTCGGTCGCGAACTCATCACCGTCGCCGGCCACGAGGACATGACATCTGCGGATCTGGTGGGGCGCTTCCTGCTCAAGGGCGGCGAAACCGTCTGGGTGGACGGCCCGTTGACCAGAGCGGTGCGCGCCGGCGCCATCTGCTATCTCGACGAGATCGTGGAGGCGCGTCAGGACACAACGGTGGTCATCCATCCGCTCGCCGACCACCGGCGCGAGCTGCCCATCGACCGGCTGGGCACCACCTTGTCCGCGGCGCCCGGCTTTCAACTGGTGATCTCCTACAACCCCGGTTACCAGAGCATCCTGAAGAGCCTCAAAGACTCGACCCGGCAACGCTTCGTCGCGATCAGCCTCGACTTCCCGACAGCCGAGGTCGAGACCGAGATCGTCGCCTCCGAGGCTGGAATCGACTCATCCACCGCGGCATCGCTGGTCGTCCTCGGAAACGCCATCCGGCGTCTCGACGGCTCGGCGCTGAGCGAGGTGGCCTCGACCCGCATGCTGATTCTCGCCGGTGGTCTTGTCGCCGAAGGACTCAACCTGCGCGACGCTGTCCAGTCCGCGGTGGTGGAGGTGCTGTCCGACGATCCCGACATCATCCGGAGCCTCGGGGAACTGGTCGACGCAGTCCTGCTGCCGCAGTGAGCACCGGCCTCCCGGAACCGCATCACTTCCGGTTTCTGGCCGGTTTCCTCGCCGGGCGCCCGATCGAGGTGGCCGTGGGCCACACGGACGAGCCCGCGTACACCGACGGGCGGGTCGTCTTCGTGTCGGCGAACGCCGATCGGGACCGGCAGCGCCGCGAGGTGCTGGTCCAGAGCGCACTCCTCGGAGCCGGAAGCCTCGACGGTCAGTACGTCAGGCGACTGCGGGCGCGGCCGTCGGTTGCGCGCCGCTATCTGGGGCTCGAAGGCTACCGTGTCCTGGCCGAACTCGGCCCGCGGATCGCCCTGGCGGCATCGGTTGCCCCCGCCTCGGCCGCACAGTCGGCCAGTTGCGAGGAGTCGTTGCAGATCGCCTTGGGCCGAACCGAACTCGACGCACCACCGAATTGGTTCGGGACGATCAAACCGTCCAAACTGATCCGTACCCGCGGTGTAGCTGGCTCACCGGCGACCGATGCCGATGTCCGGACGATCGCCGAGCATCCCGACGCGTCGGAAATGGATGAGGACGATGACGACGACGGACCGGCAGAGAAGAGTCGGATCCTCAAACTGTTCGAGGCTCCCCTCGGTATGCAGGCGCCCGCGAAGTTCTTGCGCACGCTCTTCGGCAGCTCTCGCTCGTCCGGAAGCGAGGGCGCCGGGGCCGAGGTGGGGATCGGCTCGGTTCGACGGACCTCGCGCGCCGGGGTGAACGCGCGGCCGGCACCCACCCCGATCCGCTTCGTCGGTACCGACAGGCCTGGCTCGGCTCTCATGGTCGGCGGCGCGATGTATCCCGAATGGGACTTGTTCAGGGACCGGTATCGGGAGAACTGGTGCCGTGTGATCGATTATCCGATCACCGCCGCGGAGGTTGTCTCAACTGTTCGGGTGGCGCGCGATGCGGTACTGCGACGTAGGCTGGCACGAGTCGGCCTCGGGCCCAAAGTGTTACGCGGCCGCGCCGACGGCGATGACGTCGACATCGAGGCCATGATCGACCTGTTCGTCGATCTGCGCTCAGGTCATTCACCGCCCGAGCATGTGTACACCGAGCGCCGTCGCCTCGCGCGCAATCTTGGTGTGCTCATCCTCGTCGACGCATCGGGATCGGCGACCGACGCCGACGGCGAAGGCCTTGCCGTCCATGAGCACCAACGACGCGCCGCTGCGACGCTTGCTGCGACGCTAGAGGAACTCGGTGATCGCGTGGCCGTCTACGGTTTTCGTTCGCAGGGCCGCCGCGCGGTGCACCTGCTCGCCGTCAAGACCTTCGGGCAACGCTTCGGCGCCGCCGAGCGGTCCCGGCTCAGCCAGCTTCAGCCCTTCGGCTACACCCGCCTGGGCGCCGGAATCCGTGGAGCTGGTGAGATCCTCAAAACCAAAGCGGGAACGCCACACCGGCTGCTGCTCGTACTGTCCGACGGGTATCCGTACGACGACGGCTACGAGGGACGATATGCCCAGGCCGATGCCGCCAAGGCCCTCGAAGAACTGCGGGCCGACGGCGTGGCCTGCCTGTGCCTGTCCATCGGCGCACCTGCCGATCCTGATGCGCTCGATCGGGTCTTCGGGTCGGCCAGTCACGCCGGGGCCGCTACGTTGTCGGAGCTGAGCCCGCGGATGGATGAGTTGTTCTTGTCCGCACTGGCAGAACTGGCTGCTCCGAAGCCACGGTGACGTGCGTGAGGAGTTGATCAACACCACGCATTGTCGTCGCGTCCGGCTTTGCGTAACAACGTCTTGAGTTGTCGCTGTTCGGAGGGCGTCAGCCGGTCAAGTACCCGCTGATCGGCGGTGTGCACGGCCTCCTCGGCACGGGTGAGCAACGCCCGGCCGGACGCTGTGAGTTCGGTGGGCAGTGCTTTACCTGCCGCCGCGGTATCGGGTCGGTGAACAGCGCCCGCGGCTTCCAGTCGGTGCAGTAACTGATTGGTCGCCTGCGCGCTGACATTGGTGAAGCGGGCCAGTTCGGCGCTGGTGAGCCCGGGATTCAGCGAGATGATCCGGAGGCACACGAACTCCGCCAGTCCGAGTCCGATCGGGGCGAGAACTGCGGCGACCTCCGGGCGCAGTGTCGCGGCCACTCGGTGCAGCAGATATCCCAGCGGCTCCCCGTCCGAGGCAGTCATAGCTGGCATCTTCACATGCGCCGACCCCGCCGGCCATCCGGATCGACCGCGCCGTTTCGCCCACAGCTCAACCAGTTCTCAGCCAGATCTCATTGAATTGGCCCCGACTCGAGCGTATCAAGGAACTTGATACACCTGTTGGACCGCACTCCTGCGGTCCGGCTTAAACCTGGAAAAGGATGTGTGACATGGGTTTTGGAGGATTTGGTGGCGGCTGGGGTCCGGCGGGATTCGGCGGCGGCTGCGGCCATGAAGGACAGGGCGGTTTCGGTCCGGGAGCGTTCGGCGCGGGCGGCTTCGGCGGAGGTTTCGGCGGCGGTGGGTTCGGTAAGGGTTTCGGCCCGGGTTTCGCGCTCAAGCGTGCGGCGATCGGCACCGCGGCTCTGCTGCTCGACGGGCCGGCCACGGCCGAGCAGATCGTCGAGCGCACCACCGAGGCCACCGGCGGCGCCTTGACCCCGCCGCTGGACATCGTCGAACTGGCCATCTCAGGACTGGCCGGCCGCGGTGTGGTCACCGTCTCCGACGGGGTCGCCACTCTGACCGAATTCGGCACCCAGCTGCTGGCCTGGCGTGGTGTCACCAGCGAGACCGCGCACGCGCTGTTGGGCAAGGTGGGAAAGTTCGCCGACGTCATCAAGATCCGTGCCGGCCTGCACGAGGTGGCGGGCCTGGCCCGCACCATCGCGTTCACGGGGACCGACGAGCAGAAGGCCAAGCTCGGTGAGGTTCGGACGAACCTGCTCGCGGCGATCACCGAGGCGAAGAAGGCTCTGCACGGGGCGCTGGCCGAAAGCTGAAATCGCCGCCGAGACTACGGTTTGTGACGCAATTTCGGCTGACCGCATCAGAAACCGTAGTCTCGGCGGAGGTCGGTTCAGCGCAGCACTGAGCCCGGGTTGAGGATGCCGAGCGGGTCGAGGGCATCCTTGATGCGTCGGGTCAGTTCGATCACGTCATCGCCGAGTTGCAGTGGCAGCCAATCCCTTTTGAGTCGGCCGATACCGTGCTCGCCGGTGATGGTGCCGCCCATGGCGATGGCCAGTTCCATCACCCGGGCGAACGCCTGACGGGCGCGCTCGCTCATATCCGGATCGTCGGCGTCGAACACCACCACCGGATGGGTGTTGCCGTCGCCGGCATGAGCGACGACGCAGATCAGCACGTCGCAATCCTCGGCGATGTGTTTGATACCGGCCACCAACGCGGGTAGGTCGGGTACCGGCACCGTCACGTCCTCGAGATAGAACGTGCCCAGCTGCATCAGTGCCAGGCCCACCAGCCGCCGGGCCGCCGTCAAGGCAGCGCCTTCCTCGGCATCGTCGGTCGCGTAAACCTCAGTGGCCCCGGACTTCTCGCAGGCCTCGACGATATGGGCGATCTCCTCGGCCGCCGCGCCCGGTGCATCGGACTGGACCAGCAGCAGTGCCTGCGCCGAACGGTCCAGGCCCATGCGGCGGTAGTCCTCGACTGCATTGATGGTGGCGTGATCCATCAGCTCCAACATGGCGGGCCGAACTTTGGCCGTGATCGCCACGACGG
Source organism: Mycobacterium shunyiense (assembly GCF_058270035.1). Lineage (NCBI taxonomy): Bacteria > Bacillati > Actinomycetota > Actinomycetes > Mycobacteriales > Mycobacteriaceae > Mycobacterium > Mycobacterium shunyiense. The sequence goes on along the minus strand of NZ_JBZDPT010000031.1, from coordinate 167,498 downwards.
CGTCGGCGGCGTCCTCCACCGAGGCGAACACCGCGACCACCGTCGACGCCGGAGGCTGTGCCGGGATCAGCCGCAGGGTGAGTTCGGTGATCACCCCGAGAATTCCCTCGGAGCCGACGAACAACTTGGTCAGTGACAGTCCGGCGACGTCCTTCAACCGTGGGCCGCCCAACCGGACGGCGGTGCCGTCGGCCAGCACCACCTGCATGCCCAGTACGTAATCACTGGTGACCCCGTACTTCACGCAGCACAGTCCACCGGCATTGGTCGCCGCGTTCCCGCCGATCGAAGAGATCTCGACAGAGCCGGGGTCCGGCGGGTACCAGAGGCCGTACTCGGCGGCGGCCTTCTTCACCTCGGAGTTCAGCAGGCCGGGTTGCACCACCGCGGTGCGGTTCGCGGTGTCGATGTGGATCTGCCGCATCCGTTCGGTGCTGAGGATGATGCCGCCGTCGACGCCGTTGGCGCCGCCGGCGAGCCCGGAACCCGCGCCTCGGGCCACCACGGCGACACGGTGCGAACTGGCCCACCGCAGCACGGCCTGCACGTCCTCGGTGCTGGTGGCCCGCACCACGGCTCGCGGCACCCCAGCCTCGGGATCGAGAGCGGCGTCGCGGCGATATCCCTCGATCACGGCCGGGTCGGTGAGTACCGCGCCGTCGGGTAGGTCGGCGGCCAGCGTGGCGATCTCGGTGTCCGGTGCGGACATTTTCAGGAGCTTACCGACCGGCAGCGGAGCTCGCGGTGAGCTGAGCCCGGGCCCGCGCCCAGGTCAGGAATTCCGCGACGGCATCGGCGGTGTAGTGCCCGCGGGGTGAGCCGAAGATGTCGAAGGCGTGCTGTGCATGCGGGATCTCGGCGTAGACCACGGGCGAATTCGACACCCGGCGCAGGGCGGCGACGAAATCGCGGCCTTCCACCACCGGGATGAGTGAGTCGTTGGTCCCGTGCAGGACGAAGAACGGCGGTGCGTCCGGGTGCACCAGAGTGATCGGTGAGGCGTCCCGGTACACCTGATCATTGGTGGCGAGCGGCAACTTCACGATCAGCCGCTCCAGGATCTCCATGAACTCCTGACGTCCGGGACCCGTGGTGCTGAACCAGTCGTAGCGACCGTAGACGGGTACCGCCGCCGCCACCGAGGTGTCCGCGTCCTCGAAACCGGGCTGCCACTTGGGATCGTTGGGCGTCAACGCGGCCAAGGCGGTCAGATGCCCGCCCGCCGAACCGCCGGTGATACACACCGCGTCCGGGTCACCGCCGTACTCGGCGATGTTCTCCTTCACCCAGGCCAACGCGCGCTTCACGTCGATGATGTGGTTGGGCCACGGGTGGCGCGGGCTGATTCGGTAACCGATCGACACACAGATCCAGCCCTGCTCGGCCAGGTGGCTCATCAGCGGATACGACTGCGGCCTGCGCATCCCGATCATCCATGCCCCGCCCGGGACCTGCAGCAGCACCGGTGCTTTGCCGTCGCGCGGCAGGTCCGGGCGCATCCAGATGTCGGCCAGATTGGCCCGGTGCGGGCCGTAGTGGACGGTCTTGCGGGCGTAGCGGCGCCGGCTCATCGCGGTGGAGTACACCTCACCCCGACGCAGGGGCCGCACTGTCGTGGGGTATTCGTCGGCCAGGGCTTCGTGCACCGGATTTTCGAAGTAGGGCCGCGATTGCACACCGCGCCGGTGCACCAGCACCAGCAGGCCCCAGGAAATGGCCTTGAGCAGCAACGAGATTCGGCCACCCGCGGAGCGGTAGTCGCCGCGGATGGCGCGGCGCAGCGCATCGAGGGCCGACATGGTGATCACCAGCGGGGCATTCTCCGAGGTCGGCCAGCCGAACGCGAAGGACTGGACCGTGGTGTAGCCCCTACGTCCGAGCGGTTTCACCGCATTGGCGGCGTTGAGCAACTCGGCGGCGGCAAGGAGCAGCCGCCTTCTTGGTCCAGGTTGGCGGTCAGCCACTCACGATCTCCTGCAGTTGACGGCGGTCGATCTTGCCGGTGCTGTTGCGCGGCAACTCGGCCAGCACGGTGATCTCCCGCGGCACTTTGTAATTGGCGAGGTTCTCCCGAACATACGCCTTCAGGTCGTCGGGCGTGGCAGCGCCCGAGACCCTCACGAACGCCACCAGGCGTTGGCCGTACTGTTCGTCGTCGACACCGATGACCGCGGCCTCGGCGACATCGGCATGGCCGGCCAGCACTTTCTCGACCTCGATCGGATAGACGTTCTCGCCGCCGGAGACGATCATCTCGTCGTCGCGCCCCACCACGAACAGCCGGCCTGCCTCGTCGAGGTAACCGACATCACCCGAAGACATGAAGCCCTCGTGGAAGTTTTTGTTGCTGCCGGAGGTGTAGCCGTCGAACTGCGTGGAGTTGCGGACGTAAATGGTGCCCACCTCGCCGGCGGGAACCTGTCGGAACTCCGCGTCGAGAATGCGGATCTCGGTACCTTCGGCCGGTTTACCCGCGGTGTCAGGTGCGGCGCGCAGATCGGCAGGCGTCGCGGTGGCGATCATGCCTGCCTCGGTGGCGTTGTAGTTGTTGTAGATGATGTCGCCGAACCGGTCCATGAAGGCGGTGACGACGTCCGGACGCATGCGCGAGCCGGACGCTGCGGCGAACCGCAGCGTGCGGCCGTCGTAGCGATTCAGGACGTTCTCGGGCAGGTCCATGATCCGGTCGAACATCACCGGCACCACGCACAGGCCCTTCGCCCGATGCCGGTCGACGAGCTCGAGGGTGGCCTCGGGATCGAACTTGCGCCGCGTCACGATGGTGCAGGCCATCGACGCCGCGAAGGCCAGCTGGGAGAAGCCCCAGGCGTGAAACATCGGCGCCACGATCACGACCCGCTCTTCGGTGTGCCAGGGGGTCCGGTCGAGGATCGCCTTGAGCACCTCGGGACCGCCACCGGAATGCTTGGCGCCCTTGGGAGTTCCGGTGGTGCCCGAGGTCAGCAAGATCACCTTGCTTTTCTCGGTGGCACGGCGCGGCTCGGCGCCGCGGTGCTGCTCGACCAGTTTCGCGACGGTGAGGGCGTGGGCGTGGGTGTCGGTCCACGCCACGATCCGCGCGGCCTCGGGCCGGTCGGAGAGGGCCAAGGCGGCGGTGTCGGTGAACTCCTCGTCGTAGATGACCGCGTCGACGGATTCGCGGTTGACCACCTCGGCCATGGCCGGCGCGGCGAACGACGTGTTGAGCAGCAGCACGTCGGCGCCGATGCGATTGGCCGCGATCAGTGACAGCACGAAACCGCGGTGATTGCGAGCCATGATGCCGAGCACTTTGGGTTCACCACCCGGCAGCGCCTGCAGGCCGGCGGCCAGGGCATCGGCCTGCTGATCGACCTGCTGCCAGGTCAGCGTGCCGAGTTCGTCGACCAGGCCCGGCCGGTTCGGACACCGCTGCGCCGAGGCCGCGAAACCCGAAGTGACACTCATGTTCTCGCGGGCCATGGCCGACGCGATGCGCAGGTACTTGTCCGGGCGCATCACGGTGATGATTCCGGCCCTGCGCATGGTGGCCACCAGGCCTGCGACGTCGGACACTCGGTCCACCGGTCCAGTCAGCAGATCAAGCGGATTCACCGGTGCTCAGCCGATCACCGGGAAGCGGCGCTCTTCGGCCAGCTCGTCCAGCGCGCGCTGCATGACCCGGCGGACGTGCGCGTCGACCTCGTCGATGTCGGGGTTCTCGCCGAATTCGGCCTCGATGTCGATCGGCGGCAACGTCTTCATCACGATCTTGGACGGCAGCGGCACATTGAGCGGCAACACCGCCGACAGGCCGAACGGGAAGCCGAACGACACCGGCACGATCTTGGTGCGGGCCATCCGCGCGATCGGGCCGAGTGCCTTGGCGATCTCGGTGCCGCGGGACAGGAACAGTTGGGTCTCCTGGCCACCGATGCCGACCATGGGCACGATCGGGACGCCGGAGTTGATCGCCGCCTTGATGTAACCGGTACGCCCGGCGAAATCGATCTTGTTCGCCGACAGGGTCGGTCGGTACACGTCGTAGTCACCGCCGGGGAACACCACGACCACGCCACCCGAGCGCAGCGCCTCGTCGGCGTTCTCGTGGTTGGCCCGGATGAAGCCGGTCTTCTTGAAGAAGGCCGCGGTCGGGCCGGTCATCAGCATGTCGTGGCTGAGGGTGTAGACCGGGCGCTCGTAACCGAACTTCTCGTAGAAGCCCGTCGCGAACACCGGCACGTCCAGGGCGAACAGGCCACCGGAATGGTTCGACACCACCAGGGCGCCCCCGTTGGGGAAGCTGTCCAGCCCGCGCACCTCGGCACGGTGGTAGCCCTTGATCAGCGGCCGCAGCAAGCCCATGACCTTCTCGGTCAGGCTCGGATCCCACTTGGTGATTTCGGACGGGTCGATGTCGGTCGCGGCCACAGGGTCCCCCTATGTGGATTGGAACGTGTTCTAGTTTTGCTAGTGTACCCAGGTCGAGGGCGAAAAACCCATTCGCTTCGCAGGGTCGTTCACCTACTGCCGAGTAGCCGCGGTCAATCCTCTCAAAACCACAGGTCCGCGGTGTCGCTATGAGTCCAGCTCACTGATCTCCTCGCCGACGTTGCGCCGGGCCTGGGCTTCCCAGCGTTGCCGGCCCGCCTCGGTGTGGAAGATCGGTCCGTCGAGCAACGCCGCGAGCACGCGCGCCCGCGCCGGTCGGAACACGTCGTCGGGCACCGATGCGTACTCCTCGCGGACCGCGTCGGCGTACTGCCGGTAGCGCAGTGCCGGCGCTGCGAGTACCGACAGGTCTGCGTCACTCAGCACCGCCGCGTTGACGTCCTCCGGCTCGACCTTGTGCGACTTGGTGGCCAGGACGAGTCGGGCGACTTCGCCGCTGTCGGGCGATTCGGCCAACAGTTGGCGGGCCAACGCCGCGGAGCGGTCTTCGTTGTCGTCGCGACCGATCTCGTAGATCGCATCGTGAAACCACGCCGCGAGTTCGACCGCTTCCCGGTCGAACTGCAGTCCGTCCTCGGCAAGGACGCCGATCGCGTCGAGCACTTCCCGCAGGTGCGCGACGTTGTGGTGCTTCCGGTGCGATTCGGACCAGCGGGCCAGCAGGTCTTCCCGCAGTCGCTCGGTGAGATGTGCAGCCATAGGGCCAGTGTCCTCCGAGATTGACCACGACCACCGTTGAGGCACCATTGCGATCATGGGATCAGACCTCACTGCGTACCTCGACCGGATCGGCCTTGCGGGTCCGGTGTCAGCCGATGTGGAGACGCTGCGCAACGTCGTCGCCGCGCATGGTCGCTCGATCCCCTTCGAGAACCTCGACCCCCTGCTGGGCATCCCGGTCGCAGACCTCAGTGCAGAGGCGTTGGCGGACAAGCTGATCACCCGGCGCCGCGGTGGCTACTGCTACGAGCACAACGGTCTGCTCGGCCACGTCCTGGACGAGCTGGGATACGGCGTCGACCGGTTGGCCGGGCGGGTGGTCTGGATGAAGGAGCCCGACGCGCCGTTGCCCGCGCTCACCCACAACGTGCTCGCCGTGACGGTGCCGGGAGAGGCCGGACGCTTCCTGGTCGACGTCGGTTTCGGCGGGCAGACATTGTCGTCCCCTATCCGTTTGCAGACCGCCGCGGTGCAACAGACCCGCCACGAGCCCTACCGGTTGATGGAATTGCCCACCCAGGGCGCACCGGTATACGAACTGGCCGCACAGGTCCGCGGGCAGTGGCAGCCGCTGTACCGATTCACCGCCGTGTCGCAACCACGCATCGACCTCGAAGTCGGAAGCTGGTACGTGTCAACGCATCCCGGCGGAATCTTCGTCGTCGGGCTGACCGCGGCCCTGGTCACCGACGATGCCAGGATCAACCTGCGCGGCCGGAACCTGGCCATCCACCACCACGACGGGACCGAGAAGATCCGCTTCGACACCGCCGAGCAGGTGCTCGATGCGCTCACCGGGCGGTTCGGGATCAACCTGTCCGATCTCGACGGCGTCGACGTCGAGGCCCGGGTGGCACAGGTGCTGGACAGCTGAGGGCCGCGCGAGCGCAGCAGGAAATGTCATGTCCCGCGGACGGGCAGCCGACCATACTCGGTGACCGTGGAGGAACAACCGAACGGGCGTGACCGGTTGCGGGAACTGCTCGACGCCGTCGTCGACGACGCGAACTCGGGCGTCGGTGACATGGCGCGCAGCAGTTACGCGTCGGAGTTTCACTTCTCCCGGGAGGTCCGCAGACTCACCGGAGAACCGCCCGCGGCGTTGCGCCGTCGAGTCATGCTCGAGCGTGCGGCGTGGCGTTTGCAGCAGGGGGCCGGAGTGGCCGAGGTGGCCGAGTCCGAGGGCTGGTCTTCGGCCGAGGTGTTCTCCAGGGCGTTCCGTCGCGCGTTCGGGGTGCCGCCGTCACGTGCCGGCGCTGTGGGATTTCGGCTCACCGCGCCCAACGGCGTGCACTTCCATCCGCCGCAGGCCTTGTGGTGTGACGCCGACCCGAGTGAGGCCACCGGTCCGGACATCGCGCAGTTCATGCTCGTGCACGACGTCGCCGACACCGAGTACCTGATCGGCGCCGCCCGCAAGCTCTCCGAAGAGCAATGGGGGCAGGAGATCTCACCAGGGCAGGTAGTGCTCGACTGGGACGGACCTGAAGGAAGTGTCGCCGCGGTGCTCGGCGCGATCGTGTGGACCAAGGAGGTCTGGCTGGCCACCATCGAAGGCCGGGACTTCCCCGCCCGGACCGCGACCAGCCAGGCGTCTGCCGAGCAGCTAGAGGCGCATCACGCCGACATCGGAAAGCGCTGGACCACAATGATCTCCGAATACTCGGCGGCGGGACGGCTGGGGGACACCGTCATCGACGCACTGTGCGATCCGCCGGAATCCTTTCAGCTGTACGGGATCATCGCGCACGTGCTGACGTACTCCGCGCACCGGCGTGCCCTCGTGCGCGGCATGCTGGCCCGGCACGGTGTCGCTGTCGACCGGGGTGACCCACTCGAATGGATGAGAAAGGACTGACCGTTGAAGACCGTGTACTACACCGCGTCGAGCCTGGACGGTTTCATCGTCGACAACGAGGACAGTCTGGATTGGCTGATCTCGCGGAACATCGACCAGCAGGGCGCGTTCGGCTATGACGAGTTCATCAAAACCATTGGTGCCCTTGCGATGGGATCATCGACCTACGAATGGATCGTGAAGAACCAACCCGATGAGTGGGCGTATGAGCAGCCGACGTGGGTGCTGACCCACCGACCCGAAATCGTGGCTGCTGAGCATCCGGTGCAGGTGTTCTCTGGTGACGTCGCCGAGCTGCATACCGAGCTGGTGTCGGCTGCGGCGGGCAAGGACGTCTGGGTGGTCGGGGGAGGGCAGGTCGCTGCCCAGTTCGTCACCGCCGGACTGATCGACGAGATGATCGTCAGCTACGCACCCTGTTCGCTGGGTGCGGGGTCGCCGGTACTGCCGGTCCGGTCCGAGTGGGCATTGGCCGAGAGTGCGCTCAACGGCGATTTCGTCTGCGCCCGCTGGGTCAGGGCGCAGACTGCCGGCTGAGCCGCGGGACGCCGTTACGGAGGACGAATTCCTTTGACTTGATCAGAAATTCGAGTTGGCGGGCGACATCGTGCAGGGGCTCGACCGATCTCGACGATCGGCACAGCACCACGGCGCCCTCCAGTGCTGCGATGCACATGACCGCCAGCGAGGACGCGTCGGACGCGTCGAAGCCGTCGGCGGCGAAGTGGGCGGTCAGGGCGGTGCGCCAGCGGGCGAAGACCGCGCCGGCCGCCGCGGTGAGTTCCGGTTCCTCGTCCGGGTCGGCGATCGCCACCGCGACCACCGGGCAGCCCGCGGTGAAATCGCTTCCGGTGAGCACTCGCTCCCAGAATTCGACGAACCGGTGCACCAGATCCCACGCGTTTTCCGACGTTTCGGCGCCGACGACATCACCGATTGTGTCCGCGGCGAACTGCAGCGCCTCCATCAGGATCTGGCGGCGACCGCCGGGGAAATGGTGGTAGACGGAACCGCGAGGTGCGCCACTACGGGCCAGCACCTCGTCGATCGTGACGCCGGCAGCGCCTCGCTCACGCAGTACCTCGACCGCGCTGCCGAGCATGCGGGCGCGGGTGGAGCCGCGTTTGTTCCGCGGCTTCGTGGCGGAGTCAGGCGACTCGGTCATGCAAGAATTGCGAGGAACAGCGAAGCAGCATCCGCGGGGTGATGGTGCGCACCGGAGTATGTGGTGTGCGGACCCGACGGGTGAACCGGTGACCGGCGAGGTTGAGTTCAACGACCCACATCGCGCACCGCCCTTCTATGTCATCCACCATAGAAATGATGGAATCCTCGCATGATGTCGAGTATCTAACGAACATGCTTGTGGATAAGAGACTAGCAGGTGAACGGCTTCTGAACAGGTCCTGCCCCGCTTCGGTGGACCTCAGCCAAATTATGATGTCTTGCATAATTCTGTGAACAGGCGTTGACTGCCCCCATGACGACGGACCCGGCCCTCGACACTCTGACGTTGCTTCGGGACGGCCACGTCCTGCTGATCGGACTCAACCGCCCGGAGAAACGCAACGCGTTCAACGTCGCGATGCTCACCGATCTCTCGCTCGCCTACGGACTTCTTGAATCGGACGACGACCTGCGGGTCGGGGTGCTGTTCGCCCATGGCGACCACTTCACTGCGGGCCTCGATCTCGTCGACGTCGCACCGTATGTGGCCAGCGGCGACCTGCCCACGCCCGAGGGCGGCCGCGACCCGTGGCGCCTTGACGGTGACTGGACGAAGCCGATCGTCGCCGCGGCCCAGGGTCGATGCCTGACCCTCGGCATCGAACTGCTCCTGGCCGCCGATGTCCGTGTCGCGGCGCAGGACACCCGGTTCGCGCAGATCGAGGTGTTGCGCGGCATCTACCCGTTCGGCGGTGCCACCTTGCGGCTGCCGCGCCAGACGGGCTGGGGCAATGCCATGCGATGGCTGCTGACCGGCGACGAGTTCGACGCCGCCGAGGCGTACCGCATCGGGCTGATCCAGGAAGTCGCGCCGGACGCAGACGCGGCCCTGACCCGGGCCTGCGCGATCGCGCACACGATTGCCGATCGGGCCGCGCCGCTCGGGGTCCGGGCCACCCTCGCCTCGGCGCACACCGCGCACCGCGACGGGGATGCCGCCGCGATCGCGCGGCTGCGGCCGGTGGTCGCTGAACTGTTCGCCACCGCCGACGCGGCCGAAGGCGTGCAGTCCTTCATCGAACGTCGGGCCGCGAACTTCCAGGGCCGCTGAAGTTTCTAGCGCGAGCAGACGCGGCGGTACCCCGGATCACGCGCAATCGGGTACGGCAGCGTCTGCTCGCCGTAGGGAATCAGCCGGCGGTATCCAGCGCGACCAGGGCCGCGGCCACCGCGAAGAACTTGTTGGACCCGAGCTGGCGCACGGTCTTGATGTTGAACGCGGCCGCGAGATGTTCGGCATCGGCGTCGGTCACCCCGGCCAGGGCCGCCGGAGAGGCGTCCAGGATCTCCTTGAGCGACTTGTCCTCGTAGGCCTTGTCGAGCGACTTGGCCAGATCAACGGAAACTGCCACGGTGCCTCCTCGTTGTTGGGCTGCCCACCGTAGTTGCCCAACCTGAATGCGGGCTGTCCATTTCCTGGCCCAGAAGTCCCCCGCAAGCGGGAGGGGCCCCCAGCAAAGTCACCCCAAAACCGTTGTTCTGGGGTGACTTTGCGTCTGTTCGCGAGTATTACTCCCGCAGCGTTTTACTCCGGGGTGTAGCCGAACGGCAGCAGCACGCTCTTGGCCTGGGTGTAGGCGTCGATGCCCTCGGGGCCGTTCTCGCGGCCGATGCCCGAGTTCTTGAACCCGCCGAACGGGGCGCCCGGATCGAAGGCGTACATGTTCACCGCGTAGGTGCCGGTGCGGATCTTGGAGGCGATCTCGACAGCCTTCGGGAAGTCCGTGGTGTACACGCTGCCGGCCAGGCCGTACGGCGAGTCGTTGGCGATGCGCACCGCGTCTTCCTCGGTGTCGAACGGGATCACGACGAGGACCGGCCCGAAGATCTCCTCCTGGGCGATGGTCATCGAGTTGTCGACGTCGGCGAACACCGTCGGCTGCACGAACCAGCCCGAATCCAGGCCCTCGGGGCGGCCACCGCCGGTGACGATGCGGGCACCCTCTTCGACGCCCTTCTTGATGTAGCCCTCGACGCGGTCACGCTGCTTCTCCGAGATCAGCGGCCCGATCATCGAGGCCGGGTCGTCCGGCAGGCCGACCGGCATGGCGGCGACGGCGGCCGAGAGCTTCTCGACAACCTCGTCGTAGCGCGACCGCGGTGCCAGGATGCGGGTCTGGCCCACACAGGCCTGGCCGCAGTTCATCAGGCCGGAGAACACCAGCATCGGCAGGGTCGAGTCCACATCGGCGTCCTCGAGGATGATCGCCGCGGACTTGCCGCCGAGTTCCAGCGTGCAGGGCTTGAGCTTCTCGGCGGCGATCTTGCCGATCTCCCTGCCGACGCCGCTGGAGCCGGTGAAGGTGAACTTGTCCAGCTCGGGGTTGGCGGTCAGGGCGCGACCGGTCTCGGGACCGCCGGGCACGACCGACAGCACACCTTCGGGCAGGCCGGCCTCGGCGAGCACCTCGGCGAACAGGTTGGTGGTCAGCGGAGTCTCACCCGCCGGCTTGAGCACGACGGTGCAGCCCGCGAGCAGGGCCGGGCCCAACTTGTTGCAGGCCAGGAAGAACGGCACGTTCCAGGCGATGACGGCGCCCACAACACCGATCGGCTCCTTGATGACCAGGGTCTGGCCGTAGATGCCGTCGCGGATGTCCTTCCAGTCGTACTTGTCGGCTGCGCCGGCGTAGTACTGCAGGCTCGACACACCCGCGCCGAACTGCATCATGTCGACGATGGTCGGCGGCTGGCCGGTCTCCAGCTTCAGCAGGTGCTTGAAGTCCTCGGCCCGCTCGTTGATGAGCTCGACGGCCTTGGCCAGCACGGCCTGGCGCTCCTCGGGCGACATGTGGGGCCACGGGCCCTCGTCGAAGGCTTTGCGGGCCGCGGCGCACGCGGCGTTGACGTCGGCCTCGGCGGCGAGCGGGACCTGGCCGACCTTCTCGCCGGTCGCGGGGGAGAAGACCTCGATGACCTCGGAGGTCGAGGGCTCCACCCAGTGGCCGCCGATGAACAGTTTGTCGAATTCCGTCCTTATGGCGGCTGCGCTTTGTGTCATGGCCGTCACATTACCTAGATTTCCCAGAAAAACGAGAACCTGTTCCAGTGGACGGGTTAGTACGGCTGAAGAACCAGAACCAGATTGCTCACCAGGAACTCCCGCAACCCTGGCACCGAGGTCATCCACCAGGCCCATCGTGGGTGGTAGCGGGGAAATGCGGCGATCAGCGCGCCCGTGCTGGCGGCCCACTGCAGACCATCGGCCGCTGACACCGCGAACAACGACGAGCCGTAGTCGTTCTTGGGTCGGTGACCGTGTTTGCGGGCGTAGCGCTCGGCCGCCCGGGCTCCGCCCAGATAGTGCGTCAGCCCCATCTCATGGCCGCCGAACGGACCCAGCCACACCGTGTAGGACAACACCGCCAGCCCACCCGGCTTCGTGACCCGCAACATCTCGTTGCCCAACCGCCACGGGTGCGGCACATGCTCGGCGACATTGGAGGAGAGGCAGATGTCGACGCTGTCGTCGGCGAACGGCAGTGCCATCCCAGAGGCCCGGACGAAGGTGCCTTCGGTCGCGTCCGCGGCTGGTCCCGCATGCATTTCCCGGGGGTCCGGTTCCACCCCGATGTAGTCCATGCCCGCCGCATCGAATGCCGAGGCGAAGTAGCCGGGTCCGCCGCCGACGTCGAGCACGGTGCGCCCAGAAGGAGATTCACCGGTGGCGCCCGACCACAGATCGGTGACCAGGTCGACGGTATCGGCGGCCAACGCGCCGTAGAAGCGGGCCGGTTCGGTCTGCTCGAACCGGAACTGGGCCAATAGGCGTACGGACCTGTTCAGGGTTGCCCGGCGGGCGAAGCGCGCGGAGATGTCGCTGGGCTGCACCTGCCCAACCTACTGACCGGTACTCTCAACACGATGTCTGCCCGTCCCGACCCTCGCCTGCGGAGCGTCCTGCTGCTCTGCTGGCGCGATACCGGGCATCCCCAGGGCGGCGGCAGCGAGGCCTATCTACAGCGGATCGGCGCGTGCCTGGCCGACAGCGGCATGGACGTCACGTTGCGCACAGCGCGGTACCCGGGTGCGGCTCGGCGCGAGGTGGTCGACGGGGTACAGATCAACCGGGCCGGCGGGCCCTACAGCGTGTACATCTGGGCCGGGCTGTCCATGGTGGCCTCCCGCGTCGGTCTCGGGCCGCTGCGCAAGGTCCGGCCGGATGTCGTCATCGACACCCAGAACGGGCTGCCGTTCCTGGCCCGGCTGGCGTTCGGCCGTCGGGTGGCGGTGCTCGTGCACCACTGTCACCGGGAACTGTGGCCCGTGGCGGGCCCGATGAAGGGCCGCATCGGCTGGTTCGTCGAGTCCAAACTGTCCCCGCGGCTGCACCGTCGCAACCAATACGTCACCGTCTCCCTGCCCTCGGCCCGCGATCTCAACGAGCTCGGGGTCGATTCCGGCCGGATCGCCGTGGTGCGCAACGGACTTGACGAGGCTCCCGGCCCCACCCTCGAGCTGCCGCGGTCGACCAGTCCGCGCCTCGTGGTGCTGTCCCGGCTGGTGCCCCACAAGCAGATCGAGGACGCCCTCGAAGCTGTCGCGACACTGCGCACCAGGATTCCCGGGCTGCACCTGGACATCCTGGGCGGTGGCTGGTGGCGGAAACGGCTGGTCGAACACGCCGAACTGCTCGGCATCTCCGATTCGGTGACGTTCCACGGCCACGTCGACGAAGAGACCAAACACCGTGTGCTGCAGCAGAGTTGGGTGCATGTGCTGCCGTCACGGAAAGAAGGCTGGGGACTCGCCGTCACCGAGGCCGCCCAGCACGGGGTGCCGACCATCGGTTATCGCGCATCGGGCGGGCTGAACGACTCGATCGTGGACGGGGTCACCGGGCTGCTGGTGGAGGATCGTGATGCCCTGGTCGCCGGGCTGCACCAGCTGTTGAGCGACCCGGTGCTGCGGGTCCAGTTGGGCAGCAAGGCGCAGGCCCGCAGCGACGAATTCTCTTGGACGCTCAGTGCGGACGCGATGCGGGCGGTCCTGGAATCGGTGCACGACGGCAACTACGTCAGCGGACTGGTGTAGCCACACCGGTCACTCCGACGACGCGTGGCGGCGCCCGTTGACTGTGAAAGCACGCACACCGCTACTCGCAAAAATGCAGCGTCAGCTCAAAGTCAACAAGAAGTTCTGGCTCGCCAGGAGCTGACCGCCATCCCCACTACCCCGCCGACCAGGGCCAGCAGCCACACCAGGTGTGCGGCTGTCAACACGCCCCGGTGAGGTGAGGCCGGGTGGTCGCCGCCGATCCGGTACAGGGCGATATCGCCATCCCGGTAAGCCGCCGGAAGATCCAGTTCTGCCGGCACCCCATTGGTCTCGACGACCAGCCAGCCGACACCCGCGTCGGCCATTGTCCGGCCGTCAGCTCCCGAGCGCAGCAGGTCCTGCACCGCGCGGGCCCGCGTTCCCTCCCCGGGTACCACCCGGCCACCGATCACCAGATCGCCGGTCGACAGCACCTCGGCGCGCAGCCACCGGGGCAGCGGATCGAGTACCGGCGCGGCGCCGGCCCAGTAGAACGACCGCATACTGTCCGGTGGCAACACCGCCACCGGTCGGGGATCCGCGTTGATGGCGGCCGCTGCGGCGGTCCACCCAGGCGGGTACTGCACGGCACGCATCTGGTTGCCGACGCCCCAGGCGAGATCTGGCAGCACCGCGATCAGCGCTGCGCAGGCCACCGCGGCCGACGCGGCCATTGGCACCCGCAGGCGGCCCAAGGTGACCGCGGCGGCGGCAGCAGCCACGACATAGCCCGGCATGGCCAGCGCCACCCATTTCTGACCATCGCGTACCACCCCGAGGCCGGGCACGGCCCGGATCGTCGCGTCGACGAACGCCAGACCGGGACCGGTGGCCATCGCGGCCGGGATCAGCACCGCTGCCACGGCCAGGATCAGCAGCGGCACCGCCCTGCGGTTGCGCACCACCACGGGCAGGCCGAGCACGACGACGCCGACCAGTACAACGGTGGCGGCCACCGCGAAAAGTGTTGTGCGCGAGCTTGGCACGGCTTCACCGTTCCAGATTCCACCCAAGCCGGCCAGGCTGCCGAGGGTGGAAAGACCAGGCTCGGCCCGAGCCGCGAATGCATGCACCCCGGCCGCCGAGACCGGAGAGGACACCGTGCCACCGACCGCGGCGGCCACCAGCCACGGCGTCGCCGCCAGCACTGAGATGCCCAACGCGAGCGCGGCGACGCGCAGGCGCCGCCAGCCGTCGCCGGGGGCCGCAACGCACACCAGAGCGACCGTGGCGGCCAGCATCAGCCCCGTCGGCGTCAAACCGGCCAGCGCGATCCAGAACAGCAAGCCCCACACCGGGCCCGTCTCCGGCTTGGTCCGCAGGCGCAGCACGCACGCCGCCACCCAGGGCAGGCAGCCGTAGCCGACGAGCAGGCTCCAGTGCCCCTGCAGCAACCGCTCGGCCACGTACGGATTCCAGATCGCGAGCGTCGCGGCGATGAACTGGCCGGGCAACCCGGCGTCCATCACCGTGGAGGCCAAGCGTGCGGCGCCCCAGCCGGCCAGCCACAGGCCCGCCACGAGCAGAACCTTCACCACGATTCCGCCGTCCAGCACGGTCGACGTCAGGGCAACGAGAAAATCCTGGGGCAACGCGCGGGGGGCGGCTTCGGTCAGGCCGAGCGCCGCATCGGTCAGGTATGAGCGGGGCGTGGAGACGGCGTCCCGCAAAAGCAGATAACCGGGCCCCAGCAGGGGCCCGGTTACCGATAACGACAGTGCCAGCGCGTAGGCCGGCAGCAGGGCAGAGCGCAGGCTCAGATCACCGGTCCGGTGGTAGGTCGGATGGTCGTTGAGCGGGTAGCTTCTCGGTCTTGGCCTCGGCGCCGGGGACTTGGAAGCCCTGGGTGTCGAAGAAGCCGTGATCGGCGGTGTCGAGCCCGGGATCGATCAGCGTGGACTCGGCGCGGATCGCGAACGAACCCACCACGGCGCCACCGACAAGTGCCAGCAGGCCCAGCGCGGTGAACGTGATCGGCAGGACGCGGGTCCACAGTGACACGCGGTCACGCTCGTCCTGAGCGGCCGCAACCTGGGACTCCACGGTCTCCTCGTTGTAGGTGACCTTGTAGTCGACGTAGGTCACCTCGGGCTTGAGCTTGTCCCGCGCGTAGTACTGGTAGCCGTGGTCCTGCGCCTTGACGATGGTGCCCGACACGGGGTCGACCCAGAAGGTGCGCTGCGCGGCGTAGAAGCGGTCCATGGTGATCCGCTCGTCGGGTTCGCCGGGCACGCCCCACATCTCGGGGCTTGCGGTCACCGAGCTGTCGGCGTCGTCCTCGTAGAGCGAGGAGTACTTGACCGGATCGGCCAGCTTGCCGTTGGAGTCGTAGCCCACGTTCTGGATGAACCGGTAGGTGGTCAGCCCGTTGACGTCTTCTTCGCCGTCGTAGTTCGCGTCATACGCCTTCTGCGCGATCGCGTCGAAGAACGGGTACGTCTTCTTCTCGGTGTCGAACGGGAACCGGTAGGTCAGGCCGTCATGTGGCAGCGCGACGTTGGTCGGCGGCTTCTCGTCCTCGATGGCCCGCGGCTTCTGCAGGGCCCCGCCCGGGTTGTTGTCGCTGGACACCGCGAGCGCGGTGCTGCGGTTCATCGTGACCGTGTCCACCAGCGCCAACAGCAGACCGGAGTCCTTCTGCCGGTCCGTGCGCCGCAGCGTGCTACCCACCTGCAGCGTCACCACTTCGGCGTTCGACGGTGATTCCACACTGACCTGTTGCTGCAAAGCGACCGGCACGTTGCGGTCGACCGAGAACTTCTCGGCCACCAGCGATTCCGGATCGAAAGCGGTCGCGGTGCCATCGCTGACCAGGCTGGTATCGAGATTGAGCGGGATCTTGGCGATCTTGCCCTTGGTATAGGTGGTCAGCAACAGCGCGGCAATGAGCAGGGCTGCACCCAGCCCCATCAGTCCGCATGCCGCTATCCGCAGCGCCACTGCGCGGTTCAAACCGTGCCTCCTTCAGTGTGGGCCAACTCGCCGTGAGGCAAACCCGTTCGACCCTAACAGCACTATCTAAGGCCATTACTTACTCCGGCGACATCCCGCGGGCGCGTTAACCCGCAGTTTGGCGGGGTTGCCATCGAGCGGCACACTGGTCGCCGTGGCCACCGGAGCACCGGACCCGGAAACCGGATCGGAATCTCAGGTCGGCGGGACACGTAGCTTCCTGCCGGCGGTCGAAGGCATGCGCGCCTGCGCGGCCATGGGTGTGGTGCTCACGCACGTCGCCTTTCAGACCGGGCACACCACCGGGGTGAGCGGCCGGTTCTTCGGCCGGTTCGACCTGGCAGTCGCGGTGTTCTTCGCATTGTCTGGGTTCCTGCTGTGGCGCGGCCATGCCGCCGCCGCCCGCGGCATGCGTCCCCGCCCGCGAACCGGTCACTACCTGCGCTCGCGCATCGTGCGCATCATGCCCGGCTATGTGGTGGCCGTCGTGGTGATCATCCTGCTGCTCCCGGAGGCCAAGGCCGATCTGACGGTGTGGCTGGCCAACCTGACCCTGACCCAGATCTACGTGCCGCTGACGCTGACCGCGGGGCTCACCCAGATGTGGAGCCTGTCGGTTGAGGTCAGTTTCTATCTGGCGCTGCCGGTGCTGGCGCTGCTCGCGCGGCGGCTGCCGGTGCGGGCCCGTGTCGGCGTGATCGTCGCGCTGGCGGCGCTGAGCCTGTTGTGGGTGCGCATCCCGTTCTCGGGCACCACGGGACTCAACCCGTGGAACTGGCCGCCGGCGTTCTTTTCCTGGTTCGCCGCGGGCATGGTGCTGGCTGAACTCACGGTGAGCCCATTCGGTTGGGTGCACCGGCTGGCCCGGCGCCGGGTGCTGATGGGTGTCATCGCCGCGGTGGCGTTCGCGATCGCGGCCTCGCCGCTGGCTGGACTGGAAGGGCTACGCCCGGGCTCGGTCGGCCAGGTGACGTTGAAGACGGCGATGGGTGCGATCGTCGCGGGCGCGCTGCTGGCCCCGCTGGTCCTCGACCACCCCGACACCGGGCATCCGATTCTGGGCAACAAGGTGATGGTCACGCTGGGCCGCTGGTCCTACGGGCTGTTCGTCTGGCACCTTGCGGCGCTGGCCATGGTGTTCCCGATGATCGGGGAGTTCCTTTTCAACGGCCAGATGCTGGTGGTGCTGGTTCTGACGCTGGTGTTCGGTTTCGCGCTGGCCGCGGTCAGCTACGCGCTGGTGGAGTCACCGTGCCGGGAGGCCCTGCGGCGGTGGGAGTACCGGAATCAGACCCCGGTGCCACCGCTGGACAGCTCCATCACCGACGAGCCCGAGCCGGCTCCAGCCGCGCGATGACCTCGTCGCGCACCGCGGTACGCCGGGCCTTGCCCGCGTCGTCACGCAGTGGGGTGTCGACGAACTCGACGTCGCCCGGCACCTTGTAGCCCGACAGACGCTCGCGCAGGAATGCCTGCACCGCCGTGGCATTCAGGTCCGATCCGTCGGACGTTTGCACGAGCGCGTACGGCACCTGCCCGAGATCTTCGTGCGGTACGCCGACGACGAGGCAGGACAGGACGTCGGGATGCTCGGCGAGCGCCGCTTCGATCTCGGCCGGGTAGACGTTCTTGCCGCCGACGGTGAACATGTCCACCCGCCGGTCGTTGAGGTAGAAGAACCGCTCGGGCCCGTCGTCGACGTAATACCCCAGATCTCCGAGTGAGTCCCAGCCGTCGCGGTTTTTGGCCGTGCTGCCGACGTAGCGGTAGGTGGGGGCGCTGCCCGGTCCGGGCCGCATGTAGATCTCACCGGTCACGCCGGGCGGGCACTCCTGGCCGTCGTCGTCGAGCACCTTCATCTCTCCGGCCACCACCACGCCGACCGATCCCGGATGCCGCAGCCACTGCTCGCCGGAGATGAACGTGAGCGCCTGCAGTTCGGTGCCGCCGTACAGTTCCCACAGGGCCTCGGGGCCGAGCAGGTCGATCCAGGCCTGCTTGACCGCAGGTGGGCAGGGTGCGCCGACATGCCAGAACCGCCGAATGCTCGACAGGTCATAGGCTTTCGGGTCGGCGCGGTACACCGGCAGCAGCCGTTGCATGATGGTGGGCACCGTGGTCAGGAACGTCACGCGGTGTTCGGTGACCAGCGCCAGGAACTCGGCTCGATCGAAGCGTGGCATCAACACCAGGTGGTGGCCCTGCAACAGCGCGATGGCGAATGTGGTGAAACCGGTGTTGTGGCTCATCGGTACCGACATCAGCGTCACGTCGTCGGGCTGGGCGCCCAGGGGCACACCGATCAGAGCGGGCACCCGGCTGTCGCCGCCGGCTTCGATCAGCTTCGGGCGTCCGGTACTGCCGCCCGACGCCATCGACTTCCACGTCGGCGCGACCGCCTCGGGAAGCGGTGCATCGGACAGCTCGGCATCAGGAGTGAAACCGGCCGGAACCCAGGGGGTTTCGCCCGCGTCACGGCCGACGACTAGGGCCCTGGGACGCAGCGCGAGGATCCCGGCGAACTCCGCGTCCGGCAACCGGGGCGACAGGGGTTGCGGTACCGCGCCGAGTTTCCAGGTGGCAAGGACGGCCTGTACCCATCCGATCGAGTTGGGCAGGCTTATGGTGACGTAATCGCCTTGTCGCACACCGCGTTCAGCGTAGGCGCGGGCCAGTCGATTGGTGGACCGGTCCAGTTCGGCCCGGGTGAGCGTGATGCCCTGGCAGGTCACCGCGGGCCGGTCAGGACCGGCCGCTGCCAACTCGGCGACCTGGGTAGGAATGGTCGGGATGCCGTCGGTCATCTCAGTACCCGCCCTTCCGCTCGAAGATCCGGCGTGGGTTGTCCACGAGCATCGTGGTGATCTGCTCCTCGGTGACCCCACGCTCGCGTAGGGCAGGCAGCACATCGTTGTGGATGTGCAGGTAATGACTGTTGGGCAGGGCCGTGGTGGTCAATTCGTCAGGCAGCGCGTCGAAGTAGCACCAGGTGTCGTGCGAGAGCACCATCTTCTCGGCGTGGTCGCGCTCGCACATGGTCGCCACCGTGGCGACCCGCTCCTCGAACGGCAGGAAGACATCCACACCGAACCGGTCCATGCCGATATAGGACCCGTTGGCGATCAGCTCTTCGAGGTAGCCGATGTCAGTGGTGTCACCGCAATGGCCGATGATCACCCGGGACAGGTCGACGCCCTCCTCGGCGAAGATGCGCTGCTGTTCGAGGCCGCTCCGGCTGTCCGCATGGGTGTGGGTCGAGATGGGCACTCCGGTCTGTCGGTGGGCCTGAGCGACGGCTCGCAGCACCCGTTCGACACCCGGTGTGACGCCCGGTTCGTCAGTGGCGCACTTGAGGATTGCCGCTTTGATCCCGGTATCGGCGATGCCGTGTTCGATGTCGCGGACGAACATCTCGGTCATCGGATCCGGACGGCCGGTTTTGGGCGCGTTGAAGTGGAAGGTCAGCGGCAGGTCGTTGTAGGTGTAGAAGCCGGTGGCGACGATGATGTTCAGGTCGGTGGCCTCGGCGATCCGGGCGATCCGCGGAATGTAGCGGCCGAGGCCGATCACCGTGAGGTCGACGATCGTGTCGACACCGTGGGATTTGAGTTCGGTGAGCCGCGCGATCGCATCGGCTTCCCGGCTGGCTTCGTCGCCCCAGGACTCGGGATAGTTCTGGGTCAGCTCGGTGCTCATGATGAAGACGTGCTCGTGCATGAGCGTGACGCCGAGGTCGGTGGCATCGATGGCTCCGTGGGCGGTGTTGACAGTCGGCACGAGCCCGATGCTAGGTGCGTCAGTCCGCTGTGTGTGGGGATTCGGCCCAGTCGCGGGCGGTGGTACCTGCACCGTCGAGCCCCCAGCTGATGATGCGGCGCGGCGCGATACGGATGATGTCGCCGGACAGCCCGCCTTCGGTGGTTCCCGCGCCGGGCAGCGCCGTTGCCGTGCCACGGATTTCGATGCCGCGCGCGTCTGGTGGCCGTACCGAGAGCACCGTGTCGACGATGAAGGCGACCTGCGGGTTGCCAATCACATTGCGCCACTTCTGCGTCGACGCGAGGGCGTGGCCGACGATGTCGATGCCCTCCTGATCGGGACTCACGTGGACACCGACGGGACGGATTTGCGGAGCGCCGTTGCGGTCGACGGTGCACAGGCGTCCGATCGGTTGCTCGCGCAGGTAGGTCAGCTCGGCGGCGGTGAAGCTCATGATGTCGGTCCTTCTTCGTCGGGTCGCAGCTCGTCGTACTGCAGGGTGTCGTGGAGCCGGGTGAATACCCTTTCGATGCAGTCGAGTTCGTCGGGCCGGATGTGGTCGAAGAACAATTCGCGGACCGACTCGGAGTGCAGCGGCATGGCGTCGCGCAGCACTTCGGCGCCGGAGGCGGTCAGCACCGCGCGGTAGCCGCGGCGATCCTCGGGTACCGGTTCCCGCAGCACCAGACCGCGCTTGGTCATCGAGTTGATCTGGTAGGTGATTCGGCTGCGGGAGAACACCATCTTCTCGGCGAGTTCGCTCATGCGCAGGCGGTGATCGGGAGCGGCGGACAGCAGCATCAACAGGTGATAGTCCATCAAGCTCAGGCCGGTGGCCTCCCGGAGGCGCTCGTCGAGCAGTGTCTCCAGACGCAGGCTGGATTCGATGTAGGGCCGCCAGGTCCGTGCCTCGGCGGTGGAGAGCATTCGCGTCACATTCCTCCGATCGGTCAACTAGTTCAGATCTCAATAGTGTGAAGTATCGCCTTGCTGTTCGCCATATCTCGACCTACAGTCAATATAGTACAAATTTGAACGACATGAAGGGACGCCTGACATGACACACGTGGTCGACTGGGACGACGCCTACCGGCAGGACCAGACCCCAGCCTGGAGCATCGGTGCACCGCAACCGGAGTACGCGGCGATCATCGACACCGACGGCGCGGTCCGAGGTGAGGTTCTCGATGCGGGGTGTGGTCACGCCGAACTCGCGTTGGCGCTGGCTGCGCGCGGCCACAACGTCGTCGGCCTGGACCTGAGCCCCACCGCCGTGGCGGCAGCAACCGAGACCGCCCGTCAGCGAGGGCTGGACACCGCGACATTCGCGCAGGCCGACATCTCCTCGTTCACCGGATACGACGGCCGGTTCTCGACGATCTTCGACAGTGGGCTGCTGCACGCGCTGCCTGCCGAACTCCGCGACGGCTACCTGCAATCCGTGTACCGCGGGGCGACGCCTGGTGGGCGGTTCTACATCCTGGCCTTCGGCGCCGGCGCATTCGGTGACCTGGACGGCCCGGGCCCGACGCAGTTCACCGAAGATCAATTGCGCGAGGTGGTCTCACGCCGCTGGCAGGTCGACGAGATCCGGCCGGCACAGCTGTATGCGGCCCTGCCCGAAGGTCGCACCCAGATGCCGGCCTTCTTGGTGACCGCCACCAAGGTCTAGCGGCTACCCGGCGTCGGCTTCGACGGCGGCCATGACCTCGGGGGTGATCGGGTCGAGGATGTCGTCGAAGTCGTGGTGCTTCTGCACGTACTTCTTCACAAAAGGGCAGACCGCGACGATGCGTTTGCCGGCGGCACGCGCATCGGTCAGTGCCGCGGAGACCAGCTCGCCTGCCAGGCCGCGGCCGCCGAACTTGTCGTCGATTTCGGTGTGGTGGAAGATGCGCTGGTCGCCGGAGTCGACATAGGCCGCGAGGCCGGCGTGTTCGCCGTCGACGGTGATCTCGTAATGGCGGGCTTCGGGAATGTTGCGGACTTCAGCCATGTCCCAACTATGCCCCAGTGGCACTGGCACGATCATGCAGATGGCCGTCACCGCAGGTTCGACGTGGGCGCCGTTGGCATCGCCGGTCTACCGGGCGCTGTGGATCGCACAATTTGTCTCCAACCTCGGCACCTGGATGCAGACGGTGGGCGCCCAGTGGATGCTGGTCGGAGATCCGCGTGCCCCGGTGCTGGTGCCGTTGGTGCAGACCGCCACCACGCTGCCGGTGATGCTGTTGGCCCTGCCGTCGGGCGTGCTCGCCGACCTGGTCGACCGGCGCAGGTTGCTGCTGGCCACCCAGGGCGCGATGGCGGCGGGAGTGGCTGCGCTGGCGACGCTGACCGGTGTCGGTCTCGCGACACCGACGGTGCTGCTGATCCTGCTGTTCCTGATCGGTTGCGGGCAGGCGCTGACCGCACCGGCATGGCAGGCGATCCAACCTGATCTTGTTCCGCGTGAACAGATTCCGGCCGCCGCCGCGCTCGGCAGTATGAGCATGAACGGGGCGAGGGCGATCGGACCGGCGATCGCCGGCGCGTTGGTCTCGCTGTCAGGCCCGACCCTGGTGTTCGCGCTCAACGCGGTCTCCTTCGCCGGCATCGTCGTGGTGCTGCTGCTCTGGCGCAGCCCCGTCGCCGAACACCTGCTGCCCGCCGAGCGGCCGTTGGCCGCACTCAGCGCCGGTGGCCGGTTCATCCGGAGCTCACCGATCATCCGGCGGATTCTGCTGCGGGCGGTGTTGTTCATCGCGCCCGGCAGCGCGTTGTGGGGCCTGCTCGCGGTGATCGCCGACAGGCAGCTCGGGCTGTCCTCGTCCGGCTACGGCCTGTTGCTGGGCGCGCTCGGAGTCGGGGCGGTGCTCGGCGCGTTCGTCCTGGGCCGGCTGCAGTACGCGTTCGGCCTGAACGCCCTGCTGATTGCCGCCGCCGTCGGATTCGCCGGAGCCACTGCGGTTCTGGCGCTGGTCCACAACTTCGGCATCGTCCTGGCGGCCCTCGTGATCGGGGGCACGTCCTGGCTGTTGGCACTGTCGACGCTCAATGCCTCGATGCAGTTGAGCCTGCCTGCGTGGGTGCGCGCCCGCGGGCTGTCGGTGTATCAGCTGACGTTCATGGGCGGCCAGGCGATCGGTTCGCTGGTGTGGGGGCTGGTGGCCGGTGCGACGAGCACCGTGACGGCGCTTTTGATCAGTGCCGGCCTTCTGGTGTTCTGCGCGGTATCGGCCTGGTGGTGGCCGCTGCACGCGCGCACCGGCGACCTGGACCTGACCCCGTCGGCGCATTGGCCCGAACCGGCGTTGGTGTTCGAGCCGGCCCCGCCGGATGGCCCCGTTCTGGTACTGACGTCCTACCGGGTGGAACCCGAACATGAGGCCGAGTTCTTCGCTGCCATGGGTGTACTCGGCCGGTCCCGGCAGCGCACCGGGGCCACGCAATGGCAGCTGTTCCGCAGTGTCGAGCGTGACGCCGTCTTCGTCGAGGCGTTCGTGGTGCGGTCCTGGGACGAGCATGTGCGGCAGCACCGCACTCGCCTCACCGGTAACGACCTGCTGATCGAGCAGTCAGTGGAGCGGTGGGTCGAGGGCGAGCCGGTTTCGCATCACCTGATCGCGGTACGCACTTCTTGACTGTGAGCGCCATCACAGTAATATGACCAGTGGTCATCCACTCTGGAGGCGCTGATGCCAACGGTCACCTGGGCACGTGTCGATCCCGCTCGTCGGGCCGCGGTGATCGCGGCCGCCGAGGCGGAATTCGGGGCGCACGGATACTCCCGCGGCAGCCTCAACGTCATCGCCCGCAAGGCTGGTGTCGCGAAAGGCAGTCTCTTCCAATACTTTGCGGACAAGCGCGACCTGTACGCGTTCATCGCCGATGTCGGCAGCCAGCGGGTGCGGTCCTACATGGAAGGCCGGATTCGCGAGCTCGATCCGAGCCGCCCGCTCTTCGAATTCCTCCCTGACCTGCTCGACGACTGGGTGGCCTACTTCGCCGATCACCCCAGGGAGCGGGCGCTGCACGCCGCCGCCAGTTTCGAGGTCGACGCCGACGCGCGGGTCAGCGTGCGCGCCGTGGTCCACCGTCATTACCTCGATGTGCTGCGCCCCCTGGTGCGGGATGCGCAAACGCGCGGCGACCTGAAGCCCGACTGCGACGTCGATGCGTTGCTGTCGCTGATGTTGATGATCTTTCCGCACCTGGCGCTCGCGCCGTACGTGCGTGGGATGGATCCGATCCTGGGCCTCGATGAGCCCAGCCCTGAGCAACCGGCCCTGGCCGTACGCCGCCTCGTCGGGGTGTTGTCGGCCGCATTCGCGGTACCCAATTTCTCGGCATCCGATCAACCAGCCCGCCAGACCTGAGGAGGTCTCATGTCACACACACAGTTCGGTTCGCTGGCCAAAGGTGGCCTCAATTGGAACAGCTTGCCGCTGAAGCTCTTCGCGGGTGGTAACGCGAAATTCTGGGATCCTGCCGACATCGATTTCTCCCGCGACCGAGCGGATTGGGAGGCGCTGACCGATCGGGAACGGGAGTACGCCACCCGCCTGTGCGCCGAGTTCATCGCCGGGGAGGAGGCTGTCACCAAGGACATTCAGCCTTTCATGTCCGCGATGCGGGCCGAGGGCCGCCTGGGCGACGAGATGTATTTGACCCAGTTCGCCTTCGAGGAGGCCAAACACACCCAGGTGTTCCGCATGTGGCTGGACGCCGTCGGTATCGGCGACGATCTGCACAACTACTTCGACGACCTTCCGGCCTACCGGCAGATGTTCTACGAGGAGCTGCCGCAGTCGCTGGATGCGTTGTACACCGACCCGTCGCCGGCTGCCCAGGTGCGGGCGTCGGTGACCTACAACCACATCGTCGAAGGCATGCTGGCTCTCACGGGATACTATGCGTGGCACAAGATTTGCGTCGATCGCGGGATCCTGCCCGGGATGCAGGAGCTGGTCCGGCGCATCGGGGACGACGAGCGTCGGCACATGGCGTGGGGCACGTTCACCTGTCGCCGTCACGTCGCCGCCGATGACGCCAACTGGGCGGTGTTCGAGGAGCGGATGAACGAGCTGATCCCGCTGGCGCTGCGACTCACCGAGGAGGGCTTCGCCCTGTACGCACCGGACATTCCGTTCGGCTTGGTGCAGGACGAGTTCATGCAGTACTCGGCCGACAAGGGGATGCGCCGGTTCGGCACCATCAGCAGCGCCCGGGGCCGGCCGCTCGAGGAGATCGACCTCGACTACTCGCCACTGACGTTGGAGGACACGTTCGCCGACGAGGATGCGCGGGCGCTGGCGGCCACCGCCTGACCCGCAAGGTCGGCGACAGGTCCCGAGGGTGCGGTGTCGGCGAACCCCTCCGTCGCCGACACCGCAGCCGTGCGCACCACATAGTGCGCAGCCGCGCGAACACAGCTAAGCCTCACAGCTCGGCTGCAACTGACTGCGTAGTTAATACGCTCAGCCCTGCACAATCCTGGTCCGCAACCTGAGGTCCCCCATGCAGCAAAGGACGTTCCGGGCTTGTGTCACGCGTGCCGGTACCGTAAGTACTGGATACCCGCGTTGTCAACAGCTCCACTGAATCCGTCGGCGAAGTGCCCGTTTACTCCGGATCGGTGGGCTCCGATGCTTTTGGTGTGACGATCGGCTCGGGTGATCGGGCAAAGGTGATCGTGGATACCGCAACGGAGATGACCGACAGCAGCGCCGCCAGTTGCACCCACGGCGAGTGTCCGACATACCCGTCGACCGACCGCCACGGGTACTGGCTCAGCGCCGCACCGGCCAGCGTCAGCCCGCCCGCCGCCACGGCCACCGTCAGCCTCTCCTGCCAGGCGTCGCGATTACGCAGCAGGTAGCGCACTCCCAGGGCGGCACCCGCTACAAGTAATCCCGGCAGGCCCGACAGCGCCGTACCCACCGCGAGTACCGCGGCCGAGGCCAGCGGCCGCGCCGGCTGCCACGGCTGCACAGGATCGAGATCCAGATCGCGGCGCCGCGCCGGCCACAGGGCCAACAGGGCCAGCACCGGTAGCAGTGCGAGTCCACCGATCAATCCGATGCGGTAGGGCCGGTTCGAGGGGAAGGACAACGTGACGGGTCCACTCTCGCCGGCCGGGATCACCCAGCCCTGCTGCCAACCGTTGATCTTCACCGGCTTCAGTGCGGTGCCATCGGCGGTCCGCGCGATCCATCCCGGGTTCACGCTTTCGGGCACCACCAGGGCCCGCAGTTTCCCTGATGCCGGCAACTCGACCTGCCTGCGGTCCGGTGACCACGCCGGTGCGGCGACGGGAGTTGTTGTGGCCACGCGTAGCTGAGCGGCCTCCGGGGTATTGAGGACGACCCCGTCGACGACGAACGCTGCGCCCGGGCTCACCAGGAGTTCCTGTTGGCCGGCGGGCAGGGTGACCGGGCCGGTCCGGCAGGGTTGGGCCGCAATCGGATCACCGTCGAGCAGTGCCCCCACGGTGGTGCGCACCGCGGTCTGGATGAACTGCCCGGCCACGCCGATGATGGGACCCTGACCGCACGGAAGTGACACTGTCCGTTTGCGATTGGCGGCGGAGTCGGCGGGGGCGACAGGCTTGCCGTGGACGTCGAGGACGGTCAGTTCGGCCAGCCCGGGCGGCTTGAGCTGGTCGAAGCCCAGCGAGGTGCGGTCGATGATGTCGTTCCAGGCGAGCAGCGACACGGTGATGGTGTCGGTCACCCGCGGTTTGAGGTGCGCGGTCTGAGCCTCACCGTTGCCGGGGAGCTTGTGTACCTGCGGACCGTCGCCCAGGTCGATCGAGACCAGCGTCGGATGCGCCGGCGGTTGGCTGGCGCCGGGATCGATCCGCAGCGCGCCAACCTCGGTGGGCGCAGGCAGTTTCAGCGTCAGCGTGGGCGGCGCCTTGAACTGAACGACGCGCTGCGGCGCGGTCCAGGACGTCCGCGGATCGCCGTCGGTGGCGGCATAGGCCGAACCGAGCACGTCGATCGGATCGGCGTCACCCGAGGCGCGGGTGGTTCCGGGTTGGGCGACCAGATCGGCGAGTTTGGGTCCCTGGCGGGACCGGATCCACACCGTCGGCTCGACTTCGGTGGGGGCGGGCACCGTGAGCGTGCGGCTGAGGTTCACCGGCTCCTCGGAGGCCAGCGCCAGTGCCGCCGCGCATCGGACCCCGGCCGGGCTGTCGGCGCAGCCGGTCCGGCCCAGGAGTTCTGTGCCCAGGTCCCATTGTGCGACAACCGAATCCGCTGGAGGGCCGGGAACCTCCACGGTGTGCCGCAGGTTGATGGGGTGCGCGAATCCAGAGGCGTCGTACTGGGTGACGGACAGATCGGTGATGCCGAACTGCACTCCGGGCGAACCGTCGTTGGTGGCGACCGCGGTGACCCGGACCCACGGCGTTTCACCGACTGGCAGCGGGATGGTCAACTGCTGGCCGGCGGTGTCGAAGCGCAGGCTGCTGGTGCCGGTCGCGGTGGCCACCTCGATGCGGCGCACCTGGGCACCGACCGCCGTCGCGCTGGGGGTGATGGTCAAGGTGGCGTTGGTGACCGGGTGATCGAAATCGACCTGCAACCACTGGCCGACCGCGGCCTGAAGGGCGTTGGACACCCACGACGTCGAGCCGTCGCTGTCGATGGCGGCAGCGGGTCCGGTGGCCGGCGCGACGTTGGGCAGTGCGGTGGAGTCCGCGGCCGAACTGGACACCGACACCCGTCCGCCGTTCCACTTGCCGTAGACCGGTGCGGCCCCGTCGGTCGGGTAGTCCGGGACCCGATTGTGGGTATGGCGGGCGTCGTCGGGGGTGCGGATCGCCGAGGCGTGGTCGTCGACGCGGCCGTAGTCGATCTCGCGCGCGGTCGGGGTGTCGGTGACGATCACCCCGGCCGATCCGTCGGGTTGTACCGGCAGGCCGGCCCGTTCGGCATCGGCGGTCAGCAGCATCGGCCCCAGTGGGGGTCGGCCGGCCAGGCGTCGGCGTTCGTCGAGACGCAGCAGCGCCTCGGGTGCACCGGCCACCCGGGTCATCGCGTCGGTGTCGACCAGATAGGGCGCGGCCGGGTTGGTTCCGCCGGTGTCCACCCGATAGATCTCGACGGCGGGGTACTGCGGTCGCAGACCACTGTCGGCGACGAAGCCCTCCAGCGTCCCGGGACCCGACGAGTCGCCGAACTCGGCGACCTTGGACAGTCCGGGAGACCCTTCGATCGACCGGTGCACCAGCACCGGCCGGGCCGACCGGGACACGTCGGGATCCAGATCGTTACGCAGTACGACATACGAAATGCCTTGCCGGGCAAGGGTGTCTGCGAGTCCCGCAGAAGGGCGGCCGGCGGCGAACAACCGCTGCACCGAATCCAGTGCGCGGATCGTCTCCGGCGGTGTCAGCGGGATCGAATCCCGCACCCCCCACGGGCTGGATCCGAGCACCTGTAACGGCTCGTCGTGGCTGTTGCCCCAGGTCTGGGTGGCGAACGGGGCACCGGGTGCGACCAGGACCCGGCCCCGGTCGGTGTTGTGTTCGTCGAGCCAGTCCGCGGTGTCGTGCCAGTACTGCGGGATGGCGGTGAAGGTTCCGGCGGGTGCGATCCGGCCCGTCCAGGCGAGCGAGGTTCCGGCGGCCAGTGCGGCGAGCACCACGATCGCCACCGCGATGCGCTTGTCGCGTTCGGGCCGGGCGAATGCCCGCACCCACACCGGCAGGGCCGCGCTGCCCGGCAGTGGGATCCGGCCCAACAGATGAGCCAGACCCAGCGCCAGCGGTAGCCGCAGCACCGGATCGAGCTTGGCCAGGTTGCGCAGCGGCGTGCCTGTGCCGTCCAGGAAATCCTGGACCGCCGTCGCCACCGGGGAGCCCAGCCCCCCGGAATAGCCCAGGCCCAGCAGGACCACGCCGATCAACAGCATGGTGATCAGCCGGCCCCGCGCAGGCATTGAGCGCAGCGCCAACCCGGCCAGGCCGGCTGCCGCCACCAAGGTCGTGGCCAGCACCGCGACCGTGCTCGTCACCAGTGACGCCGCCGCAGTGGCGGTAGACGCCACGAACGGGGTCCAGGTATGGGTGCCGCGCAGCATCTCGGTCAATGACATCCACTGCGTGGTGACGCCCGAGGATTCGATGAAGTCCAGGAACGGCGGACTGATCCGACCGAGCATCACCAGCGCCACGACCCACCAGGCGACGGCCAGTGCGGTACAGCCGAACCACCACGCGGTAAACCGCCACCACAGCCGGTTCGGGCGGTGGCAGGCCCACCAGATGATCGCTGCCAGGCAGCCGGTCAGGGTGGCGACGGCGTTCACCGCGCCCATCAGCGCCACGGCGCCCGCCGACCGGGCAGCCATCAGCCGCAGGTTCCGATCCTGGCGGAACGCCAGGATCATCGGCACCAGCACCCACGGCGCCAGCATCATCGGCAGCGTCTCGGACGAGATCGCGCCGAGGGTGGTCAGCACGCGGGGTGACAGCGTGAAGGCGAGTGCGCCGAGGACACGCGAACCGGTGCTGCCGATGCCCAGAAGTTCGGCCAGGCGCAGCATGCCCCAGAAACCCACGGTCAACAGCAGCGCCCACCACAGTCGTTGCGTGACCCAGCCGGGAATCCCCAGCAGATCGCCGGCCAGGAAGAACGCGCCGTGGGGGAAGAGGTAGCCGTAGGCCTGGTTCTGCGCCTGCCCGAACGGCAGGTCGCTGTTCCACAGATTGAAGGCGCGAGCCAGGAACCTCAGGGGATTGGCGGTGAGGTCCAGCTTCGTGTCGGGTGAAATCTCTCCGGGCGACTGGGCGAAAGTCAGGAGCAGTGTCGCCGCGGCGACCACCCACAACCAGCGCCGCGACAGTGGCGCGTCGAGCGCCCGCCGCGTTAGCGGCACATCCAAGCTAGGACCGGTCGCCGTACTCGACCCTGTTGAGCACCGATGACGCCGGGTCGCCCGCCTGCAGCGGAGGCTTCGTGTCCTGCTGCACCATTAGCGTCACACCGAAAACGGCAGCCGCCCCCAACAGCAGGCCGACGACAATGCTGGCCGCGGAGGGTATGACGAACCGGTTCACCCGGCCAACCTAGCACGGCAACACCGCCGATCAGTGCCAGGTGGACGTGGGTCGACACGCAGAGAATCGATAACGGCTTGCTCAGCGGCTAAGGTCGGGCCCCATGGCTTCACCGCGCCTCGTCGCAACTTTCGCAGCGTTGTCCGGACTGTTGCTGGCCTGCTCCCCGAGCACGCCGGCGCCGGAGTCTCAATCTTCTGACACGAAGCCGATGTCCACCCACGCACCGATGCCCGCCGCGCCGGTCTGCGATGTGGCCGCCCTGTCGCCCCGCGACAAGCTGGCCCAGCTGCTGACCGTCGGGGTCAAGGACGCGGACGACGCGCGTTCGGTGGTGAGCAGCCAGCACGTCGGCGGCATCATGATCGGCAGCTGGACCGACCTGTCGATGGTCAACGAAGGATCCCTGCGCGATATCTCGGCCGCCGGCCCGCTGCCGTTGGCGGTCACCGTCGACGAGGAGGGCGGCCGGGTTTCGCGGCTGTCCTCGCTGATCGGCGAGCAGCCGTCGGCGCGGGTGCTGGCCCAGACCAAATCCGTCGACGAGGTGTACGGCATCGCGCTGGAGCGCGGCCAGAAGATGCGCGGCCTCGGCATCACGGTCGACTTCGCGCCCGTCGTCGACGTCACCTCCGATCCCGACGACACCGTCATCGGTGACCGGTCCTTCGGCGACGACCCGGCCAAGGTCACCGAGTACGCCGGTGCCTACGCCCGCGGGCTGCGGGAGGCCGGGGTGCTCCCGGTGCTCAAGCACTTCCCGGGACACGGACACGGCTCGGGTGACTCGCACACCGGCTCGGTGACCACCCCGCCGCTCGAGGAGCTCAAGGCCAACGATCTGCTGCCCTACGCCACCTTGACCACCCAGGCCCCGGTGGCCGTCATGGTCGGACACCTGGAGGTGCCGGGACTGACCGGTACCGATCCGGCCAGCCTCAGCCCCGCCGCTTATGAGCTGCTGCGTTCGGGCGGATACGGCGGCCCGGGCTTCAACGGGCTGGTCTACACCGACGACCTGTCCAGCATGGCCGCGATCAACCAGCGCTACGGAGTGGCTGCCGCGGTGCTCAAGGCATTCCAGGCCGGGGCCGACAACGCGCTGTGGATCACCACCGACGAGGTGCCCGCGGTGCTCGACGGCCTGGAGAAGGCGTTGGCCGACGGTCAGCTGAACCAGGCCGCCGTGGATGCGGCGGTGCAGCGCAATATTGACGCCAAGGGTGGGGTGCACTGCTAGCAGCTCGCTGAGCTGCTGCCCTGTTCCTCAACCGGACGCTTATCCTGTTCGGATGGCAGGTGGAACCAAGCGGCTGCCGCGGGCTGTGCGTGAACAGCAGATGCTCGACGCCGCGGTGCAGATTTTCTCGGTCAACGGCTATCACGAGACGTCGATGGACGCGATCGCCGCCGAGGCCGAGATCTCCAAGCCGATGCTGTACCTCTACTACGGCTCTAAAGAAGAACTGTTCGGCGCCTGCCTCGACCGGGAGCTGACCCGGTTCGTGGACGTGGTGCGCGGGGAGATCGACTTCACCCAGAGCCCCAAGGATCTGCTGCGCAGTGCCGTGCTGGCGTTCCTCACCTACATCGATGCCAACCGGGCCTCCTGGATGGTGCTCTATACCCAGGCCACCAGCTCACAGGCATTCGCGCACACGGTCCGGGAGGGCCGCGACCGGATCATCGATCTGGTGGCCCGGCTGCTCAGCACCGGTACGCGTAATCCTCAGCCGGACAGCGACTTCGAGATGATGGCGGTGGCACTGGTGGGCGCCGGTGAGGCGATCGCCAGCCGGGTCAGCACCGGGGATGCCGACGTGAACGAGGCGGCCGAGTTGATGATCAACCTGTTCTGGCGCGGTCTGAAAGGCACGCCCTCGGACGCGGGAACACAGTCGGTCACCGCAGGCTAGGTCGTTGCCCGCCGACGCGGATCAGATGGCCACGCCCTCCACCAGGCTGAATGGTGATGCCGTCTCCACCACGCGAGTGAGCCGGAACCCGGCCTCCTGGTACAGCTTTCGGTAGTCGTCCTCGGTGCGTTCCCTCGCGGCGATCCCGATCAGCATCTCCATGTCGGTCCACTTGCCCAGGAACTCGCGGTCGTGGTCGGGAATCACTCCCTCGATCAGCAGCAGAGTGGTGCCCGGTGTGGCGGCGGCGCGCACATTGCGCAGGATCGACAGTGCCTCGGTGTCGGGCCAGTCGTGAATGATGTTCTTCATGACGTAGGCGTCGGCGCCTGCGGGGACGCTGTCGAAGAAGGAGCCGGGGATGACGCGGACTCGGTCGGCGGTTCCGTACTTGCCCAACATCGCCGGTGCTCCGTCGACCACCTGCGGCAGGTCGTAGAGCACGCCCCGGCTCCGCGGGGTGGCCTGCAGGATGGCCGCCAGCAGTCGGCCGTGCCCGCCGCCGACATCGGCGATGGTTCCGAACCGGGAGAAGTCGTAGGCGGCGACCACGGGGGCAATAGCCAGCTCGGAGACGCTGGTCATCGCGTCGTTGAAGATCGCGCCCAGTTCAGGCTCGGAGCCCATGTAGTCGAACGCCCCTTTGCCGCGCAGCCTCGGGATGACCGCCTCGCCGGTGCGGACCGCATCGGCGAGATGGCTCCAGTGCTCCCGATGCTGGGGCGAGCCGACGAATTTGGCCATCCCGGCGATCGAGACGGGCGCGTCTGTGCGCAGCGTGTCGCCCAACGGATTAAGTGCGTAGCGTCCGTCGCGGGTGCGACGGAAGACGCCCTCGCTGACCAGTGCCCGCATCAGCCGGTCCAGGGTGTCGGGATTGGCCTCGACGCTGCGCGCCAGCTCCTCGGGGCGCAGCGGGCCGTCGGCCAGCGCGTCGGCCACTCCGAGTTGTGCGGCGGCGGTGATGCCCTGGGCGACCCAGGCACCCAGGATCAGCTCCAGCATCGCCGCGGGCGGCGGGACCGCGCGCTGATGCACGCGACGCAGGTGGTGGCGAACGCGTTCGACCGCACGGACCAATCCGGCCGGCGGCACCTTGGCGGGAGTCACCGGATGACTCTAGGGCAGCTGGGCTGAGGTGTCGGTCACTATGGCCGGTCTGATAGTCAACAGCAAACCGAACTGGCGTCGGAACCTGTTGCGTCGGCCGCATAGAGTGGTGCGAATGTTCAACGCGACCGAAGAGTCCGGTAATGCCTGAGGCAGGCACCGGCAGCTCGTCGCTGGACCAGCTCTACCAGCTCCATCGCGAGGTGGCCGATTCGCGCTCGTTGCGGCTCCTGGTGACGAACAACCTGGCCACCTACCTGACCCTGATGGAACGCCACCTGGACCGCGGCGCCAAGCTCACCGAGACCGACCTGGTGGTCCGGCTGGAACGCGACCTCGTCGACCTCGGCTCCGAAACGGACCAGTCGGGTCTGGCCCTGATCAAGCACTGGGCCAGCCAGGGCTGGCTGCACCGGATCACCGAGCAGTCCGGTGACACCGAACGCAATGTCTGCTACCTCACCTACGAGGCGCGGGCCGTGCTGGATTTCGCCCGCCGCATGCGACGCGAGGACACCGTCGCCACCGGCGGTTCGATCACCGGGATCGCGGCCGGTCTGCGCCGCGTGGCCGGCCAGGTCAGCAACGACCCCGATCGCATCCGTGCCGACATCGAAGCCGAAATCGCCAAGCTGCGTGATGAATTGGATGCTCTCGAGCAGGGACAGCGGCCGGAACCCGACCTGGTCGACGTCGAAGACGAGGCACGAGCCATCGCCTTGCAGATGGAGCAGATCGTCTCCGACATCGGGCAGTACGGCGCCATGCTGAACCGCATCACCACCCGACTGCTGGATGCCTCCGCCGATACCGATCTCGGCTACCGGGAGCGCCAACGCCAGCTTTTCGACGACTACGAGTCGCTGTTCGCCTCGCGGGAGAGTGCGTCCTACAGCGCCTTCACCCGAATGATCCAGGACCCGGAGCAGCGGGCTGCGCTGGTGGCCGACATCGAGGCGGTGACCCGTGAGTTGCCGCACCTGGACCCGGGCCTGCGTGAGGTGATGACGGGTTTCTTCGGCCTGGTGTCGGCGCAGACGGCCGAGGTGGGCCGCACCCGCCAGCGCTGCGCCCGACGGATCAAACGCTTCGTCGCGTCCGGCACGCTGGAACACAGCCGCGGCGTCACCCGTCAGCTCAACGACGCCCTGGCCAGCGCGCAGGAGCTGCTCAGCGTTTCGCTC
Organism: Mycobacterium shunyiense; assembly: GCF_058270035.1. Classification (NCBI taxonomy): domain Bacteria; kingdom Bacillati; phylum Actinomycetota; class Actinomycetes; order Mycobacteriales; family Mycobacteriaceae; genus Mycobacterium; species Mycobacterium shunyiense. The sequence continues at coordinate 133,253 of NZ_JBZDPT010000031.1, read as the reverse complement.
GCCGACAGCCGCATCGGCATCGAGGTTCCGCTGGTCCGAACGGACTTCAATTCGATTGGCGCCGTGGCATTCAAGATTCGTGACGCCGTCCCGCCTTCGCAGGCCGAACCCTCGCACGGTGAGGTGAACTTGTCGGCGTTCTCCGCACTGGCGTCCCAGGTGGACGCCGCTGAGCTCGCCGAGTTGATCAACGGCGCGGTGGCGGACGGGCCATTGTCGCTACCCGACGCGATCGGCATGCTGGACGCGGCGTACCTGGGGCACGTCATCGTGCTGTGGTCCTGGGCACTCAAGCAACAGGTGGGAGAACCGGGCGACGGTCCCTCGGTCCGGGTGCGGTTCCGGTCTCTGGAGGGTGCCGACCGCGAAATCGAAATCCCCCGACTGGTTTTCAACGACCCGATCCCTACTGCCAGCGAGAGCATGCTATGACCGACACCCCGGAATCGTCGCCCGTCAAAGACGGCGTCATCGATTTCGATGCCCTGCCGAGCATCGACGCCGTCGAACGGTCCACCGACCAGCGGCGCGCGCCCCGCTTCGACGGGGATGTCAGCGAACTGCCCGACCGCGCCTGCTGGGCGCTTCAGCATCTGCTGTCGCGTCGTTACGTCAGCAAGGACAACCACTCGGAGCTGTGGTCGTGGGTGACGCGGTACCGTGCCGAACTCACCGTGCGGCTGTCGGAACTCGATATGCGGCTGTGCATTTCGGATGATCACGACATCGCCTACGTCGAGCAGGCCGACTACGAATCGCAGTGGCGGCGTCGGCTGCTGCGCCGCGAGACCCTCAACACCTACGACTCGATCCTGGCTCTGCACCTGGCCAAGCTCATGCGCGCGGCGGCGCGCGACGAGAACGTACTGATCAGCCGCGACGAGATCCACGAGCTGTTCGCCGGGGTGAACAACGACACCGACCGGGATACCGCCTCGTTCGACAAGCGGATCGACAACGCGATCGAGCGGCTCACTGACATCGAGATGCTCGGGCGTAACCGGGAGGACGAGGACAGTTTCACCATCAGCCCGGTGGTCAACGCCATCATGACGGCGTCGATGATCACCGAGTTGCAGCAGCAGTTCGAGCAGCTGAAGCGGGCCGCGAACGGCACGGCCTACGATCCCGGTGATTCCGACGATCCCGATGTATCCGAACGGCTCGAAGACGAAGTGGACGCCCATGGCTGACCCGACCAACCAGTTCTCCCTGTCGCGCCTGCAGGTCATCAACTGGGGCGTGTTCGACGGGTATCACTCGATTCCGTTCAGCCGACACGGCACCCTGATCACCGGATCCTCGGGCAGCGGTAAATCCTCACTGCTGGATGCGATTTCGCTGGCCTTCCTGCCGTCGCACCGCCGCAACTTCAACGCCTCGGGCGACACCACCGCCGCGGGTTCGGGCACCGGCAAGCGCACGGTCGACAAGTACGTCCGCGGCGCGTGGGGCGAGCGACGCGAGGGCACCAGCCGGCAGATCATGTACCTGCGCGGGACGGGGCCGGCCTGGTCCGCGGTCGCGGTCACCTACAGCGACCGCACCGGGCGTTCGGTCACGGGGTTGGTCCTCAAATGGCTGGCCGCAGAGAAGACCTCGGATCCGGGCAGCCGCTACTACCTGATCGACGACGACCGCGACATCTTCGGCCTGTGCAACCGCTGGGCGTCCAACGGCTATGACGCCGCGGTGTTCCGGGACGACGGCTGGACCGGTGGCCGCAGCGAGAGCCAGTACCTGGCGCAGTTGTACTCCAGCATCGGTATCCGAGCCTCTGAAGCAGCCCAACAGCTGCTGGGCAAGGCCAAATCGCTGAAAAGCGTTGGTGGTCTTGAACAGTTCGTCCGCGAGTTCATGCTGGACGAGCCGGCCAGCCTCAGTGGTGTGGAGGAGGCGCTCGAGCAGATCAACCCCTTGGTCGAGGCCCGTGGTCTGCTCGACGTGGCCCGGCGGAAGCGCAACACGCTCGGCAACATCGCTGCGGTACAAGCGCGTTATGCCGAGGAGGCCGCCAAGTTCGGGGTGATCGACACGATCGACAACACCATGATCCGCGATTACGTCGACCATGTGCGGCTGGCCCAGGCCGGCCCGGAGATCGCGAATCTCGATGATCAGATCACCCAGCTTGGCGCCCAACGCGACGAGTTCGGTACCCAGCAGCGTCAGCTCAAGAACGAGCACAACTCGCTGATGGCCCAGATCAACACCGTCACGGTGGATCTGGTGCCGCTGCAACAGCGCCTGACCGAGGCCGAGCGGGTCAGCGAGGAGGTGTCGCGTCGGCGCAGCGGCTACGAGGACAAGGTCACCGCACTGGGGTTGACCCCGCCGGACGACGGCGAGGAATTCTGGTCGCTGCGTGAGACTTTGATGGAGGAAGCCGACCGGCTGCACCGCGAGTTGTTCACCGGAAATCAGCCCTACGTCGAGGCCTCGGCGAAGGAAGTCCGGGCTCGTGAGGCACGCGAGAGCGTGGAAGCCGAGTTGGAGCGGGTGCAGCGCCTGGGTTCCCCGCTGCCCAGAACCGAGTATGAGATGCGGGCACGTATCGCCCGGGCGCTCGACATCTCTGAACGCGATCTGGTCTACGTGGCAGAGCTGATGGAGCTCAAGCCGGACGAGTCGCGGTGGCGGCTTGCGGTCGAAAAGGTGTTGCGCGGTGCCGGATTGCGCTTGCTGGTTCCCGACGCCCACATGGAACGGGCGCTGCGTTTCGTCAACGAGAACGACATGCGCGGCCGGATCCAGCTGCAGCACGTCCAGCACGGTTCGCAGTTGCGGACTCCGCCCCCGGCCACGCTGGCCACCAAGCTTCAACTGGCCGACCCGACGCATGACAGTGCCGTGGAGGCGCTCAACGTGATTGCCGCGGTGGGTGATTACGTGTGCGTCGACGGGCCAGGGGAGTTCACCGAGCAGTCCCGCGCTGTGACCGACCAGGGCTTGCGCAAGGACAGCGGCCGTCTCTCCATCAAGGACGACCGGTCACGGCTGCGCCCCTCGGATTACATCTTCCTCGGCGGAACAGCGGCCAAAGTCGAAGCGTTGCAGGACGATCTGACCGCAGCCCAGGACGTGTACCAGGTGGCGCGCACGGCCCGTGAGCGGCTCGACGAGCACCGCGGCCAGCTGCAGTCCCGGGAACGGGCCTGCCGGGCGCTGTGCGACCAGTACATGCAGTGGAGTGACATCGACACCGATTCGGTGGACGAGATGCTGGAGCGGCTGCAGGGCGAACACGATCTGCTGGTCTCCGACAATCCCGACGCCGAACGGCTGCAACAGCGGGCCGACGATTGCTGGGAGCGCGTCGAGAAGGTCATCCAACAGATCGGTTCGCTCAACGAGCGTGAGACCACCCTGGACCGCAGGCGGACGGCGCTGCTGGAGCTGAGCGAGGTCTTGACCGAGCGGCTCGGTGCCGGCGAATTCCCGTCACATGCCCGGGACACGATCGACGGCTATGCCGCCGACATCGCGCTGAGCCTGGAGTTGCTCGAACCCGAGCTCTACCGGAACGAACTGGTCCGCGTCATCAGTCGTGAACGGGACCGCCTGCGGGCGGACCGCAACCGGTCTCACGACGAGTTGGCCGGCATCATGGCCGCCTACGACAGCTCGTTCCCCGATGCGATTCCCAACGACAGCGATGTGTTCGACGAGCGGGTGCACGACTACGTGGCGTTGTGCCGTCGTATCGACGAGCGCGAGCTGCCCGACGCCTACGAGCGCATGCAGCGGCTGATCACCGAGCAGGCGCCGGGCGCGATCCTGAACCTGCACATGATCGCCGACAACGAGGCTCGGCGGATCACCGAGCAGATCGCCCGCGTCAATACCGGGCTGGGCGCGGTGGAGTTCAACCGCGGTACCCGGTTGACACTGCATGCCGGTACCCGACATCTGGCCGCCGTCGACGAACTCAACGAGAAGGCCCAGCGCATCTCCTCGCGGGTGTCCCTGGTGAGCTTCGGCGACGAGACCGCGATGTTCGAGCAGTACACCGACATCCTGCAGTTGCGAAAGTTGTTGGCGGGCAACACCCCCGAGGACCGCCAGTGGACCCGCGATGCACTCGATGTGCGTAACCGGTTCGTGCTGTACTGCGAGGAGCGCGACGCCGAGACCGGCGAGGTCATCCGGACCTACAGCAACTCCGGCGACAACTCCGGCGGTGAGCAGGAGAAGCTCATGGCGTTCTGTCTGGCCGGGGCGCTGAGCTTCAACCTGGCCAGCCCCGACAGCGACGACACCCGGCCGCTGTTCGCCCAGCTCATGCTGGACGAGGCGTTCTCGAAGTCGGATCCGCAGTTCGCTCAGCAGGCCCTGTCGGCGTTCCGCAAGTTCGGCTTCCAGTTGGTGATCGTGTCGACCGTGCAGAACAGCACGACGATCCAGCCCTACATCGACAACGTGGTGATGGTGTCCAAGTCGGACGCGTCAGCGCCCAATGCCCGGCCGGTCGCTTCGGTCACGTCGGCGTCGATCTCCGAATTCGCCGATCTGCGAAAGACCTCGGGCGAGGCGGTTGCGAGCGCCTAGTTCGAGCGCAGGGGCCGGCTGACCAGAATTTGGTGTCTGGACCGGCGTGACGGTGCACTTATCCTCGAAGGGTGACGCCAAGCCTGCGAGTGAACGCGCCGACGTTGCGCGATGTTGCTGCAGCGGAGAAATCGGTAGCTGCGGCCGCGTCGAACACCGGAGCCGCTGCGGCGCTGGCTGATGCGGCGGCCGGCATGGCGGGATTGCGCTCCGCGGGCGGCTGTCAATCGGCCCAGGCGGTGTTCGATGAAGTCAACCAGTCGGTGACTACGGCGCTGAACGGTCACTCGCAGAAGCTCGAGGCGGCAGCCCAGCAGTATGAGGCCACTGACGCCACCTTCGGTCGTCGATTGCAGCAGTTCAGTCGATGACGGTCACCGTCGAGCAGGTGAAGGCCTCGCAACCGGAGGCGCTGACCCGCGCCGGCGCTCAGATGGAGGCGGCTGCGGCGGCCTACCAGGCCCAGATCGATCGGCAGCAGGCGAACCTGGACAAGCTGAAGTCAGGATGGCAGGGCACGGCGTCGGATGCGGCAATTGCCGACGGACAGAAGACCCTTGAACAGATGCGGCGCGTGCACGAGGCCATGCTTCGGGTGCAAGCTCCTCTGCAGGCCGGCGGCGCGCAGTTGACCCAGATCAGATCATCGGTGTTGCAGACCGTGGCGCAGTTGGAGAGTCAGGGCTGGCAGGTCGCTTCGGATGGCACGGTGTCGGTGCGGCCGGGCAGCGCTCTGGATTTCTACGCTCGGCTCAGCCCGGTCAACGCGTTGATGGTCCGCATGCTGGCGGTTCGTAACACCGCTGCGGTGAAGAAGTTGCTGGCTCAGTTCGACGCGGCGGATCAACAGACCGACGAAGCGGTACGGCAGGCAGTGGCCGGCCTGACCAACAGCCCGGGCAGCGGGGCCGGCGGGGGCGCATCCACCCCTGGTGACAAGGCCGAGCCACAAATCCCCGACACCAAGGACCCCCACGCGATCCATGATTGGTGGCTTTCGCTGACCCCGGAGCAGAAGGCGCAGATGCTCCGCGATCACCCGGACAAGATCGGGAACCTCAACGGCATCCCGACCGGTGTGAAGAGCGAGGCCAATCTGAAGATCCAGAAACAGGATCTGGCCCGGGTCAACTCTGCGGCTGAGGCGCACCATGTCAGCGTCGACGAGGTGCGGGCGCACCCGGAAAAGTACGGTCTGACCGCCACAGACATCACGCGTTACCACAATGCGGTCGAGGTGCAGAAGGCGCTGGACCGCTATGGCCGCGACGCCAAGCTCCCCGGGACCGACGATCAGCACCCACCGATCTTTCTGACCAAGTACGACCCCGAGGCGTTCGGCGGCAAGGGTGCGGCGGCGATCGCGATCGGTAACCCCGACACCGCCAACAACACGACCGTGAAGGTCTCCGGTCTCACCACCTCGGTGAAGGGCGGATCGTTGGACAACCCCGATCCGGTCAACCTCTACAACGAGACCAGTTTGGCCGACCCGAGCAAGTCGAACGCAGTCGTCATGTGGATGGGTTATGACGCGCCCGACGACCAGGCGGTCGCGGTGCCGAACATGGCCCGCCACGGTGCTGAACTGTTGGCCGCCGACGTCAACGCTCTGGACGCCACCCACTTGGGTTCCAGCCACCTGACTGTGATCGGCCATTCCTACGGCTCGACCACTGTGGCCGATGCGGCGGCCGGGTTCGGTATGCGCGCCGACGACATTGTGCTGATCGGTAGCCCGGGCACCGATCTGGCGAAATCGGCAGCCGATTTCCACTTGCCTCCGGACGGCCATCTGTACGTGGGGGCGGCCAGCACCGACCCGGTCACCTACCTCGGTCGGGAACACATGAATGCACCCGGCCTGGGCCTGGGCACCGACCCGTCGATCGAGGGGTACGGATCGACCCGATTCGACGCCGAATCCTCGTTGCGCGACTACGGCACCGATCACAGCAGATACTTCGAACAGGGCTCGGAGTCGTTGTACAACATGGCCGACATCGCCTCAGGACACGGTGATCGGTTGCAACAGAACGGGATGACCGCCGAACATCGCTCGGATCACTGGTATGCCAAAGTTCCGGTGGTGATACCAACCCCGATGGGCCCCATCCCGGTGCCCGGCACCTCGATCACCATCCCGGGTGTCGACCAAGCCTTCGACCCCGAGGCGGATCGGCGCGCTCAGGACAACCACCGCCATTAGGAACTGAGGGAGGAGCATGAGGATTGGGTACGCGTTGGAGACACGTGATCACGGCGATCGCGCTAGTGACAATGACCAGTGTGATGGTCGGGTGCGGCGGTGGTAACGCAGTGAAAGAACCGATGACACCGCAACAGTCCCGCGCGCAGGTGATCGACGCCGGCAAAGAACTGGTCCGGGACCTGGGGTTGCGGGGCAACCTGACCAGAACGACGTTCACCTACGAATCCTGCACCGATGACAACAAGGGCCCGTTCAGAGGCAAGCTCGTGTTGGTGTTCTGGATGCCGGGCGCCGACCGGTCCGCGCCGCTGGACCCTGCGATGCTCGTTACCGCGCTGCAGCAACACGGATGGCAGGGCGACCCCGGCTTCCACTCACACAGCACCGCGACGTTGCAGAAGAACGACGTGGAAGCAGTGGTGGAGCTGATGTACGTTCTCCCACTGGGCGCCCACGCGCGCGTCACCCTCTACGGCGAATGCCGCGACACCTATGACCACTCGAAAGACCCGTTCGACCGCGGCGATGTGACGGCTGAGCTGGAATCGCAATAGCCCCCGGCTACTTCGCAGTCAGACGGGCTGCACCGTCGCAGTGAGGTGTGGGTAGCCCTTCTTCAGGTTGCGCAGCGTCAGCTCCCAGCCGTCGCCGTCGCGTTCGACGTAGAGTCCGGCCTTGGCGGGCAACACCACAGGTTTGGCGAACCGCACGGAGTACTTGACCGCATCGGGCAGCTGCCCCTCGATGTTGGCCAGGACCGCTGCAGCGCTGAACATCCCGTGCGCGATGACCGTAGGAAAGCCGAACAGCTTGGCGGCGATCGCGTTGGTGTGGATGGGGTTGTGATCCCCTCCGATCGACGCGTAGTTCCGAATCTGGCCCGCGGTGATGTTCAGAACCGCGTTGGGCGGCGGCAGTTTCGGCTGCTTCTGTGGTTCCGGTTTCGGTTCACCGGACAGGCTGGTCTTCTGCTGGTGCAGGAACGTCGTCACCTGGTGCCACGCCGTGTCATTGCCGACCTTGAGCTCGGTGACGATGTCCACCAGCAGGCCCTTGCGGTGCTCTCGCAGGTTTTCCGCGTGCACGGCCGCGCTGACGGTGTCGGTCACCTTGATCGGCTTGTACTGCGTGATGTGGTTCTCGATGTGTACCGAACCCATTGCGGCGAACGGGAAATCGAATCCGGTCACCAATGACATCACCGTCGGGAAGGTCAATGCGAACGGGTAGGTCAGCGGCAGGGTGTCGCTGAACCGAAGCCCGGTCACCTGCGCATAGGCGGCAACGTTGGCCGGGTCGATGGACAGCTCGTCGACCGTGACGGTGCGTGCGGGCAGGGTGTCGTCGCGCGGTATGAACGGCAGGGCACCGACGACGGCGCGCAGCATGTTGTTCACCTGCTCACGCCCCCAACATGGCCTGGCCGCAGACCCGGATGGTGTTGCCGGTGACCGCATTCGACGCCGGGCTGGCGAAGTAGGCGATCAACTCGGCCACATCTACCGGCTTGCCTCCCTGGAACAGCGAGTTCAGCCGGCGGCCGACCTCACGGGTGGCCAGCGGGATGGCGTCGGTCATCTTGGTCTCGATGAACCCGGGGGCGACGGCGTTGATGGTGATGTCCTTTTCGGCCAGCACCGGTGCGAGAGCCTCGGTCAGGCCGATCATGCCGGCCTTGGTGGTGGCGTAGTTGGTCTGGCCGCGGTTGCCGGCGATGCCGGCCATGGAGGACAGTCCGATCACCCGGCCGCCCTCGCCGAGCGTGCCGCTGGCAACCAGACCCTCGGTGAGGCGCTGCGGGGCAAGGAGATTCACCGCGATCACCGAATCCCAGCGGCTCTCGTCCATGTTGGCCAGCAGCTTGTCGCGGGTGATGCCGGCGTTGTTGACCAGAACGTCGACCTTGCCGCCGTGCTGTGCGGTGACGTGGGCGACGATCTGCTCGACCGCATCGTCGGCGGTGACGTCCAGCGTCAGGGCGCTGCCGCCGACTTTCTCGGCGACCTTGCCAAGATCCTCGGCCGCTTGGGGGACGTCGACTGCCACCACGGTCGCGCCGTCACGTGCGAACACCTCGGCGATCGTCGCGCCGATGCCGCGCGCCGCGCCGGTCACCACGGCGACCTTGCCGGCCAGCGGCTTGTCCCAGTCGGCGGGCGGGGTCGAGTCGGCGGCGCCCACCCGGTACACCTGCCCGTCGACGTAGGCCGACTTGGCCGAGAGGATGAACCGGAGGGTGGACTCCAGGCCGGTGGCGCCGGGCTTGGCGTCGGCGGCCAGGTACACCAGCGACGCGGTGGCTCCGCGCTGCAGCTCCTTGCCCAGCGAGCGGGTGAAGCCCTCCAGGGCACGCTGAGTGATCTGGGCGTGGACGCTGCCTGCTTCGTCCGGCGTGGTGCCGATGACGACCACACGCGCGCACGACGCGAGGTTGCGCAGTACCGGCGTGAAGAACTGGTAGAGCTCCTTGAGCCCGGCGGCGTCGGCGATGCCGGTGGCGTCGAGCACCACACCGCCGAACGAATCGGCCCAGCGGCCGCCGATGTTGTTGGACACGACGTCGTAGTCGCCGGCGAGTGCGGCGCGCAGGGGCTCGACGACGCGGCCTTCGCCGCCGATGAGCAGGGAGCCGTTCAGGGGCGGCTGCCCGGGGCGGTAGCGGCGCAGGGTCTCGGGCTGCGGCACGCCCAGCTGCTTGGCCAGGAACGATCCCGGCCCGGAGTTGACCACTTGGGAGAACAGGTCGGAAGCCACTTCAGCTGCCTTTCGCTTCGCAGTACTGCGTTGTCAATACCGAACTTACTCCAGAGTAAGAACAGTGGGTAATATGGCCCCGGACAACCCGACAGTGGAGGGCAAACAAATGGCCAACAACACGACCCGGCGACGCGTTGCCGTTTTGGGTGGCAACAGAATTCCGTTCGCACGGTCCGACGGCGCCTACGCCAACGCCTCCAACCAGGACATGTTCACCGCCGCGCTGGACGGGCTGATCGAGCGCTTCGATCTGGCCGGTGAGCAGCTCGGTGCGGTGATCGGCGGCGCGGTGCTCAAACACAGCCGCGACTTCAACCTGATGCGCGAGTGCGTGCTGGGCAGCTCGTTGTCGCCGTACACCCCGGCCTTCGATCTTCAGCAGGCCTGCGGCACCGGCCTGCAGGCTGCGATCGTCGCTGCCAACGCCATTGCGCTGGGGCAATACGAGTCCGCGGCCACCGGCGGTGTGGACACCGCATCGGACGCCCCGATCGCGTTCGGCAACGATCTGCGGCAGGTTCTGCTGGGCCTGCGCCGGGCGAAGTCCAACGTGGACCGGCTCAAGCTGGTCGGCAAGCTGCCGGCCGCACTGGGCGTCGAGATCCCGGTCAACAGCGAGCCCCGCACCGGTATGTCGATGGGCGAGCACGCCGCCGTCACCGCCAAGAAGATGGGCATCAAGCGCGTCGACCAGGATGAACTGGCCGCCGCCAGCCACCGCAACATGGCCGCCGCCTACGACCGTGGCTTCTTCGACGACCTGGTCACCCCATTCCTCGGGCTGTACCGCGACAACAATCTCCGGGCCGATTCCTCGGTGGAGAAGCTGGCCAAGCTCAAGCCGGTGTTCGGGGTCAAGGCCGGTGACGCGACCATGACCGCGGGCAACTCGACCCCACTGACCGACGGTGCCTCGGTGGCGCTGCTCGCCAGTGAGGACTGGGCCCAGGCGCACGGTCACGAGCCGCTGGCCTACTTCGTCGACGGCGAGACCGCGGCCGTCGATTACGTCAACGGGCCCGACGGGCTGCTGATGGCACCGACCTATGCGGTGCCTCGCCTGCTGGCCCGCAATGGGCTGACCCTTCAGGACTTCGACTTCTACGAGATCCACGAGGCGTTCGCCTCGGTGGTGCTGGCCACGCTGGCGGCCTGGGACTCCGACGAGTACTGCAAGGAGCGCCTGGGTCTGGACAAGGCGCTCGGCAACATCGACCGCGCCAAGCTCAACGTCAACGGTTCCTCGTTGGCAGCGGGTCACCCGTTCGCGGCCACCGGTGGCCGGATCGTGGCCCAGTTGGCCAAGCAACTGGCCGAGAAGAAGAAGGAGACGGGTAAGCCGGTGCGCGGCCTGATCTCTGTCTGCGCGGCCGGGGGACAGGGCGTCACCGCGATTTTGGAGGCGTAGCTTGCGGAGCCCGACCATCAGGCTGGAGGCGTAGCTTGCGGCGTGACCTCCGTAAACGCCCAGGCCGAAAACATCCGAAAAGTTTCTTTCGGGGATGTGTAACGGCCGCGGCATAGAGGTCGATACACGGGTAGCTCCGTGTTGCCGTCTGACCCCCCGACCCGACGGCAACACGGGGCGACCTAGCTTCAAATTCTCGGCAAATTCGGCCGTACTTTTCTCTGGTTTGAGGGGTACCCGAGGCGTACGATCGAGCGTACGACGGGTTCGGGAGTGACTGATCCAAAGAGTCGGTACAGGGGTGAAAGACCGGCTGCGTGAGACGAATTGAAACGCCCCCAGGTGTCCTCCCGAACCCGCCCTTATTTGTTTTGATCCTCGCATCGTCTGGCCCATACGGCCCGTAGCGTGGTGACATGCAGACCAGCCTCATCGCCTCGCTCAGTGACACCGGTGGCCGCTCCCCGATCGACGCCACAGTAGAGAATCTCGCGCAATTGCACGACGAGGGATTCCGGCGGGTCTGGATGACCCAGATGCCCTACGAACCGGACCTGCTGACCGTGCTCGCTGTCGCCTTCCGTGAGGTCGACGGGATCGAGGTGGGCACCGGCGTCATCCCGATCCAGAATCAGCACCCGATGCTGCTGGCGCAGCGTGCGCTCACTCTCAACCTGATCAGCGGCGGCCGGTTCCTGCTCGGCCTCGGCATGACCCATGCCGCTGTGACCGAGGGGATGTGGGGCATTCCGTGGGACAAGCCGGTGCGTCGGCTCCGTGAGTATCTGGACGGACTACAACCGTTGTTGGCAGGCGAACCCGCCGATGCACCGGGCGAGACGGTGACCACGCGCGGCGCGCTGCAGATCCCGGGGGCGACGGCACCAGATGTGTACATCGCCGCGTTGGGGCCACAACTGCTCAAGCTCGCGGGCCGTCGCACAGCGGGCACCGTCACCTGGATGACCGGCCCGACCACACTGGCCGAACACGTGTCCCCGACACTGCGCGAGGCGGCCGGGGACCGCCCGGTCCGCGTCGTCGCGGCACTTCCGGTCAGCGTCACCGACGACGTCGACGGCGCCCGTGCCCAGGCCGCCAAACAGTTCGCCATGTACGGGCACCTGCCGTCGTACCGCGCCATGCTCGACCGGGAGGGCTACGCCGGTCCCGAGGATGCCGCCATCATCGGCGACGAAAGCACTGTGGCAGAACGCATTCGGGCGCTCGGAACGATTGGTGTCGACGAATATGTCGGGGTGGTGTTCGACGCATCGCCCGAGAACCGGGCCCGCACAAGGGCGCTGCTGCGCTCGCTCGACAGCTGACGGGGATGATTGTCGCCGATCTGGCGGTTGCAGTCCTTGCCGGTGGCCGCAAGTGGATGTGGTTGCCGAGGCAAGCTTGACGCACCACCAGTAACGGAGGCCGCATTGCCCACAACGTCATCAGCGGCAGACAGCCCCAGCATTCTCGTGATCGGGGCAGGAGAACTCGGCGCCGGCGTGTTGTTCGCTCTCTCCAATCACGTCGCGCGCCCTCCAGACGCAACTCTCGCGGTGCTGCTGCGGCCGCCGGCAGCAGGTGCCGAGGCGGCGAAAAGTGATGCTCGCCGTAGGGAACTGGTCGAGTGGGGAATCACGGTAGAACATGCCGACGTCGCGACGGCGTCGGTGGCAGAGCTTGCGGCCGTAATGGGGCGGTACCACACCGTCATCAGCTGTGTCGGTTTCGCGGCGGGGCCGGGCACACAGCGCAAACTCGCTCGATCGGCCCTCGCGGCCGGAGTGCCGCGGTTCTTCCCATGGCAGTTCGGTGTCGACTACGACGAGATAGGCCGCGGTAGCGCGCAGCCGCTGTTCGATGAGCAGCTCGACGTGCGTGACCTGCTGCGAGGCCAGCACACCACGGAGTGGGTGATCGTCTCCACCGGCATGTTCACCAGTTTCCTGTTCGAACCCGAGTTCGGCGTCGTGGATCTGCCTGCCGGTACCGTGCATGCGCTCGGAAGTTGGGACAACCAAGTCACCCTCACCACTCCCGAAGATATCGGGGCACTGACCGCCGATATCGTCTTCGCCGAACCGCGACTTCGCGACACTGTTGTCTATCTCGCCGGGGACACCATCAGCTACCGCGAACTCGCCGATATCGTCGAACGGCTCCGTGGGAGTGCGGTGAACCGCACGCTGTGGACCGATGACTTCCTGGCCGAGCAGTTGCGGCAGCACCCAGAGTCCACGATGAGCAAGTACCGGGCGGTGTTCGCCCGCACCAACGGTGTTGCCTGGCCGAAAGACCAGTCCTACAACGCTGTTCGCGGGATCACCACCACGACCGCCGAGGAATGGGCGCGGACGAACCTGGCGTGATGTCCGGCGGCTAAGTCGATGTGGTCGGCTCGGGCTCGGATTCCGGCTCGAGCAGTTTGCGAACCGAGGTGCGAGATCCGTACGGGCGCAACATGCGACTGGCCGGGCGGGGCCGCACGATCTGCGGCCACCAGAACCACCGGCCGAGCAGCGCCGCGATGGACGGCGTCATGAACGACCGCACGATCAAGGTGTCGAAGAGCAGACCGAGGCCGATGGTGGTACCGATCTGCCCGAGCACGATGAGATCGCTGAAGATGAACGAGGACATGGTGGCGGCGAACACCAGGCCGGCCGCGGTCACCACCCGGCCGGTCCCGGCCATGGCGCGGATGACGCCGGTCTTGAGACCGGCCCCGATCTCTTCCTGGAATCGGGATATCAGCAGCAGGTTGTAGTCCGCTCCGACCGCCAGCAGCAGGATGATGGCCAGAGCCAACACGATCCAGTACAGCTGGATGCCGAAGATGTACTGCCACACCAGAACTGACAGACCGAACGACGCTCCCAACGACAGCACGACCGTGCCGACGATGACCATCGCGGCGACCAGGCTGCGGGTGATGAACATCATGATGAGCAAGATCAGGCTGATGGCTGCCAACGCGGCGATCAGCAGGTCGTACTTGGCGCCGTCCTGAATGTCCTTGTACGCAGAAGCAGTTCCGGCCACGTAGATCTTGGCGTCCGACAGCGGCGTGGCCTTGATCGCGTCGAAGGCGGAGTCCTTGAGCGCATCGATGTGCGAAATACCCTCGGGTGTGGCGGGAGTGCCCTCATGCGTGATGATCATGCGGGCGGCCTTGCCGTCGGGTGACATGAACAGTTTCAGGCCACGTTTGAAGTCGGGGTTGTCGAAGGCTTCCGGCGGCAGATAGAACGAGTCGTCATTCTTCGCGGAGTCGAAGGCCTGGCCCATCGCAGTCGAATTCTCGAGGGCTTCCTGGGACTGCGAGTTGGTGCCGGCCGTGGTGGCGTAGTTGGACAGGGTCAGATCACGGTTGCGCTCCTGGATGGCGATCTGCGGCGGCAGCAGCGCCACGAGTTTCGGCTGGAGGGCGTCGAGCTTGTCCAGGCTCGCGGTGATCTGACCGAACTGGTCGCTGAGCTTGTCGATCCCGTCGAGCGCATCGAAAACCGACCTCAACGCCGCGCACATGGGGATGTCGAAACAGTGTGGTTCCCAGTAGAAGTAGTTGCGCAAGGGGCGGAACTGATCGTCAAAGTTGGCGATCTTGTCGCGCAGGTCGTTCACGATCGCGACGGTGTCGTGGAACGCCTGCGTCTGCTCATGGGTGGCGGCGGCACTGGCCTGCTGCAAGGAGACCTGCTGCTTGAGGATGTTGATCGTGTTGGACAGCTCGCCTGCCTGCTTGAGCAGATCGGCGGCGCGGTCCTGCTGGTAACCCAGATTCATGATCTGGCTGGCGCTTTGCGCGCTGATCTGAAATGGGATGGAGCTGTGCTTGATCGGTGTGCCCAGTGGTCGGGTGATCGACTGGACCAGGGCAATGCCGCGGGTGTGCAGAACGGCCTTGGCAACGCGTTCGAGCACCAGCATGTCCGCGGGGTTGCGCATGTCGTGATCGGTTTCGATCATCAGCAGCTCGGGGTTCAGCCGGGCTTCGGAGAAGTGGCGGGTGGCGGCGGTGTAGCCGATGTTGGCCGGTGCTGATTCCGGTAGGTAGGGGCGGCCGTCGTAGCTGGTCTTGTAGCCCGGCAGGGCGAGTAGGCCGACGAGCGCGATCAGACACGACACCACCAGGATGGGACCGGGCCACCGCACTATCGCGGTGCCGATGCGCCGCCAGCGCGGTGCCCGTGGATTGCGTTTCGGCTCGAGGAGTCCGAATCGGCTCCCGATGGTCAGTACGGCGGGCCCGAGCGTCAGTGCGGCCACCAGCGTCACCAGCACGCCGATGGCGGCGGGAACGCCCAGGGTCTGGAAGTAGGGGAGTCGGGTGAAGTGCAGGCAGGCCACGGCTCCGGCGATGGTCAGCCCGGAGCCGACGATGACGTGGACGGTGCCGCGAAACATGTCGTAGTACGCGGCTTCGCGGTCCATGCCACGGCTACGCGCCTCGTGATAGCGGCCGACGATGAAGATGCCGTAGTCCGTACCCGCAGCGATCGCCAACAGCGTCAGCAGGTTCGTCGAATAGGTGGACAGACCGATGACCCCGGAGTGCGCGAGCGCGGCGACGACACCGCGCGCGGCCGCCAGTTCGATGAGGACGGTGACGAGCATGAGGAGCATCGTGACCAGGGATCGGTAGACCACGAGCAGCATCACCGCGATGACCAAGAAGGTTATGCCGGTGACCTTTTCGGTGCCCTCGCTACCCACCTCGAAGTTGTCGGTGATGAGCGGCGCGGCGCCGGTGACGTAGGCCTTGACCCCGGGCGGTGGTGGGACACTCGCCACGATCTCGCGGATGGCGTCGACGGACTGGTTGGACAATGCCTCGCCCTGGTTGCCGGCCAGGTACGCCTGCACCAGAGCGGCCTTGCCGTCCTTGCTCTGTGAGCCGCCCGCGGTGAGCGGGTCTCCCCAGAAGTCCTGGATGTGCTCGACGTGCTCGGTGTCCTCGGCAAGCTTTTTCACCAGGGTGTCGTAGAAGCGGTGGGCATCATCGCCGAGCGGCCGATCACCTTCGAGCACGATCATGGCTGCGCTGTCGGAGTTGAACTCGTCGAAGACCTGGCCGATGTGGCGCATCGCCATGGTCGACGGTGCATCGGGCGCGTTGAGCCCCACCGAACGTGCTGCGCCGACGACCTCCAGTTGTGGCACAAGGATGTTCGTCAATGCGGCGATGGCCACCCACACGAGCACGATCGGTACCGCGAGCATGCGGATGGTCCGCGACGTCCTGGAGCGGACGTCTGCGCCTTCGGCGTGCTGCCCGCTCATGCCGACTTGTCCAAGCATGCGATGTAGCCGTTCACGTTATCGGTGGACCTTTCGTCCTTGACGACACCGTTGACGGTGATGCGGCAGCCGATGTATTCGCCGTCGCCTTGCGCCCGCAGGTCGGCGAACATGGTCGGGTCATCGGTGACCAGGGTCTGCGACCAGGGCAGCGTCACGTCCTCGGCCCGCTGGGGTTGTGCGTCGATGTCCAGGTAATTGATGGTGGCTACCGAGCCCGGTGATCCGAATACTTCGAAGAGAACCCGTTTCGGGTTGTATCCGGTGTTCTCCAGGGCGTCGGCACTGGGGCGTGACACCTCGTTGTCGGAACCGAATATGCCGTGTAGTCGGCTGACGGTGAACGCGACGACCGCCACCACGAGCACGGCCACGATCACCGTCCAGCGCCGCCTTATCAGGCTGCCTACCGAGATCCCCTGCATCTCAGAGCCTTTCGACAACGGGCGCTCTGCGCGCCGTGAGGCGAGAGTCTTTGGCCGTTCCAAGCACCTGAACGGTACCGTACGGTACAGTCGATTGCAGGGCAAGGCCTACAGGCAAGTGGCCGTGGTTGCCCGCTATGGAAAGGTTTTCAGTGTCACCCGCTTCGACCGCCTCGTCGCATGACGTCTCACCGCCGGCCCCGGCGACGCAGTGGACCGAGCGCGAATCGGAGTTGTTGGCGGTCACCCTGCGTCTGTTGCAGCAGCACGGATACGACCGGCTGACGGTGGAAGCCGTCGCGACCGAAGCGAAGTCGAGCAAGGCCACCATCTACCGCCGGTGGCCCTCGAAGACCGAGCTGGTCCTGGCAGCCTTCATCGAGGGCACCCGGATCCAGTTGGTGCCGCCTCGCACGGGCGCGCTGCGGACCGATCTGCTGAGCATCGGCTCGTCGGTGTGCGCACAGGCACGCGAGCACGGCAGCACGATGAGCGCGATCATGTCCGAGGTGGCGCACAGCCCGGAATTGAGTGCGGCGCTGCAGAATCAGTTCGTTCTGCAGCGCAAGAAGCTGATGACCGAAGTGCTGACGGATGCGGTCAACCGGGGTGAGATCGCCGCCGCGGCGGTGCACAACGAGTTGTGGGATGTGATGCCCGGGTATCTGGTGTTCCGGTCCCTGATCCCGGGACGTCCGCCGACCGAGGAGACGGTTCGGGCGCTCGTGGACGACGTGTTGATGCCCAGCCTGACCCGGTTCTGAGCTGTCAGCGGCGGCGCCACCACACGAGCAGGCCTACTGCCGCGAGCACGGCGAGCACAGCGGCCACCGGAACCGCCGGTTTGGACCGCGCGGCCTCGGTTGCGGCGTGGGCCCGGTCGACGAAGGCTTCCTTGGTCTCGACTGCCTTGTCCTGTGCCCGGCCCTTGACGTCGAGTTTGTCCGACAGCGCAGCCACCGTCTCACCCAGCTCGCTGCGCGTCTTGTCGATATCGGACTGGAGTTCGTCGATGCCGGCGTCCGGCCCCGGTTCGGGCGGAAGGCGATCAGCGGTGGCCATGTCGTGCCTCCTTGAGCTCGTCGAGATCCTGCTTGACGCTGTCGACCGATTGGCTCGCCGGCGGCGGTACCTGTTTGGCTTGGCTGCGGCTGACCAGCGCGGCCACCCCGGCGCCGAGGAACAGCACTGCGGCGACGATGAGCGCGGCCGCCCATACCGGCAGGGCCAGCGCGATCGCCGCCACGGCGGCGGCGACGACCGTCATCAGGCCCAGCACCGCCAGCAGGCCGGCAGCGCTGATCAGCCCGGCGCCGAGTCCGGCGTGGCGCGCCGACTCCTGGAATTCGCGTTGCGCCAATCGCAGCTCGTCGCGTACCAGCCGTGTGGTCTGCTGCTGTAGTTGGCCGAGGAGCTCGGCCGTGGACGCTTCGTTGATGGTTTTGGGTTCGGTAGTCATCGGTGGGCCTTTCCCCATGCGTACTACTTCTCACACAGCTGTGCCCGACGCAGGGCCCGGCAAAACCTCGTACCGCCCGGAACCCGTTAGAACCGGTCGGTTCGGGGTATCCGCACTGTCAGCCCGAAAGCCGTTCTTTCGGGGCCTGGACGATGCGAGGAGAACCCGTGAGCCGACTCTCGAAAACGCTGTACCTGCCGCTGTCGATGGCGACGAGTGTGGGCGGGGGACTGTTGGCCGGCGCGTTGTTCACCCAGATCTGGAAGCGCATCGATGAGCCGAATCTGGAACCGCCCGACCCCAAAGATCTCGAAAGGTCCACCGCCAAAGCGCTGACGGCTGCAGCCCTGCAGGGCTTGGTGTTCGGCTTGGTCCGCGCCGCCGTCGACCGGGCGGGAGCCAAGGGCTACCGGGCGCTGGCCCATGAATCGCCCGTGTAGCGTTCCGCCGCCACGGGCCATTCCGGCATCGCCGATCAATCGGCCCAGGCCCTTCGACTGGTTGCGCGGACGCGGCTGACCGCGATGTGATGCGACCCGTCGCAGTGCGCGGCGGGGATGAGCGGGTCGATTCGGCGGGTGTCGGCGCGGTTGATGTGTCGACCGAGCGCACGCTTTTGCGACGTGGTCAGCGAGCGGTCGCGGCGGGCCAGCAGCTCCAGTTGCTGCCAGCTCAGCCCGTCGAGTTCACCGTCGGTGTCGTGCGTGGCGACGACGACGCATCCGCGCAGCAGCGGAACCGTCTTGGGGGTGAAAGCTGTTGTGGCCAGCAGGAGTTCGGTTGCCTTCCGGTTCACGTGACGCTGGCATGAGTGTGTTGACGGGCTGAACCAGAAGTCGAACTGCCGATCCGCGGAGGTCAGGCAGTGCAGCCCGTGGTCGTGGACGAGTTGGTTGATATCGGCGGTGGTGTAGGCCCGGGTTTCATAGACGGCGCCATAGACGCTGAAATATAGGACGGTGTTCATGGTGGTGATCCATTCGCCTCTTTCTGATTTAGTGCGGTCGCGGACTCGCGCCGCTGATACAGAAGTTACCCATGTGGCAAATGGGATAAACCGCGATAACGATCAGGACACTATCTGCGCACATTCAGTCCGTTGAGTGCCCAGATCGTCAGATACGCCAACCCGAAGAACGCTGCAACAGCTATCGCCACGCCGGTCGACTGCACATAGGACAGCGGTGCGCGCATCCAGTCGAACGTCGCCGCGACCACCGCATCGGGCCGGGTCACCAGGTCCCAGGAGTTCCAGCGCTGGAACCGGCCGATGACCACGCCGACGGCGCACCCCGCCACGGACAGCACGACGGCCAGCCAGCCCCAGAACGAGCCGAATTCGTCGTCAAGGCGCTGATGCACCAGCAACAGCGAGACCACGCCCAGCAGCATCCCGGTCCACGCGGCGAATCCGTACTGCAGCACGTGACGCCACAGCTCGTAGCCCTCGCCGAGGTGGACCAGATCGGTCACCAGATAGGGAGCGTTCGGCAGGAACGCCAACCAACCCAGTCCCAGCGGCAACAGCCACAGTCGTCGCTCGACCAGATCGAAAGCGATCGCGAAGACCATCGGGATCCAGGCGAGCACCAGGTTCCACACCAGGAACTTGGTCGGGTAGGACATCGGCGCCGCCGGATCGGTGATCCCGAGGGCCAGGGTGAGCGCGGTCGTCGCCATCAACGACATGACGAGCAAGATGCCGCGGGCTTCAGTCATGCGACCAGTTTGTCATCCGCCGAATGTTGGCTTGTGTCCCATATTTCGGCCGAATTTGAGACACAAGCCAACGTTGGGCTTGGTCACCGCACTACCAGCGCCGGTACAGCCGGTCGCGGTAAGACCGCCCGTCGGGGTCGTAGACGGCGCGGTACACCGGTTTTGCCCACGCCTGGGTGAGCCGGCCGAGACGCTCGGGTTGATGCGGCCGGAGCCGGCCGGGCGGGCGCGGGCCGGTCCGCCCGCCGTCATGCCAGTCCTGCAGCGCCTGCGCCGACGCCGTGACGGCCTCGACCGCAGCCGCCGGATCGATCAGGTCGACATCGTCGTGGGGGGCGAGGTCGAGATGTTCGGCGAGTAGCCGCAGCCGGAGGTTGCGGGCGAACACCCGGGCACCATCGCCGTGGCCCGCTGGGTCACGGGGTTCACGTTGGTCGCGGGTGTCGTCGAGTACTGCGCACGACAACTCGCTGTCGTGCGTCCAGGACCGCCGGTTGAAGTTGTCGCTGCCCACGCAGGCCCAGACATCGTCGATCACACACACTTTTGCGTGTACGTAAACCGGTGTCCCCATATGGTTTTCGATGTCGAAGATATGTACACGCCGCGGGTCGGCGGCGCGGCACGTCTCGATCGCCTGCTGGCGGCCCACCTGGTTGGGTGGCAGGGCCCAGCGGCCATCGACATCGGGGTGTCGCGGCACCACCGCGATCAGGTGTAGGTCAGGGTTGTTCGCCAACGCGTCGGCGAACAACTGCGAAACCTGCTTGGACCACAGGTACTGGTCTTCGAGATAGATCAGGCTCCTGGCCCGCTGCACGGCTTTCGTGTACCCACGTGCCACGCTGCGCTCGCCGTGCGGGGCAAACGCGTACTCGAAGTGGGCATCGGGATAGGTCCGCAGAACTTGCACGGCCTGTCGGCCGCAGGGTGGGGGATCGGGTGGCTGCGGCGGCAATGTGCCGGCGCTCAGGTCGGAGCGGCGAAGTTTATCGGCGATCCAGGCGATCGGCGACAGCATGTCCAACGGTGCCGGGTCGGTCCAACGCTCCCGGAACGTGAAGTCCAGCGAGCCGACCGCCGGTCCCTGGATGCGTAGCTGGACGTCGTGCCACGGCGGGTGTTCGCCGTACTGGCGAGCCATCCGCATCGACTGCGGATCCCCATGATGGTCGGCGTCGTCGCGGCGCGAGTGGCACAGGTCGATACCGCCGGCGAAGGCGACGTCGCGTTCGGGCGCGCCGGGATGGCGCAGTACGACGAGCTTTTGGTGATGGGAACCGCCGATGCGCACCCGTTGGTCGAGCAGCACCTCCCCACCCGCTGCCTCGATCACGTCACCGAGATGCCGGTTCTCCTCCTCGCTGTAGGCGAATCGGTCCAGGTGCGAGCGCCACATCAAGCCCTTGACGACAACGCCACGCTCGGCAGCCTGGCAGAACAGCTGGGCGATGGTAGGTCCGTCAACGCGCATCCGTTCGTCGGGGTCGCCGCGCCAGTCGGTGAAGAACAGATGGTCGCCTCGGCGCATCTCGCTCACCTCGGCGGCCAGCCGATCGAAGTAGGTCGCGCCATGGATCAGCGGTTCGACCCGGTTGCCGGCACACCAGTCAGGCAACAAGGTGTCCGGATTGCCGCGTTCCTCTGTCGTGAGGAACCAATTCGTCAACTCCATGGGCACTGTCCGGAGATACCCGTTGGCGGCCGTGTCTGCACCCGGGTGCATCAAAGACAAACGCCCCCGGGTAACCCGGGGGCGTTCGACTTCGAACTTCTTAGAACGCAGCCTCGTCGAGCTCCATCACCTCGTTGTCGAGGGTCTCGATGACCTGACGGGTGCTGGTCAGCAGCGGCAGCATGTTCTTGGCGAAGAACGATGCGGCGGCGATCTTGCCGTCGAGGTAGGTGCGCTCCTCGCCGGTGGCCCCGGCGTCGAGCTTCTCGATGGCCACTGCGGCCTGGCGGGCCAGCAGCCAGCCGAGCAGCAGGTCGCCGACCGACATCAGGAAGCGGACCGAACCCAGACCCACCTTGTAGATGCTTGCGGCATCTTCCTGGGCGGCCATCAGGTACCCGGTGAGGGTGGCGGCCATGCCCTGCACGTCCTCCAGCGCGGTGGCCAGGAGGGCACGCTCGGTCTTGAGGCGGCCGTTGCCGGTCTCGTTCTTGATGAACTGCTCGATCTCGCCGGCCACGAATGCCAGCGCCTGGCCCTTGTCGCGGACGATCTTGCGGAAGAAGAAGTCCTGCGCCTGGATGGCGGTGGTGCCCTCGTAGAGCGAGTCGATCTTCGAGTCGCGGACGTACTGCTCGAGCGGGTAGTCCTGCAGGAAGCCGGAGCCACCGAAGGTCTGCAGCGACTCCTGGCCCAGCAGGACGAAGGCCCGTTCGGAGCCGCAGCCCTTGACGATCGGAAGCAGCAGGTCGTTGACCTTGTGGGCCAGCTCGGGCTCCACCCCGTGGACGGCCTTGGCAACGTCCTCGTCCTGGAAGGTCGCGGTGTAGAGGTAGACGGCGCGCATGCCCTCGGCGTAGGCCTTCTGGGTCATCAGGGACCGGCGCACGTCGGGGTGATGGGTGATGGTGACGCGCGGGGCGGCCTTGTCCATCATCTGGGTCAGGTCGGCACCCTGGACGCGTTCCTTGGCGTACTCGAGGGCGTTCAGGTAACCGGTCGACAGGGTTGCGATGGCCTTGGTGCCCACCATCATTCGGGCCTGCTCGATGACGTCGAACATCTGCGCGATGCCGTTGTGCACCTCGCCGACCAGCCAGCCCTTGGCGGGAACGCCGTGCTGACCGAAGGTCAGCTCACAGGTGGTGGAGACCTTCAGGCCCATCTTGTGCTCGACGTTGGTGACGAAGGCGCCGTTGCGCTCGCCCAGCTCACCGGTCTCGAAGTCGAAGAGGAACTTGGGTACGAAGAACAGCGACAGACCCTTGGTGCCCGGGCCGGCGCCCTCGGGGCGGGCCAGCACCAGGTGCATGATGTTCTCGAACAGATCGTCGGAGTCGGCGGACGTGATGAACCGCTTCACGCCGTCGATGTGCCAGGAGCCATCCTCCTGCTGGACGGCCTTGGTGCGGCCGGCGCCCACGTCGGAACCGGCGTCGGGCTCGGTGAGCACCATGGTGGCGCCCCAGCCGCGCTCGGCGCCCAGGACTGCCCACTTCTTCTGCTCTTCAGTGGCGTTGTTATAGAAGATCTCGCACATGCCCGCGCCCATCGCGTACATGTAGGCCGCGGGGTTGGCGCCGAGGATGTGCTCGATCAGCGCCCACTGCAGGGCACGCGGCACCGGCATACCGCCGAGTTCCTCGGAGAGGCCGACCTTGTCCCAGCCACCCTCGAGGAGGGCGCGCATCGACTTCTTGAACGACTCCGGCAGCGTGACGCTATGGGTCTTGGGATCGAAGACGGGAGGGTTGCGGTCGCCGTCGGCGAACGACTCGGCGATGGGTCCCTCGGCCAGTCGTGCGATCTCCGCGAGCATCTCGCGAGCCGAATCCTGATCGAGATCCGCAAACTTGCCGGTGCCGAACACCTTGTCGATGCCGAACACGTCGAACAGGTTAAAGACCTGGTCACGGACATTGCTCTTGTAGTGGCTCACTTTTCCTCCTTGTGGAATGCCACCTGAGGTTGGGTACTTTGGATAAGTTACCCACCAGTAACTGCGGCTAACTATACCGTTCAGTAACTTCAACGCAAAGAGACTCTGAGCAATTTCTGAAAGCTAACCAACCCAGTGGTTGATCGAGCCTTGTACCCCTTTCCGTAAACGGGCTTGACCAGCTGTTTTCGGATAATGTGAGGATAGTCACCAATGGTCTACTAAGGTGGCCCGATGCGTCGAATTGCGGTGTGGGGTACGGGCAACATGGGTGCGACGGCGATCAGGTCGGCCACGGGATTTCCGGGCCTCGAACTGGCAGCGGTGATCACGTCCTCGCCCGAGAAAGCCGGTCGCGACGCGGCGACGTTCGCCAAGCTCGACGCGCCCACCGGAGTCGAGGCCACCACCGATGTGGACGCGGCACTCGCCCAGTGCGATGCGGTCGCCTATATGTCTTCCGGCGACATCCGTCCCGAGGAGGCCCTTGCCGAGATCGAGCGGTGCCTCCGCGCAGGTAAGCAAGTGGTGACGCCGTCGCTGTACTCGCTCTACGACCCGGCCTCGGCTCCCGCCGAATGGGTCGAGCGGCTCACCGACGCCGCGGTGGCCGGCAACTCCGCGCTTCTGGTCAGTGGCGTGGACCCGGGCTGGGGTAACGATGCCCTGGCCGTGATCGCGGCGGGGTTGTGCACCCGGATCCGCACCATCCGGTGCCAGGAGATCTTCGACTACTCCACCTACAACCAGCCGCACTCGGTCCGGGTGCTCTGCGGTTTCGGTGGGTCGATGGACGAGACGCCGATGATGTTGCTGCCGTCCATCCCCACCATGGTGTGGGGCGGCAATGTCCGCTTGATCGGCCGCGGGCTCGGCCTGGAGATCGACGAGATCACCGAGACGGTCGAACGGCTGCCGCTGACCGAGGCCGTCGACAACGTCATGGGCCGGTTCGAGGCAGGCACCCAGGGCGCATTCCGCCTGCAGGTCATCGGGTGGGCCAACGGGGTCGAGCGGGTCGTCATCGAGCACATCACCCGCATCGACCCGGCCTGCGCGCCGGACTGGCCGCAGCCCGACGAAGGGGTCGGCGATCACCGGGTGATCGTCGACGGCGATCCGCAGTTGAGCATCGTCGTGCGCGCCGATGTGCCGGGTGGCACCCGCGCCGACGGCGGCAACACCACGGCGGCCAACCGTCTGCTCGGCGCGATCGATTGGCTGGCTACCCAGAAGCCCGGTATCTACGACGGACTTGACGTGCCGTTGCACCCGCCGCTGCCTGCCGAGGTCGAAGCGACCCGCTGGATCTGACTTTCTTCGCCCAAGAATGCCGAGTGGCCAGTTAGCACACGCGAAACACGAAAAGGCGTGTGACAACTGGCCACTCGACGGGTTAGTCCTTGGGTGCTGCCTCCGCAGGTGGCTGCTCCGACGCCGGAGACTCTGAAGTCTCCGAAGACTCTGAAGTCTCCGAGGATTCCGACGGCTCCGACGACTCGGCCGAATCCGCGGACTCCGCATCGGGCAGCTGGGCCACCAGATACTCGGCCAGCCCACCGATGGTCGGGTAGTCGAAGACCGCCGTCGCGTTGAGCGTGAACTTGCCACCGAACTGAGTGTGCAGTCGGTTGCGCAGTTCGATCGCCATCAGCGAGTCGGTGCCGAGATCCAGGAAGCGGCTGGTCGCGGCCGGCGGTGAGGCGAGCCGCAGGAAGTTCTGCACCTCCTTCTGCAGGAACTCGGTCACGAACCCGGCACGCTGCGGCACGGGGATCTCGAGCAGCTGCTTGAGAACCTCACTGTCACCGACGACCTCACCGACGGCACTCGGCAACACCAGGTCGAGGATCGGAGGCCGCTGACTGCCCAGCACCTTCGCGGCCCGCTGCCAGTTGGCCTTGATGACGGCCGCCTGGCCGGTCCCGTTGGCGACGACCTCGGCGAGCGCGGCGAGCGCGGCCGAGGGATCCAGCGGAATCAGGCCTTGCGCACTGATATTGGCTGTCGCCGCCTCCGAGGAGGCCATGCCACCCTGACCCCACGGGCCGAAGTTGATGCCGGTGGCCGGCAGGCCCTGCGCCCTGCGCTGTGCGATCAGACCGTCGAGCAGCGCATTGGCCGTCGCGTAGTTGGACTGCCCCGGGGAACCGAACAGGCTGGACACCGAGGAGGACACGATGAAGAAGTCCAGCTGGTCGTCCTTGGTCAACCTGTCCAGATACTCGGCGCCGAAGGCCTTGGGTGCCAACACCTTATGGAACCGCTCCGTGCTCTGCTGACCCAGCAGCGCATCGTCGAGCACACCCGCCAGGTGGGCGACGCCCGCAAGCGGAGGGAGCTCCGCACGGATCCGCTCCAGGAGGTTCGACACTTCGGACTCCTCGCCCACATCGGCGGTGAACACATGGATGCGGGTCTTGTTGCGCTCGGTGATCTCCTCGATCAGCTTCTGCGCGTCCGTATCCGGTGCGCGGCGGCTGGTCAGCACGATGTCGCCGGCACCCAGCTGAGCCAGATACGACGCGGTGTGTAGACCGATCGCCCCGAGCCCACCTGTGATCAGGTAGGTCCGATCCGGCCGAGGTGCAAGCGGATTCGGCAGCTGGCACACGATCTTGCCGATGTGCCGGGCTTGCTGCATACGCCGGAACGCCGTCCTGGCCTCCGTCAGCGGGTAGATCTCCGCGGGCAGCGGAGTCCACTCGGCCACCGACGAGCGCTCGCGCGAGGAGTCGACAGCTGCAGCCAGGCCTTCCGAAATTTCAACGAGCAGGTCGCGAATGCGATCGGGCTCGGTGAACATCACCGTGTCCAACGCCACGATCTCGTAGGCGATGTCGGGACGGGCCTCGGCCATCTGCTCAGGTGACCAGATGTCGCGCTTGGCGATCTCGGCGAAGCGGCCGTTCTTGCCGGTGGCCTTCAGCGTCGCCTCGATGAACCCTTCGCTCGTCAGGGAGTTGAGCACCACGTCCACGCCCGCACCGTCGGTGTCCGCCAGGATCTGATCGGCGAAGTCCGTTGTCCGCGAGTCATAGACGTACTTGACACCCAGCTTGCGCAACGTGGCCCGCTTGAAGGTGCTCGCCGTGGCGTAGACCTCAGCACCGCACTGCTGTGCCATCTGGATTGCGGCCAGGCCCACGCCACCGCTGGCGGCGTGGATCAGCACCTTGTCGCCCGGCTTGAGCTTCGCCCAGTCGAACGACAGCCGGACGGTCAGCGCCGCGGCCGGAATCGTCGCGGCCTCGACCGCGCTGACCCCGTCCGGGATCGGCGCCAGGAACTGGGCAGGCACGTTGAACCGGCTGGAGAACGCACCCTGCATGGAGCCGTAGACCCGCTGGCCCACCTCGACTCCGGTGACGCCCTCACCCAATTGCGTGACGATGCCGGCGAAGTCACCGCCGATCGGTCCCGGATCGCCGGGGTACAGGCCCAGCACGTTGAGCACATCCCGGAAGTTGAGACCTGCGGCCTCCACCCGGACCTGCACATAACCCTCGTCCGGCGCCGGCACCTCCTTCTCGGTGATGCGGAGGTTGTCGATCGCGCCGCGTTCGGTGGGTGCCAGGACGTAGTCGCTGCCGCGCGGCACCGTGAGGTTCCCGCTTCGCGACCATGGCAGCAACCGAGATGCGAGCAGTTTGCCTTGCCGCACAGCGATTTCCGGTTCCTCGACCGGGGTGGCGATCAGATCGGCCAGTGCCTGCACGGCCTCCGGTGACCCGTCGCAATCGATGAGTTTGGCGTGCAACGCCGGTTCCTCGTTGATCGTGGTGCGCCCGAAGCCCCACAGTGCCGCCTGCGCCGGATCGACCGGCTCACCGGATTCAGTGGCGACGGCCCGCTCGGTGACGATCCACAGACCATTCGGAAGTTTCACCTCACCGCCCTGCACGGTGTGTACCGCACCGAGCAGGTTGGTGATCTCGGCTTCGAGTCGCGTCTGGCTATCGGCACCGGTTTCTTCCGTGCCCGGCGTACCGGCTCGCCAGATGACACCGGAGAAC
The DNA here is from genome assembly GCF_058270035.1 of Mycobacterium shunyiense. Classification (NCBI taxonomy): domain Bacteria; kingdom Bacillati; phylum Actinomycetota; class Actinomycetes; order Mycobacteriales; family Mycobacteriaceae; genus Mycobacterium; species Mycobacterium shunyiense. Next base: position 105,791 of record NZ_JBZDPT010000031.1, on the reverse strand, counting down.
GGCAGACCGCGCTCCTTGGCCTCTGCCAGCACCTCTCCCAGCTGCTGACCGGTCTGGCGATCGAGCGGGATGCAGCCCGGCACCTTCGCAGCGAGTTCGTCGAACCCGGCGACCAGCCAAGTGCCGCTCGGGCTTTCGGCCGCACCGTCGGACGGCGGCACCGGCACTTCGTGCCAGCCCAGCGTGTACAGCAGCCGGGTGGCGTCGCCGCCGAGGCCACGAAGCAATGCTTCGCGGGGTGCGCGCTTGACGGTGAACTCGCGAACGCCGCCGAGGTAGTGGCCGTCCCGGTCGATGTACTCGAGGTCGAACACCTGGGTTTCGTTGTTGAGCTCGGCCTCGTGCCACTTCGCGCGGCAGTAGAACCGGCGGGGCATCTTCTCCTTCAACGTCACCTGCCCGTAGCGCAACGGCAGGAACAGGTCGTTGACGCCCTGCTCGGCCGCGAGAAGAGCCGGGAACGCCGGGAAGGCGACGCCCGTGCACAGGTCCATCAGGACCGGGTGCATCGGCTCGGTGCCCAGTTGTTCGGCGAGTTCCGCTCCGACCAGGATGTCGCCGATCGCCTCGCCCTCACCGAGCCACAAGGACTTCAGGGATCCGGACCAGTTTGGGCCCCAGGCCAATTCCAGGTCGGCGAAGGTCTCGAACAGCTCTTGCGGACGCATGCGTTCCAGCCGTTCGATGGCCTCGTCGACCGGATCGGTTTCGGCGGTCGGCTCCTCGGACGAGTCGGCGAGACCGCTTACCACTGTTCCTTCGGCGTTCAGCGACCAGTCGACGTCGCGTTCTCCGTAGGGACGGCTGTGAACCTGGAACTTCCACTCTCCGCCTGTCTCCAACGGGTGCAATGTCAACTGCACTTCGCGAGAGCTCTTCTCGGGCAGGATGATCGGCTCGAAAAAGAAGACGTCCTTGGCGTGGGCCGGGGTTCCGACCGCGGCCAGCGCCATCGCGGCGTACGTCGCGCCGGGGACGACGACGGTGCCGTAGATGACGTGGTCGGAAAGCCACGGCTGCGTCTTGACCGAGATCCGGCTCGTGTAGATGGAGTCCCCGGAAGCCAGGTCCTTGGCCGCGCCGAGGATTCCAGTCCCTGCGCTGCCGTCGAAGCCGGAGCTCGTGATCGCCGAGGTCTTGGGCCAGAAGCGGCGGTGCTGGAACGGATATGTCGGCAACTCGACCTTGTGACCGGGCTGCCGCTGCACTGCAGCGAAGTCGGGTCGGTGCCCACCGACGTAGGCCGCTGCCAGCGCGTCGGCGATCTGACGCCGATCGCTGATGCCCTTGCGCAGCGAGACGATTGCCCGCGGTGCGGCCAGGTGTTCCGGCCATACCTGAACCGCTGCGCTGGTGAGCACCGGTTGCGGACCGATCTCCATCAGGACCGAGCAGCCCAGCGCCGCGACGGTCCGCACGCTTTCGGAGAACTGCACCGGCTGACGTGAATGGCGGCGCCAGTACTGAGCATCGAGTGGGGTCTGGGCCGTCAGGATTGCTCCGGTGCGGTTGCAGACCAGGGGGAGTGTCGGCGCTGCGAACTGCACCTGCGCCGCGTACGCCTCGAATTCGTCGAGCACCGGGTCCAGCAGTTCCGAGTGGAATGCGTGGCTGGTCTGCAGCCAGGTGCAGCGCGTCCCCTCGTTCCCGAACTGGTTGACGATCTCCTCGAGATCGTCGCCCGGGCCGGAGAGCACGGTGTTGGGTCCGTTGTAGGCGCCGACCGACACCCGCGGGAACTTGCTTGCGATCTCCTCGACGTGCTTGGGGTCGGCGAACACCGCCACCATGCGACCGCCTTCGGGCAGGCTGCCGAACAACCGGCCGCGCTCGGCCATCAGCCGGGCACCGTCCTCCAGGCTGAAGACGCCGGCGACGCATGCCGCGGCGTACTGGCCGACGCTGTGGCCCAGTACGACGTCAGGTGCGATGCCCCATGACTGCCACAGCCGCGCCAGGCCCATCTCGACGGCGAAGAGCGCCGGTTGCGCATACGACGTGTGTCGCAGCGTCTGTCCGGCCTCGGCATCCTGGGCGAACATCACGTCCAGGAGCGGAAGCGGCAGCATGCCCTTGACCGCGTCGGCGCACCGCGTCACGGTCTCGGCGAAAACCGGCTCCGTGTCGAACAACTCACGCGCCATGCCCGGGTACTGGCTGCCCTGTCCGGTGAACAGCCATGCGGTGGTCGGGTGGTTCGTGTGCTCACCGCGCACCACACCGGGCCGGGTCCGGTTCTCGGCCAGGTCGGCCAGAGCCAGGCGTGCTTCCTCGATCGAATCCACGACCAGCGCGGCCCGATGCTCGAAGTGCGACCGTCCGGTTCCGGCGGTCAGGCACACACCAGCCAGATCGGCGTCCGGGTGGGCGCTCAGCCACGTCTCGTACCGCTGTGCCAGTGCCACGAGAGCTTCGGGTGACCGCGCGGACAATGCCAGCACGCTCACCTGCTCGGCAGGAGCCTGCGTCTCCGCCGACACCTCGTCGGCGGGCTGGTCATCGGGGGCGGCGGCGGGTCGCGCCGGCGCCTCCTCGATCAGCACGTGCGCGTTGGTGCCGGTGAACCCGAACGAGCTCACACCGGCGCGGCGGGGCCGGCCGTTGGTCTGCCAGGGGGTCGCCTTGTCGACGACCTGCACCGGCAGCGAATCCCACGGAATGTGCGGCGACGGGTTGTCGAAGTGCAGGCTCTGCGGCAGGACCTCGTGCTGCAACGACAACACGACCTTGATCAGACCTGCTGCGCCCGAGGCAGATTCGGTGTGGCCGATGTTGGTTTTGACCGAACCCATCAGCAACGGACGGTCGGAGTCGCGCGCGCTGCCGTAGGCGGCGGCAGCCGCCTGGACCTCGATCGGATCGCCGAGCGGAGTACCGGTCCCGTGCGCCTCGAGGTAGTCGACGTCGCCACCGGTCCACCCGGCGCGGGCCAGCGCCGTTCCGATGAGGCGTTGCTGCGCACCGCCATTGGGCACGGTCAGACCGCTGGACGCGCCGTCCTGGTTGACCGCGCTGCTGGGGATGACCGCGCAGATCCGGTCGCCGTCGCGCTCTGCGTCGCTCAGCCGCTTGAGCACCAGAATCCCACAGCCCTCGCTGCGTACGTAGCCGTCCGCGGAGGCGTCGAAGGTCTTGCACCGCCCGACAGGGGAGAGCATGCGTGCGCGGGATGCGGCGACCACCGTCACCGGGGAGAGCAGGACGTTGACGCCACCGGCCAACGCCAGGTCGCAATCGCCGGAGTGCAGTGCCTGGCAGGCCTGATGAATCGCCACCAGGGCCGAGCTGCAGGCGGTGTCGACTGCCATTGCCGGGCCTTCGAATCCGAGCGCGAAGGCAACCCGGCCGGAGATGGCGTTGAGGGCATTGCCGGTGATGAAGTACGGCTCGATCTTGTCGATCGACTCCGACGACAGCAGGTGCGCGTACTCGTTGGCAGCCACCCCGGCGAAAACGCCGGTCCGGCTGCCGCGCAACGAGGCCGGTGCGTACCCGGCCCGTTCGAGGCCTTCCCAGACCGTTTCGAGCATCAGCCGCTGCTGCGGCTCGATCCACACGGCCTCACGCGGGGAGATACCGAAGAACTCGGGGTCGAATCCGTCGATCCCCTCGAGGAATCCGCCGAAACGCGTGTAGGTCTTGCCCGCTGTCTCGGGATCCGGATCGTAGAACTCGTCGATGTCGAATCGGTCTTCGGGAACTTCCCGGATGGCGTCGACGCCGCCGGACAGCAATTCCCAGAACGCTTCCGGGTCGGGCGCGCCGGGGAAGCGGCACGACACGGCGACGATCGCGATGGGTTCATCTGTCCGCGCGGTCACCGCTGCCGGTTGCGACGCCGGCTTGTCCTGCTCGTTGAGTCCGAGTACATCGCCGAGCAGATATTCGGCTACGTCGGAGATCCGGGGGTGATCCATCACCAGCGTGATGGGGATCTCCGCACCCACTCCCTGCTCGATGCGGCGGCGCAATTCGACGGCCATCAGCGAATCCATGCCGAGGTCGAAGAACCCTGCGTCCTCGCGAATCTCCGAGGAGTCCACCCGGGTCACCTCCGCGACGGCGTCGCGCAGGTGATCGGTCAGCAGCTTCTTGCGCTGCTGCACCGGAGCATTCGTCAGGCGCTCGACCAGCTGTGTCTTGCCGGAGGCGGTGGTGGGCGCCGCGTTGGAAAGTTGCGCCGGTACTTCGCGTTCCAGCTCTGCCAGGAATGCCCGCCGGCCCGCCTGCTGGTACAGCGGCAGGAACCGGGACCAGTCGATGCGGGCCACGACTCCTTGTGTCGGGCCTCCAGCGGAGGCGATCGCGACGGCGTCGGCCAGTCCGGCCAGTGCATCGGCGGGTGGCAGCGTCCGGACACCACGCTGATCCAGCCGGGCACGAGACTCTGCGTCGGCCATGCCTGCGGCCCACGGACCGAAGTTGACGCTGGTGCCGGGGATGTTCTGTTCGCGAAGTCGCCAGGCCAGGCCGTCGAGGAACGCGTTCGCCGCGCCGTAGGCGGTCTGACCGTATCCGCCCCACACCGAGGCGATCGACGAGGTGCTGATGAAGAAGTCGAGCTTCGCGTCTGCCGCGGCTTCGCTCAAATGCCAGGCACCCCAGACCTTTCCGGCGAAGACGCGATCCACCTCGGTGTCGTCCAGTTCGCCCAGCGGAGTGGTTCCGAGTTCGCCGGCAGCATGCACGATGCCCGCCAGCGGTGGCATCTCGGCGGCGATCGTCTTCAACAGGCGTGCGACGTCGTGCGCATCGGCGACGTCGGCGGTCACGGCGCGGATGTCACATCCGTGCTGGTCGCCGAGTTTGGTGATGCGTTGCTCGGCGGCTTCGCCGGGTGCGCGACGGCTGGTCAGCACCAGGTGCTTGGCGCCGTGGGCGGCCAGGTATCCGGCGATCTCCAGGCCGATCGACCCCAGACCGCCGGTCACCAGATACGTTGCGTCGCTGCGTAGTTCCAGCGGTGTACCGCTCGGCAGGTCCTCCCGGCGGACCAGCCGGGGGACATGGACCGCGTGATCGCGTACCGCGATCTGGTCTTCCCGCCGGTTCGCGTCGGTCGATATTGCGATCCGGTTGAGCAGTGTGGTCCATTCACCGGCACTGCCCTCGGACAGATCAGCCAGTCCGCCCCACAACTGCGGGAGCTCCAGTGCTGCCGCGCGACCGAATCCCCACAGGGCAGTCTGTTCGGGAGCCACGGTGTCCGCATCGGCGACGTGCTGCGCGCCGCGGGTGACCAACCAGATCGGAACCTTCAGACCGGCCTCGGCCGCGGCGCGGAAGAGACGCCGCGTTCCGGCCAGGACGTGGTGTTGCATCCGAAGCAGTGACCGCATCGAGGGCACGGCCTTGGCTTCCGGTTCCCCGTCCAGCGCTGCCACGTGAAGGATGCGCAGTGTCGAACCGTCGGCGGCCGCGGCGCGCAACGCCTCGGCGAGTTGAGCGGTCTCGGCATCCGACGTCGGCAGCCCGAGGAACCGGTACTGCTGCCCGCGCGAGGTCAGCGCGTCGACCAATGGCTGGACCGCCGGGGACTGTTCACCGACGAGCAGCCATGTGGACGTCTCTGCGGAGTCGGCGCCCGACAGCGGAGTGACCGCTTTCTCCCAGCGGAACTCGTAGCGGTCATCGGCGATGGACTGAGTCGACCGCTGGCGGTTGTGTTGCGCTGCAAGCTTGGTCAGCACGTCCAGGGTCTGACCGTCGCCGTCCGTGCCGCCGAGCAGGGTCGCGAGCTCCTCGAGACGGCCGTCTTCGAGAAGTCGAACGGCCTGCGTGCGCGGACCGGCGACGTGCTGCTGCTGGTTGGGTTGTTCCCGATTGTCCCGGTACCAGTACTGGCGATGCTCGAACGGGTAGGTGGGCAGATCGAGCTTCCGTGCCTGCGGCTGCCGGAACGCGGCGAACTCGGGCAGGTGGCCCAGGACGTACGCGTCGGCGACGGCTTCGGTGATCTGCCGCTGGTCGGCGGTGTTGCGGCGCAGCGACGCGATCACCCGCGGGGCGCCGGCCGGGTCGGGCCAGGCACCCAGTGCCGTCGCGGTGAGCACCGGCCGCGGCCCGATCTCGACCAGCAACTTGCAGTTCATGTCGGCCAGGGTGCGCACGCTCTTGGCGAACTCCACCGGTTGGCGGGCGTGCCGACGCCAGTAGGCGCCGTCGAGCTTCACGCTCCGGCCCAGCGCGGCGCCGGTGCGGTTGTCGATCAGAATTCGTTGCGGTGCCTTGAAAGTGAAACGGTTTGCGTACGACTCGAATTCGTCGAGGATCGGATCCAGCAGCGACGAGTGGAACGCATGGCTGGTTTCGAGCCAGTCGCACCGCACACCGTCGGCGGTAAGTCCGGCGACGGCCCGCTCCAGGTCCTCCGCAGGTCCTGACAGCACGGTGTTGGTGCCGTTGTAGGCGGCAACCGACAGGGCGGGGAACTCGTCGGTCAGGTTCTCCACCCGCTCTGCGGAGGTGAACACTGCGACCATGCGGCCACCGGCCGGCAGGCTGCCGAAGAGGCGTCCTCGTTCGGCCATCAACTGGGCGCCGTCCTCCAGACTGAACACGCCCGCGACGCACGCCGCCGAGTACTGGCCGACGCTGTGGCCCAGCACCACGTCGGGCTCGAAGCCCCACGACTGCCAGAGCCGGGCCAGACCCATCTCGACGGCGAACAGGGCGGGCTGCGCGTAGGAGGTCTGGCGCAGCGTCTGCTCGCCATCCAGGTCGAAGATCACGTCCAGCAGAGGCTGGTCGAGCTGGTCGGCGACGGCCGCCGCGCAGCGGTTCACCGTCTCGGCGAACACCGGCTCGGAGTCGAACAGCTCGCGGGCCATCCCCGCGTATTGGCTGCCCTGGCCGGTGAACAGCCACGCGGTCTTGGGCTTGTCGTGGGATTCACCCCGGATCAGTCCCGGTGCCGGACGGTCGTCGGCGAGGGCGCCGAGCAGTTCGATGGCGGATTCCCTCGAGTCGACCACCAGCGCGGCGCGGTGCTCAAGGTGTGCCCGGCCGACCCCAGCGGTGAAGCACACGTCGGCAAGGGTGGCCTCGGGGTGGGCGCTCATCCAATCGCGATATTGCTCCGCGACCTGCACCAGTGCGGCAGGCGTGTGCGCCGAGAGCGGGAGGATGCCGAATCGCTCAGCGTGTCCGGCGACGTCCAACTGCGGCGCCGCCGGTTCGGGCGCTTCCTCCAGGATGACGTGCGCGTTGGTTCCGGCGAACCCGAACGAACTGACACCGGCGATGCGTGGCGCGCCGTTGCGTTCCCACGGGGTGGCCTCCTTGACCACTTCCACCGCGAGCCGGTCCCACGGGATGTGCGGCGACGGGTTCTGAAAGTGCAGGTGCTGGGGCAGCAGCTCGTTCTCGAGCGACAGAACCACCTTGATGACGCCCGCGATGCCTGCGGCGGCTTCCAGGTGCCCGATGTTCGTCTTCGCCGAGCCCATCAACAACGGCCGGTCGGGTTCGCGTCCGGCGCCGAGCACCGCACCTGCGGCCTGGGCCTCGATCGGGTCGCCGAGCGAGGTCCCGGTGCCGTGCGCTTCGAGGTAGCCGACGTCCTTGGGTTCGAGGCCGGCGCGCTGTAGGGCATCGGCGATGACACGCTGCTGAGCGACGCCGTTGGGCACCGTCAAACCGCCCGATGCGCCGTCCTGGTTGATCGCGCTGCCGCGGATCACGGCCCGGATGTGGTCACCGTCGCGGATGGCGTCTTCGAGGCGCTTGATGACGATGACGCCGCAGCCTTCGCCGCGGACATAGCCGTCCGCGGCCGCGTCGAACGTCTTGCAGCGACCGTCGGGTGCCAGCATATGCGCACTCGAGAAGGTGATCATGGTGGCGGGCGTGAGCAGGACGTTCGCCCCGCCGGCCAGCGCCAGATCGCACTCTCCTAAGCGAAGTGCTTGGCACGCTTGATGGATCGCCACCAGCGACGAACTGCACGCGGTATCGACCGCGACCGAGGGGCCCTGCAGACCTAATCGATAGCTGATCCGGCCGGCCGCCGCGGCATTCGAAGTACCGATGGCCATGTAGGCCTCGATCTCCGGGTAAGTCAGCTCGTCAGAGGCCATTCCGAGGTAGTCGTGGGTGGCCAGTCCGACGAACACGCCAGTGTTGGTGTCAGCCAATGCCGTTGGCGCGGTACCCGAGTGTTCCACCGCGCGCCAGGCTGTTTCCAACAGGATCCGATGCTGCGGATCCATCAGCCTGACCTCGCGTGTTGACATACCGAAGAACGGGGCGTCGAATCCGGTTACGTCATCGACGAAACCGGCGCGCCGGGTCACCACCTTGCCTGGTGTGCCGGGCTCTGGATCGAAGAATTCCTCGACGTCCCAGCGGTCTTCGGGTACCTCTGAGATGGCTTCGCGACCTGCTCTCAGCAGGTCCCAGAAGCCATCGGCGTCCGGGGCTCCTGGAAAGCGCGCAGCGTAGCCGACGATGGCAAAGCGTGCGGTCTGTTCATCTGGACGTTCAACGGATTTCATCCCGTTGTCCTCCTCGCATCGGCGTGCAAAACTACACCTCCGCGCACCCCCCGAAAGCGCTTGAAGATCAACCCGAACCACTATTGCATGCGAACCTGTGGCGCGCGCTACTCCCCTTGCCCGGTCAAACTTCCCTCGTCAAGCTCCCTCAACCGTCACGGCGGAACGACGGGTATGTTGATGCCCCGGGGGGTCCTGCCGGTCCGGAGAGCGGCCGAGCATTGAGCACTACTGGGAGGGCCTGAGCTTTGCGGATCGGTAAGATAACTGTTGGCGCACTTGATGAATGGTCGCTGAGTCCTGGCTCGGTGACCTCGTGGCATCCGACGCCTGCAGCTCAGGAAACCGCAAGAAACGCACCGGTGAGCTCGGTGCCGGTTAGCTACATGCAAGGCCAACATCTGCGTAATTACACCCAGCGTAAAGCTGCGGGTTTGAATTTTTCACGGCAGATCATCGCTAGCTGTGAGGTTGCTGGGCAATGTGATATCTCGGCGATGGACCACGCCGTGAATACCTACCTGCGCAGGCACGACACATTCCGGAGTTGGTTCAAAGAAGGCGACGACGGCCAATTCGTCAGGCATGCAATCGAAAACCCGGATGATATCGAATTCGTGCCGGTCGACCAGGGCAACTTGACGGTCGAAGAAATTCACGCCCACGTCGTGGGCATACCGAATCCCCTGGAATGGGGCTGCTTTACGTTCGGCATCATCCAGAACGACGGTCACTTCACTTTCTTCGCTGCCATGGATCACGTTCATGGCGACGCGACCTTGATCGGCACCACAATGATGGAAGCCAACGGAATGTATTCGGCGATGAGCGGCAGTGGTCAGGCCCTCACACTTCCTGACGCCGGCAGCTTCGATGACTTCTGTGTCCGCGAGCGTGAGTACACGTCCACGCTGACCTTGGAATCACCTGGAGTGCGCGCCTGGATCGACTTCGCTGAGAACAACCAGGATGGATTTCCGGAATTCCCGCTGCCGCTGGGGAATCCGAACGAATCGACCAGCAGCGCCTGGTCCTCGGAAGTCCTGTTGAGCCCGGCACAGACGGAACGCTTCGACGCGGCCTGCTCGGCGGCCGGCGCCCGTTTCGTCGGTGGCCTGTTCGCATGCCTGGGCCTGGTGGAACATGAGTTCACCGGTGCGCTTACGTATTACGGCCTCACGCCGAGGGATTCGCGTACAGCCGGCGACAATTTCATGACACAGGGCTGGTTCACCGGTCTGATTCCGATCACCGTCCCGGTTGCGGCCACCTCTTTCAGTGACGCTGCCTGGGCGGCACAGCAGTCTTTCGATTCCGGCCTGGACATGGCGAGAGTTCCGTATTACCGCGTGTTGGAGTTGGCGCCGTGGTTGAACTGGCCACAACCGAACTTCCCGGTATCGAACTTTCTGCACGGCGGAGCGGCGCCGCTCAACGCCATCCTCGCGGCGGGCGACATGGGGTTGGCGAACAACATCGGAATGTATCCGGACAACCGGTTCTCCTACCAGCTGACGATATACATCTTCCGGTACGGGGAGGGCACGGTCATGGCGATCATGCACCCCGACAACCCGGTCGCCGAGAAGTCGGTCACCCGCTACCTGGAGGCGATGAAGTCGGTGTCGTCACGCGTTGCTGACAGCGGGCACTGGGGCCGGGTCGCGTAGCGGAGAGCAAACAAATGGTCATGGATTTTCCGCTTTGCGCCGCCTTCGAGGTGAAGGTGGGGGCAACATGCGACGGTTAGCCGATTTCGTGGTGCGGTGGCCCTGGGTAGTGATCGGGGCCTGGGCCGCATTGCTGATCGCGCTACCGCTAACGTTCCCCTCCCTCGGCGCGATGGCCGAGAAGCACCCGCTGGCAATCCTGCCCAACGATGCGCCGTCGAGCGTCGCCGCCAAGAAGATGACCGAGGCGTTCCACGAATCGGGCAACAACGATCTCTTGTTGGTGGCCCTGATCAACGAGAACGGGCTGAATTCCTCGGACGAGGCGACCTACCGCAAGCTGGTGGACGCGCTGCACGACGACGTGACAGATGTCGAGAGCGTTCAGGATTTCATCGGTACCCCACAGCTGCGACAGTTCCTGACCAGCAAGGACAAGACCACCTGGGTGCTTCCGGTGGGCCTGGTGGGTGAGTTGGGCACACCGCGGGCGATGGACTCGTTCAACCGGGTTTCCGAAGTCGTCAGACTCAGCACGGCAGGCAGCCCGCTGGCCGTGCACCTCACCGGTCCGGCGGCCACGGCAGCTGATCTCACCGTGGCGGGGGAGAAGGATCGACTCCCGATCGAGATCGCGATCGCCGTACTGGTCCTGGCCGTGTTGTTGTTGGTCTACCGCAGCGCTGTCACGATGCTGCTGCCGTTGATCACGATCGGGTCGTCCCTGCTGATCGCGCAGGCACTGGTGGCGGGTTTTTCGCAGCTGACCGGCGCGGGTGTCTCGAACCAGTCCGTCGTATTTCTGAGTGCGATCATGGCCGGTGCCGGCACCGATTACGCGGTCTTCCTGATCAGCCGCTATCACGACTATCTGCGGTCGGACAACGATTTCGACCAGGCCGTCCGGGCCGCGATGATGTCGATCGGGAAGGTGATCTCGGCATCTGCCGCGACCGTGGGGCTGACGTTCCTGCTGCTGAGCTTCACGAAAATGGGTGTGTTCAAAACGGTCGGGGTGTCGGCCGCGATCGGTATCGGCGTGGCGTATCTGGCGGGAATGACCCTGTTGCCTGCCATCCTGGCCCTGGTCGGGCCCCGCGGCTGGGTCAAACCCCGGCGCGAGCTGACCGCCCGGTTCTGGCGGCGTTCGGGCATCCGCATCGTTCGTCGTCCGGTTCCGCATCTCGTCGCCAGCCTTGTGGTGTTGGCCCTGCTGGCCGGCGCCGCGATCTTCGCCCGGTACAACTACGACGATCGCAAAGTGGTGGCGGCGTCCGCGCCGAGTTCGATCGGATACGCCGCGGTGGAGCGCCATTTCCCCATCGCCCAGTCGATTCCCGAGTACATCCTCATCCAGTCACCGCACGACCTGCGCTCACCGCGTGGTCTGGCGGACCTGGAGCAGCTGGCTTCACGTGTCGCCCAGCTACCGGACGTCGGTCTGGTCAGCGGCATCACCCGGCCCCTCGGTGAGGTACCCGCGGAATTCCGGGCGACCTTCCAGGCCGGCATCGTCGGCGACCGGCTGGCTGACGGTTCGACCCAGATCGACCAGCGTTCGAGTGATCTCAACCGACTGACGGCCGGGGCCGATACGTTGGCCGACAGCCTCGCCCAGGTGCGCACCCAGATCAACCAGATCGCGCCCAGTCTCCAAGGCGCAGTCGACGCGGTTTCCTCCGTGCGTACGGAATACGGTGGCGACAAGCTGGTGAAGGATGTCGACACCGCGGCCAAGCTGATCGACAGCATCAACGCGTTGTCCAACTCCATGGGGTACAACTTCTCCGCCGTCAAGAACGTGTTCGCCTGGATCGGGCCGGTGCTGATGGCGCTGAACGGCAATGCGGTTTGCGATGCCAACCCCTCGTGCAGTGACAGCCGCCTTCAGATGCAACGGCTCATGGACGCCAACCAGGACGGCAGTCTCGACAACATCAACGATCTGGCGCACCAGCTCAACGGCGTCGGCGGCGGACAGACTCTCAACGCCACGGTCAAGAAGCTGAACGCGGCGCTGGCCAGCGTCACCAAGGCGGCCAATGCCATGGGGATGAACAAGCCCGGCGGTCCGCAGTCGGGATTGAAGGACTTGCAGAGCGGTGCCAACCGCCTGGCCGGTGGAAGTCGCGAAGTGGCCGGTGGCGTGGACGAACTCGTCAAGCAGGTCAAGGTGATCTCGGCCGGGTTGGACCAGGCCTCGGCGTTCCTACTGACGATGCGCAACGACGCCGCGGATCCGGCACAGGCGGGGTTCAACATCCCGCCCGAGGTGCTGAACATGGAGGAGTTCAAGAAGGCCTCCGCGGCGTACGTCTCGCCGGACGGCAAGTCGGTGCGGTATCTGGTGCAGACGAAGCTCAACCCGTTCAGTCCCGAGGCCATGGATCAGGTCAACGAGATCCAGAACATCGCCCGGGGCGCGCAGCCCAACACCACGTTGGCCGACGCCTCGATATCGATGGGTGGTTTCCCGGCCGGACTGCGGGATACGCGTGATTACTACCAGCAGGACATCCGGTTCATCATCATCGGCACTCTCGTCGTCGTGATGCTGATCCTGATGTTGTTGCTGCGTTCGCTCGTCGCGCCGATCTACCTCGTCGCGTCGGTGGTGATCTCCTACTTGGCCGCACTGGGTATCAGTGTTGTGGTGTTCCAATCGCTACTCGGCCAGCAATTGCATTGGAGCGTGCCACCATTGGCCTTCGTTGTGCTGGTCGCGGTCGGAGCCGACTACAACATGCTCCTGGTGTCGCGAATGCGCGACGAGTCTCCGCACAGCATCCGGTACGGCATCATTCGCACACTGAGTTCGACCGGAGGGGTGATCACCGCAGCGGGCCTCATCTTCGCCGCCTCGGTTGCCGGACTGATGTTCTCCAGCATCGGCATGGTGGTGCAGGGCGGCTTCGTGATCGGAATCGGCATCTTGCTGGACACCTTCGTGGTGCGCACCATCACGGTGCCTGCCATCGCTGCGCTCCTCGGCAAGGCCAACTGGTGGCCGTCACGAATGAGCGATCAGAAATCGCTACGCACACCAGCGACCAGCGCGTGACCACGGCGGGAAGCGCGCATACGTGATGTATGGAAAACTCGAAACGAAGCAAAGCGGGCAGGTGCAGAGATGAAGAAGCTACTCGCAGGACTGACGGTGCTGGTAACTGCCGGTGTCACAGGGTGTTTCGGCGTCGGATCGGCGGCCGCCGATGACACTGCCGCCCCCGGCGTATCGAATGGCGGTACGCCGCCCCCCGCGCCGGCAGACCCCGGGACCGCGTACGCCCTTGGCGGAGCTCACGTTCTCGGTATCCCTTACGACGAGTACATCCGCATGACGGGTGAGCAGTGGTTCCCCGGGATGAAGCGGGTGAAGGTCGACTACCCGGCGGGGCAGGTTCAGGGCCACACCCTGGAACGTCTCTTCCCCGGGATCGGCCCGATCGGCGAGCAGATCTACCCGGGCCTCGGCCTCGACGGTCCCAGCATCGGCGAGTCGGTCGACGAGGGTGAAGGCAACCTCGACGCCGCCATCCGCAAGGGCGGCAAGGGACGGGCGATGGGGTTGTCCGAGGGAGCGCTCGTGCTCAACGCCGTGAAGGCGCGGCTGGCCAACGATCCGACCGCCCCGCCGCCGGACCAACTGAGCTTCGCGACCTTCGGCGACCCGATCGCCAAGAGTCCCTTCGGTGAGAGTTTCCTGACCCAGAACTTTCCGGTCGGCAGCGTCGTGCCGTTCATGGATTACCGGGTGCCGGCTCCGGTGGAGAGCCAGTACCACACCGACCAGTTCATCTCGGCCTACGACAGCATCGCCGACTGGCCGGACCGGCCCGACAACTGGATGAGCGTCCTCAACGCCGTCGCCGGCCTTGCCACCGGTCACACCGCGATCGCGTTCACCAATCCCAGCAATGTTCCGGCGCAGAACATCCGGACGACGGTCAACTCCAAGGGTGCGACGACGACGACGTACCTGGTGCCCGAAGAGCACTTGCCCCTGGTGCTGCCCTTCAAGTACCTCGGGTACGACCAGGGGACACTGAATCAGCTGGACGCGATACTGAAGCCCCGGGTTGACGCGGGTTATTCGCGCAACGACGACCCGGCGACCGCGCCGATCACCGTGGATCCGGTGCATGGCTTCGACCCTGCGGAGGTCACCGCACCGGCCAACGACGCGACGTTCGGTGGCGGCACCGATCCCATGTCGGAGATCGCCAACGGTGCGTTGTCCCTGTTGTCCGGCGGACATTGACAGCGGCGCCCGAGCCGACGAATTCGACGAGTTAGTACGGACGTGAAATGACGCTGACGACGCCTTCGCCTCAATCAACCATTCTTTCGATGCTGCACGGACGTGCCAGCCTGCGTCCGGACGACGTGGCTTTCACGTTCACCGATTACACCGCAGACCCGGCCGGGGTTGCCGAGACTGTGACGTGGTCGCAGCTGTCCCGCCGGACGATGAACGTCGCACGACAGATCCGCCTGAGCGGATCGGTCGGTGACCGGGCGGTGATCCTCGCTCCGCAGGGCTTGGAGTACATCCTGGCCTTCCTCGGTTCCATGCAGGCCGGGTTGATCGCGGTTCCGCTTCCATTGCCCCATCGCGGCTCCAATCACGACCGGGTGAGTGCGGTCTTCGTCGATACCGCGCCGTCGGTCGTCCTCACGACCTCCTCGGTCGCGCAGGATGTCGGCGATTACGTGGATCAGTCGCGCCTGGACACCGCACCGAAGATCCTTCAGATCGAGTCCCTGGACGTGGATGTTCAGGACGGGTCGGACGTGCCGAGCTTCGACACGTCCGACTACCCGGAAACGGCATATCTGCAGTACAGCTCGGGTTCCACCCGACTGCCGACCGGTGTGATGATCTCGCACCGCAACCTGCAGTCGAATTTCGAGCAGTTGATGCGCTGCTTCTTCACGGATACCGACCAAAAATCGATACCGAAAGCCACGATCGTGTCGTGGCTGCCCTTCTATCACGACATGGGGCTGGTACTGGGTGTCTGTGCACCCATCCTGAGCGGCTATCGCGCCGCGTTGACCAGCCCGGTTGCGTTCCTGGAGCGCCCGTCCCGCTGGATCCGGGCGCTGGCCGAGAATCCCAATTCGTTCTCGGCCGCACCCAACTTCGCCTTCGACCTTGCTGCGCGCAAGACGAAGGACGCCGACCTTGCCGGGCTCGACCTCGGCGGGGTGGTGGGCATCATCAATGGCGCCGAGCGCGTGGAGCCGGCCACCTTGGAGCGCTTCGCCGACCGGTTCGCCCACTTCAACTTCGCCGACCACATGCTGCGCCCGTCGTACGGGATGGCGGAGGCCACCGTCTTCGTGGCCACCGGCTCGTGGTCCGAGTCGGCGGACGACGTGTATTTCGATGTCGACGAGTTGGCGGCAGGCCGCGCCAAGCGCTGCGCGGCCAGATCCGGCACCGCGCTGGTGCAGTACAAGCTCCCGCAGTCTCCGATGGTGCGGATCGTCGACGTCGACACCAACCGGGAATGCCCGCCGGACGCAGTCGGCGAGATCTGGGTGCATGGCGACAACGTCGCGGCCGGCTACTGGAGCAGGCCACCGGAGGAACAACAGTGTTTCGGCGCCACGCTGGTCGACCCGTCTCACGGCACGGTCCGCGCCCCATGGCTGAAAACCGGTGACCTGGGCTTCGTCTCCGGCGGAGAGCTTTTCATCGTCGGTCGCATCAAGGATCTGCTGATCATTCGCGGGCGCAACCACTACCCCGAGGACATCGAGGCGACGGTCCAACAGATCACCGGCGGCCGGGTCGCGGCCATCTCGGTTCCGGTGAACAGCACCGAGAAGCTGGTCACTGTCATCGAGCTCAAGAAGCGCGGCGAGTCCCCGGTGGAGGCAGGGCACTGGCTCACCGCGATCAAGAGCGATGTCACCTCCGCGATATCCAACGCGCATGGCCTGAACGTGGGGGATCTGGTTCTGGTACCCCCGGGGTCGATACCCACCACGACGAGCGGCAAGATCCGCCGCGCCGCCTGCGCGGAACAGTATCGCCAGGACGAATTCGCCCGCCTGGACGCCTGAGCAGGCACCCGCTGCGCGATATTGCAGTCATAGCAGCGTATGTCGTTGCCCCGCTGCGGATTTCGTGATGGTCGAAATCGATTCGTGCTACGGATGCACCGGCGTCTTCACTGCTGGGGCGCGTGCGGTTCCGATCACTGCGATTGCGGACCTGGCCACCGATGCCGGACGCGACGATGATGGCTGCGGGCGGGCGGATCCGGGTGGAGGGGTGCTGTGTGAAGATGGAGGTGTTATGAGCGCAACAGAACTGAGCCCGACGTCCCTGCGTGAGGCGTTCGGCCACTTTCCGTCCGGTGTCATCGCGATCGCTGCCGAGGTAGAGGGCACTCTGGTCGGCTTGGCGGCCAGCACGTTCGTGCCGGTGTCGCTCGACCCGCCGCTGGTGTCGTTCTGCGTGCAGAACTCTTCGACCACCTGGCCCAAGCTCAAGAACCTTCCCTCGCTGGGGATCAGTGTGTTGGGCGAATCCCACGACGAAGCGGCCCGCACGCTCGCCGCCAAGACCGGGGACCGGTTCGCCGGGCTGGAGACCGAGTCACGCGAATCCGGCGCGGTGTTCATCCACGGAACCAGCGTGTGGCTGGAGAGCGCCATCGAGCAGTTGGTGGAGGCCGGCGATCACACCATCGTGGTGCTGCGGGTCAGCGACATCACCGTCAACGCCGATGTCGCGCCGATCGTGTTCCACCGCAGCACGTTCCGCAAGCTCGGCGCCTGACGACCCGGGGGCCTTGGGCCCGTCTCAGGGACGTGCAGCCAGTTCGTCGCGGTATTTGGCGATGCGCTGTTCGATCTCGCTGGCATCGTCCGGACGGCCCTCTTTACGGGCCAGGTCGGCCCTGACCGACAGTTCGCGGATCGCGGTCCGGATCTCGTTGACGCTGTGAGTCTGTCCCATGCTCATAGAGCTGCCTTTCGACGCTGATTGGCTGCTTTCTCGAGCCTACGCCGTCGACCAAACGCCGAGTGTGCGCTCAGATCGCGTAATCGCTTCTTTGAATCGCGATCTGAGCGCACACTCGGCGGAAGAAGCTAGCGCCTGAACAGCTTGTTGCCCAACCACACAATCGGGTCGTACTTGCGGTCGGCAACCCGTTCCTTCATCGGGATCAGCGCGTTGTCGGTGATCTTGATGTTCTCCGGGCACACCTCGGTGCAGCACTTGGTGATGTTGCAGTAGCCGAGGCCGAAGTCATCCTGAGCCATGTCCTTGCGGTCCATGACGTCGAGTGGGTGCATGTCCAACTCCGCGATCCGCATGTGGAACCGCGGGCCGGCGAACGCCTCTTTGTTCTCCTCGTGATCACGCACGACGTGGCACACGTTCTGGCACAGGAAGCACTCGATGCACTTGCGGAATTCCTGGCTGCGCTCGACGTCCTCTTGCTGCATCCGGTATTCGCCCGGCTGCAGGTCCTTCGGTGGGGTGAACGACGGGATCTGGCGAGCCTTCTCGTAGTTGAAGGACACATCGGTCACCAGGTCGCGCATCACCGGGAACGTCCGCATCGGCGTCACAGTGACAGTTTCGTCCGGGTCGAAGGTCGACATCCGGGTCATGCACATCAGCCTCGGGCGGCCGTTGATCTCGGCCGAGCACGATCCGCACTTGCCGGCCTTGCAGTTCCACCGCACCGCCAGATCGCCGGCCTGGGTGGCCTGCAGCCGGTGGATGATGTCGAGTACCACCTCACCGTCGTTCACCTCGACGGTGTAGTCGTGCAGCTCGCCTCCGGTTTCGTCGCCGCGCCACACCCGCAGGTTCGCGTCATACGCACTCATGCTCAGCCCTTCCTATCGGGGTGTTCGGCCAGTTCTTGCTCGGTGTAATACTTTTCGAGTTCGGACAGTTCGAACGTCGCCAGCAGGTCCTCCCGCATGGGCAGCTGCGACTCGGGCGTCACGGTCACGTCCGGCACCACCTGGTCATCGCCGGACGCGCGGCACACCAGCAGAGTGTTGCGCCAGTTGGCGTCCATCTCCGGATGGTCGTCGCGGGTGTGTCCGCCACGGCTTTCGGTGCGGGCCAGCGCGGCCTTGGCGACGCACTCGCTGACGAGCAGCATGTTGCGCATGTCGATGGCCAGGTGCCAGCCCGGATTGAAGACGCGGCCGCCCTCGACGCTGACGTTGTGCACGCGGGTGCGCAGCTCGGCGAGCTTGGTCAGCGCTTCCTCGATCTCGTCGGCCTTGCGGATGATGCCGACCAGGTCGTTCATGCACTGCTGCAATTCGGCGTGCAGCGTGTACGGATTCTCCGGGTTCGTGTGAGTTTCGAACGGCGCCAGCGCTAGTTCGGTGGCCTCGATGAGTGCGGCCTCCGACACCTTGGGCCGCTCCGGCAGCGCCTGCACATAGTCGGCTGCACCCAGTCCGGCGCGCCGCCCGAACACCAGCAGATCCGAAAGTGAGTTGCCACCAAGGCGATTCGAGCCGTGCATACCGCCCGAGCACTCTCCTGCTGCGAACAGCCCGAGGGTGGCGGCGCCTCCGGTGTCCGGATCGACCTCGATACCGCCCATCACGTAGTGACAGGTCGGGCCGACTTCCATCTCGTCCTTGGTGATGTCGACTTCGGCCAGCTCCATGAACTGGTGGTACATCGAGGGCAACCGGCGCTTGATCTCCTCGGTGGGCATGCGCGAGGCGATGTCGAGGTAGACACCGCCATGCGGCGAACCGCGGCCCGCCTTGACCTCGGAGTTGATGGCGCGGGCCACCTCGTCGCGGGGGAGCAGGTCAGGGGTGCGGCGCGCCGAATCGTTGTCCTTGAGCCACTGGTCGGCTTCTTCCTCGGTCTCGGCGTACTGGCCCTTGAACACCGAGGGGATGTAGTCGAACATGAACCGCTTGCCCTCGGAGTTCTTCAGCACTCCGCCGTCACCGCGGACACCTTCGGTGACCAGGATGCCCTTCACCGACAGCGGCCACACCATGCCGGTCGGGTGGAACTGGATGAACTCCATGTTGATCAGACCGGACCCGGCGCGCAGCGCCAGGGCGTGGCCGTCACCGGTGTACTCCCAGGAGTTCGACGACACCTTGAACGACTTGCCGATACCGCCGGTGGCCAGCACGATCGCGGGAGCCTCGAACAGCACGAAGTTTCCGGTCTCGCGGTAGTAACCGAAGGCGCCCGCGATCCGGTCGCCGTCTTTGATCAGTTCGGTGATCGAGCACTCGTGGAAGACCTTGATCCGGGCTTCGTAGTCGCCGAGCTCGGCCTTGTCCTCCTGCTGCAGCGAGACGATCTTCTGCTGCAGCGTGCGGATGATCTCCAGGCCGGTGCGGTCGCCGACGTGGGCCAGCCTTGGGTAGGTGTGTCCGCCGAAGTTGCGCTGGCTGATCTTGCCGTCCTTGGTCCGGTCGAACAGCGCGCCATAGGTTTCCAGCTCCCACACCCGGTCGGGGGCTTCCTGCGCGTGCAGCTCGGCCATCCGCCAGTTGTTGAGGAACTTGCCGCCGCGCATGGTGTCACCGAAGTGGACCTGCCAGGAATCCTTGGTGTTGACGTTGCGCATCGCCGCGGCGCACCCGCCCTCGGCCATCACGGTGTGGGCCTTGCCGAACAACGACTTGGTCACCACCGCCACGCGCAGGCCGCGTTCGCGTGCCTCGATCACGGCGCGTAGTCCAGCCCCACCGGCACCGATCACGACTACGTCGTAGGAGTGCCGTTCCAATTCCGATGTCATGCAGTCTTTATCCCTAATTTGTGTAAACGGTTGCTAACCAATGAATCTCAGGTCAGAGATGGTGCCACTGGCTACCAGCATGATGTAGAAGTCCGTCAGCATCAGGGTGCCGAGCGTGATCCACGCGTACTGCTTGTGGCGGACGTTGAGCTTGCTGATCTGCGTCCACATCCAGTACCGCACAGGGTGTTTGGAGAAATGCTTGAGGCGTCCGCCCGCGACGTGGCGGCACGAATGGCAGGACAGGGTGTAGACCCACAGCATGATGACGTTGCCCAGCAGGATGAGGTTGCCGAGGCCGAAGCCGAAGCCGCTGGCGGTCTTGTCCGAGTGGAACGCGACGATCGCGTCATAGGAGTTGATCAGCGAGATGATGCCGGCGATGTAGAAGAAGTACCGGTGGGTGTTCTGGATGATCAGCGGCAGCCGGCTCTCGCCCGTGTACTTCGCGTGCGGCTCGGCGACCGCGCATGCGGTGGGCGACTGCCAGACCGAGCGGTAGTACGCGCCGCGATAGTAGTAGCAGGTCAGGCGGAACAGCAGCAGGAACGGCAGTGACAAGGCCGCGTACGGCAGCCACCACACGTCGGGCAGGAACTGTGGCCAGAAGTGGCTGGCCTCCGGGGTGCAGCCCTGGCTGACGCACGGTGAGTAGAACGGCGTCAGATAGTTGTACTGCGGTACGTAGTAATTGCTCTGCAGGAAAGCGCGCACAGTCGCATAGACGACGAAGGCGGCGAAGCCGAGATCGACGACCAGGGGCGACTGCCACCACCGATCGGTCCGGAGGGTGCGCTCGGGGATCTGCGCTCGTGTTGACGAGAAGACCCCGGTCGCGCGACGGTCAGCAGTGGGTGCGCTCACGGTTCCCTTTCTTCAGTTCAGTTGTCCGGCGGGCGCAGGCGCCCGCGTGCTCAGCGGTATCCGCCGAGACCCTCGTCGGCGACGTCCTGCCAGAACTCGCTTCCGTATTGGGTGTCGGGGATGCCGATCTTTTCGCGGCCTTGTTTTTGGCGAGTCACGCCGTGACGCATCTCCAACTCTTCGGCGTCGATGTCCAACCGCTCGATGTCGTTGAGGATCCGCTCGGCGTCGTTCACGACGCGGCGCATGGCGGGGGAATCCCCGTACTTCGCCGCCAACGTGGTGACGCAACGACGCATGTCGCCGATCAGGTTGTGCAGTTCGGAGAACTCAGTGGTGGTGGACAAGTGACCTCCTCGGGCTGAAGGTGTCGGGGCTCACAGTACGACAACCAATGCTAGCCACATCACGATCGGGACGTGATGCGCATCACGTCCGGAGGGTCGTCGGTCGGCGCACCGGATGAGCTCCGGGAACCCAGGTCGTAGTGTTGGTTTCGGCGGCTTCGCGGTCGGCCGTATGACATCTGAGCAGCACATCTGAGCATCTGGAGGACGTATGAGTGAGACCACGTTGCAGGACCGGGCTGCGGCGCTGCTGGCGCTGCACCGGCCCGGCAACCCCGTTGTGCTGCCCACGGTCTGGGACGCCTGGTCGGCCCGGTTGGCAGTCGGCGAGGGGTTTTCGGCACTCACGGTGGGTAGCCACCCGCTGGCCGAGTCCATCGGCAAGTCCGACGGAGAGGGAATGTCATTCGACGACGTGCTGACCCGGGTACGGCAGATCACCGAGGCGGTGGATGTGCCGGTGTCGGTGGACATCGAATCCGGCTATGGCGAGCGGCCGGAGCGGCTGATCGAGGGCCTGCTCGACGTCGGAGCGGTCGGCTTCAACCTTGAGGACACCGTGCACAAGGAGGACAAGCGACTGCGCAGTCCGGCCGAGCACGCCGAGTTGGTCGGGCAGTTGCGCGCGGCCGCCGACGCCGCGGGTGTGCACGTGGTGATCAATGCGCGCACGGACCTGTTCCTGCGCAAGGACGGGGATGCCGCCGATCGGGTGGATCGGGGGATCGCTCGCCTGTCCGAGGCGGCGGCCGCCGGTGCCGATTCGCTGTTCCCGGCCGGCCTGGCCGACCCGGAAGGACTGGGGCGCTTCGTTTCTGCCGTGCCGCTGCCGGTCAGCGTGACAGTTCCGGCGGATTCCGCCGACTTCGCCGCGTTGGCGGCCATCGGAGTGGGGCGGATTACCTTCGGGCCGTTCCTGCAGGCCGTGCTGAGTGCGCGGGCCAAAGACGTGCTGAGGCGCTGGCGCTAGCCGTTCGCGGCCGACCCGTCTTTTTGCGCGAACTTCCGCTTCTCGGTGTGCGATCTGTGCCAATAATGACGCACTGATACGTCGAGCAGGTGGGATGCGGCGATGGGTTGGCGCATGAGAAGTGTGGTGACACTGGCTGCGGCCGGTGGGCTGGTGCTCAGTGGGGTCGGTGCGGCACCGGCCGGAGCGGCGACGACGGTGCCGTTGTCGAACTCCATCCGCGGATGTGATTTCACGAAGGCGTTGTTTCTCGGCGGGATGGGCTCGGGTTCCGGCTCCGGCCGGGCCAGCATCGGTGCCGACGGCTCGCACGTAGGTGCCGAGGTGTCGCTGCAGTCGGCCACGCCCGACACCGACTACCGGGTCAGGCTCATCCAACTGCCGCGGCCGTCGGTGGCTACGTGCAACGTCGGGGATCCCGGGGTGGCGGGTGCAACGCTGCACACCGATGCGAGTGGGACGGCGACCGTGACGGTCGCCGGCCAATTGGCTGCGGATGCCACGCAGGCGTGGGTGGTCGTCGAGGGGCCACCGTTACCGGGACGCATTCGCGGTGACGTCTACAGCTCGGATTTCCCGGTAAACATCTGACCCATGCGAAAGCCGGTGGAACCCAAGGGTTCCACCGGCTTTCGGCGTCGGTCCGAAGAATCACCGCAGGCGGACGCGAACGGCCAGCGCCGCACATCCGATGACCACCGCGCCGCCGAGCACTGTCGACCAGGTCAGCCGTTCGTGCAGCAGCAGCGCGGCCCAGCCGAGGGTGAGAACCGGTTGGATCAACTGCACCTGGCTCACCTGTGTCATGGGTCCGATGGCCAGGCCGCGGTACCAGGCGAAGAAGCCCAGGTACATGCTGACGGCTGCGAGATACCCGAATGCCGTCCACTGCACCGGCGTCGCATGCGGCGGTTGCTGCATCACGGCCAGCGTCGTCAAGGCCAGCATCACCGGCGCCGCGACCACCAGGGCCCACGACACGGTCTGCCACGCGCCCAGTTCCCTGGCCAGCAAACCGCCCTCGGCGTACCCGATCGCCGCGGCGAGCACCGCGCCGAACAGCAGGAGGTCCGGCCAGCTCAGATGACCGAGGCCGGCGCCGTGCACCATGGCGAACACCACCGCCGCCAGCGCCCCGGCGGCGGCCAACGCCCAGAAGGTGCCCGGCGGACGCTCGTGGCCGCGCAGCACCGCGCACACCGCGGTGGCGGCCGGAAGTAGCGCCACCACGATGGCGCCGTGACTGGCCGGGACGACCGTCAGCGCATAAGAGGTCAGTAGCGGAAACCCGGCCACGACCCCGGCGGCCACCACGGCCAACCGTGCCCATTGCCGGCCCGTGGGCAGCGCCTGTCGGGTCAGGGCCAGGGCGGCGACCGCGATGGCGGCGGCGACGACGGCGCGCCCGGCGCCGATGAACAGGGGAGACAGTCCGCCGATGGCGACCTTGGTGAACACGATGGTGAACGAGAAGGCCGTCACGCCCAACAATCCCCACCACAACCCGGGGTGGGATAGCGCTGACGAACTATGGGGAGTAGCGCTACTCTGTTTCAACATGGATAACGATAGCACTGACCGCATCGTGTCCGGTCTGCGAAAGTGGGTCGCCACCGCGCCGCCGGGCGCGCAGCTACCGTCCAACCGCGCTCTGGTGGCGGAATACGCTGCCAGTCCGGTGACGGTGGCCAAGGCCATGCGCACGCTGCGGAGTCAGGGCCTGGTGGAGAGCCGGCCGGGTGTCGGAACGTTCGTGCGCGCGGTGCGCAGCGCGCGCCTTCCCGACTACGGCTGGCAGACGGCCGCCCTGGGATCCCCGCAAGCGCGGATCCCGGCGCTGTCGACTCCGCTGCGGAGCGTCGCGCCCGACCTGATCGCGTTGCACTCCGGCTATCCCGTTCACGAATTGCTTCCTCAGCGGTTGGTCCGCACCGCATTCGCCCGAGCTGCCCGCGGGGACGCTGCGCTGAGCCCGGCGCCTGCGCCCGGCCGCCCCGATCTGCAAGCGTGGTTCGCCCAGGAACTGGCCGAGTCGTTCGGGGCCGGCGTGACCGCGCCGACGGCACGTGAGGTGATCGTGTTGCCCGGGAGCCAGAGTGGCCTGAGCTCCATCTTTCGCGCCCTGGTCGGATTCGGGCAGCCGATGTTGATCGAGTCACCCAGTTACTGGGGCGCCATCCTGGCGGCGGCTCAGAGCGGTGTGCGGTTGGTGCCGGTACCGAGCGGGCCGAGAGGCCCTGACCCCGAGGAACTTTCGCGTGCGTTCGCCCAAAGTGGCGCCCGGGTGTTCTACGCTCAGCCCAACTTCGCCAATCCGACCGGTGGGCAATGGGATCCGGACCTGGCCGGCCAGGTGCTCGAGGTGGTCCGCAGTCACGGCGCCTTCCTGGTCGAGGATGACTGGGCACACGATTTCGGTATCGACAGCACGTCCCGGCCGGTGGCGGCATCCGACGACGCGGGCCACGTCATCTATCTGAGGTCGCTGACCAAGAGTGTGTCGCCGTCGGTCCGGGTGGCCGCGATGGTGGCCAGAGGTCCTGCGCGCGACCGGATTCTCGCCGATCGTGGAGCGGAGTCGATGTATGTCAGTGGGCTGTTGCAGGCCGCCGCGCTGGATGTGGTGACCCAGCCGGCCTGGCGAACCCACCTGCGCGACGTGCGTCGGCAATTACGGGCCCGACGTGATCAGTTGATCACCGCGCTCGCCGAGCACGCATCCGGGGCGCAGTTGGAGCAGGTGCCCCGCGGCGGGCTTCACCTGTGGCTGCGGCTGCCCGATGCGATCAACCTGGCGCGCCTGGTGCGTGAGTGCGAGGCCGAGTCGGTGCTGGTCGCGGCAGGCAATGAGTGGTTTCCCGCCGAGCCGTCCGGGCCTTACCTGCGACTCAACTATTCCGGGCCCGATCCGCAGCGTTTCGACGAGGCGGCCCGGGTCATCGGCCGGGCGCTGGAGCGTCAAGCGGGCTGACCGGCACACCGCCCGGCAATCTCACATCTGCGGCGCGCGGACCGTGAGCACACCGTGACGGGCGATTCACACAGGGCGACATTTCGGCAACGTCGGGTTTCTAACCTCGCCGTATGTCGTCAACACAGAACGTCGTGGTCATCGGACACGGCATGGTGGGACACCGCTTCGTCGAGGCGTTGCGGTCCCGTGACGCCGCGGGAACCTGGCGGGTCACCGTCTTGTCCGAGGAAGCTGACGCCGCCTATGACCGGGTCGGCCTGACCGGTTACACCGAGCACTGGGACCGGTCCCGGCTGGCGCTGCCCGGTAATGCCTACTCCGGCGACGACCGGGTCGACCTGCGGTTGGGCTGCGCGGTCGCCGAGATCGACCGGGATGCCAAGACCGTCCGCACCGCCGAGGGTGAGAGCATCGGGTACGACGCGCTGGTGCTGGCCACCGGTTCGTATGCCTTCGTGCCGCCGGTGCCCGGCCACGACCTGCCGCACTGCCACGTCTACCGCACGCTGGATGACCTCGACGCCATCCGGGCCGGCGCACTGGCCGCGCGCGATTCGAAGACGCCGGTCGGCGTGGTGATCGGTGGCGGCCTGCTCGGCCTGGAGGCCGCGAATGCGTTGCGCGCGTTCGGGTTGGCGACCCACGTCCTGGAGATGTCGCCGCATCTGATGGCGGCACAGCTCGATCCGGCCGGCGGTGCCCTGCTGAACCGGATGATCAGGGGCCTCGGTATCGAGGTGCACACCGGCGTCAGCACCGAGAGCATTCAGCCGGTGCAGCGGCACAAGCCGCTGAAGAAATCTCGGATCGACGATTCGGTGCGGGTGTCGCTCAATGACGGCAGCAGTGTCGATGCCAGTGTGATCGTGTTCGCGGCCGGGGTGCGTCCGCGTGACGAGCTGGCCCGTCAAGCGGGTCTCGACATCGCGCAGCGCGGCGGTGTGATGACTGATTTGTCCTGTGTCACCAGTGATCCCAGCATCTTTGCGATCGGTGAGGTGGCCGCGATCGAGGGGCGCTGCTACGGCTTGGTGGGCCCCGGCTACACCAGCGCCGAGGTGGTCGCCGATCGGCTGCTCGGCGGCGCGGCCGAGTTCCCCGAAGCCGACATGTCCACCAAACTCAAACTGCTCGGCGTGGACGTGGCCAGCTTCGGTGATGCCCAGGGTCGGACGCCGAACTGCCTGGATGTCGTCGTCAACGATCCGGTGAAGCAGACCTACGCCAAGCTGGTCCTCTCCGACGACGCCAAGACGCTGCTCGGCGGCATCCTGGTCGGTGACGCGTCGGCCTACGGGGTGCTGCGTCCGATGGTGGCCAGCGAACTGCCGGGTGACCCGCTGTCGTTGATCGCACCGGCCGCTGAAGGCGCCTCCGGGGCTTCGGCTCTCGGTGTCGGTGCGCTGCCCGACATCGCCCAGATCTGCTCGTGCAACAACGTGACCAAGGGCGATCTCAAGGAAGCCATCTGCGGTGGCTGCGACGATGTGCCCAGCCTGAAGAAGTGCACGCTGGCCGGCACCTCGTGTGGATCCTGCGTCCCGCTCCTCAAGCAGCTGCTGGAGGCCGAGGGGGTCGAGCAGTCCAAGGCGCTGTGCGAGCACTTCAGCCAGTCGCGGGCCGAACTCTTCGAGATCATCGGTGCCACCGAGATCCGTACCTTCTCCGGTCTGATCGAGAAGTTCGGTACCGGAAAGGGTTGCGACATCTGCAAACCCACCGTCGCGTCGATCCTGGCCTCCACCAGTTCCGACCACGTGCTCTCCGGTGAGCAGGCCTCACTGCAGGATTCGAACGACCACTTCCTGGCCAACATCCAGAAGAACGGCAGTTACTCGGTGGTGCCGCGGTCGCCCGGCGGGGAGATCACCCCGGAGCAGCTGATCCTGATCGGTGAGATCGCAAGGGATTTCGATCTCTACACCAAGATCACCGGCGGCCAGCGGATCGACATGTTCGGTGCCCGCGTGGAGCAGTTGCCGCAGATCTGGGCGCGTCTGGTCGAGGGGGGCATGGAGTCCGGGCACGCCTACGGCAAGTCGCTGCGCACGGTGAAGAGCTGCGTGGGCAGCACCTGGTGCCGGTACGGGCAGCAGGATTCGGTGAACATGGCCGTCGAGATCGAGAAGCGTTACCGGGGCCTGCGCGCGCCGCACAAGATCAAGATGGCCGTCTCGGGATGTGCGCGTGAGTGCGCGGAGGCGCAGAGCAAGGACGTCGGCATCATCGCCACCGAACAGGGCTGGAACCTCTACGTGTGCGGCAATGGCGGCATGTCACCGCGGCACGCCCAGCTGCTGGCCGGGGATCTCGATGACGAGACGCTGGTCCGCTACATCGACCGTTTCCTGATGTTCTACATCCGCACCGCGGATCGGCTGCAAAGGACGGCCCCCTGGTTGGAAGCTCTTGATGGCGGCCTGGACCACCTGCGCGAGGTCGTGTGTGGGGACTCCCTCGGCCTGGCGGCCGAATTCGAGGCGGCCATGGAACGTCACGTTGCCGGCTACGCCTGCGAATGGAAGGGCGTGCTCGAGGATCCGGAGAAGCTCTCGCGCTTCGTGTCGTTCGTCAATGCACCCGATGTGGACGATCCGACCATCACCTTCACCGAGCGGGCCGGCCGGAAGGTGCCGGGCGCTACGGATTTCGTGGACGCGACGAGCAAAACGAATCTCGGTATGCCGTCAATTATCCAGGAGGCGAAATGACCCTGCTCGACGATGGCAACGACGTGTACACCCCTTCGGTTTCAGGGTGGACGACGGCCTGCCGCTATGACTATCTGATGCCCTGCCGTGGCGTCGCGGTACTGCTGCCCGACGGCTCGCAGGCGGCACTGTTCCGTCTCGACGACGGCACGTTGCACGCGGTGGGAAACATCGACCCGTTCTCCGGAGCCGCGGTGCTCTCGCGCGGGATCGTGGGAGATCGTGGTGGACGCGCAACGGTGCAGTCGCCGATCAAGAAGCAGGCCTTCGCACTCGATGACGGTCGTTGCCTCGACGACACCGCCGTGGCGATCCCGGTCTACCGCACGCGGGTCACCCCGGGAGGGTTCGTTCAGCTCGCGGCCTGATCGGGCGCTTTGCTCCAGTGCGCGTCCCGCCCCTGGAGTTTGCGGCGTTCGACGGCGCCGCGTCGTTCGAGCACCGTCAGATTGCGGTACACGGACTCGATGACGACGGGTGCACGGAAATGCTCGTGCATGTCGTCGCGTAGCTGTGAGGTCGTCATCGGCCGAGACGTGCGTTCCAGAGTGTTCAGCAGGTGTTCACGCAGACGTTCGGCCGGGACCCGGTTACCGGGCCGCACGGCCGAGTACGCCGCCGTGGCGGGCAGCGCCCACCGGTGTTGTCACCTGCACCTTTACCTGCACTCCCGTCACGCTGTCCGATGATCGCGATAACGATAGCTGAGTTCTCGGGTCCGATCTGCCACGGTGAGCCGCCGGCAAACGATCGGGAAATTTGTTACCGCGTCAACTACCTGTACAACGGCTGTTTCCCTGGGAAATTTGCCAGAATTGCACCATCGGTGAATGTCATCAATGGCGTGGCGTACCTCTCGCTGGCTAACTAGAATTGTTCGCTGGGTGTGTTTAGACTCCCTCTCAAGGAAGCGGCGTCAGAGGGGCTGACAAGGGATGTTTGCGCGTTCGGTTTTGAATCTGGTGGGGGCGGCAGCGATGCTGGGCGCACTCGGGGCAGCGTTGGTGCCTCTGGGTTTGAATGCCGTGGATCGTGCCGGCGAACCAATTCCGTGCGGTAACGGAGCGCATCCGAACTACCAAGTTGCCGCCCAGCAGGACCGCCTGAACCTGGATCAACACACGCTCGCCGGGCCGGGATACATGGCCAGCGATTACGTCGAGCAATGTTCCGAGATGGTCGGTGCGCGACGATCTGCGGCCTTGTCAGTCGCGGGTGCCGGCGGCGCACTGATGATCGTGGGCTGGGCCGGGCCGCTCGTCGCGCACTCGATCCGGCTACGCCGCGGCAGGCAGGCTCAGTACTCCGGCGCGCCGGAAGCGGTTCGCGATCAGTCGAACCATGCCGGGGTGGGTGCCCAGTGGTTCACTGACGAGGTCGGCGCCGGATTCACGCAGCCGGTCCTGGAAAAGCCCGTCGGCGAGCAGGTAGGACGCCACAGCTATGCGGCGATGGCCGCGGCCGCGTTGCGCGGAGACGGCTTCGGCAACACTCGGCGCGCCGGTGGCGGCGAAGGCCAGTTCTACGCGATCGCCGGTCATCGCTGACAGCAGCGCAGCGGTACGGCGAAGGTCAGATTGGGCATTTCTGTCCGAGGTCCCCGCGGCCGCCAGGACTACCGAATCGCCTGGCCGCCATCCGGATTCGATGAGCCGATCGGCGAGAACCCGGACCGTTCCCGGGCAGGGGCCCAGCGGCTTGGTGACGGTGACGGCCGGGTGCTCACTGGCGGACACGTGGGCGGGAACGTCGACCCGGACGTGATATCCGGCAGCCAGGAATGCCGGTACCACCACTGCGGGGGCATCCGTCGGCAGCGACGCGAGAACCTCACTGGGGGTCGGTCCGACCACGTCGACAAACGACACGTGCACAGGCCGGCCCAGTAGGTCGGATACCCGCGCGGCGAGATCGCCGACCATCGCCACGCCGCCCGGCTTGCGGGTGCCGTGCGCCACCAGGACCAGGCTCATCGGATCCGGGCCATCTCGGCGTCGTCGACGGCCAGCCGGTAACCCCGCTTGACCACTGTCGACACGATGTTCTTGTCTCCCAACGCAGTACGAAGCCGCAGCACCGCGGTCTCCACGGCGTGGGTATCGGTGCCGGTGCCCGGCAGTGCGCTGAGCAGATCGAACCGCGACACCACCGCCCCAGGCCGTTGCGACAGGGCCCGGATGGTGGCCATCGAAGCCGGGGACAGCGACTTGACCGCGCCGTCGACAAGGACACACGTGCCCCGGATCTCGAGCGAGTGTCCGGCGACGTGGACGGTCCGCGCCTGGAGCAGGGGCAGTTCATCGGTGATGTGACGGGCCAAGGCGCCCAACCGCATTCGCTCCGGTGCCGAGGTCGGCACACCGAGGCGGACTAGTGGCCGCGCGGTGACCGGGCCGACGCACATGGCGTGGACGTCGGTGCGCAGTGCGGCCAGCACCCGGTCGGCGAGGTCCATCTCGGTGGCCCGCATCAGGACCGAGGCAACGGCCATGGCCGAGGTGAAACTGACTGCATCGAAACGTCGTTCGGCGATTCCGGCGACCATCTGGTCGAATTCGCCGTCCCGTGGCGCGGGATGCCAGCGATACACCCGGATCGGCACCACATCGGCTCCCGCGGCCCGCATCTCGTCGAGAAACTCGGGGAACGGGTCCCATTCGTCGGTGGCTCCGTGCAGTTGTACGGCGATTCGTTGCCCTGCCACGCCCTGCTCGATGAGGTAGCGCAACACTTCCCGGGAGGATTCCGATTCCGGTGACCATTCCTCGGGCAGGCCCGCGGCTCGCAAGGCCCCGGTGGCTTTCGGGCCACGGGAGACGATGCGGGCCTTGCCCAGCGCGTCGGTCAGTTCGCCGGCCAGGCCCCACCCGTCGGCGGCGGCGAACCAGCCGCGGAAGCCGATACCCGTGGTGGCCACCACGATGTCCGGGGGCACGGCGATGAGCGACTCGGTGTGCGCGCGTAGTTCCTCATCGTCGGGCAACGGGACCATCGTGATGGCGGCCGCACTGGTAACCGTCGCGCCGCGCCTGGTCAGCAGCGCGCTGAGCTCATCGGAACGTCGGGCGGAGGTCACCGCCACGCGAAAGCCGGTGAGCGGTGCCCAGTCGGGCTCGGTCATGTGTCCAGTGAAGGTATCTCGTGTTTCCAAGTGATTACCCGGCCATTGCCGAGGCGTGTCGGTCTTCGGCGACCGTTGTGACGCCCGTCGCAGCAGGCCGGCGGACGTAGCGGAACCACGTGCACGCCGAGGCGAGGATGTAGAAGGCCAGGAAGAGGCAGAACGCCGCGGTCGCCGATCCGCTGGACAGGTAGGACTGACGCAGTGCCATGTTGATGCCGAATCCACCCAAGGCCCCGATCGCACCGGCGAAGCCGATCAGTGCGCCGGACATCGACCGTGACCAGTGCTGCCGGTCTTCCTCGCTCATGTCCAGCGAGTGGCTGCGGGCCTCGAAGATGGACGGGATCATCTTGTAGACAGATCCGTTACCCAGGCCGCTGAGCAGGAACAGGGCCACAAATCCGATGACGTAGCCGCTCATCATCAGACCGTTGGCGGCACCCGCGGTCTGATCGTCGAACATGCTGATCGCGACCAGCAGCCCGGCCGCCAAGATCATGCCGCCGAACACCGCCAGGGTCACCCGGCCGCCGCCGATCCGGTCGGCCAACTTGCCTCCGTACACCCGCGAGACCGAACCGAGCAACGGGCCGATGAAGGCGATCTGTGCGGCATGCAGCGACGCCTGCGCCGCCGTTTGACCACCTGCGGCGAAGTTGATCTGCAGGACCTGGCCGAAGGCGAAGGAGAACCCGATGAAGGATCCGAAGGTGCCGATGTAGAGCAGCGAGATCACCCAGGTATCGCGTACTGCCAGAATCGATTTCATCGCACCGAGGTCGATCTTGTGCTGCTCGAGGTTGTCCATGCACAACGCCGCGCCGATGCCGGCAACGGCCAATGCGACGAGGTAGATGGCGCACACCCAGTACGGGGAGCGGTTACCTGCGGTGGCGATCACCAGCAGGCCGACCAGCTGGATCATGGGAACACCGATGTTGCCGCCGCCGGCGTTGAGGCCCAGTGCCCAGCCCTTGAGTCGTTGCGGGTAGAAGGCGTTGATGTTGGTCATCGACGAGGCGAAGTTGCCGCCGCCGAACCCGGCGAGGGCCGCACAGATCAGGTAGGGCCAGAGCGGCAGGCCTGGATGGGCCAGCAGCAACATGGTTCCCACCGTGGGGATCAGGAGCACGAAAGCGGAGAACACCGTCCAGTTGCGGCCGCCGAACGTGGCGGTGGCCAAGGTGTACGGAATCCGCAGGCACGCGCCCACCAGGGTGGCGGTCGCGCCGAGCAGGAATTTGTCCCCGGCCGAGAAGCCGTAGACCGCCTCGGGCATGAACAGGACCATGACCGACCAGATGGACCAGACGGAGAAGCCGACGTGTTCGGCGAAAACCGACCAGATCAGATTCCGTCGCGCGATGTACTTGTTGCCGGCTTCCCAGGCCACAGTGTCCTCGGGATCCCAGTTCGTGATGCGATTCGACTTCAACAGAGTGGGCATGGCGGAAACGCTAGGAAGCGTTTATTGCCCGAATGCGCCCTGCGGTGACCCGGCCGTGAAATTCCGCTCACCCGCTCACACACATGGGTGTGAGACTGTGCGTCCGGTGGTTACCAGACGTCCCCGTCGCGCCAGTCGCAGGTGATCTCGGCTGTGGTGTCGAGTTCCAAGCCTGCCGGCAGATCGATCGGGAGGACGAACAGCCCCCGGTCGTCCTCGGGTGTGCGCGTCACACCGGCCGGCTGCAGCACCGAGGTCGTGCCCTGCCAGGGCACCCACCCGCGGGAGAGGTACATGTCCCGTGCGGACTCCGATGAGCTGAGTGCGCCGAGTTGGTAGGCGCCGCGCAAAACCTGCTCGACGGCGTCCATGACGGCGGTGGCCAGGCCCTGGCCGCGCCAATCCTCGCGTACCGCCACGGCTTCCACGTAGCCGCAGCGCAGCGCGGTGTCGCGGTAGATCAGGCGGCGCTGGACCACGGCGGCGTGGGCGATGAGGGCGCCGTGATGGCAGATGAACGCGTGCATCCCGCCGAGCGAGTGCTCCCAGTCGGCGTCACTGAAATCGCCGTCGAAGGCCTCGATGACCATGCGCCGCGCGCCCTCACGGGTCTCGTGGTCGAGATCGGAGGTGTGGACGAGTCGCGCGGTGTGCAGGATCCCGCCTCGGACGGACGGCGAGCTGACATCCTGTGTGGGCACACCCATGTTCTACCAGCGCCGCGCGCCGGTGTCTCTAGCTTGCGGGCCGTCCAGCGCATCGGCCGAGCTCCCCGGGGCGCGGGCTCCCCGAGCGCCGGGCTTCCCGAGCGCCAAGCCCCTGGGCGTCGTTTCCTACACCTGGGTCGTTGATCGCCGGGATCGCAACCCTGACGTAGAAATTGGCGACGGGAACCGTTTAGACAGCTAGCCCTGGAACGGCCGCCGGGGGTGCGCCCAGTGCAACCGGACAGTCTGGCCTGGCCTGGCCTGGCTCAGTTTGTCGATGTCTTCGTCGGTCACCACACCGATCACCGGGTAGCCGCCGGTGACGGGGTGGTCGGGCCCGAGAATCACCGGAAAACCGTTGGGCGGTATCTGGATAGCTCCGCGGGTCGCTCCCTCGCTGGGCAGTTGACGGTCGGGCCAGCGGTAGTCCAGCGGCATGCCGACCAGGCGCATCCCGACCCGGTCGCTGCGGGTGGTGACCAGCCAGTTGGTCCGGATCAGCACGTCGGGGTCGACGAACCAGTCGTCACGCGGGCCAGGCACCACGTTGAGTTCCAGCACGTCATCGCTGATGGCCGCGACGGGCGCCTGGTCGGTCTCGGGCAGGTCGGCGGTGTGCTCACCGACCGGCAGAATGTCGCCGGGGCGTAGCGGCGCCGGCCCGATCGCCGACATCACGTCGTAGCTCCGCGATCCCAGAACCGGTTCGACGGCGATGCCGCCGCGTACCGCCAGGTAGCTGCGCAGCCCCGAGTGCGGGGCGCCCAGCGAGATCACCTCGCCGTCGTGCACGTGGTGAATGCTGTTGGTGCCGAACGGAATACCGTTGACCGCGGGGTCCGTGTCGGCGCCCGTCACCGCGATCGAGACGTCCCCGCCGCGCACCCGGGCCGAGAACCCGCCGAACATCACCTCGATGGTGGCGTGCTCACCGGGGTTGGCGACGAGTCGGTTGGCCAACGTGTGAGACCGTCGGTCGGCCGCCCCGGAGCGGGTGACACCGAGGTGGGCCATGCCGGCCCGGCCGAGGTCCTCGACGAGGGCCAGCGGGCCGGTCCGCAGCACTTCCAATGTTGTGGTCATGATGTCCTCCTCGCCGACTAGCCGATGGCCCGGAACTGCACCCACGTACCCGGGGTGAGCAGTGCGGGTTGGTCCCGATGAATGTCGAACAACACCGCGTCGGTGCGTCCGATCAACTGCCAGCCGCCGGGTGACTGCCGTGGGTAGATGCCGCTGAACTCGCCGGCCAGCGCGACCGCGCCGGGCGGGACATTGGTGCGGGGCTCGGCTCGGCGCGGTACCTGTAGTCGTTCGTCGCCGCCGACGAGGTAGGCGAATCCGGGTGCGAAGCCCATGAATCCGACCTGCCACTGACTGCCGGTGTGCGCCGCGATCACCTGTTCCGGGGTCAGCCCGGTCAGCGTGGCCACGTCGCGCAGGTCGGCGCCGTCGTAGACCACGTCGATGGTCACGTCGGCCTGGCCGACCGGACGGACCGGGGCCGCACCGGGTTGTAGCTGCAGCTTGCCCAGCCGTTGTCGGGTGGGCGCCTGGTAGCGCGGATCGGCCAGCTTGATCAAGATCGTGCGTGACGCAGGCACGATATCGACCACGCCGAGTAGTTGGGCCGCCGTGAGAGTGGCGGTCCACGCCAAAACATCGGCCGTGCTGTCGAACTCGAGCAGCAGAGCCTGATCGCCATAGTCGCGAGCGGTGCCCGGGTTCAGGGTCGGTCCCGTCGCGTCCATCACCTCTGATGTCACACTCATGACCTGAAGCTACCCGCGAGTAGCTAAGAAAGCTCCGGCTCTGTGAACCTTGCCAGAGGTGCCTTAACGAAGCCTCACACGGCGGCCCGATAAGTCGGCTCGCGGCGCTTGATGGTGGCGATCACGCGGTAGGTGATCGGCAGCATGATCACCTCGACCGCGGTCTTGTAGACCCAGCCCAGCGCGGCGTAGGTGACGAAGTCGCCGAAGGTGCTGATGCCGATCGCGCTGGCCGCGATACCGCAGAAAACCAGGGTGTCGCCGAGCTGGCCGGCGAAGGTGGATCCGACCAGGCGCGCCCACAGGTGCTTTTCCTTGGTGCGTTCCTTGATGGCGACGACGACCCAGGCGTTGATGGTCTGCCCGACGATGAACCCGGCCAGGCCCGCCACGATCAACTGGGTGTAGGCGTGGACGATGTTCTCGAAGTGCTCCTGGTTGGTGTAGAAGTCCGCAGCGGGCAGATAGATGGTGGCCCAGAATGCGAGCGCGGCAAGGGCATTCATCGAGAAACCCAGGAAGATCGCTCGGCGCGCGGCCTTGAACCCGTACACCTCGGAGAGCACGTCGCCGATCACGTAGGTGAGCGGGAAGACGATGAAGCCGCCGTCGGTGATGATCGACCAGTTGCCGATGATCGGTCCGAAGGCGACTCCTTTGGTGGCGGTGACGTTGGAGATGATCACCAGGGCCGTGAAAACCGCGACGAGCACCGGATAGTAGGCCGAGCCGATGCTGGCGGTGCCGCGGTGTTCGGAGTGTTCCTGGGTGCTTGTCACCCGGTCATCTTGTCAGGTCAGTGCCTGGTTGAGCAGCGGTGGCAGCTGGTCGGCGACCAGCGGGTAGGACAGCGGCGAGGCGAACGCGATGGCGCCGGACAGCTCTTTGGGAGTGAACACGTGCCGCTTGCGGGTGGTGGCTTTGAGCTCGGCGATGCCCGGGTCGGCCAGCAGGGCGTCGCGCTCTGCGTCGTTCTCGGTGGTCCAGATCAATACATCGGCGGCGTCGAGCACCGAGGAGAAATCTGAGCGCGGGATGAGGTCGGGTGTCGGGGGGACGGCGAAGCCCATCTGGGTGAGGAATTCGGTCCGCCACCCGGTCTGTGCCTGGACACTGTCGCGGAACAGCGTGCCGGCGAGCAGCATCGCCTTCTTGCCGGCGAAGCGCGGATTGTTGGTGGCCACTGCCTTGAACTTGTCGTCCACGCCGGTGACCAGTCCCGTCGTCGCGTCGTTCTGGAACAGGGCCTGGCCGATCAGGGTGGCCTGGTCGCGCCAGGGTTCGAAGAACGCGTCCGGTCCGGACTGTGCGATGGTCGGGGCGATCTCGGAGAGTTTGGCGAAGGTGTCGGCGTCGAGTCCGGCATTGGTGGCCACGATCAGGTCCGGTTTGAGCGCCGCGATCGCGTCGACCTGGATCCCGTCGCTCAGGCCCAGCACGGTGGGCTGGGCGGCCCCGAGTTTTGGTTGCGCCCAGGGCCACACCGCGAACGGCTCACCACCGAACCACTCGGTCGTTGCGACCGGCACGACGCCGAGGGCCAGCAGGTTGTCCTGTTCGGTGAATCCCGCGCTGACCACGCGTTGCGGTGGACCCGGGATGTTGGTGTCTCCGAAGAGGTGGCGGACGGTCACCGAACCGTCTTTCGCAACTTCGCCGGGTTTTTGCGTGCTGCATGCGGCGACCAGGGCCATCCCAGCGGTGACCGTGAAAAACCCTCGCCGCGACCAGGTTGTCGGCACTTAGCCAGGGTAACCGTTTAGCTACCCCGTGGTGAAGGTGCCGAACAATCCGCCGAACAGGATCGAGGCCAGACCCAGCGCCACCACGATGTTCACGACGGTCGCCGCGGCGAACAGCACGATCGGTCGCCAGCCGGCTTCCTTCAGTCCGCGGAGCGAGAACTCCAGCCCGATGGCCACGAACGCGAAGATCAGGAACCAGGTTCGCAGGTCGTTGACCGTTGCGATGGCCGATTTACCGTCGGCGGCGAACTGCAGGTACAGCGTGCCGATCACCGAGGCGGCGATGAAGCCGAGCACGAATTTCGGGAAGCGGTCCCAGAATTCGCGCAGAGACGGGCGTGCCACTGCTGGGTCAGGTGTGTCAGTTCGGCGTTCGACCTTCAAGGCGAAGTACGCGGTGAGAGCGATGGCGACGATGCCGATCAGCGCGTTCTGAGTGGTCTTGACGATCGTGGCGATCTGCAGTGCCTGCTCACCGGCGATCGTGCCTGCCGCGGCGACGGCCGCGGTGGTGTCGATATTGCCGCCGATCCAGGCACCGGCGACGGCGTCGGACAGCCCGAACACGTCGGCGAGCCAGGGCAGCAAGAAGATCGACGGTAGCGCGAACACGATGACGAGCGACGCGGCGTAGGCCAGCTGCTCTTTTCGGGCCTGAACGGCGCCGGCGGCGGCGATGGCCGCACTCACCCCGCAGATGGAGACCGCCGAGGCCAGTAGCGCGCGCAGTTTGTCGTCCAGGCCCAGCCGCCCACCCAGCCACCAGGTGAATCCGAAGACGATCGAAATCAGAAGGAGTGCCTGGATGATCGCCGGTCCCGCGGCGGTGGCGAGCACCTTGAGGTTGATCGACGCCCCGAGCAGGACCAGGCCGGTCTTGATGAAGAACTCGGTGCGAAACCCTTGAGACAGGACGTCGCGGAGCGTGAACCTGGCCAGGATGGCGTTGCCGATGAGCCCGAGAGCGATTGCGTAGACCGGGAATTCGACTGATTTGGCGACTTTGGCCAGTGGTGTCCCGGCGGCCCAGTGGGGCACCTCGGTTTCCAGGAATCTGGTCACCGCACCCAACGCGATGACCACGAGCACACCGGCGACGGCGTAGCCGGCCTTCGGCGATCGCTGCTGCGAGCGTTCCTCGGTGCTGGTCATGGGATCACGCCGCCGGGGATGGCACCGACGAGGACGAGGGTCAAGAGGATGAGGCCGACGATCACGGCCAGCCAGTCTTCGTTCACGCGCGTCAGGCTAGGTAGCGCGCATCTTCGCGGGCACCCTTGAGATCTTCACGAATACAACCAGTTACGACCGCCGTGAGTGGCGCTGCGCTGCGCTCGGTGACCAGCTATTGTCGTTCCCGCATATTGGGCGTCCCCCGAGATCTATTCTCGGCACAACGCGGACCGACTGAGGAGTGGCCATGCGGATCACGTGGTATCCGGCATTGCTCGGATTGACCGGTTTGACCATCCCGATCGCTATCTCCATTGCCGCTGCACCGGCCGCCGTTGCCGACTGCGTCGACGCCGGAGGTTCCACGGTGTGCGCGCAGGGCAATGTCCGTGGCGGTGGGCCGACGCCGCCGAAGGCCGGTCCATACTACCCGTATCCGTGTGCCAACGACTGGTACTGCGGCGACTGGGGTCTGGAGATCAATCTCGACCCCGGCCGCCCTGACAACGGTGGTGGTGGCGGTGGCGGTTGGCGTCCGGGGCGGCCATGAGCCTCAGCCCATTCACCCGAGTCCACTTAGGAGCCACGATGTTCTCCCGTGTCATCGCCGCCGCTGCAATCAGCCTGTCGCTCTTGGCCGTTGGTGTGCCCGTCGCCGCGGCAGACGAGCCGAACTGCACCGCCGCTGACCTGGCCGGTGTGATGGCCGGCGTCCGCGCGTCCACCTCGGCGTATCTGTTCACCCATCCCGACGTCAACGCGTTCTTCACCAGCCTCAAGGGGCAGTCGAACGAGCAGATGGCCGAATCGGTGAAGGTCTATCTCCAGGACAAGCCGCAGATCCGGGCCGAACTGACGGGGATCCGGCAACCGGCGATCGATTTCCGTAACCGCTGCGGCGGGTAGGCGACTCACTGCTGCACGAGCCCGCGCAGCAGGACCGCCAAACCGAACTCGAACGCATCGTCGGCGCGCGCGGGCCTGGGCGCACCGGTGTCGAGCGCAGCGGTCAGTTCCGGGCCGACCTCGGCGCTCGACTCCCACGGCCGGTCGGGTGCGGTGAGGTCCAGCGCGGACCCCAGCACGTAGTTGTCGACCAACGTGATGATCCGCAATGTGTCGGTCGGATTGAAGCCTCCGCGGGTCAGGGTTACGGCGATCGCGTTGTACATGGTCAGTGCCTGGCTGCTGTTGACGGCGTGGGCTGTGAGCAAGGGAATCAACTGCGGGTAGCGGGCGAAGCTGCTGCGGTACGAGCGCATGATGTCGGCCAGGATGTCGATCCATGGCCGCTCGGCGTGCAGGTCGGGCAGGTGCACCTCTGACATCGCCCGTTCACGGAGCAGTTCGACGATCTGCTCGCGCCCGGAGACGTGGTTGTACAGCGACGACGGGCTGACCTTGAGCCTGCGGGCCAGTTCGGGCATGGTGAAACCGCCGGTTGTGCAGACGAGATCCATTGCCGCACTGGAGATCCGGTCGATTGACAGGATCGGTGATGGTGGTCGCCCCATGTTCTGTCCCCCTGATCGAACTTAACTCTTTACAAATGGTGTCCTGGCTCACACAATAAACGAATCACATTCGTTTTAGGAGTCCCATGATCACGCTCACTGCGAGCGCCCCCGACTCGCTGTCGCGCAGCACCGCATCACAGCGACCGCCTCTGCGGGTGGGGTTGGTGCAGCACCGCTGGCGGCCTGACGCCGCAGAACTCACCAAGGTGTTGCGCGACGGCATCGACCGCGCCGCCGGTGCCGGCGCCACCGCGGTGTTCCTGCCCGAGATCACGCTGCTGCGCTACCCGGCCGACACCCCGGCCGGGCCCAACCCGGGGGAGGGGGCCGAGGACCTGACCGACGGCCCGACCTTTGCACTCGCGGCCGAGGCGGCGCAGGCCAACGGGATCTTCGTGCACGCCTCGCTGTATGAGAAGGCTCCCGCGGCCGACGGCCTGGGCTACAACACCGCGATCCTGGTGTCGCCGTCGGGCGAGCTGGTCGGGCGTACCCGCAAGATGCACATCCCGATCTCGGCGGGGTACTACGAGGACACCTACTTTCGACCGGGCCCGGCTTCCGCGGACGACGATCCGTACCCGGTGTATGACCCCGAGGGGCTGGGCGCACGGGTCGGCCTGCCCACCTGCTGGGACGAATGGTTCCCCGAAGTGGCCCGCAACTATTCGCTCGGTGGCGCCGAGATCGTGGTCTATCCGACCGCGATCGGATCGGAGCCGGTCTTCCCCGCGTTCGACACCCAGCCCTTGTGGCAGCAGGTGATCGTGGCCAACGGCATCAGCAGCGGCTTGTTCATGGTGGTGCCCAACCGAACCGGGGACGAGGGCACCGTCTCGTTCTACGGCTCGTCGTTCATCTCGGACCCCTACGGTCGCGTGCTGGTGCAGGCGCCGCGCGACGAGGAGGCCGTGCTGGTCGCCGATCTCGACCTGGACCAGCGGCGTGACTGGCTGGAGCTGTTCCCGTTCCTGGTCACCCGGCGCCCTGACAGCTACGGCCGGCTGACCGCTCCGGTCGACCCTGCCCACCCGTACGGCGATGGCCATGCGGCCACGCCGGTCGTGAAATAGGAACGGTTGGTGACCTCATACCTGATGCCCGCCGAGGGCGCACCGCAGGATCGGGTGTGGATGGCCTTTCCTTCGGATGGCTATTCGCTCGGCGACACCGAGCAGGCGCGCCATGAGGCCCGGTCCACCTGGGCCGCCGTGGCTCATGCCGTGGGGCAGTTCGAACCGGTCACGATGCTCGTCGACCCCGCCGAGCTCGCGGTCGCGAAACGCTATGTGTCTCAAGACATCGAACTCATCGAGGCGCCGTTGAACGATGCCTGGATGCGGGATATCGGGCCCACGTTCGTGCACGCCGACGACGGGTCGGTGGCTGCCGTCGACTGGACGTTCAACGGTTGGGGCGCCCAGGACTGGGCACGTTGGGACCGCGACGCCAAGATCGGGGCGACGGTGGGCGAACTCGCGGGCGTCACCGTCGTGCCGTCCGCGCTCATCAACGAGGGCGGAGGTATCCAGACCGACGGGCACGGCACG
Source organism: Mycobacterium shunyiense (assembly GCF_058270035.1). Lineage (NCBI taxonomy): Bacteria > Bacillati > Actinomycetota > Actinomycetes > Mycobacteriales > Mycobacteriaceae > Mycobacterium > Mycobacterium shunyiense. Next base: position 64,952 of record NZ_JBZDPT010000031.1, on the reverse strand, counting down.
GTGCTGGTCACCGAGACCGTGCAACTCGACCCGCACCGAAATCCCGGCGCCACCAAGGCCGGTGTGGAGACCGAACTGGCGCGGACCATCGGAGCGACCGACGTGGTGTGGCTGCCGTACGGACTGACCCGAGACAGCCAGCGCTACGGCACGCGCGGTCACGTCGACATCATCGCGGCCCTCACCGCTCCGGGGCGTCTGCTCCTGCACACCCAGCGCGACGAATCACATCCGGACAGCATGGTGTGCAAAGGGATTCGATCGGCCGTCGAAGACAGGTTCGACATCGTCGAGATGCCCGCGCCGGCCACTCTCACCGATGCCGACGGTTACGTCGACTACAGCTACATCAACCACCTGGTTGTCAACGGCGGCGTGATCGCCTGCGCATTCGATGATCCGCACGACGCGGAGGCGCGGGCGATCCTGGCCGAGCAGTATCCCGGCCGCGAGGTCGTGGCCGTCGACGCCCGCCCACTCTTCGAGCGTGGCGGTGGAATCCATTGCATCACCCAACAACAACCATCCCCGATCCAGAGGGAGGCCGTCGCATGACCGCCCGCAATGCGCCGCCCGAGCTCGGTGCGAGCTCCACCCTGTTCCACGGCGGCGTGATCTGGACGCCCGGCCACACCACCGACGCACTGCTCGTCGCCGACGGTGTGGTGCGGGCAGTCGGCGCCGACGCACTGGCGGCCACGGCCGACCGGACGGTGGACCTCGAAGGTGGATTCCTGATGCCTTCGTTCGGTGACGGTCACGCCCACCCGCTGTTCGGCGGCCTGGAATCGGCAGGACCCGCGGTGCGGCCATGTGAGTCGATCGACCAGATCGTAGCGGCGGTCAAAGAATTCGCAGATTCGAATCCCGATCAGGAGTGGATCGTCGGGGCATCGTATGACGGCAGTCTCGCTCCCGGCGGACTGTTCGACGCGCGCTGGCTCGACGCCGCGGTCCCGGACCGGCCAGTGGTGTTGCGCGCCTGGGACTATCACACCCTGTGGGTCAACTCGGTCGCACTGCAGCGGGCCGGCATCACCGCCGACACCCCGGAGCCGGCCCTCGGGGAGATCCCGCGTCGCGAGGACGGCACCCCGCTGGGCACGCTGCGGGAATGGGGCGCCACGGACCTGATCACCGCGGTCATGCCGCCCCGTGACGAAGCGGTGCGGATCGCCGCACTGGGCACGGCCGCCGACTACTACCTGGCCCATGGCGTGACGTGGGTTCAGGATGCCTGGGTCGAACCGGCCGAACTCGATGCCTACCTCGCGGCGGCCCGACACGGCGCCCTGCGGATGCGCTTCAACTTGGCGTTCTACGCCGATCCGCGTCACTTCGACACGCAGGTAACGCAATACGCCGCGGCCAGAGACCGGGTTGTGGCGATGGGTTCGCCGCTGCTGACCGCGCAGACCGTGAAATTCTTCGCCGACGGGGTGGTGGAGAACGAGACCGGCGCCCTGCTCGAGCCCTACTGTTCGGGCCTGCACTCCCACGGTATGCAGTTGTGGGAAGGCGATGCTCTGGCGGAGGCGGCCAGGAAAGTCGACGAGCTGGGCCTGCAGATCCATATCCACGCCATCGGCGATGCCGCGGTCCGCCAGGCACTGGACGCCATCGAATACGTTGCACGGCACAATGGTCCACGCGACCGGCGCCCGGTGATCGCGCACGCTCAGCTCGTGGACGACGCCGACCTCGGGCGATTCTCCGAACTCGGAGTGATCCCGAACATGCAGCCGTTGTGGGCGCAGATGGATGCCCTGATGACGGTGCTCACGATCCCGCGACTGGGAGCCCAGCGTGCGGATCGGCAGTACCGGATGCGCACGCTGGAGAATTCCGGTGCGGCATTGGCGTTCGGATCGGATTGGCCGGTCTCCTCGGGTGCGCCGTTGGACGGCATCGCTGTCGCGGTGTCGCGGTGCACCTCCGACGGTGAGCCGGCCGGGGGGTGGACACCCGAAGAGGTGCTCCCGATCGAGCCCGCCCTGGCCTCCTATACCGGAGCCGTAGCGTATCAGGCCTTTGCCGAAGCTGATTGGGGCCACATCGCGCCAGGGGCGAGTGCCGATCTGGTCTGGCTGGACCGTGATCCGAGGTATATCCCCCCGTCGGAACTGTCACAGGTGCAAGTGCGCGCCACCTATCTCCAAGGCACACAGGTCTATTCGGCCGCAGAATGAGAGGAAATGTCATGGCCGATTTGGCTGAGGCCACCGAGGGGCGGTTGCGCCGCGCGCTCGGGTTGCCGTCGTTGGTGCTGTTCGGTCTGGTCTACATGGTGCCGCTCACGGTGTTCACCACCTACGGCATCGTCACCCAGACCACCGGCGGCAGGTTGTCCGTCGCATACCTGGTCACTTTGGCCGCCATGGTGTTCACCGCGCGTTCCTACGCCAGGATGGCCGTCGCCTATCCAGTTGCGGGATCGGCATATACGTACACCCAGAAGTCGTTCGGCGCGCCGATCGGATTCCTCGCCGGCTGGTCACTGCTGCTGGATTACCTGTTCCTGCCGATGATCAACTACCTGGTGATCGGCATCTATCTCAACGCCGCGGTTCCGGCGATCCCCGGTTGGGTGTTCGTCGTGCTGTCCATCGCGGGGGTGACGGTGCTCAACATCGTCGGCATCGTGTCGGTGGCGCGGGCGAATCTCGTCATCATCGCGATACAGGCGATCTTCATCGTGACTTTCTTGGTGTTGGCCTGTTCCAAGGTGTTCAGCCTGGGCGCGGTGGACCTGATGGCCCCCTTCCACGGTGACGGCGGCGCAACGGGATTCAGTCCGGTGCTGGCCGGCGCGGCCATCCTGTGCCTGTCGTTCCTGGGGTTCGACGCGGTGTCCACGCTGTCGGAGGAAGCCAAGGATCCCAAGCGGTCCGTTCCGCAGGCGATCATGATCGCCACCGTGGTGGCCGGGGTGATCTTCGTCGTGCTGTCCTATCTCGGGCAGTTGGTGTTCCCCTCCAACCAGTTCACCGATGTCGAGTCCGGATCGCTGGATCTGATGCTGACAGCGGGCGGCCAGTTCCTTCAGACCTTCTTCACCGCGGCGTATGTCGCCGGTGCGCTCGGATCCGCGATCGCGTCGCAGGCGTCGGTGGCCCGGATCCTGTATGCCATGGGGCGCGACGGGATCCTGCCGCGCTCGTTCTTCGGTCACGTCTCGCCGCGGTTCGCCACTCCGGTGTACGCGATCCTGGCGGTGTCAGTCGTGTCGCTGCTGGCCACCGTGATCAGCCTGACCACCCTGGCCTCGGTGATCAGTTTCGGTGCACTGGTGGCGTTTTCGGTGGTGAACCTGTCGGTGATCAAGCACTATTTCGTCGACCGGCAGGAGCGCGACGGTGCCAGGGTGATCAGCAATCTCGTGCTGCCGATGATCGGCTTCCTGCTGACCGTGTGGCTGTGGACCAGCTTATCGGGGCTGACGTTGGTGATCGGGTTGACTTGGCTGGCAGTGGGATTCGTGTGGCTGGCCGGAGTTACCCGTGGCTTCCAGCGGCCGACGCCGGTACTGGACTTGAAGGAGTAACTGACCGCCTGTGAATGCCTGCCGAGTGGCCACTTGTGACACGCGATTACGCGAAAGGCGTGCGACAAGTGGCCATTCGATCCACTGCTCCGTCAGGCGACGCTGATGGTCACGTCGATGTTGCCGCGGGTGGCCTTCGAGTACGGGCAGACCTGGTGCGCGTCGTCGGCGATGGCCTGGGCGGTCTCCCGATCGACACCCGGGATGGTGACGTTCAGCCGTGCCCGCAGTGAGAATGCCCCGTCGGTGTTGAGCAGGTCTACCTCGGCATCCACGGCGGTCTCGGCGGGCAGCTTCACGTTGTGCTTACCCGCGGTCAGGCCCATGGCGCTCAGGAAGCAGGCCGACCAGCCCGCCGCGAACAACTGCTCGGGGTTGGTGCCGGAGCCGTTGCCTCCGGGCGGGGTGAGCTGGATGTCGAGGTTGCCGTCGGAGCTGTAGGCCTCACCCTGACGCCCGCCGGTGGTGTGGGTCTGGGCGGTGTACAGCACGTTGTCGGTCTGGCTGGTGGTCACGGCGTTCTCCTTCGGGTGGATGATCGGCTCCAATTGGACGCGTTAGAGATGAACGCGGGGTGGTCATGTATTTCATCCCGTCCGACTAAATCGGATCCGATATAATTTTGACCATGGCGCTCAAGGCTCCGCAACTCTCCGATTTCCTGTGCTTTGCCGTCTACTCGGCCAACCTCGCGTACGGCAAGGCCTACAAGCCGATCCTGGATCGGCACGGCATCACGTACACGCAGTACATCGCGCTCGTCGCGCTCTCGGAACAGGATCACCAGACGGTCGGCAGCCTCGGGGAGAAGCTGTTCCTGGAGTCGAACACGCTGACTCCGATCCTCAAGCGCCTCGAAGCGCTGGGATACGTGACGCGGCAACGCGATCCCGACGACGAGCGTCAGGTGCGCGTCAGCCTCACCGACGCCGGCCGCGCGCTCCGTGCGCAGACCCTGGAGATGGACCTGCTGGCCGCGACGGGGCTGTCACTGGACGAACTCACGACCATGCAACGCGGCGTGTCCACGCTGCGGGACAACCTGCGCAACTACTCGCGATCCGCCGTTGATCCTGCGGCCAGGGCGTGAACGTTCGAGTGGGCCGCGCCCTCTGCGCGGGATGAACGTCGACAGTCCTCCGGGATGACCAGGACCGGAGTGGTGGAGTGCGCGACGACGGCGCCGGCCACGCTGCCTTCCAGGTGGCCCAGCAGCCCGCTGCGGCGGTGCGGGCCGACCACGATCAGGCTGGCGTTGTGTTCCTGAGCCGTCTCGACGATGCCTTTCCAGATGGGCGCCGCTTCGACCGTCACGCTGCGGGCGGAGAAACCCGCCCTGGTGGCCAGCGATGCGCCGTGAGCGGCCGTCTGCTCGGCGGCCCGTCGTACCTCGGTCGCCTGGTCGGCGTCGAAATGCGTCGTCTCGACCGGCGTGAATCCGACATCCACCGGCTGCCAGACACAGACCACCACGGCGTCGCGACCGACCGGCAGTTCGGCCGCGGCGCGTTCGATGGCGCCGGCGGCGCGTTGTGATCCGTCATAGGCGAACAGCACCGGGCCGGTGGCGGCAACAGGCATCGCGCCCGCCTCGGATGCCGTCACCCGCCGGTCACGGCTTGGTGCGGGAACCGGTGTGGGCAGGCCGGGACGGAGCCGCGCCAGCAGCGGCGGCGAGTACCAGGCCGGCGATTCACCGTCGAGGAACTGGTCGAGGTCGGGTGTCTGGGGCCGGGCGCCACTGAGCGCATAGACGGCCACTCCGAAGACGGCGCCCCCGACGGCCAGTCCGAATCCGATCCACAGGGCGTCGCCGGCGCCCGCGGTGAGACCGCCGGCCGCTCGGGCCGCGAAATGGGCGAAGATCGGCGCCACCATGAAGGCGGCCACGGCCCGCAACAACTCGATGATCGCGAACACGCGCTGAAGGCTGTTGGACTGCAGCGAGAATCCGGCGACGAACAATGCGGGGGCCACCGTGGCGCCCAGCGCCAGCCCGGTCAGCGCCGAGGCGAGCAGGGCCAGCGGTTGATTGGCCGGGATGGCGAGCCGAAACAGCAAGATCCCGGCGGCGAGCAGGCCCATGCCGACGAGCGGAAGGTAGTGCATCGACCGTTTCGAGATGACCGAACCGAACACGAACGCCATCACGATCGCGCCGCCGAGTTCCGGCAGGTACAGCAGCCCCACCTGTACCGGGCTGTAGGTCTCCATGAAGACCTGGGCTGTCAGCGCGGTCGCCGCCACCGACGCGGCCGCCGCGAACAGCGCGACTCCGACGCCAGCCACGGGAATCGCACTGGTCAGCATGGTGCGCACGGTTAGCAACGGCCGGCGGGACCGGAACTGATACACGATGAGCAGCACGATCAGGGCCAGGCCGCCGAGCATCGGCACGATCGCCACCGGGTCGGTGAATTCATGGCTGGTCAGTTGTGCGGCACCGATGAAAGCGGCGGCGCAGCCGACCGACGCCAACCCGATGGCCCGCAGGTCACGCGGTGCGTCGAGGTCGGCAGGTGGAGCGTCCTCGAAGGTCAGGGCCGCCATGACAAGGGCTCCGACGGCGATCGCGGCGATGATCCAGAACAGTGGCCGCCACGCGAGGGCTTCTGCCTGCGCACCACCGATGAACGGGCCGAGCGCGACGGCCCCGAACACGCACATGTTCATGATCACGGCGGTGTGCCGCAGTTTGTCCCTGGGGAAGCCGATGGTCAGCGGCGGCGCCGCGGCGATCAGCAGCATGCTGGTGGCCAGACCTTGCAGGATGTGTCCGCCGATGAACATCGCCCCGTTGACCGCCGACGCGGCGATCACCGACCCCAGGACCAGGACGACTGCATAGGCCAACAGCATCCTGCGCTGGGGCAGGTGCTGGGCGAACTGCACGGCGAGGACCGTGCCCACCGCATAGGCGGCATTGCCCAGGCCGAAGCCGAGGCTCATGGTCTGCGCCGACAGGTTCAGCTGCTCGGAGATGATCGGTACCAGCGGATCGACCGCGGCAGACAACGCCAGGTAGGGGATCAACGCCAGGGTGACCATGGCGGCCACCGCGGGGTACCGGCCGGCGAGCGGACCTTGACGCATCAGCGCCGCCCAGTGCGGGCTGTTGGCAGTGCCTGGCGCTGCGGCGCCGCGTTCGGACAGTCAACTAACGAGTTCGATTGGCGCACGTGTCCGTTTAACTGTCGACACCGCAGTTGTTATTCCGTTGTCGGCGAGTTAATTCCGGATTGTGAAGCGTCTCACGTAAATTTGCATAGAACAACGATGTGTTGTAAAAAAGGCCGGTTGCGCTGAGGGGGAAGGCTCATGAAGTTCACAGCGAATTGACAGTGAAATCGATCAAAGCGCCGTGACTTTGCGTCAAAAGCCTTGTCTACCAGTGCAACTGAATGTCGGTTACGGCTTGAGCTGCACCTTCAAGTCCTCGCCCGAGCGGGAGAACGCTTTGGCGTAACCGTCGGCGGCCTCGTCCAGCGACATCGTGGTGGTAAAGATCCCGTCGACGTCGAGACGACCGGCCTGCAGCAGCGGAATCAGTTCCGGCCAGGTCTGCTGGACCGGCGCGGTGGTGAACCGGATCGTCAGGCTGCGCAGCAGGCAGCCCAGTGCGGGCATCGGATAGGGCTGCAAATCGTGCACGCCGACGACGGACACCGTGCCACCGGCCCGAGCGGCGTCGATGGCGTCGTTGATCGAGGCGTCCATGCCCACCGCGTCGACGACGGAGTCCACGCCGAGGCCACCGGTGGCTTCCCGGATCGCCTGCGCCGAGGGCGGGGCGAAGGTGATGGCTCCCGAGGCTTCCGCGCGTTCGCGCCGGGCCTCCACCGGGTCGACGGCGAAAACCTTTGCCGCACCGAGGGTGATGGCGCTGCGCAGGGCGCACATGCCGACCGCGCCCAGGCCGATGATCGCGACGGAACCGCCGACCGGAATGTCGGCGCGTTTGGCCGCTGCCCAGCCGGTGGCCAGGTTGTCGGTGAGCAGCAGGGCCTGCTCGGTGCTGATGCCCTCCGGCATCTTCAGGAGCTGGAAGTTCGCCGCCGGTACCGCGAGCAGTTCGGCCTGAGCGCCACCGAGGAATCCGGTGCCGAAGATCTGGGGACCCTGCAGGCAGCGGATCGGGTCGTGGGTCGCGCAGCCACTGCAGTGCCCGCAGCCGGCCACCGAGGACACCAGCACCTGGTCGCCGACGGCGAATCCGGTGACCTCCGGACCGATTTCGACGATCGTGCCGACGGCCTCATGTCCGACCGACACCGGATCGGCGATCGGGTAGTGGCCCTCCAAGAAGTGTAGGTCCGATCCGCAGATTGACGCGGCCTCGACCTTGACGACGGCCCCGTCGGGACCGGGCAGGACCGGGTCAGGCCGGGTCTCGACGCTGACCTTTCCGGAACTGTCGACGACGACTGCGCGCATGCTCACGCCTCCTGCACTGTGAAGTCTGACCAGACGGGTTCGTTGATGGCGGACCGGTATTCGCTCAACCGCCACGGACTGACGGTGTGGATCTCGCCGTCGGCATTCTTGAAATACGAGTGCTTGATGGAGGGCTGCGCCCACACGGTCTGCCGGATCGCTTCCTGCGAACGCCGGTGCCATTCCTTGGTCGGCTCGGGCAGCGGCTCCATGGTCCGCAGGCCCTCGGTGATCAGGTGCTCCAGGCACTGATTGATGTAGCGCATCTGGAGTTCGGAGTTCAGGATGAGGCTGCCGCCGTGGGCCAGGTGGGTTCCCGGGCCGTAGGTCATGAAGAAGTTCGGGAATCCCGGCACCGTGATGCCCCGGTAGGCGTACGGGCGCTGTCCCCAGGCATCATGCAGGTCGATGCCGTCACGCCCGGTGATCTTCATCGGGAACAGCACGTCGGTGGCCCGAAAACCGGTGGCGTACACGATGATATCGACGTCGTACGTCTCGCCGTCGGTCGTGACGACCCCGCTCGGGGTGATGCGTTCGATCGGGGTGCGGATCAGGTCCACGTTGTCGCGTTTGAGGGCGCCCAGCCAGCTGCCATTGTCCTGCAGCGTGCGCTTACCGGTGGCCGGGTAGTCGGGCAGCACCTTGGCCAGCAACCCTGCGTCGTCACCGACCTGGGTGGTGATCCAGTCGGTGAACATGATGCGGGCGATGGCGTTGATCTCGCTGACCGCATTGCCGTGGTCGTCGTAGTCGGGATCCACCCGGGCGGCGTCCAGGCCCTTGTCGGCTCCGGGCCACAACAGCAGGAAGCGATACCAGCGGCCGTAGTACGGCAGGTGTTCCATCGCCCAGCGCACGCCGTCGGCGACGGACTCGTGGTACATCGGGTTGGGGAACATCCACTGCGCGGTGCGCTGGAAGACCGTGAGGTGGGCGACCTTGTCGGCGATGGCGGGGGCGATCTGGAACCCGCTGGCGCCGGCGCCGATCAGCGCGACCCGCTTGCCGGTGACGTCGACATCGTGGTTCCACGCCGCCGAGTGAAAGGCCGGTCCCGCAAAGGTTTCCGCGCCGGGGAACTCGGGGATCTGCGGCCGGTTGAGCTGACCGACGGCGGTGATGACGGCGTTGGCCCTTAGTGTCTCGGTGCCGGCGGCCGAGCGCACCGTGACGTTCCACATCCCGCCGTCCCATTCCGCGGACACCACTTCGGTGTTCCATCGGATGTTCGGCTCGAGGTCGTGGCGGTCCACCACGTCGCGGAAGTACTGGCGCAGTTCGTGCTGTTCGGCGAAGAAGTGATCCCAGTGGTTGCTGGGTTCGAAGCTGTAACAGTAGAAGTGGTTGGCCACGTCTACCCGGGCGCCGGGATAGCTGTTCTCCCACCAGGTTCCGCCCGGTCCGGCGTTCTTCTCCACGATGGTGAAATCGATACCGGCCTGCTTGAGGCGTACCCCGGCCAGCACCCCGGACTCGCCGCAGCCGATCACGATGACGCTGAAGTCTTGCGTGCCCTGCAGTGGTGTGGGCCGCCGTGGGTCGACCCCTTCGAGGTCGAGCTCCTCGAGCATCAGCGGCAGGTTGTCCTCGTCGACCGGTTCACAGGCCGCCCAGTCCAGCATCTCCCGCACCAGTTCGGCGGGCAGCGGGTCGGGCACTGGGCAGCCTCGATCGCGGTAGTCGGCGATCACCGGTAGCGCCACCTCACGGGTCCGCGCTTTGTCCTCTTCGCTCATGAAGCCCTGGACCTCGTTGAGGAACAGGCCGGCCTGTTTGAACTCGCGGATGTACCGCGGGTCGCCGGTGATGTGCACGAGCGAGAGCAGCAGCGTCGGGATGCTGACCTGCTCCAATGCCGCCGCGATGTCGGCATCGGGGGTGGTGAACGGCTGGCCGACATGGAAACTCCGGGTCACGCGGCGTTACGCTACTGCCCGTAGCGTTATGTGACAAGGGGTGGTTGAGGTGCGCACCCGTTGCGACGACCGGCGGTGCAGGCCGGCAGCAGCGCGTAGCTACTCGGTCAGGCGGCTGGGCGCGGCTTGCCGCCATGAGTCGAGCAGAATGTCGCGGAGTTCCTGCGAATCCTCCAGTTCAGCCAACCGGACCCGTACCCACGCTGATGCGGCCTCGTGTTGGGGCACCCAGAACTTCTGCGGTTCGGCGGCAATCAATTCCTCGCGGTCAAATCGGGGGCAGCGCACGGCAAATGAGGTTTCGTCGTCGGGCACCGTAACGAACATCTTGCCCGCCACGTCGAAGGTCGGATGGCCCCAGCGCTCTTTCTCGGCGGTCTCTGGGAAAGAGAGCGCGATGCTGCGCACATCGTCAGCGTCGAGCACGGGTATCGGCCTCCGATCGAGCGGGGGGTATGCCGCTCAGGCAGCCTACCGAGGTGCTCCATCGCGCAACTGCGCTCTGTTGCTGGTCGGTGATTTGAAACCCGCAGTGCGGCTGCTGTCCCTAGCCGTCGACCCACTCCTCATAGAACGGCGGCATCTCGGAGGCCCGCCCGGTGAACTCTGGAGTGCGCTTGTCGAGGAAGGCCCGCACGCCGTCGTGGCCGTCGCCGATGCTCGTGTAGAACATGGCCAGTGAGTCGATCCGGTGTGCGTCGATGGGGTGCGGCTCGGCGGAGTTGCGGTAGAGCATCTGCCGCATGAGGGCAACCGAGACCGGTGAGCGGTCGCGGGTCCAGGCGTCGGCGAGCGCCCTAGCTTCGGTGATCAAGGCGTCCGGCTCGTGGATGGCCTGGGCCAGCCCGATCTCGCGGGCAGCCTCTGCCGTGAGGATGTCCGAGCGGTAGACCAGATCCAAAGCCGTTGGCATGCCGACGATTCGGGGGAGGAACCAGGTGGAACAGGCTTCCGGTGTGATGCCGAGCTTTCCGAAGACCAGCCCGAAGCGGGCCTTCGTCGACATGAGCCGGGCATCCATGGCCAGCGTCATCGTCGCGCCGATTCCGACCGCGGCCCCGTTGATGGCAGCGATGACGGGCTTGCGGCAGGCGTAGATCGCCAGGGTGACCCGACCGCCGGTGTCGCGGACCCGGCGCAGTTCGGGATCGTCGAGGTCGGCCATGTCGGCCAGTGTTGGTGACTTCGACTCGTCGAGGCCGAACACGTTGCCTTCGCTCGACAGGTCCATGCCGGCACAGAATGCCCGGCCTTCGCCCGTCACGATGACGGCACGCACGGTGTCATCGTCGTTGACCATCACAAAGGTGCGTTCCAACTCTTCGGCCATCTCGACGGTGAAGGCATTGAGGTTGTCGGGGCGGTCGAGGACGACGGTGAGGATGCCGTCGTCGAGCTCGTGCCGAATCGTTGTGTACTCCACAGGTGCTCCTTCGCGGGTGAGTTGGTACTCAGCTTGCCCAAGGTGGGATTCTGGCGGCAACGGAGGAAACGGCAGTCACCCGTGGGCGAGCGGTCCCGGTGCGTGTCGTGGCGGTCGCAGATCGAGTGTGCGTCGGCTCGCCGTGACCAGTTGGCCGGAGAGCTCATCGTCGTCGAGACCGGCGAATTCCACCCCGACGGCCGCCGAGATGCCGGCCATGACGATGGCCGCGCGGACCTGGCCGGCCACGCCAGGTTCCGCACCGGCGAGCAGATCGGCTTGTCGTTTCACGATCGCGCGCCATTGCGGCTGCCCTCGGAGGAGTTCGGTGACACCGGGGTCGCCGGTGAGGATGGGAAACAGGTCGCGGTGCGACACCGCGAGGGAAATGTAGCCGGTGAGCATCGATTCGGCTTGGGCACGGCTCCCGCGCTGGGTTTCGGCGATCTCGACGAGGGCGGCAAGCTCGTTGACGACGGGCTCCATGATGGCGGTCAGCAGCTCATCGCGAGTGCGGAAATGGTGGTAGATCGCCGATTTCGTCAGACCTAGCTCGTCGGAGATCATCTGCAGCGAGGTGCCGGCGACGCTGTGCCGCCGGAACAGTTCGATGGCGGCCTCGATCAACTTCTGCCGGGTCGTGCCGCCGGCGCCCGACGCGGAACCGCTCACCGCACCGACCTAAATGTAGCTTTCCTAACAAAATCGCCCTGCCTGACCATTCGTACAGTATATGCCTGTACGATTGGTCAGGAACCAGCTGTACGTTTGGTCAGTATTTCTGCGCCCAGCTGGTCAGCTTGCCTCAGCCCAGTCGAGGAGAACACCATGCCGTTGAACACCGCACCGCAGCAGACTTCGTCCACCGATACGTCCCCGCTCCAGGGCGTCGATTTCTTCCACGACGCCGCGTTGGTCGCGGATCCCTACCCGATCCTTGAGCGCATGCGGACGGCCAGTCCCGTGCTCCGCGAGCCGTCGCAGAACGTGGTGATCGTCACCGGCTACGACGAAGCGTTGGCGGTCGTGAGCGACCACGACTCGTTCTCGTCGTGCAATACCGTCACCGGCCCGACCCCTGGGTTCCCGGTGACGCTGGAGGGGCGCGATGAGGCGGAAGTCCGGGCGCTGATCGAGGCTCACCGTGACGAACTGCCGTTCAGTGACCAACTCCCGTCGTTCGACCCGCCAAAACACACCGCGCACCGCTCGCTGCTGAGCCGCCTGATCACCCCCAAACGCCTGAAGGAAAACGAGGCGTTCATGTGGCGCCTTGCCGATCAGGTGCTGCAGCCGTACGTCGCCGGCGGTGGAGGCGAGTTCCTCGGCGCTGTCGCCAATCCCTTCGCGCTGTTGGTCATTGCGGATCTCCTCGGTGTTCCCGAGGCGGACCGTCCCGAGCTCACCGAACGGCTGACCGGGGACAACTCGCTGGGCAGTACGGACGACACGGTGATGACGCACGCGCCGCTGGAATTCCTCTACCACCGTTTCGCCGACTACATCTCGGAGCGGCGCCGCGAACCTCGCGGTGACGTCATGACCGAGATGGCGCACGCGACGTTCCCGGATGGGTCGACCCCGGAGGTCATGGATGTGGTGCGGGTGGCGGCCAATCTCTTCTCGGCCGGTCAGGAGACCACTGTCCGACTGCTGTCCTCGGCATTGAAGATCCTGGCCGAGAATCCCGAACTCCAAGAGCAGCTGCGCCGTACCCCCGACCAGGTCCCGAACTTCGTCGAAGAGGCGCTGCGCTTCGAGAGCCCGATCCGCGGGGATTTCCGGCTCGCCCGTGCCACCACGACCGTCGGCGGTGTAGAGATCCCCGCAGGCACTGTGGTGATGGTGCACTACGGTGCAGCCAACCGAGATCCGCGCCAGTTCGACAACCCTGACGTCTTCGACCTCGACCGGCACAACGCCCGCCGGCACATCGCCTTCGGCCGCGGTGTCCACAGCTGCGTCGGCGCACCACTGGCCCGGGCCGAGGCAAAAGTGGTGATCCAGCGGCTGCTGGAAAGCACCGGTGCGATCGAGATCGACGAGGCCCGGCACGGCGCCGCCCACGCGCGACGTTACGACTATGTGCCGACCTACATCCTGCGAGGTCTCACCGATCTGCACCTCAACCTGACCCCGGCCGCGGATCAGACAAAGGTGTCCCGATGAAGTCGTCGTCGATGACGATCTGTGCCGCGGACACGGCGTGTGCGCGGCGCTGTGTCCGCAGGTGTTCACGCTGACCGACGGTGGCTACGCAGAGGCCATCGCCACTGACATCCCTCCCGAGCTCGAAGGCGCCGTCGCCGAAGCGGTCGACGGCTGCCCGGAGCGGGCCATCCGTATCTAGCTCATTAGTCAAGGAAAGAGTAATCATGTCAACAGATTTCGAGCGTCCCGGCCGCACCGTGTTCGATCTGACCGGCAAGGTGGTTGTCGTCGTGGGCGGCGGGCAGATGCCCGGTCCCAAGATCGGCAACGGCCGCGCCACCGCCATCGTGGCCGCGCGCCACGGCGCCGAGGTGGTGGTCGTCGACCGCAATCTCGCTGCCGCACAGGAGACGGTGAACATGATCACCGCAGAGAAGGGCAAGGCGTACGCGGTCCAGGCCGACGTCGCCGAAAAGGACGACTGCCAGCGCATCTTCGACACCGCGATGCAGAACAGCGGCCGCGTGGACGGGATGGTCTACAGCGTGGCGATCAATCCGCCCTTCGACCGGGTGAACAACTCGATGAGCGCCGACGACTTCAACCATGGCATCAACGTGAACATGCTGGGCTGCTACTACTGCAATCTCTTTGCCGCACAATGCATGGAGAAGAACGAGGGCGGTTCAACCGGCAGCATCATCAATATCTCGTCCATCGCCAGCATCAAGAACGAAGTCGGACTCAACATCGGGATCATGCCCTACGCGCTGGGCAAGTGCGGGTTGAACTACATCACGGAACTGACCGCCGCACAGTTCGCCGCCGCAGGCATCCGCGCCAACACGCTGATGCTCGGCCCGATCGACTCGACGCTGGGCAACACCGATTCCCAGTCGCTGTTCGGGTTCGAGCCCGATGAGGTCGACGAAGCCTACGCCGAAGTGGTGAAGCTGAAGATGGGCCGGGCCAGTGCCTGGGAGACCGGTTATACGGCGCTGTATCTGCTGGCCGACGAGTCCCGGTTCATGACCGGACAGCAGATCCGGTTGGACGGCGGTGCCACTCTCGTGCGCTGAGACTTGATGCCGCCGGTTTCAGGACTTTGGGTGCGCGGTCGGGGTCTGAGTCGACTCCCACTTGGACTCCAAGGACCGCGTGACCGGTGTTCCGGCGGCCACCTCCCGCTGGAACATCTCGCCGTCGTCCACCTCGAAGGTGACCAGGAAGCCCGATTCGGTCGGTTCCTTGTGGACCACCTTGCAGGCCGGTTCACCGCCACCGAGAGTGATGATGTCACCGGGGGCGACGTCGTCGATGCGGTTGCCGGTGTTGGGTTCAGACATGCTTTGTCGGTAGCCATTTTGAGCTGTCGTCAAACGGTGCCCCCGTCGTCGCCGGCGGTAACTCACCGCACGACGCCGGCGCAGTCTAGGTTCATGGGGTGGACTTTGACGAGTACCGGGCACACGACGCCACATCTCTGGCGAAATTGGTTGCTGAAAAGCAGGTTTCGGCGGCTGAGCTGCTCGCGACCGCTCAGCAGCGCGCGGCGGCGGTCAACCCGAAGATCAACGCGATCGTGCGCGACGTTCCGGCAGCGCCGACGGACGATCTGACCGGGCCTTTCGCCGGGGTGCCCTTTCTGATCAAGGATCTTGCGCAGGACTACGCGGGCTTGCCCACCTCGGCCGGTTCACGTGCGCTGATGTCGCTGAACGTCCCCGAGCACGCCACTGTCGTCCAGCGCTGGATCGACGCGGGCCTGGTCATCTTCGGCAAGACCAACACACCGGAGTTCGGCGCGAAGGGAATCACCGAGCCCGACGCGTGGGGGCCGGCCCGCAATCCGTGGGATCTGACAAGGTCGCCGGGCGGTAGTTCGGGAGGGTCGGCAGCGGCCGTTGCCGCCGGCATCGTGCCCTGCGCCGGTGCCAACGACGGCGGCGGATCGATCCGCATTCCGGCGGCCAGCTGTGGTCTCGTCGGGCTGAAACCGGGCCGCGGGCTCACACCGTCGGGTCCGGTAGTCGGAGAATCCATGCACGGCGCGGCAGTTCAAGGCGTCGTCTCCCGGACGGTGCGCGACACCGCGACGATGCTCGATGTCCTCAGCGGCGGGGAAGCTTTCGGGCCGTACGTGCCGAGTCTGCCGGCCGAGTCGTTCACATCCTGCGTGGGGGCGGATCCCGGGAAACTGCGTATCGGGCTGCGGGTGCCCACGGCGATCAATCCCGCGCCACACCGCGAGGCGTTCGCAGCCGTCGAGGCAACTGCTGCCGCGCTCACCGAGCTCGGCCACCATGTCGAGGAACTTCCTCAAGCGCCCTTCGACGACGCCGCGCTTGCCCGCGATTTCCTGCTGACCTGGTTCGTCTACAGCGCGTGGGAGCTCGCCGAGGCCAAACGGCTGACCGGCGCGGGTGACGACGCGTTTGAACGTGACACGCTCATCATGGCGGCGATCGGCCGCGCCACGAGCAGCGTCGACTATCTGGATGCGGTGCAGCGTCGCCAGGAACACACTCTGCGGCTGAGCACGTTCTTCGAGTCGTACGACCTGCTGTTGACGCCCTCCCTGGCAACCCTGCCGCCGCGGATCGGTGAGTTCGATCTGCCGGTCGTGCTGCAGCATGCTGCCGACGCACTGATCAAGACGCGTACCGCAAGCCTGTTGCGCTACACCAAGATCGTCGATGACATGGTGGACAAGAACCTCGGCTGGGTGCCCTATACGCAACTGGCGAACATCACCGGCCGCCCGGCGATCTCGTTGCCGCTGCACTGGACCGCGGAAGGTCTGCCGCTCGGTGTCCAGTTCGTCGCACCGCTTGCCGGTGAATCGCTGCTGCTCAAGTTGGCGGCTCAGCTCGAGCAGGCAATGCCCTGGGCCGGTCGCCTCGCGCCGATCTGAGCTGCGACGCTACGGATGTAGGTTCCACTGGCCGACATCTTGGGCCAGCGCATCGTTGACGTCGACTTCGAGCCCGCCGACCACCGGTCCCGGATTCGACGCGGTACTCACCACCCGTTGGTACAGAACCGCGGCAGGGTGGACCTGCCCGCCAGACCAGGACCGGGTCTGCCACGCCCAGGCACGGCCGGGGGTGGTCGATCTGCCGACGACACCATCGCCAATTGCCCACTGGCACGGTCGGATTCCCCCGTAGATGCCGGTGCGCTGCACACCGAGCACCGAGTTGATCCCGCGGAACCACTGCAGGGCGACGTTGTTCCAGGTGTTGCGGTCGATATCGTCGTCGACGCTGAAGAAGATCGGTGCACTCTGGCCGCCACCGGCCGCGGTGTGTAGTTGCCAGGCGGTGCGGGCGTCGGCCACGCCGCCGGCGTATCCCCGGGTGAAGTCCGATGGGGCGGTCCCGCCGGGCTTGCCGTACTGGTAGTTGCTGACGATCACCAATCCGGCGGCGGTCAGCTGCTTGGCGTAGGGCAGGGTGATCGGTTTGGCGCCCATGGATGAGCCCGGACGTGACGTCGAGACGTAGTTGATCACCCCGGAGTGGCCGGCGGCCCGGATGTGCTGCGCCGGAATCTGACGCATGGCGAAGTCGATCAGCGTGGGGGCGGCGGCCGACGCCGCAGGCGCACCGACGCTTGCCGCTACCGCACCCAGCCCGGCCAGCGCCGACACGGCGGCGGCGTAGCGCAGCGCGTCACGCCGGGAAACCGGACCTGTTCGGCGCAGGTCGCTGCTCCCAGGCGAGTCCTGCATGCCCCGATGTTAACAAAGTGACTGCTGTTAACAGTGTTGCCTCGCGGTCTGTACTCCATTCGTGATCTTGAAGGGCAACCTCACTCTGACGGGGCTGGCGTCACATCGCTGCCCGAGCCCTTGACCGAGGCCTTCGCGCGGTTTTCGGCTCGCACGGCCCGGCGTCCGCGCACGAAACCGGTTGCCGAGATCGCCGCCGACAGCAGAGCGTCCTCGCCCTTGACGAACGGGTGGAACCCGACACCGGCGCCGCCGCGGCCCTTGACCGGGATGTCGGCGACTTCGGTGACCTTCCAGCTCTTCTCGGACGTGGAAAGGATGGCCTCGCCGTTTTCGCAACTGATCGGCAGCGCGGCGATCACCTCGTCGCCGGCGTCATCGGCGACCAGCTTCACCCCGGCCACGCCGTTGCCGGCCACACCCTGCGGGTTCACCGCGGCCGGGTCGATGCGCAGGACCTTGCCACGCCGCGTCACCAGCGCCAGGTGATAACCGGTCGGCATCACCCCGGAGCGCAGCAACCCGGTGATGTCCGGCGCCACCGGGATGTCGCGGATCTTGAACGGCAGGCCGTTGCCATTGGTGAACTTGACCCGGCCGTCGGTCCACACCGCCCATCCCAGACCCGAGGTGAGCAGTTCGCCGTGGCTGTCGGAGAACACGCCGCGGTCGTCGAGGCGCCAGGAGGTGTTGACCTTCCGCTCCCTGGGGCCGTCCTCGTCGGCAGAGGACGCGGTCGGGGTGGCCTCGAGGTCCAGCACGGTGCGGCGGTCGAATTCGGGGCCCTTGAACAGTTTCGCGGTCTCCACCAGCTCCTTGTCGATCACCTTTCGGCGCGCATCGGGGTTGGAGACCAGTTCGGTCAGCTCGGCGAACTCGGCGTCCAGCTTGTCGGCTTCGGCCTGCAGCTCGATCACATCGAGCTTGGTCAACCGTCGAAGCTGCAGGGCCAGAACGTAATTGGCCTGCTCTTCGTCGATTTCGAATCGCTGCTGCAGTCCCTGCCGGGCGTCGTCGACGGTATCGGAGCCTCGGATGACCGCGACGGCAGCATCGATGTCGAGGTGGATCTTCATCAAGCCTGCCACCAGGTGGCGACGCGCGGTGACCTTCTCCAACCGGTACTCGCTGCGGTGCAACACCACGGAGTCACGCAGATGCAGGAACGCGGAGATCAGCTCCCGCACCGACCACCAGCGCGGCACCCGGTCCTCGTCGAGGGCGACCAGGCTGGCGGCGAACGTCGACTCCAGCGGTGTCAGCGCCAGCAGCTGCTCGCGGATGGTCTCGGCGCTGTGGCCGCGTTTGGCGGTGACGACGATGCGCAGCCCGTTGCGACGGTCGGTCAGGTCCGACATGTCGGCCACGCCGGACAACTCGCCGGACTCGACCAGGGCTCGGATCCTGTCCTGCACAGTGTTACTGGCGACGCCGGGAGGGAGCTCGGTGACGATGACGTTCTTGCCGTCGACCGTCAGGGTGCCGCGGACGGTGAACATGCCGCGGCCGGTGGTGATGTACTCCCGCAGGCCGTTCGAGCCGACCACGGTGGACCCGCAGCCCCAGTCGGGTCCGGGGATGAGCTTCATCAACGTGTCATCGGTCGTGTTCGGTCTGGCCAGCAGAGCCCGGCAGGCGGCCATCACCTCACGCGGATTGTGCGCGGGCACCTTGGTGGCCCACCCTTCGGCGATGCCGACCGCGCCGTTGCAGAGCAGCACCGGCCACTGGGCCGGCAGCATCGTCGGCTCGGTCCACTCGCCGTCGAAGGTCTGCACCATGGGTACGGCGTGATCGTCGAGTTCGGCGGTCAGCGCGGCACCGGGAGCCGACAGCCGCATCTCGGTGTAGCGGTCCGCGGCGGGAATGTCGCCCTGGATGCGGGGGAACGCGCCTTGTCCGTCAATGACTTTCACGCGCTGGAACTCGGCGGCCATGAGCGCCGCGGCCCCGTACATCGATGCGCCGCCGTGCGGGTGCAGGTTACCGGTGACCGCCGAGCAGATCTTCGAGGACTTCTGCGGTTTGTTGCCGGGCAACAGTTTCGACTCGTGCATCTGGTAGAGCAGGCGGCGCTGACCCGGCTTGAGCCCGTCGAATGCAGAGGGGATGGCGCGGTCGCTGACGCTGTAGAGCGCGAACGTGAGCTGGTAGTGATTCCAGTAGTCATCGGCGCTCTGGTCGAGCACCAGGTCAGGGTTCTGCTCAGGAACGTCCAGGGTGGCGGTCACAGTACTTCTTCCTAGGTCAAGTCGAGCGCTGCGGTGTCGACACGGGCGGCGACTTCGGCCATCCACGTGCGCCGGCCTTCCGGCGGCCCGCCGAACAGGGTGTGGTGCAGCTTGGCGTCGCCGTCGTCGAGATTCACTCGAATCACGGTGCGCCGCTGCGGATCCAGCACGGTGTTCCAGAAATCGTCGGCGTCCATCTCGCCCAGGCCTTTGTTGCGCTGCACTTCTACCTTGCGCTTGGAGGTGGCCTTCAATTGCGCCACGGCCGCGTCGCGTTCGGACTCGTCCTGGCAGTAGATCCGGTCCTGGCTGTCCTTGACCACGAACAGCGGCGGCAGCGTCACGTAGACCATCCCGGCCTCGACGAGGGGCCGGTAGAAGTCCAGGAACATCGAGATCAGGCTGGAGTTGATGTTGCCGCCGTCGGGGTCGGCGTCGGAGGCGAACAGGATCCGGTCGTAGCGGCACAGCTCCGGATCGCAGTGATCGCGCACGCCGCAGCCCAGGATGCGTTCGATCGAGTCGAACTCATCTTTGGCCCGCGCCTTGCTCAGCGCAAACCCATAGACGTTGGGCGGCTTGCCTTTCAGCGGGAAGGCTGCCTGGAACGTGGCGTCGCGTGCGGCCTTGATGGTGCCGAGCGCGGAATCGCCCTCGCACAGGAACAATTCGGCGCCCGAACCCCGGCCGGTCTCCCGGCTGGGCAGCAGCTTCGGTGGTAGCGACAGGTTCGTCCCCAGCCCCTTGGCTTTCGATGCCGCGCGGGAGCGGGCCTTCGCGCCCTCGGCGCTGCGCCGCGCGCGGGCGGATTCCAGCGCCAGCTTGGTCCACAGCGACACCGCGTCGTTGTTGGCGGGGTTCGCCGCCCAGATGGTGACGCTGCGTGCGACATCCGGGGCCATCGCCACGTTCAGCGACCGCGACGACACCGCCGTCTTGGCCTGCGAGTCCCAGGCCACGTCCGGTGCTCGGGTGTCCACGGCCAAGGCGGTGACGGCGACGAAGTCTTGTGGTTCCGGGCCGTCCTCGCCCTTGGCCAGACCGAGGTCGCGGATGCGGGACGCCCGGTCGGCCAGGGCCTCGGAGAGTCCCTTCATGGCGGCTGTCAGGTGAGATCCGCCGTTGGGGGTCCGCACGGTGTTGCAGAACGCGGCGACGGTGGCCGGCTCGGCCGGGCCCGCGGTCAACGACCAGCGGAACGGGGTCGGGCCGCGGCCGGTGGTGTACTCGCCGCGGCCTTCCACGACGGCACGCACGCCGGGCAGGGGATTGCCCGAGGTGGTGCACATCAGGTCCAGCAGGGTGTCGGTGCCCCACGGGCCGCTGAACTGTTCGAGCAGGGCGGGCGGGACTTCCTCACCGGGCCAACCCTCGTCGATGACGACCAGGTGCACCCCGGGCGACATTCGCGCCGCGGCATGCGCCCGCAGCAGGACCTCGCCGATGTCCACGGTCGAGTCCGGCACCACCGTCGCGTCGAACAGGATGCGCACCGTGGTGCCGTGCGCGTCGGGCTTGCGGTTGCCGGTGCCACGCAGTTTCTGGGTGTCTGAGCGGGTGAACTCGGCGTCGGGGTCGAAATCCTTGCCGTCGAAGGTGCCGGGGTAGCCGCCGCCGAAACTCTGCAGGTAGGTCTTGCCGGCCCGGCGCACGGTCACGTCGGTACGGGCGGAGATGAACACCGCTGCCGCGGCGCCGATTCCGTTCAGGCCGGCGCCGGTGCTGGTGGCGTCGGTGTGCGCGGAGAACTTGCCGCCGGCCCGCGCGGTGCCCAGGGTCTTGACGATGCCGTTCTTCCCGGTGGTGGGGTCGGAGTCGACCGGAAGGCCGCGACCGTCGTCGGCGACGCTGACCGAGCCGTCGGCGTGCAGGGTGATGGTGACGGTGGACCCGCCGTGGCTGGGATCGGCGACCTCTTCGATCGCGTTGTCCACCAGCTCGCGCAGCGCCGTGTTGAGCACGTCGAGCCCAAGGTTGACCGCCGGCCGCAGGCGGGTGTGCTGGACATCGTCGAGCTCGGTGATGTCTGCGGCGTTGTAACTCACTGCTGGTCCTTTCCCACCAGGGCCGATGCCGGAGCGATCGGTTCCAGCCGCTCGCTTTCGGCGGGCGGCGTAAGCATTCTCTCTTGGAAGGCAGACAGCCTCCGACAGCCACGGCCGAAAGAATGGGTATCGAATCAAGATCAGATGCCTCGGGGATTCTGCCGGGCCGATCCGCGCGCTGACAAGGTCATCTCCAACTGAGATGGTTCCCATCAAAAACCATCGTTGGACTAGATCATTTTCCTCGGGTCAGATGAAGCATGCGGCGTTCGCGTCGGCTGCGCAGCCCGCGCGGATACCAGCTGAATGTCGGTATGTCCCAGTTCAATCCCGAAGGAGCAAGCATGCCCGTGGTTCGGTTCCAGATGTCGTCGACGCTCGACCCCGTCGCCCTCATAGACGTGCTCACCGACTTTGGGCCGTCCCGGCCAGATCGGTGGCCAACCATCGACGAGGAGCATTTTCGGGTGCATGCGTTGGGCGATACCTGGGCAGAAGTGACCGAAGGCACAGCGTCGGCGTGGGAGCGCGCCCGCTACGACTGGGACATCAAGCGGCGGCGCGTCACCGTGACCACCCATGACTCGAAGGTCTTCGGCCCGGGCGGCGGCTGGACATTTCAACTCACGCCGCAGGAGACCGGCACGCGCATCGACATCGAACTCGTCCGCACTCCCACCGGGCTCAAGCGCAAACTGCTGGCCGCCTTGTTGCCTGCCGTCGCCCCGAGCGCGCTGAAGAAGTCATTCGCCGGGCCGTTGGCCGCTAGGTGATCGACCAGAACTCCAGCAGCGTCCGGATCGTCGCCACCAGCGGTAGGGGCTGATCCAGCATCGGGTGATGGCCCGCCTCGGCGAGTTCGACGAACGGGCCGCGCAGTTGCAGCATCGACCGGATCTGGGCCGCCATGGGCGGTGGGACCACGCCGTTCTCGCATCGCAAATACCCGACCCGGCAAGGGATTCGGGCAAAGGTGTGCTCCAGGAGTTCCTGATCGGTGGCTGTCTCGTCCATCAGATGGCCGCCGAAGATGTCCGGGTCGAACTTCCATACCCACCCGTTGTCGGTCTTGCGCACCGACTGCACGGCGATGTGGTGACCGATGTAGGGCAGCGTCACGTCCTGCTTCGGCACCGCCCGGAACCGGGCCAGGATCTCGTCCTCGGTC
Organism: Mycobacterium shunyiense; assembly: GCF_058270035.1. Classification (NCBI taxonomy): domain Bacteria; kingdom Bacillati; phylum Actinomycetota; class Actinomycetes; order Mycobacteriales; family Mycobacteriaceae; genus Mycobacterium; species Mycobacterium shunyiense. The sequence continues at coordinate 42,304 of NZ_JBZDPT010000031.1, read as the reverse complement.
GCGTATCCGGCGGTGTCGCGACGGCGGTTGCGCAACCGGACCTCCTCCGGGGCGCGATCACGCAGCGGGGAGTCGATGACCAGGATGCTGTCGATCTGCGCGCCGTAGCGGGTGGCGGCCGAGGCCCCCACCCAGCCGCCCATGCTGTGGCCGACGATCGTGGGCCGCGCCGTGGACCCGGAGGCGTCCGAGGCGGCCAGCACTTCGCGGGCCCAGATCGACAGGGCGTATTCCTTGCGGGTGTCGCTCTCGCCGTGCCCGCTCAGGTCGGGTGCGACGACGCGATGGGTGCGGGCGAAGAACGGGGCGATGTGATCCCACCAGCCGGAGTGAGCGCCGCCGCCATGGACGAACACCAGGGGCGGATTGTCCGGATCACCCCAGCTCCGCACGTGGATGGCGCAGCCGTCGACGTCGATGGTCGAGTGTTCGGGGGTCTGTTCCAAAGCGGAGGTGAACCAGGCCGGGGCATTCGCAAAGGGATGCGGGGCCTCCGTCGGCACTCCACGCCGGAACATGCGGTTCACCTGCTGATTCTGTCTCATCGCCGGAAATCGATCGAGACCCGCCCCGGCGTATGTCGGGCTGAGCGTCCTCCGAGGCTCAGGACAGCGCGAGGCTCGTGCCGAGCGCGATCATCATCACGGCGATCAGCCCGTCGAGGATGCGCCAGGTCATCGGGGTGGCGAACAGTCCGGCCATTCGGCGGGCACCCAGGCCCAGGCCGGTGAACCACACCGCACTCGCGGCCACCGCGCCGGCGCCGAACGGCCACCGCTGCTCGTGGTGCTCGTTGGCCAGCGAGCCGAGCAGCACCACGGTGTCCAGGTAGACGTGCGGGTTCAGCCAGGTCAGCGCCAGGCAGGTGACCAACACCTCGGCCAGGCGAGCTGGGGTGCGCTCGGACGGGTTGAGGGTCGAGGGCCGGAAGGCGCGCCGCGCGGCCAGTGCGCCATAGCCGATCAGGAAGGCCGCCCCGCCGAACTTCGCGACCGTCATCGCGTCGGGATGTGCGGTGATCAGCGCGCCGACCCCGGCGATGCCGGCGGCGATGAGGATCAGGTCGGAGACCGTGCACAACGCGATGACGGCGACGATGTGCTCGCCAAGGATGCCCTGACGCAACACGAAGGCGTTCTGCGCGCCGATCGCGGCGATCAGCGCCATGGTGGTGAGGAATCCGATGAGCACAGGTGAAGCCATGCGTCCGAGGCTATGGACGTGCGCTGATCAAGTACAGCTAATGATTCTTCAGATGAATTAGTCTTACTAATGTCGCCAGGTGATCGGGCGGCTCGAGTGCCCCCCGCCGCTCGGTTGCAATTCTGGATGGCGGATTGCAATTCGAGATGGCGGAAGTTTGCGGATCCGCCAACTGGATTGCAAATTCACAAGCAAACTGCATCATCTAGCGGGCTGCGACGGTGGTGGCACTCCGACCCAGCATGCCTGCCAGACTCGGTCCCCGAGCCCCCAGTCTGTCGGGGGTGATCAGTAGTCTTTGCACGTGAGCGATCTCCTCCCGAACCTGAACGCGCTGCTGGAGAAGTTGGCTGGTGATGGCACCGCCGCATGTGACGCCCGTGCCTTGGCCGAAGCGGTCGTACATAGCGAGACCGAAGAGGATTTGGATTCCGCGCTGGACGCGGTCATCTCGGATTGGCGGCAGGAGTGAATATCGCAACCCAACCGCGGTTGGTGTCATTGGAGATTCGGGGATTCCGGGCGTTCGGGACTGAAGCTCGGACGTTGCAGCTCGACGCGCCGTTAGTGGTGGTACACGCCGGAAACAGTCAAGGCAAGACCAGCCTGGCTGAGGGAATCGAATTTCTTTTCAGTGGTCAGAGCAGCCGGCGAGAGTTGCTCGGCGGTGCCAAAGCTGAGTACAACGACAGCCTCCGCAACGCGCATTTGCCGACTGCCAGCACCGACGTCTATGTCGAGGCGGTGTTCCGCTGCTCCGATGGGGTCACTCACAGCGTCCGCCGAGAACTGTTGTGCGACTTCGGACAAGGCACTGAATGTGATAGCCGTCTACTACTGAACGGCACCGAAGTTGCCGACCTCAGCCAGATTGGCCTGACTCTCGCAGATCCACCGGTACGCGCGCCGGTGCTCCTCCAGCACACATTGCGGCACGTCCTATCCACAGAGCCCAAGCAACGCGTCAACTATTTCAAAGCCTTGCTGTCACTGACCGACCTGGACGATTTCCGAACACGGGTCAGGGCTGCACGTACCCGCGTTGAGGCCGAGCCGATCGGTGATGCGTTGAAGCGGGTGGGGACATTGGCAGGCACTCCCGCCGCGGCGGCTGGCACCGCGATCACCGCGCTGGTGAAGAAGTCGCTAACCCTGGATGCGGTACGCAGTGGGGTGGACGCGGAACTGCTTCGCGCCGGAACAGCGGTGCTAACAAACCCGAGCTCTGGAAACGGACCGCCGACCTTCGACACCCTCGATGACCTCGGTGCCGCCGTCAGCGCCGCGCTGGAAGACCAACGCGAGCGCGCGTTCCCACTCTCGGCATTGGGTGCTGGCGTGTTAACGCCGGGCATTCCAACGAATCCCGAACTCGACGGCTACGTCACCGCGCTGTCCGCGGTTGACCAGCATTCCGCCCGCCTCACCCCGGTGTTCACGGCGGTGCTCGGCCTCGACGCGTACGCCGAACTCAAGCATCCAGCGCAGTGCCCAGTCTGCGGCACCGACGACGCACTGACACCTGAGCGAGTTCAGCTGCTGCGGGACCACCTGCAGCGCACCCAAGCACTCGAGACTGCCGCCAGTGCCGCCACTGCAGCGCTTGGCCGAGCGCGTCACAGCCTCGACCAATTTGGGGCCAGCATCGTCGCGACCGTACCCCAAATCGTCAAATGGACCTCCGACCAGCTTGAAAGAGCCGCAGATGCGCTCCGCGATCTAGGCGTAGAGCCCGCCCTGTTAACCGATGCGCACACCCACGCAAGGCATGTCGACAGTGCGGCGACGGCCTTGCAAACGGCCGTTGCGTCGACCCGTGGCGCCGTTGAGCAGGTCGGTGACGCTGTCTCAAGCCGGCGGCAGATGCCGCACGAGTTGTCCGCTAGCTACCTCGAAATATCGACCGCCACAGCAAATCTCGTCACAATGCTCGACGAGTACAATGATCGTTCTGGTGCATTGCGCACCGCAGTCGAGGCCGCCACTAGGAGCCGAGTTACAGTCAGCGGCCTGACCGAGATCGCCGACCTGCTTGCACGTCGCGCCGATGTGGTCGCCGACGTGGTGGCAGAGTCGAAACGGCAGCGAATCATCAAGCGACTCAATGGTGCTGAGAAACAGCTGCGTGATGCCGCAGGGACAGTGTTGGACACGCGCTTCGATCAGATGAGTGACACCATCGCCAAGTGGTGGAGCACCATCCGGCCCGAGGAACTCGTCGGCTTTGGTGGTGTCAAACGACGAGCCGGAGGATCGCTGTTCGTCAACCTTGTGGCAGCCCTGCACGCCGATCAAACCAGCCCGCCCATTGAGCGTGACGCACTCGGTGTCTACAGCGACTCGCAGCTCAACGCCCTAGGGCTGGCACTTTTCTTGGCCCGGTCTGAATTACTTGGCTCGCCGATCGTCGTCCTTGACGACCCTATCCCCGGCAGCGATTCCGATCATCGCCTCACCTTCGTTCAAAATACGCTGGGCCGGCTTCTGGATGCCGGTATCCAGGTCATTATCACCACCTTCGACAACAAGCTCGCCGAGCTGACGCAAGCCAATTACGGTGGTGGCAACTACATCGCGTACAAACTCGACTTGCTCAACGTCGTCGCCGGAACAGACGCCACCCAGGCCACAGATGCTTTCGCTCAGTTCATGCTCGAAGGCGAAGACCACCTGAATTCGCCTACCGCGAAGGGCCGGCGAGCGGCCTGCGGGAACTACCGGTCGGCAGCGGAACGATTAGCCAAGCAGATCATCGCCACCGGCCAAACTGCAGCGGGAACTCCGACAACGGTCGCTGACTTCGAGGCAAAGGGACTCACGCTTGGGGAACTTGTACCCCTGGTAATGCCGTTCGTCGTCGACGACAACGCAGAAAAAGGCCAATGGAAAACCTTCGCCAAGGTTCTCAATCCGGGTAACCACGACGACGAAGTTCCATCCACTGGTGACCTCAAGCAAGTACGTGGAAACCTTCGCGTTATCAACAAAGCTCACCAGAAGCACTGGCCAGGAGGCCTTTTGCAATGACGGCCTGGGGGTCTTGAGCGGTAGCGGTTGAGCCGATCGTTGCCGCCACGTCAGATTTCCTCGCAGAGGTCGGCTCACCGCACTCGTCGTACAGGAACGCGATGCCCTCGACGGGTACAGGACTGTATCTTTCGCCAACTTCGGCAGATACTGGTGATCTGCAGTCTCTGCACTGCGTGGAGTACACGATGGCTGCCAGCGTCGATGTGGATGTTGGTTCCGCGGTCTTGGAGTACCTGTCAACGATTTCTCAAAATTGACCCCCATCGGGTCTCGTGAAATTGACCCACCTTCGGGATGAGCATTGCCTCTGTCAATCTCGATTGACAAACGGATACTGTCAATCTACCTTGACAGTGTGACTGATCTCGATGCGTTCGATGACGCGGCGTCCAGTGAGGACCCGGAGGTGGGTTTGCGTACGGTGCTTGCGCTGCAACGGCTGCAGGAGCGGCTGGAAGCGATCCACGTTCGCAGTGCGCGTGCGCAGGGTTGGAGTTGGCAGGCGATCGCCGACGCTCTTGGGGTTAGTCGCCAGGCAGTCCATCAGAAGTACAACCGGAGGAGATGACACGATGTTTGAACGTTTTGGCCGGCATGCCCGTGTGGCTGTGGTTTTGGCCCAGGAAGAAGCAAAAGACCTCGGTGCCAAACTGATTGGGCCTGAATACTTAGTGGCCGGGATTGTGCAGAGCGCCAGCAGAGAGCTTTTGGATGAGCTTGCTGGGGTGGGGATGACCGTCGATTCGGTGCGCGAGCAACTGGGCGCCAACGCAAGCGGAGCATCATTCGAGTCAGACGCCGACGCATTGAAGTCGATCGGAATCGATTTGCACCGTGTGCGAGAGCGCATTAATCATGCGTTCGGTGAGGGAACGTTCGACGACGCGGTGAGCGACTCAGGTAGCAGATCTCGGCGCGGGAATCTTGCTTTCAGCAAGCCCGCCAAAGAAGCGCTCAAACTCGCACTCCGGGAAGCGGTCGCCCATCATGACTCCACCATTGATTCCGAACACCTGTTGTTAGGGGTTCTGCGGGGGGGCGATCCGTTGGCGTCTGCACTGATCACCTCCCATGTCAGTGAAGATGTGTTGCGCAGCAACATCATTTCCTTGCTCGACCGTGCCGCCTAGGCAGGCCAATCTGGTAGGCCAATCTGGCCAGGCCGTCAGCCAACCACGAGCAAGGTCCTAGCTGTTGTTCGTTCGGTTCTTGCCGAGGAGTTCGCGGCGGGTGCGGGTCCGGTAAGAGTCCCCGGTGAGGGTCAAGACTTCGGCGTGGTGGACCAGGCGGTCGATCATGGCTGCGGCCACGACGTCATCGGAGAAGGTCTCGCCCCAGCGCCCGAACGGCAAGTTTGAGGTCACCAGGGACTGCCCCGACTTCAGTTGACTCGCGAGGTGTGAATTTCAGGCCGCGGTTGCGACAGGTGTGTGGAGCAGTTCGAACTCTATCGGGGTGAGCCTGCCGAGTGCGCGTTGCCGGCGCCGCCGGTGGTAGGTCCGCTCGATCCAGGTCACGATCGCCAGGCGTAGTTCAGCACGAGTGGACCAGCGTCGCCGATCGAGAACGTGGCGCTGCAGAAGGGCGAAGAACGACTCCATCGCGGCGTTGTCGCCGCACGCACCGACACGGCCCATCGATCCGTGTAATCCATTGTGCGACAGTGCGTGGACAAATTTTCGCGACCTGAATTGACTTCCCCTGTCGGAGTGAACGATCGTCGCGATGGGTGAACGCAGCGCCACGGCATGATCCAGGGCGGCCACCGCCAGTGCGGACTTCATTCGTGAGTCGATCGAGTAGCCCACGATCCGGTTGGAGAACACGTCCTTGATCGCGCATAGGTAGAGCTTGCCTTCATCGGTGGGGTGCTCGGTGATGTCGGTCAGCCAGACCTGGTTGGCGGCCTGGGCGCTGAACAGACGCTCGACGAGGTCGTCATGGACCGGTGGGCCGGATCGACGGCTCAGTCCTCGTTTCTTGGCGAAGACTGACCAGATGCGCTCCTGCGAGCACAGCCGCGCGACGCGGTTCTCGCCGGCGGTGATCCCACGCCCGGGTAGTTCGTCGGCGATGAACCGGTATCCGAAAGCGGGATCATCGGCGTGAATGTCGCGGGCGGCGTTGATCAGGTGTGCATCGTCCCAATCTCGCTGTGACACGGGTGCTTTACGCCATGTGTAGAACGCCTGGGTGGAGAATCCCAGGACCCGGCAGGTCACCGTGACGGGTATCCCGTCATCGGCAAGGTCGAGGACCAGCGGGTACATCATTTTGGGTTGGCGTCCCGGGACAGGTAGCCGACCGCGCGGCGCATCACCTCAGCCTCCTGCTCGAGGAGCTTGATCCGCTTGTGCGCTTCGCGCAGCTGCGCCGATACGTCGTCGGACGCCGCTGTCGGCCCGGGTCGGTCGACGCCGTCTTGGCGGTCAGCGATCTTGAGCCAGCGATGCAGGCAGGCCTCCGAGATCCCGAAGTCCTTCGCGATCTGGCGCAGCGGCGCCTCACCCTTGCGGGCCACGGCGATGACGTCAGCACGGAACTCGGCAGGAAACGGTTTCGGCACGAGATTGATCCTTCCAGCAAGGACGAATCCTTACAGGTCAGGAGTCAACCAAACCGGGGGCAGTCCCTTTCGCCGCAACTGGATGCGCAGTTGGTCAACCGGCGCTCTCAGATCGTTGTGGATGTCCGAATCGAGGTTGGTCCAGCACCAAATCAGGATGGTCGCGGATTCGGCCCGGTTCAGCCAGCCCAGTGACTAGTGACGCCAAAAATGCCGGGCCAGACCAGGGCCCACGCAACTCACTCCGCACAGTTTGTTGTACGCCCGCCTCGTTTTCGGATCCGCCGTTTGGATGGCAAAGGTGTCCGCGAAATCCGTAGCAATGTCAGGGAAGGCGCAGGTGGGGGAGGTGGCGTCCGCCATCTGGAATGGCGACCTACAGCGAGACAGCGCGGCCGCCGTCGCTATCATGACCAGCGCACCACACGCGGCGACTGTTGTTAACCAACAACCACCAGCAGACCACCTACGGCCGCCGCCACGGCCGCGCCGCCGCCGCAGCCTCTGTCGGCTGTCACTCTCGATGGCGAAATGCCATTCTGTTTGGCGAATTCTGCCCCTCGCCGCGACTCTGCGTGGGTGGTCGCTACGTATGGGTGCCTCGGTAATTCTGTCGACGCCATGTGCGTTGTTCACCGTGAGGGGCATCGGCACTGGCATCAGAACCGCACGCGTAGGTTGCCGCGGGTTAATCTGTTCACGCCCCAGAAGTAGGTAACCAGTGGCATGGTGCACCAGAGCACGTTGATGAGGACGAACTTTACCCACATCTCCATCGGGGACGACATGCTCGCGAGGTTGTTTGCAATCTCAACACCGAAGTAGACAGCTGGCAGCGTTACCTCGACGATCATGCCCGCCATGATGAGTGACAATTGAATGCTGGTGAATTTCTTGCCGTTTCGGAAGAATTGGAAAAGCGCATAGGCCTCGAAGAATCCGACGAATAGGGCGATCCACTCCATGCAGACGATGAGCGGGTCGCCGTTGAGGTAGCGGGCGTCACCCCCGAGCAGGATGGGTGACCACATGTAGGTCCATAGAGATCCGCTCTCGACGCCTTGCCTGATCTGGTCGAAGAACAACAGCCAAGGCAGTTCCCAGATGAAGCGCGGGATGAGCGCGATGAACACCCACACGATCACCGTGGCGCCCAGTCGTTCGGCGCGGGTTCGAGTGCGCTGATCGGCGAACGGGATCCAAGGCAGGATCAGTGCGGCTGCGAAGCAGCCGATGACTACGAGCACCATTGCGGTGGATGCGACGGCATGCGAGACGCCGACGTGGGATTCGAGGTACCAGAACACCGGATGTATCGCGAAGAAGAAGGCGAGGACTCCGAAGAGCGCTTTCTGTAGTGCGGAGAAACCGGGCCGTGATGGCGCCTGTCCTGGGCGGTCTTGTCTGAGTCTCTCTGCCATCAGCAGGAACCTCCTCTTTGAGGTGGACGTCGTTTGGCGAGCGTGCCGTCTCGGGACCACCCGGAACGTCCCGCGCTGTGAAGTTATATCATGCGTTATGTTATAACAGGTAGTAGATTTCGGGTGCAGTGGGAAACCTTTGGGGGTCGCCGCTACGGATTGAGATGCCGATGTGCAGCCGACCGGCGGGGCATCGTTTGATGAGAGGGGGACAGTGACCGTTCGGGTGCGCCGACGTGCGAAAGTTCTTGCTGCTGCGGCCATTTTGGTGTTCGGCATGATGGGCGCGGCGTGTGTCAGCTACCTGGGATATCAGGGGGCATTCACGCCCACTGCCGCTGTGACCTTGACATCGCAACGGGCCGGTCTGGTGATGGATCGCGACGCCAAGGTGAAGTTCCTCGGAGTGCAGGTCGGCAGGGTGTCCGAGATTTCCTATAGCGGCGCGTCGGCGCAGCTGACCCTTGCTATCCGCACCGGCGAGCTGGCCAAGATCCCGGCCAATGTCACCGCGCGGATCGCGAGCAGCACCATCTTTGGCGCGAAGTCGGTGGAGCTGCTGGCACCCGCCCAACCGGCCGCGAATCGACTCGCACCGAATGCCCACTTGCAGGCCTCCGAAGTCAGTGTCGAGGTCAACACGCTGTTCCAGTCGCTCGTCGACACCCTGGACAAGATTGACCCGGTTCAACTGAACGCCACGATGACAGCACTGGCAGATGGGTTGCGCGGTAACGGAAAGGACCTGGGCGACGCTCTAGCCACGCTCGGCAGCTACCTGGGCACGATCAATCCACATCTTCCAACACTGCAAACCGACCTGCAGAAACTCAGCGCTACGGCCGACATCTACAACGCCGCGGCCGATGATTTGGTCTCCACTCTCGGCAACATTCCGACCATCAGCCACACCATCGCCGATGAAAGTGATGACCTGAGTGCCACCATGCTCGCGACCACAGGCCTCGCGACCACCGGCGCGGACACCGTTGGACCGGCCGAAGGCGATTTGATCGCAGCGATCCAACGACTGCGTGCCCCGCTGGGCGTAGCCCGCGACTACTCACCCGAATATGGTTGTCTTATCACATCGTTGGCGAGCGCCTATAAGAAGTTCGGCCCCTACATCGGTGGAATACAGCCTGCTTTGTTCGTCAATGCCGGCTTCATTGCGGGTTCACCGGCCTACACCTACCCGGAGAGTCTGCCGCTGGTCAATGCTTCCGGTGGCCCCAATTGCCGCGGATTACCTGACCTGCCCACCAAGCAAGGCGCCGGATCCTGGTATCGGCCACCATTTTTGGTCACTGACAACGCCTACGTCCCCTATCAGCCCAATACCGAGCTGCAGTTCGATGCACCCTCCACGTTGCAGTTCCTGTTCAACGGCGCCTACGCCGAACAGGACCATTACTGATGGCCCCACGCGCAACGGCGGTAAAGGTCGGAGTGTTCACCGTCGTGATGCTGCTGGTGCTGGCTGCGCTGGTGATCACGTTCGGCCAGTTCCGGTTCGGATCCACCAACACCTTCCACGCCGAGTTCACATCTGTGTCACGGCTGAAGGCCGGGCAGGACGTACGCATCGCCGGTATCGCGGTGGGGACGGTGAAAAAGATTGCTATTGAGGGCGACCACGCCAACGTCACCTTCACCGTCGACAAGCGACAACAGCTCTACACCTCCACCCGGGCGGCGATCCGCTACCAGAATCTGACCGGTGACCGATACCTGGAAATCCTCGCAGGCCCAGGGGATCTGCAGAAGTTGTCGCCCGGAGCCACCATCGCGCGCGGCAACACCGCACCTGCGCTCGACCTCGACGCCCTACTCGGTGGTTTGCGACCGGTGCTCAAGGGCCTCGACGGAGCCAAACTCAACGAGGTCAGCAACGCGGTGATTGAACTGCTTCAAGGCAAAGGCGCTGCGTTATCCACCGTGCTGACCGACACCGCTGACTTCACCCAGACCATCGCCAGTCGCAATCAACTCATCGACCAGACCATCGACAACCTAACCACCGTGCTCGCGGCAGCCGACCAGAAGAGCGCCGACCTGAACACCAGCGTCGACCAACTCCAGCAGCTGATTACCACGCTGAGCCACGGACGCGACCCGATCGCCAACGCATTGCCGCCGCTGGCGGCCGCTCAAGACGACCTCGCCGAGGTGCTCACCACGACTCGGCGTCCGTTACAGGCCGCCATCGAGGCCGCCGGCCCGCTAGCAACAGCGCTCGATGACCGCAAACACGATGTCAACGCCACCGTGGAGCCCCTCGCCGAGGACTATCTGCGCCTGAGCGCCTTGGGTGCCTATGGCTCGTTCTTCAACATCTACTTCTGCTCGGTCAAGATCAAGATCAACGGTCCGGCCGGCAGCGACATTCTGTTGCCCGCAGTGAAACCGCCAGCGTCCAACAACGGGAGGTGCGACTTTGCCAAGTAGAACTGACGGTCGAGATCCCTTGCGCACCGGAATTTTTGGCATCGCTGTCATCACCTGTCTGGTGCTGGTGTCGTTCGGCTACACCAAGCTGCCGTTCTGGCCCCGAGGCCAGCACTACACCGCCTACTTCGCCCACGCCGGCGGCATCGCCTCGGGCAATTCGGTGCAGATCTACGGCTACACCGTCGGCCAAGTCGACTCCGTCGAACTCGACATCCCCAACCAGGCCGCAAAAGTCGGGTTCACCATCGACCGCAAGATCCGCGTGGGTGATCAATCCCTGGTCGCCATCAAGACCGACACGGTGCTCGGCCAACGCTCCATCGAGGTCACCCCCCGCGGCGCCGGATCGGTCACCTCCATCCCGCTGGCCCGCACCACCACCCCCTACACCCTTAACAACGCCCTGCAGGATCTAGGGCACAACGTCGGTGAACTCGACCAACCCCGGTTCGTCGAAGCCCTAGAAACGTTGACCGATGCCATGCGCGACGCCACCCCACAGGTGCGCGCAGCCCTCGACGGCATCACCGCCCTCTCACGAAGCGTCAACAACCGGGACGAAAAGGTGCAACAACTGCTCCGCCACGCCAAATCACTGTCCGAGGTCGTGGCCGCCCGCTCGGGACAGATCAACCAGCTGATCACCGACGGCAACATCCTGTTCGCCGAACTGGCTGATCGCCGCCACGCCATCGACCAACTCATCTCAGGCATCAAAGACCTCGCCAACCAACTAGCCGGATTCGTCAATGACAACAAAAAGCAGCTCGGACCGACCTTGAGCAAGCTGAACCTGGTCCTGGACAACCTCAACGAACGCCGCGAACACATCTCGGCAGCCCTGACGCGGCTGCCGGCCTACTCCACCGCACTGGGCGAGGTCGTCGGATCCGGACCCGGTTTCCAAGCCAACGTCTTCGGTGTGCCACCACCCACACTGGGCGGGGTCCTGCTCGACTCCTACTTTCAGCCCGGCAAACTCCCCGACAGTCTGGCCGACTTCCTGCGCGGCTTCATCACCGACCGCGCCACCGTCAGGCCGAAATCACCATGATCCACCTCAATGCAACGCTACGCCGCCGCTACCCGCGCATCGTCCTGATCGTCGCCCTGCTCGGAGTGCTAGTCGGAGGATTAGTGATCGGATGGCCGAGCCCCTCGCCACTCACAGTCACCGGCTACTTTGCCTCGGCCGTCGGCCTCTACCCGGGTGACAACGTCGAAATCCTCGGCGTCCCAGTAGGATCAGTCACCCGCATCGAACCAGGACCCGACCACACCAAGATCACCTTCACCGTTCGCCGAGATGCGCCAGTGCCCGCCGACGCGTCGGCGATCATTGTGGCGCCGAACTTGCTCTCGGCGCGCACCATCGAGCTCGGACCGGTCTACACCGACGGCCCAAAACTCACCGACCACACCACCATCCCCGCCGAACACACCGCCGTCCCGGTCGAATGGGACGACGTCAAAGACCAACTCACCCAACTGGCCGCCCAACTGGGCCCACAAGACGGCACCCTGCAAGGACCTCTTAGCCAAGCGATCAACCAGGCCGCCGACACATTCAACGGCAACGGTCCATCATTCCGCGCCGCCATCCGCGAACTGTCCCAAACCGCCGGGCGCCTCGGCGACTCCCGCTTCGACATCGTCGGCACAGTCAAGAACCTGCGCATCTTGGTCGACGCCCTGTCCGGCAGCAACGAGCAGATCGTCCAATTCACCGGCCACGTCGCCGCCCTGTCGCAGGTGTTCGCCGACAGCTCCACCGACCTCGCCAACTCACTGGACGCCCTCAATTCCGCACTCGCACAAGTCAAGACTTTCCTGCACGACAACACCACCACTATCAGCGCCCAAGTCACCAAACTGAACGACTTCACCTCACTACTGACCGAACACAGCGAAGACATCGAACAGGTACTACACGTGGCACCCAACGGCTTGGCGAACTTCTACAACATCTACAACCCCGCCCAGGGCTCGATCGGCGCAATCCTGTCCCTGCCCAATTTCGCCAACCCCGTGCAATTCCTCTGCGCCGGGGTCTTTGACACGGCAGCCACCCCCGACTACTACAAGCGCACCGAGATCTGCCGCCAACGCATGGCGCCGGTCATCAGAAGGATGATGATGAACTTCCCGCCCGTGTTGTTTCATCCGATCAACACCATCACCGCCTACAAGGGCCAGATGGTCTACGACACGCCGGCCACCGAGGCCAAGGCCCAAACCCCGATATCACAACTGCAATGGCAGCCCCTGCCCGGAACGACCCCGCCGACAACTGATCTCGCAGGCCTGCTGCTGCCTCCAGCCTCGCCGCCCGAACCGCCGGCCGCCCCACCACCTACCGGCGACGGCGCTGCGACTGCCCCCGGGTCCAGCGAGCCGCCACCGCCGCCCAACGTGCCACCCACCGGTCCTGTCCCGGCGTCGGGTCCGGGCCAATGAACACCGGCACCCCACTGTGCCGGCCGCTGCGCCGACTCGCCGCGCTCGGGTCGACCCTCGCCGTGGTCAGCGGGTGCCAGTTCGGCGGGCTCAACTCACTGGACATGCCAGGCACCATGGGCCATGGGCCCGGATCATTCACCGTCACCGTCGAACTGCCCGATGTGTCCACGCTGCCGCAAAACTCCCCGGTCCTTGTCGATGACGTCACCGTCGGCAGCGTCTCGGGCCAGCAAGTCAAGCAACGCCCCGACGGCACGTTCTACGCCGCCCTGCAACTATCGCTGAACTCGGACGTACACCTTCCGGCCAACGCGACCGTGACCCTCGGACAGACCTCGCTACTGGGCTCCCAACACGTCCAACTCGCCGCCCCATCGACCGAACCACCCGACGGGAAGCTCAGCGACGGCGCATCAATCCCCCTGGAACGGGCCGGCCGCTATCCAAGCACCGAAGAGGTGCTCTCCACGCTGGGTGTAGTCGTCAACAAGGGCAACCTTGGTGCCCTCCAAGACATCACCGATGAGATCTACGCTGCCGTGGCGGGACACACCGGGCAATTCGCCAACCTGCTTCCCCAACTGGCCGACCTCACCAACGCCGTGGACCGGCAAAGCAGCGACATCGTTACTGCCATGGAGTCCATCAACCAAGTCGCGTCAAAGTTCGCTCGCAACGACACCACCGTCACTACAGCTCTGGCGGCGCTACCCGCGGCGACCCGGACCCTCAACGCCAACGCCGGCCGAATCGTCGACACCTTCGCCGCGCTGCACCGGTTCAGCGAGATCGCCGCACAGATCCTGGCCCAAACCAAGACCGCCATTGCCGCCGATGTCACGGCCGCCTACGCCGTACTCAAACCGCTGTCTGATCACGCCCAAGAACTCATCGACGGCCTACCCATCATTGCGACCTACCCATTCCCGCAATCCGGCATCAAACACGCCGTTCGGGGGGACTACCTCAACGCGATCGCCACCTTGGATCTGACTCAGCGGCGCTTCGGCGAGAACGTGTTCACCACCTCGCCCCTGGACCCGAACATGAACCATCTCAGCGAAATCGTCACCGCCCCCGACTTCCTGATCGGCGAACAAGCCAACCTGTCCGGGCAGGCGGCCGACCCCTTCGCCATCCCTCCAGCACCGGCCCCCACGCCGACCAGGCCGCGCTGATGCTCACCCGCCTCATCCGATGGCAACTGACCGTCTTCGCCGTCGTCACCGTCGTAGCGATGGGTGCCGTGGCCATCTTCTACCTGCGCATCCCGGAGGCGTTGGGCATCGGGCGCTACACCGTCACCGCCAACTTCGCCGCCAGCGGCGGACTCTATCCCAACGCCAACGTCACCTACCGTGGTTCGACGGTCGGTCGGGTCACCGCGGTGACACTCACCGACAATCTCAGTGTCGACGTGCACATGCGTCTGGACTCCGGCATCGCCATCCCCGCCGACGTCACGGCCACCGCCAAAAGCGTCTCGGCGATCGGCGAACAATACGTCGACCTCGTACCCGCACTCCACGGCAACCACAGTCCTGTACTGGGCAACGGGTCAGTGATCGACCGGTCCCACACCGCGCTCAGCGGTGACATCGCCGGCCTGCTACGAGAAGCACAAGGACTCGTCAACTCCCTGGACCAAAGCAAGCTCAAAGACGTGCTGCGCGAGACCGCCACCGCGTTCGACGGCTCTGGTCCGGAAGTGGCGCGGCTGATCAACTCGACCAAGGCCCTGCTCGACCAACTCAACACCCACGGCGAGGACACCACCGCGCTCATCGATCGACTCGGCCCCTTCCTGGACACCCAGATCCGCAGCGGTGACAGCATCACCTCACTGGCCGACGGACTTTCCCGCTTCACCACCGAACTGCGCAACGCCGACCCTCAACTACGGACCCTGCTGCGCACTGCACCCGCTGCCGCTGATGCGGCGACCCAGGCCTTCAACGGAATCCGACCCTCGTTCCCGATGTTGGCGGCCAACCTCGCCAACTTCGGCCGTATCGGCGTGATCTATCACAAATCGATTGAACAAACCCTGGTCGTTCTACCGGCGGTGACCGCTGTTCTCATCAGCGTCGCCCAACAATTGCCCGCCGACGAGGGCGTGAAAGTCGACTTCAAGCTCGGACTCGGCGACCCGCCCCCGTGCAACGTCGGCTTCATCCGACCCCCACAGATCCGATCCCCAGGCGATCAGACCCTGCGCGACCTGCCGACCGACATGTACTGCAAAGTCCCGCAGAATTCATCATCAGTCGTGCGCGGCGCCCGCAACTATCCCTGCCAAGAAGTCCCCGGAAAACGGGCGCCCACCGTCGCGCTATGCCGCGACCCCGCAGGCTACAGACCGATTGGCAACCAAGCCTGGCGCGGACCCGCCGTACCCGAAGCCACACCCCTCACTGACCCTCGAAACATCCTCCCGTACAACAAGTATCCCTACATTCCGCCCGGTGCTGACTACGACCCCGGCCCCCCAGCCACACAACTGCCGCCCGGCGTGCCGCCCGGGCCGGGACCCGCCGAATACGCTCCCTACCCGCTGCCGGTGCCCCCGGTCACCCCCGGACCGCCGCCACCACCGCTGCCCTACAACGCCCCACCGGATCAGCAGGTACCGCCCTACGGGCAGAAGCCTCCCGAGCCTCAAGCAACCGCACCGGTTATGCCGGACAGGACGGCCCCCACCCAAGCATTCGCACCCGCCGGACACACGAACAGCCAATCTGCTGGGCCCCAGATCGCCAGCTACGACTCGACCAACGGACTATTCCAAGACCCCAACGGCAACATCGGTGTGTTCGCCTCGGCCGACACCACACTTCGACCAGCAGAAACCTGGATCGACCTCATGCTCGACCCACGACAACACTGAGACGCCCCGAATGCATGCATTCGTATCTGTTCGCAGTACCCGCATAGGATCGTTACGTGCGGTTTCTGGACATCACACCTACTGCGGTTCGGCCACGACCACAGCGCAGCAACCTGCCCCACCCGGAAAGCGCACCCCCGCGCACCGGACCTGTTACGTCCAAGGGGTGGGCACACGGGGATCACGCAGATGACCACTGATCCCACGAGCCGCACAACACCACGACAGTCGCGCCACCGCAGCCAAGAACGTGCCGACCGCACCCGAGAACTGGTCATCGAGGAGACCATTCGCTGCATCCGCGAAGAAGGATTCGCCGCAGCCAGCACCCGACACATCATCGAACGCGCCGGCGTCAGCACCGGGGTCGTCCAGTATCACTTCGGAGACCGAGACGGCCTACTCACCGCGGTCATCGAACATGCCATCGCCACACTCGTCACTTCCATCAACGATCTCGCCGACAAAGTCGAAGGAATCACCGAGACCGACAAACGGATGGCAGCACTCGCCGACGCCGCGTGGGAAACCTTCCTCAACCCGGCCAGCATGACCGCCATGGAGATACTTATCGCCACCCGATCGTTGCGATCCACACTGGCGATCGAACAACTCGCCAATCTCCAACCAGGCCTCGAACGGATCGCGCAACTCATCGGCGCACGCTCACCCCATGCCGCCGCCATCGCCGACCTGCTCTGGGCCGCACCCGTCGGACTGATGGTCGGGCAAATGGTGACCGACGTCCCACTACCGACCCAACCGCAACGCCATGCCATGGCACAACTCATGACCGACCACCTCTACCGCAACCTCCCCTAGACGGTATGGAGGCTGACTCGAGGCCGAAGGCCTCGGGCTGCAATCGGACGTGGGTTGCCGGTGTCGAGTGAACACTCGCACTGGTAGAGCCACAGTTGCAGATCAGGAGGCCTCCGGTGAGTTTCAACGGTACGAGTGTCGGGTTGGACGTGCACGCGCTTTCGGTGGTTGCGCATGCCGTCGATGAGGAAACAGGTCGAGTCGAACGGGCACGGTTGTGTCCCGATCATGGCCAGATTCTCGATTGGTTGCATCGGCTGCGTGACCCGGTGCGGGTGGCATATGGGGCCCGGGCCCACGGGGTTCGGACTCGCGCGGGCGTTGGCCGCCGCCGAGATCGACTGTGTGGTCGCGGCACCGTCGAAATTGATCCGCCCAACTGGGGATCGGGTCAAGACCGACGCCCGTGACGCTGCACATCTGACCCGACTGCTGCGGCTGGGCGAAATCACTGCGGTCACGGTTCCCGAAGCAGAAGTCGAGGCGGTACGCGATCTGGTGCGAGCCCGCGAAGACGCCCGCGCCGATCTGATGCGAGTTCGGCATCGGTTGTCCAAACTGCTGCTGCGCCAAGGCCGCACGTACTCGGGTGGCCAAGCCTGGACCGGAGTCCACGAAACCTGGCTGCGTCGGCAACGGTTCGACGATTCCCACACCCGCGCAGCCTTCGATCACCACTTCGACGCGGTGCTCACCACCACGGCGGCCCGCGATCGTCTCGATGAGCAGATCATCGCCATCGCGGCGTCACCACGCTGGGCTGATCCGGTCGACCGGCTCGGGTGTCTACGTGGCATCTCGGCGCTCACCGGATCAGCGCTGACTGTGGAGATCGGTGATTGGACGCGCTTCACTGGCGCCTCGATCAGTGCTTATGTCGGCCTGGTCCCTACCGAGTACTCCTCGGGCGCCTCTCGGGTGCAAGGTTCGATCACCAAGGCCGGAAACGCTCACGTACGGCGACTATTGATCGAGTCTGCCTGGCATCATCGGACGGCCTACCGCAATCCCGGACCCGTGATGCGGGTCGCCCCCGCCCTCAAGGACCGTGGCCATGCCGGAAACCGACGTCTGCACCAGCAGTGGTGCCGGTTCAACGAACGCAAGAAACCCCACGTGGGGGCCAACGTGGCGATCGCCCGTGAACTGGCCGGCTGGTGCTGGTCACTGGCCACACTGGCTTGAGCGCAGCCAACCAAGCTTGATCGAGGCCAGCCGGCCGACGGCGAGGTAGGCGAACTGGATCTGCGTTACAGCTATGAGCAACAACAACATTCACCGGATGTTGTTGCGACGCCCGTCCCTAGAGAGCAGCCACCGTTCGCGCCGAACCATCGTCTTGCGGTACCCAACCCGCGTATATCAGTCTGACACCAACCGTCGTTGACCAACGACCGCCGCGACACCGACTGACCCCGATCAAACGAGAGCCGCCCCGGCGCCAAACCGGGGCGGCTCTCACCTGCCTATTGACAAACAGTGCCTACATATCAGCTGTAGCTGCCGAGCATTTCCCTGTACTCGGACCCAGGTGCGGCGCCTCACGTTGGCGGCCCGACCCCATCGACCTCCGCGCTGTGAGCCTCGACCAAGCCAGCTACATCGCGACCACCGGCTCCGCCGAGTAGCTGAAGGTCATACGTCGGGACTGTCAGACGAAAGCCCGTGGGACATGAAATAACGGTCGAGGGTCTGCATCATCGTCTCGTTCTCGGATCCGCCAACGGGATGGCAAAACCTGTCCGCCAAATCCGTGGCAATGACCGGAATGGTGCAGGTGGGTGAGGCGTCGTCCGCCATCGAGAATGGCACCCGACAGCTCGGTTGTCGTTGTCAGTTCTCTGCTGGCAATTCCATCTTGGGTTCTGTGGGCGAATGCAACAGCGTCTAGCTGAGGAGTTGTTGATGCTGGTGGAGCGAGACCCAGCCAACCTTCGCGAAACCATGCGCATCGCGGAAAGCCGGGTTTGCACCCCGGTCGATCACACTGGCAGCCGGCCGGAAAGCTAGACGAAGCTAGCTAGATCTCCGGGTGGACTTACGCGTAGCCGACCCATCCCCGGAAGTTGAACGCCAGGAAGAAGTCTGCGACGTTGGTGAAGCCGGCCTCCTCGAGGATGGTGCGGTCTTCCTCTGGTGGCACGACGGGGACGCCGGATTCGATTGCAACACGAGCCTTCTGCGCATCCGCGGGAGCGATGCCCGTTGCGACGAGGTATGCCACATGCCGGTCTATCCAGGTCTGTCGTTCAGCCTCATCGCGGTGCGCAATGCTGAGATGCATCACGACGAACGGGGCCCCGGGCGTCAGCCGGCGTCGTACCTCGGTCGCTGTACGCAGTCGTTCGTCGGGTGCAAGGAAGTGCAGTGTCAGCAGACTGGTTGCGGCGTCGAAGAGGCCAAGCGGTGCGTCGTCGATGTATCCGTTGTGCATCGTCACCCGCGACGCGTCTGATCCGAGGGTCTGTACCGCGAGATCCAGCATCGCAGCCGACGGATCGACCGCATCGAAGGTCCACCCTGGGTGAGTCTCCGCGAGCGCCTTCGTCTCCAGTCCTCCGCCGGCCCCCAGCACCAGCAGCCTCGCGTCAGACGGAGCGCGTTCCTCGATGAGGACGCCGACCAGGCGGTGAATGTCGGCCAGGGCGGGCACCATCTGCCCGGCGCGCTTGGCGTACATGGCGACGTGGGCGGGATCGTCAAATGGGTTCGGTGGTGTGGTCACGCCACGATGGTGGCCGCCTGCGGTCTGGGGTGGCAAGTGAACTTGCCATCTGGGCAATATGTACGTCGGCACGCCGAACTTACTGCGCCGCGGCACCACACCTCGATGCGTTAACGCAACGTCGACATGCACGTCTTGGTCCGATCATGCAACGACAACCTCGCCCGAACGTCTGGACCAAACCACCGTTCAAATCCTGGGCGGCATCGGAATCTACTGCGCCAGAATCAACGACTCACGACTGACCAGGAACCGCCCCATCACCGCATCAGGGGCACGCGGCGGGTTCCGGCGAGTCGCTCGCACCGGTCCCGGTGCTGTGCCGGTCGATGTCTGAGCCGATCTGCCGGTTCGCGCGGCGGACCGCCCAGTACACCACCACGGACACTGCGCCGAGCAGTGGGTAGCCCATGGCGATCCGGGCAAGCGCCAGCCAGCCGGTGAATCCACCGTCGTAAAGCCATTGCTGCACAACGAATCGCGCCGAGAACAAGGCCACGAATGCCAGCGTGGCGATGTCGAACGCGTGCAATGCGACGGTGTCGGCGCGCCATGACCGATCGGGCCCGGCGCTGCGCAGCAGGTTCCATATCACTCCGACCAAGGGGCGCCGCACCACGAGGGATACGGCGAACACGGCCGCCATCGCCAGACTGAGCCAGATTCCCGGCAGGAAGTAGTCTTCGGCGGACCCGGTGTAGTAGGCGATCAGCGCGGCGACGACGACCCCGAGCAGTCCGGATACCGCCGGCTGAAGAGGCTGCTTGCGCAACAGCCGGAACGCGATCAGACCGACGCCGACGCCGACCGATATCACGACCGCTGCGCTCAGGCCCCCTATCGCGTTCGCGATGACGTAGGCAAACGTGGGCAGGCTGGCGTACACCAGCCCGGACACCCCGCCCACCCGCTCGAGCAACGTTGGTGAATGTCCTTGCCCCGGTCCGTTGGTCACGATTTCCTTCCCTCACCGATGTGCTCGGCGAGGAAGCGATCGACGGTCTTGTACATGTCAATCACGTTGTCCGGGTTGACGAATCCGTGCCCCTCGTCGTGTTTGATCATGTACTCCACCTTGACTCCGCGGGCGCGCAACGCCTCGACCAGGTTGTCGGATTCGGCCTGGACCACGCGAACATCGTTGGCGCCCTGGATAACCAGCAGCGGTGTGCGGATCTGGTCGACCTTCGTGATCGGTGAACGCGACAGCATGTCGGCCAACTGGTCCGGGTCGTCGGGGTTGCCGACGAACAGGTGCCAGTTGTTGGCCAGATGCGGACGCGCGATCTCGGGTAGCGTCCGCATGAAGTTGCTCAGATCGGAGATGCCGACGTAATCGACTGCGGCGGAGAACACATCGGGTGTGAAGGTGACGCCCACCAGCGTCGCGTATCCACCGTAAGAGCCGCCGAAGATGGCGATCCGCTTCGGATCCGCATACCCCTGCTCGACGGCCCAGTCCACACTGTCGATCAGATCGTCGTGCATCTTGCCGGCGAACTCACCGACGGCGGCCTTGGTGAAGGCCTTGCCGAAGCCCGCCGATCCGCGGAAGTTGACCTGCAGCACCGCATATCCGCGGTTGGCCAGCAGCTGCACCGGCGGGGTGAACATCCAGCCGTCCCGCGTCCAGGGCCCGCCGTGCACCAGTAGCACCATCGGCAGATCCTTCGGCGGCACCCCGACCGGCAGGGTCAGATACCCGTGCAGATCAAGCCCGTCGCGCGAGCGGATGGTGACCGGCTCCATCGCCGCCAGGGCCTCGGGATCCAGCTGCGGATGAGACCCGAACAGCAGCCGGCTGTCCCCGGTGTCGTGGTCGTAGAGGTACGTCATCCCGGCTTCGCGGTCATGGGTGAAGCTGACCACCCAGCGTCGGCCGGTCAGGTCGGAGCTCAGGGCGTTCACGTCGCCATCGGACAGTTTCTCCAGGTTCGCCAGCACGGCCGCGAAGTGCGGATCCAGCGGCTGAATCACCTGGCGCTCCAACATATACCGCACCCCGAGCAGATCGCCGGTGCGCCGGTCCAGAATCAGTGGCTCGGCCAGCGTGGTGAACACGCTGGCCCGGGTGTCCACGTCGTAGACCGGATGGCTGTCGACGTGGGTCTGCTCGCCGGTGATGACGTCGACGCGCACGATACGGGTCCGGTCGGTGCCGTCGTTGGAGCCTATCCAGATGCCGGTACCGTCCGGGGTGACGGTGATCGGGTACAGCCCCATCGTGTAGTCACGGCCGTCGAAGGTGACGATGGAGCGCAGCGTCTCGGTCCGCGGCTCCCACTGCAATAGCTCCACGTCACCGTCGGCGGTCAGTGCGGTGGAAAACAAGTCGCCGTTGCTGCTGGCCAGCCAGCCTGCTCCCGTGCCGGGGTTCTCCGCCACCATGGTGAGTTCACTGGTGGCGATGTTCAGCTCGTAGGCGTCCATCAGGGTCGGTGTGCGCTTGTTGGAGTACACCATCGCCTTGGCCGGATCGCCGAGCAGTTCGTGGCCGGCCATCGCTCCCGGGAACGGGGTCAGATCGACCGCACCGGCCTCGGGGTCCCGCGGGTCGGCCCGGAAGACATGCCAGTTCTCGTCGCCGCCGGTGTCCTGCAGGTAGAGCAGCCAGCGGGAGTCCCTGGTCCACTCGTAATGAATGATGCTGCGGGTGCAGTCGGCGGTAATGCGCTGCGGCTCGCCGTCGAGGTTGTCCACGTCCTGGATCCAGATGTTGAGGCGGTCCCGCCATGGCGCGAGGTAGGCGATACGGGTGCCGTCGGGTGAGATCGATGCCTGCGCGCGGGCGGGCGGCGCGAACAGATCGTCGACGGAGAGCAACTCAGGTGTTGGCATCCCTCCATCGCACACTCGGACGTAACGGCACAGTCAAGTCCCGGGCATGGGCCTGGGCATGATGGACAGGTGGCGTGGAGTACTCGGGAGATCGCCGAACTGGCCGGCACCAGCTTGCGCGCCGTCCGCCATTACCACCAGGTCGGTCTGCTCCCGGAGCCCGAACGCCGGTCAAACGGGTACAAGCGGTACGGCGTGGCGCACCTGGTCCGGTTGGTCCGCATCAAACGGCTCGTCGACTTGGGGTTCTCTCTCCCGCAGATCGCGGCGATGGGTGACACCGACGAGCATCCCGAACAGGCGTTGCGGGAACTGGACGCCGAGCTGGCGGCGACCATCGACCGGTTGCAACGGGCCCGCGACGAGCTCGGCGAGCTGCTGGAGAGCTCCGCGCCGACGGATTTGCCGCCCGAGTTCGCGCCCGTGGACGCCGTCGCCAAGATGACCGACGCGGATCGCAAACTGGTGGTGGTCCTGAGCCGGGTGCTGGGCCCGCGCGGCCGACAGGTTTATGCCGACCTGATCAGGGACACCCGCGAGGATCCGGCCGCATCGGAGCTGGACACGCTGTCCGCCGACGCCGATGAGGCGACCCGCCAGGATCTCGCCGAGCGGCTGGCGCCCTACATCTGGTCCGTCCGGCAGGCTCATCCCGGGCTCGCCGAGGCCCGCGCCGACGCGCCGCGCGGTGCGAACTTCGCCGAAAAGACCATCGATGACGCGATGGCCGATCTCTACAACCCGGCGCAGATGGACGTGCTGCGCCGGGCCGGTCAGATCGTGCGGCGGCTCGCCACCTAGGTTTGGCAGCGGCGCGAGCCGGTACTCGGCGGCTCATTGTTGTGGGGGTGCCGCGCGAAGTAATCGTCGAGCGCATCACCGGAAGGCCCGGACGCACGTTCCGGCAGTGGGCCGGCGAGCGGCTCGACGCGTTTCGCTGATCGCCGAGCCCGGCGAAGGGTCAGCTCGATCAATCGGTGATCCGCGCACTGTGGATCAGATGAGGCCGAGCGGTCCGGCCAATGCGGTAAGAGAGGGAATCAGGTTGTCGGGTCCGGTCAGGACTTGCACGGACACGTGGGTCGCGCCGGCAACGAGATGCTCTTTCAGTCTGGCTGCGATGGCATCGGTACTGCCATACGCGACGAGGGCGTCGATCAGGGCATCGCTGCCGGGGGAGGAAACGTCGGAGTCGTTGAACCCCAATCGCTTCCAGTTGTTCACATAGTTGGTGCCTTTGAGGTAGATGGCGAGAGCTTCGCGTCCGACGGCCCTTGCCTCAGCCGCGTCTGTGTTCAGCACCACCTTGTGTTCCGGGGCGATGAAAGCATCCGGCCCGACCAAGGCGCGCGCCTGAGCGGTGTGTTGCGGGGTGGTCAGGTAGGGATGGGCTCCCGCGCTGCGGCGCGCGGCCAGCTTCAGGACCTGGGGGCCGAGCGCGGCGACGACGCGCTGGTCCTTGGGCACGCCGTATTCATCGAGTTTGGTGAGGTACTCGGCGAGCGCGTCGTAGGGTTTCTTGTACTCGGCGATCAGCTCGGGATGTCCGGCCCCGATCCCGAGCAGGAATCGTCCGGGGTGTGCCGTATCGATACGGTGAAACGACTCGGCGACCTTGCCGGCGGCCGCCGACCAGATGTTGACGATGCCCGTTGCCACCTTCAGCGTCTTGGTCGGCTCAAGGATTGACTCAACCCAGTCGAGTTCGGCCGGCGGCGAGCCGCCTGCCCAGATCGCGCCGTAGCCGAGCGCCTCGATATCCCTCAGTTGCGCGGCGGTCATTTGTTTCCACTGCTGGAAAAGGCCGAATACGCCGAAGGTGTCCAGATTTAAGCTAGTCATGAGTCAGTCAACCAGTCGTGAACCCATGAATATTCCGATATGTACTGCAGGACTGCAACTTTGAGATCGACTGGCATCGGTGTTCACTCCGACAGCTGACTGCAGGTGGGTGAGGTTGGCACGCCGTTGAAGCGGTCGGCGATCCAGGCGATGCTCCGCTCGCCGTCGACGAAGGCGGTCAGGAGTGAGTTGGTATCCGTCTTGTTGAGGAAAGGTGGTTGCTCGTTGGTCCACAATGTGACGTCGGCTCCGAGCGCACACCAATCTCTCGCGGTTGCCACCACCGACTCGTATGGCGCGAAAGAATCCCACCGGTTATGCGAAAGATACACCGGTCCAGTTGGTTTCACGTTTCCAATTCGCTGCATCGCCAGGATGGAGCTCAGTGGTTCCTCGCGTACCGATTGATAGAGGTCTTTCTTGAACCATGGCTGCAGATGGCGGAACGCATAGTTGATGCCGGTTTGGATCATGCACTGTCTGCTGGTGTTGGCCAGCATCTCCACACCGCGCGGGGTGAGGGAATCCGCAATCGGTTGGGTCATATCGGGATACGCTTCTTGAATCCCTCGTAGCACCCACCCAAGGGATCCGGCGAGCTGGTTTCCGTCAAGAGGCGGCAACATGCTGGGCAGATCGGTTGTGGCGCCGTTGGCATAGGTGCCAACCACGTTGAGTTCGGGTGCGTACACACCGGCCAGTTCGGCCGCCGCCAAAGCGGCATGGCCGCCGCCCGCCAGCCAGCCCCAGAAGGCAACGGGCCCGCGCGGATCCAACGTGGTACCGGGCAGCTTCATCGCCGCCCGCGCAGCATCGTTCAGTGCGGTCCCGCCTGCGACGCGGTTCAGGAACTGGGGCGCCATCTGACCGTGCACCCCCAATCCGACACCATCGGTGACCACTATCGCGAAGCCACGCGCCAGCAGGGTCGCGATGAATCCCTCCTCGAGGTTGAACATCAGGTCGAAGCCTGTGTCCAACGAGGCATGGATGCCTTGGTTGAACAGGCGCGACGGAGCGCACTGCTCTCCCATTCCGTACGGGGCCGTGGCGTAGGCAAGCAACGGGCGGGGCCCGCTGCCGGGCCATGCGACATCAGGCTCGATATAGGTGCCCGTGACTGCCACGGGATGCCCCTGAGCATCGGTGCTGCGATACATGATTCGGGTCCCGGTCCCCACGAAGGAGCCCAGTTGTCCGGAAGGCTCCAGAACCAGCCTGGAAGGCTCGGTTCGGATGAGATCACCCGGTGTGCCCGCGGGCAGGGGATCCGGCGGCGTGTAGAAGGCCCAGTACTGTGATTCGTCAGCTCGGGCAACCGGCGTATTCACCGAAAATGGCACTGACGCAGCGACACACAGGGCGATGATCAACGATCTGACCCAGCTTCGCGCGCGGCATTTCGGGACATGTGCAGATTGGTCACCCGAAAAGGGAATCATCGTTGGTTTCCTTTGGTTTGGACTGGTTGACGGCGGAAGTGGCGCCGCCTGGAGCGAGCGCAGGTCGGCACAGCACAACGCGGTAATGACTTGTGCTGGTGCGTGTTTTAACCAGGGGTGAACGGCCCGATGGGCCGGGGTAGAAAGCTAGCTGAGGAACGCTGCGAGTTCCCTCGCGAACACGGTGATGGCGTGATCGCCGTCGTCGAGTACGCCTGCCAGTAAGGGGAAGCTGTGCGGCATACCCTTGTACTCATGGGTCTGCACCTTGACTCCCGCCGCGGCGAGCCTGGCACCGTAGCGGTGTGCGTCGTCGGCAACGGGATCGATCTGAGCACTGACGATCACTGCAGGTGGGGCGCCGTCGAGATGCCGCGTCAGCAGCGGTGAGGCGAGGCTCGAATGACGGTCGTCGATCTCGGGCATGTACATGTCGTATGCCCATTCAAGCGCGGCCCGGGTGAGGAAGGGTCCGTCCTTGTACCGTTCGACCGAGCCACTGCCCATGGTGGCATCGAGCGCAGGGCACAGCAGACCTTGGGCCTTGACCGGAGGACCTTGTTCTCGCGAGGCAAGTGCAATGCTGGCCGCTAGTGCACCCCCGGAGGAATCGCCGGCGACCGCAAGGGCTTCGGGGTCGATGCCTAGTTCTTCGGCATGCTCACTCACCCAGGCATAGGCATCGGCGGCGTCATCATGAGCACGGGGAAACTGGTCTTCAGGTGCCAGGCGGTAGGCCACGGATATCACGATGAGTTCGCCCCGCACGCAGAGTTTCCGGCATAGGCGCTCGTGGGTGTCGAGGCTTCCGCGTACGAATGCACCGCCATGAAGATAGACAACAGCCGGCAGTGCCGGTGCGGCTACGGGCGGGCGGTAACACCGCGCTGTGACCACACCCTCGCGGACCGGAATCGTGAAATCATCTACTGTGCAACGATTGTCAACGTCACCCGCCAACGTGATCAACTTCTCTCCGGCCTCCCGGTAGGCCGCGATCGGCATCTCCCACGGCTGCGGGGCGGGACGTCCGGACAGGGACTGCAACAGCTGCTGGACCTGCGCGTGCAGTGCACTCATGCCACGACTCGGAAGACTTGGAATTCGACGATGGGGCCGGGTTGGATGCGTCCTTGTCCGACGAAGATGCTTTGGTTGACCCAGGCGTATTTGGGGTCTCCGGATTCCAGGCGTGGGGTGGTGACGAAGTAGTGGTCGCCGAAGTCGGTGCCAGTGTCGGCGCCGCCGAGGGCGCCTGCGGCTGCTTCGTTGACCTCGACGAGGCCTTGGTAGCTCATGTAGATGACCGCACCGTCGTCGGTGTAGAACTGGGCGCGCACGTCGAGTCGGCCGTAGCCGTCCTCGCCGGCCAGTAGCCAGTCCCCGCCACCGGGGGCGGCGGTGCCGCTGAACCGTTTTCCGGTGACCTTGCCTCCGGTCACGGCCAGGACCTGACGCAATCCGTACGGGCCCGGGCCGACGATCTGGGGTTCGGCGAGCTCTGCGGTGTAGCTGAACTCCGGCTCCAATTTCACTGTTGGACCTCCATTTTCGAGCGGGCTGCTTTCAGCGCCGCGGTGGACCCGAGAGTGCACTATGAGTTGGTGATAGTCAACACATCGTCGAGTTTCAACTTGACGTTGCTGAGTGTGGCAGGTTTTTAGGAATGGACACTGTGTTGACTAACACCGACTGTGAGTCTAGTCTCAAATCTGCCAAGGCCGTGACACCGCACACCGGCGTACGGCGCTACAACGACACAAGAGGATTGACATGGCCACGAGATCGGACGTCGACCAGATCCAACCGTCAACTTCACGCGACGGCGAGAGCTACGTCTCCCACCGTGAAGACATCCACTTCAACATGACCGGTGACTTCATGACCGGGGTAGATTTCTGGATTCACGCGACTGGTGAGACCACCAACGGTCAGCTGATCGTCATCGAGACCAACTGGGTGCGTGGTACCGAACCGGTCTGGCACATCCACCACCGCGAAGAAGAGGGCTTCTTCGTGATGGACGGTGAAATCAAGATCCACACCGAGGCCGGTTCCTACAACGCCAAGAAAGGCCAGTTCGTCTGGGGGCGCAAGGATCAGCGGCACACCTACGAGGTGGTCGGTGACGAAGCCCGGATCCTCGTGGTGTTCGTGCCCGGCCCCGACAGCGAGGGTTTCGAGCCCAACGGCGGTATCGACAAGTACTTCTACGAAGCGCGCGATCGCGAGCTCCGCACACCCGAGCAGCTGCAGGCCGAGGTCGAGAACCTGAAGGTCAACTACGGCCTGGAGATGTTCCCCGAAATTCCGCATCCCCGCCAGAACGCGTGAGCGTGGTTGTCGGTTCGGATATTTGGCATTACTGACCCATTGGAGTTGCTGTGACCATCGATGTATCTCTTGACACCGTGCCGCATTGGATCGGCGGCGCGGCAGTCTCCTCGACCGAGGGGCCGCGAGCCGAGATCCATGATCCCGCTACAGGGAGCGTGATCGGGACCGTCGTACTGGGCGGCGCCGATGCCGTCGACGAAGCTGTCGCCAATGCCCGCACTGCGACGGTCGCCTGGGCCGACACCCCCGGCCCAGCGCGGGCGGCGATACTGCATCGTTTCCGGGCTTTGCTGCACGAGCAGGTGGACGACCTGGCGTCGATCATCACGGCCGAACAGGGCAAGACGCTCGCAGACGCCCGGGGAGAACTGGCGCGCTCGATCGAAGCCGTCGACGTGTCGCTTTCGGTGGTGCAGCAACTCAAGGGGGAGTACGCCGAGCAGGTTGCCAATGGGGTCGACACGTACTCCTTCCGGCAACCGCTCGGTGTGTGCGCCGGCATCACACCGTTCAACTTTCCGGTCATGGTGCCGGTATCGATGTTCGCAGCCGCGATTGCGTGCGGGAACGCGTTCGTGCTCAAGCCAAGTGAACAGGTGCCGTCGGCATCGGTGCGGTTGGCGCAGATCGCGAGCGAAGCAGGATTGCCCGACGGCGTGCTGAACGTTGTGCACGGCGGTGTGGAGGCAGCCGAGGCACTTATCGACCACCCCGATGTCGCGGCGGTCTCGTTCGTCGGGTCCACTCCTGTCGCACGTGCGATCTACCGGCGCTCGGCAGAGGCAGGCAAGAAAGTGCAGGCACTTGGGGGCGCCAAGAACCACCTGGTGGTGATGCCCGACGCCGATCTCGATGCCGCGGCCGATGCGCTGGTTTCGGCGGCCTACGGCGCTGCGGGTCAGCGATGCATGGCAGTGACGGTCGCGGTAGCGGTCGGCTCGGCGGCAGATGCACTGGTGGGCAAGATTGCCGAGCGCGCCATCGCGTTCAAGGTGGGCCCGGGCGAGGTGCCGGGTTCTGACATGGGACCGTTGATCTCGGAGCGGGCACTCGATCGGGTCCGAGGGGCGCTGGAACGCTCCGTCAAGCAGGGTGGCCGACTGGTCGTCGATGGCCGTGAGCGGGAAGCCCCCGGAGCCGGTTACTTCATCGGTCCCAGTCTCGTCGACCACGTCGGCGTCGAGAGCGACCTCTACCGCGACGAAGTGTTCGGACCGGTCCTGAGCGTGCTGCGCGTCGAAGATCTCGAGCAGGCCCTGCAGATCGTCAACGACAATCCCTACGGGAACGGCGCCATCATCTTCACCGGCAGCGGCACCGCTGCGCGCCGGTTCAGCCGCGGCGTATCGGCGGGCAGCGTTGGGATCAACGTGCCTATCCCCGTGCCGATCTCCTGGTTCGGCTTCGGCGGATGGGGGGACTCACGCTTCGGAGACGACGGGCTCAACTACGACGGCTATCGCTTCTACACGAGGTCCAAGGTCGTCACGCAGCGTTGGACCGAGCCTAGGCCCGGTCTTGCTCCGCACTTCGTCGCGGCGGGTAGTCAATGACCTCGCCACCCGCTGCCGGCCTCCCTCGGCTCGACCACGTCGGCATCCTGGTACGCGACCTCGACTCGGCACTCGCGCACTGGTCCAATCGGTTTGGGGTGGAGGTTGCTCGTTCGGTCGACGTTCCGGCCATGAGCGTCCGCGCGGCGTTCCTCAACGTTTCCGGCGCCGAGGTCGAGCTGTACACCCTGCACGACCTGGACGCGCTCGAGACGGCCCTCGACGGAGCACCGGCAAAACTCGACCACCTGGCACTGCGGCTGCACCACGCCGACGGCCCTGAACTCGCGGGCTGTGCCATCCGAGGACCTGGCCGCCCGGAGCCGATCGAGGCACCGATTCTGATGGGGGAGGCCACACATGTCTGGACCGAACCTCCCGGAATCGATGTTCTTCTCCAACTGATCAGACCGAGCGAGTGAGGTCTCGGTTTATATCCGTTGCACCACAGGCGGTCTCGCCGATCGGCCGACCGTAAACCAATCACCACGAGGAGTAAACATGGGACGCATGGAAGGAAAGGTCGCCCTGGTCACCGGAGCGGCCCGAGGCCAGGGGCGAGCACACGCCATCCGCCTCGCACAGGAAGGCGCGGACATCCTCGCCTTCGACTGCCCGGCTAATGGAGGGGTTCCCTATCCCGTCGGCACGGCAGCTGACCTCGAGATCACGGTCAAGGAAGTCGAGGCGCTGGGCCGGCGAATCATCGCGCACCAAGGCGACGTTCGTGAGCAGGCCCCGCTGGACACGTTGGTCGCCGAAGGTGTGCAGGCCTTCGGCGGACTCGATGTCGCAGTGGCCAACGCCGGCATCTGGACTGTGCACCCGTTCGCAGACATTCCCGAGGACGAGTTCCTGGATGTGCTCAACGTCAACATCATGGGGCCCTGGCGCACGCTGAAGGCCGTAACCCCCGCCATGAAGACGCGCGGAGGGGGGTCGGTGATCATCACCTCGTCCGGCAACGGCGTCGAGGGATCTCCCCACTACGTCCACTACGTGGCTTCGAAGCATGGCGTACTCGGCCTGGCGAAGAGTGCAGCACTCGAGTTCGGTCAGTACGGCATCCGAGTCAACTCACTTCTTCCCGGGCCTACCGATACGCCCGCCCTGGACTGGCAAGGGGGCTACGACCTCTGCGCAGGCAAGGGGCCTGGCCAGGGGGTCAAAGAGGACCTGCAGGGCGCGAGGTACTGGGCAGTTCTGCGGGATGTAGGCCTGCTGCCGCCGCAGGCCATGAGCGAGGCCGTGCTGTGGCTGGCCTCCGACGAATCACGATGGACGACCGGTCTCGAGATGTTGGTCGAGGGTGGTCACATGCTGATGCCGGGGCTGAATATGACGAAAATGGCCTTGGACAACCAGTAACGTCCGGCAACCCCAAAGGTCAAGCAGGGCCCTCCCGGAAGACGTCGATCACGTCTTCGGGGAGGACTTGCGGCGTCTACTGGGCTTCTCGCGCGGCTTCCACTCAAGGCCGTAGACCGTTCGCAGCCATATGGTGGTCACCGTTTCGGCCATGTCCTTCAACGGGATTGCGTTCTCGCTGCGCAGACTCATCAACGAGAGGTTGCGTTCACCCATCCACATCAACGCGGCAGCCAATGACCTGGCAGGTGGCCCGTCGATGGCCACGCCGGCAGCCCTGTCTCGCTCGATGCTGGCCGCCGAAGCGTCGATGAACCGACCGAGGATCGTGTCCCACTGCTTCTGCAGGTCCGGCTCGGCCGCAGCGGCGTCGCCGACTTCCCGAAGAACGTGACCGTGCTGTTCCCACACCTGAATAACCTCGTTGACCGCGTGCTCGATGGCCGCCTCCGGCGGCATACCGGCCGGACGTTCAAAGATCAGTTGCGATGCTTGGAACACGTCGGCGGTGACCCGCGAGAGGAGCGCCGACAACAGCTGCCACTTGGACTCGAAGTAGAAGTAGAACGATGACCGAGACAGCCCCGCGCGCTTGGTGAGATCGTCGATGGAAATGTTGCGCAGCGGCACTGTGCGCAACATGTCGTAAGCACCTTCGAGGATGGCTTGTTCGCGTCTGTCACCTTTGATGTTTCGTCGGCCCACCCGTGTTTCTGTGGTGCTCAGGTTGAAAGATGAAGTGGACGCCATGCGAAACATGATAGGTCAGGCCAACTGCGAAACAGGTGTACCAAAGACCGAAGTACCGGGTAATAATCGACATTGTGTTGAGTATCACCAACGATTAGTGCATACTATGAGCGTTGCATCGGCCTCGCCTTCAACGTTCGTGCCGGCGCCGGCCGTCGACTCAGATTCGGCCGCTGTTCCGCCCGCGCTCAGACGCGATTCGCACGCCTGGCCGCGGAATGAAAATGCGAGCTCTCTTTCGAAGTAGGAGTCAACCGTGTCCAACCTCGCTGGCAATCTCGTCGCGACTGCGCACGAATACGGGGACCGGCCGGCCGTGAAGCTCGATGAATACGTGCTGTCGTACCGGCAGCTCTATGACCAGGCTTCGGCTGTGGCCGGAGATCTGCGGGCCCGAGGCGTGCTCCCCGGCGATCGGGTGGGTCTGGTGCTCCCCAATGTTCCGGCATACCCAGTGCTGTTCTACGGCGTCCTCCTGGCGGGCGCTGTCGCAGTTCCCATGAATCCGCTGCTCAGTGCACGTGAGGTCGAGTACTACCTCACCGACTCGGGTATGACGATGGTGTACGGGTTGGATGGCAGCGATTCCGTCGTGCCGGCCGCAGCGGTGAAAGTTGGAATTCGCTCGGCATTGGTGCGCCCTACGGGGCCAATCAACCTGTCCGGCAGCCCAATCCGTGAAGCGGCCGAGCGAACCGACAACGATACTGCGGTGATCCTGTACACCTCGGGAACCACTGGCAAGCCCAAGGGGGCAGAACTCACCCACCGGAACATGTCCTCCAACGCCGCGACGACAGTGGACACGTTGATCAACGTGGGCCCTGAAGACGTGATCCTTGGGTGCTTGCCACTGTTTCACGTCTTCGGCCTCACCTGCGGACTCAATGCAGCAGTCAAAGCCGGTGCCCTCCTGACGCTCGTTCCCCGCTTCGATGCTGCCAAGGCATTGGAGGTCCTGGCCCGCGATCGAGTGACGGTTCTCGAAGGCGTGCCCACCATGTACGCCGCGATGCTGCACTCTCCTGATGCGGACAACACCGACATGTCCTCGCTCCGCACGTGCATCACCGGCGGTGCGCCCATGCCTGTCGAGATTCTCAAAGCGTTTGAGCACAAGTTCGATTGCGAAGTCTACGAAGGGTATGGGCTCTCAGAGACGGCGCCTATCGCCTGCTTCAACCAGCCAGGCCATCAGCGCAGGCCTGGCACCATCGGGATACCCGTGCGGGGTTGCGCGCTGCGCATCGTCGGCGACGATGGCGAGGACATTGCTGATGGCGTCCCTGGCGAGATCGCCATCCAGGGAGAGAATCTGATGAAGGGGTACTGGAACCGACCTGAGGCAACGGCCGAAGCCATCCCCGATGGCTGGTTTCGTACCGGCGACATCGCCATTCGCGATAGCGACGGGTACTACACCATCGTCGACCGGAAGAAGGATCTGATCATCCGGGGCGGGTACAACGTGTACCCCCGTGAAGTCGAGGAAGTGCTCTACGAACATCCTGCTGTCGCTGAAGCCGCGGTGATCGGCATCAAACACGCAGACCTCGGGGAGGAGATCGGCGCGGCCGTTGCGCTCAAACGTGGGGCGCACGCAGAAGTTGGCGAATTGAAGGCGTTCGTACGAGATCGTCTCGCGGCGTATAAATACCCCCGCCAAATCTGGTTCGTCGACTCCGTGCCCAAGGGTCCGACCGGCAAGATCCTCCGACGCGAAGTGCAGCTGCCCAACCCACGGGATCGGCTGAGTAGCTGACCGCGCGGTCGGCCCACAACCGGGTGCCGATCACCAAGGTCGTAGTGCTCAAAGAGTCCCGATGTCATCGGTAGACGTTCGTGGCCCCGCCGCGGGTGTTTGTATCACGCAGAAGCCGCAGAACCTGTAGTGCACCAGTACAACTGACATGACGTATTCGGGCGACCCGGCCGACGTGGCTGCCGACGACGCGCACAAGGACTTGAGCGCAGCAGAAGATGCAACCTCCACGGAAGCTGTGCCGTCGCAATCATTTTCATGGCCAGTTGTCGCCCCACCCCGCCGGTGACTTACCACCGGCCGGGTGGCGCGCGCTCAGGGACGGGCTAGGGGAGCGGTGCGACCTGGACGACTGTCTTTCCGCGCGCGCCGCCGGAAAGTGCCTGATTGAGGGTTTCTCGAGCACTTTCCAGACCTTCGACGACGGTTTCGTCGTACATGACCGAGCCCTCGCCCAGCGCCGCGGCGAGTTTGCCGATGATTTCGGTGTACCGCTCTATGTGGTCGGTGACGATGAAACCACGCAGGGTGGCGCGCTGCATGAGCAACTGGTTTGCGTTGCGCAGACCTGGTTGATCGCCGTCGGCGTTGTAGGTGTCGTACTCCGAGATCAGACCACATAGCGCCACTCGAGCACCGATGTTCAACCGGCCCAGCACGTGATCCATGATCGGGCCGCCCACGTTCTCGAAGTCGACGTCGATGCCGTCGGGGGTCGCCTCGTCGAGTTGCTCGCGCCAGTCGTCCGAGTGCCGGTCTACGCATGCGTCGAAGCCCAGTTCCTCCACCAGATGCCGGCACTTCTCGGTGCCGCCGGCGATACCGACCACGCGGGCGCCTCGCTGCTTGGCCAGCTGCCCAGCGATAGAACCGACGGCGCCCCCTGCGGCGGAAACAACAACCGTCTCGCCGGGCTGCGGATCGCCCAGCTCGATACCGATGAACGCTGAAATACCAGTGTGGCCAAGTACTCCCAGGAATGCCGAAAGCGGCGCCGGTAGTGGGTCGGGCAGCACTGTGAATGGAAACTCCAGAACGGAATCGTCAGCGACACAATATTCTTGCCAGCCAGTGAAGCCGAGGACGAAGGCGCCCACCGGAAGGTCGTCTCGCCGACTTTCGATCACCTGACCGACACCGAGACCACGCATCACCGCACCCAACTCAACCGGCGGGATGTACGAACGCAACTGGCTCATCCAGACACGGTTCGTGGGGTCGAGCGACAGGTACAGCGTGCGGATCAACGCCTGCCCCTCCGCAATGTCGGGGACGAGCTCCTCGGCCCACACAAGATCTTGTTCGGTGACTTGGCCTTGCGGCCGCCTCTGTAGACGAAACAGCCGGTTGGTGAGTGTTTTCATGGCGAATCCTCGTTGTCGGCGGTGACTGGAATGGTGGTCATCAGGGCGCGCAAGCACCGCATCCAGAGGGATCGCGCCAAGACCTGGATTCATCCTAGACTCGGTGTTGGGTTTAATCAACGGTGTGTCTAAGGCTGGCGGCGTTCGTTTGTGGGTTTCGAGTCACGTTCGGGGGCAACGGGTGTGGCTTTCCTCGACACACTGTTGACTATTAACGACGTATAGTGCACTCTCGATTTGTCATTCGACTGTGACGGCAGTCGACCGAGAGATGGAGGCGGGCGCATGAGCGTACAAACGGACAACCGCGCGACGGTTGAGCGATTCTGGGGGGCCCTCGATGACGGTCCGCCTCAGGGCGAGGCGCTGGAGGCTTGGAAGGACAACTTTGCCGAAGACGGCGTCTGGGAGATGCCCTTCGCACCCGAGCCGCTCGCCGACACCGTCCCTGGCCGACACCTGATCGGTCATTTCATCGACTGGTTCTTCGCCTCGGTGCCCGACCTCCGGATCGATTCGCTCACTGTGCACGACACGACCGACCCGGAACTTATCATTCTGGAGCTGCACGGGAAGGCGACGGTCACGCAGACCGG
Source organism: Mycobacterium shunyiense (assembly GCF_058270035.1). Lineage (NCBI taxonomy): Bacteria > Bacillati > Actinomycetota > Actinomycetes > Mycobacteriales > Mycobacteriaceae > Mycobacterium > Mycobacterium shunyiense. The sequence goes on along the minus strand of NZ_JBZDPT010000031.1, from coordinate 6,887 downwards.
CAAGATCTACGCCAATACGTATTGCACGCACATGCGGATCCGGGACGGCAAGGTTGTGCTGATCCGCGAGTACTTCAATCCCAATGTTGTCCTCGAAGCCTTTGGGCGCGACGTGATCGCCGAGGGCATGTCAGCTGTGATGGCAGCCGCGGGAGTGGGGGCTGGCCAGTGAAGTTGGAGCCGGAGTTCAGCTACACCGCAGAGCTCGCCGAACCCCAGATCGTGGGTCCGGGCCCGTACGGATTGCGTCAGGTCCTGGCCGTCACCGGAGGCAAGGTCACCGGAAAACGGTTCAGCGGCACCGCCGCCCCCGGTGGCGGGGACTGGCTACTGGCCGGCGAGGACGGCTACGGCCGACTCGACGTGCGCGCCCAGTTCTACACCGACGACGGTGCGGTCATCTACATGAGCTACCAAGGCCTCGTCGAGGTCAACGAAGCAGCCGCAGGCGCCCTCGGCGGCGCAAACACGGGCACCGACTTCGGCGACCACTACTTCGTCACCACCCCACGCCTGGAATCCGGAGACCCCAAATACGCCTGGGTCAACCAAAGCATCTTCGTCGGACAAGGACGCATCCAACCCGGCCCCATCGTCGAATTCCAAGTCTTCCGAGTCGTTGTCTGACCGGCACGCCGCCGGCCAATAGGTGAGGTCAACGCCGACATTGGGACGGGGTAATCGTTCGCGTTTCCATCCAGGCGCGCGAATGTCGGCGTTGAGCCCGCACCCCCGGGGTGCGAGTGCGAGTGCCGCGGCGCCGCTACTTGCTGGCCGGCTCGGCACCAGCGTTCTGAAACTCTCGGAACGATGCTCGCCTAACCCGCAGCTCAGGTGAGGCGTCATTGTCAGCGGAGTTCTGGAAACGACCCTGGTCGCAGGCACTCCAAACCCGCACGTGTGCGCAGGCCTCAACTGATGCAGTAGATGTATCAATGAGCCGCAAATTTGACTTGGACATGTATTTATTGACGGTCGTACGGTGCCAGTATGACCTCAACGGTGACGCTGGACCTGACCGGACAGATGCTGATCGCGGGGACTCCTGTGCGAGGGACCGGTGATGAGATCCGCGGCGTCGACCCGCAGACCGGCAACCCCATCGATCCTGCGTATGCGTACGGCAACCGCTCCCATGTTGGGGACGCCTGCATCGCAGCTGCGGAGGCGTTCCCGGCGTACCGGTCAGCCCCCATCGAGACGCGGGCCCGGTTCCTGGAAACGATCGCAACCAATCTCGAGTCGATGCGTGACGCCCTCGTGGACCGCGCCAACGCCGAGACCGGCCTGCCCCGGCCACGGCTGACCGGCGAGGTCGGGCGCACCGCGGGTCAATTGCGGTTGTTCGCCACTGTGCTGCGCGAGGGCAGCTGGAACCAGGCCCGTATCGACCCAGCGCAACCTGACCGAACCCCGTTGCCGCGCCCTGATATTCGTCAGCGCAGCGTGCCGCTCGGCCCGGTCGCGGTGTTCGGCGCCAGCAACTTCCCGTTGGCCTTCTCCGTGGCCGGCGGCGATACCGCGTCCGCCCTGGCTGCCGGTTGCCCCGTCGTGGTCAAGGCACACGATGCTCACCCTGGCACCTCCGAACTCGTCGGGCGTGCGATCACCGACGCTGTCGCCGCCGCTGGGCTGCCGGCCGGCACGTTCTCCCTGTTGTACGGCTTCGGTCCGGAACTCGGCATCGCACTGGTCACCGATCCCCGGATCAAGGCGGTCGGGTTCACCGGCTCCCGTGCGGGCGGCATGGCATTGGTCGCCGCCGCCGCGGCTCGTCCTGAACCGATACCGGTGTATGCCGAGATGAGTGCGGTCAACCCGGTATTCCTGCTCGGCGGTGCACTGGCTGGCCGAGGTGCTGAGTTGGGCCGTGCCTTCGTCGGTTCGCTGACGTTGGGCTCCGGACAGTTCTGCACCAACCCCGGGCTGGTCATCGCGGTCGACAGCCCGGAACTGGACACTTTCGTCGCCGCCGCGGGTGAAGCGATCGCAGCGAGTGCGCCGACCGTGATGCTCACGCCGGGTATCGCCGCCGGCTTCCACGACGGCGTTGAGGCATTGGACGCCGAGGCCGTCCTGGTCGCCCGCGGTTCCGAGATGGACGCGCCCGCCGCCTCGTGCCGCGCCGCACTGTTCGCCACGGATGCGGCCACCTTCCTGGCCTCGGAGGCGTTGCAGGGTGAGGTGTTCGGCGCCGCCGGCGTCCTCGTCAAGTGTTCGGATGCCGCTGAGATGTTGCGGCTCGCCCAGAGCCTGGAGGGGCAGCTGACCGCCACGATCCAGGCCGACGAGCCCGATCACGGTCAGGCGGGTGAACTGCTGGACGTCCTTGAGCTCAAGGCGGGCCGAATCCTGTTCAACGGCTGGCCGACCGGCGTCGAGGTCGGTCACGCCATGGTGCACGGCGGGCCGTTCCCGTCGACCTCCGATTCGCGCACCACGTCGGTGGGCGCTCGGGCCATCGAGCGGTTCCTGCGCCCGGTCTGCTATCAGGACGCCCCGAAATCGCTGCTGCCCAGTGCCATTGCCGACGGAAACCCAGACGGCCTGTGGCGGCGTATCGATGGCCAACTCACCAAAGACTGACCTGAAAAACACAAGGAGTAGACAAATGCTGGACGGCGTCCTGTTCTTCCCGGTAACCCCGCTCACCACCGCTGGTGACATCGACGTGGACCTGCTCGCGCAGCACGTCTCCAAGGGTGTCGATGCCGGGCCCGGTGGTGTGTTCGTCGGTTGCGGCACCGGAGAATTCCATGCCCTCGATCCCGAGGAGATGCGCACCGTGGTGCGTACCGCCGTCGAGGTGGTCGGCGGCCGGGTTCCGGTGTACGCAGGAGCAGGCGGATCGATCGCGTCGGCCAAGTCCTTTGCCAAGGTAGCCGCCGACGCCGGTGCCGACGGCCTGCTGCTGCTGCCGCCGTACCTGGTGGAGATGCCGCAGACCGGGCTCGTGGAGTACACCCGCGAGGCCAGCGCCGCCGTCACCGACCTTCCCGTCGTCGTTTACAACCGCAACAACGCCCGCTACACCGAGGAGTCGGCGGTCGAGGCGGCCCTGATTCCCAATGTCGTCGGATTCAAGGACGGCACAGGCGATCTCGATCGGGTGTCACGCATCGTCCGTGCGGTTACCGACGCGTTGGAGCCGCTCGGCAAGCCGTTCCAGTTCTTCAACGGGCTGCCAACCGCCGAGGTGTCGCAGCAGGCGTACCGCGCCATCGGGGTGACGTTGTACTCCTCGGCGACCTTCGCGTTCGCCCCCGATGTCGCACTCGCCTTCTACCAGGCACTGGAGACTGGCAATGAGCCGATGATCGCGGCCCTGACGCGCGAGTTCTACCATCCGCTGGTGCGACTGCGCGACACCGTTCCCGGCTATGCGGTCTCGTTGATCAAGGCCGGGGTCACCATGGAGGGGATCCCAGCCGGACCGGTACGCCCGCCTCTGATCGATGCCAGGCCCGACGATGTCGCTGAGCTGCAACGCATCCTGGCAGCCGGCCGCGCCGTGCTCGCTGACGCCCTGGTCCACTGATGCCACCGGTCCGCATCACCGGTGCGCGCATCACTCCGGTTGCGTTCGCCGACCCGCCGTTGCTCAACACCGTCGGCGTGCATCAACCGTTCGCGCTGCGGGCGATCATCCAGCTGGATACCGATGCGGGCCTGACCGGGCTCGGCGAAACCTACGCCGACACCCGGCATCTGGAGCGGCTGACTGCCGCGGCCGACGCGATTGTCGGGCTTGATGTGTTTTCTCTCAACGCCATTCGTGCAGCCATCGCTCGGGTGCTGCAAGGCGATACGGCTGCGGTCGGTACCTCCGGCATGATCACCACCGCCAGTGCGGTCGACCAGGTCTTCTCACCGTTCGAGGTGGCGTGCCTCGATGTCGCGGGGAAGGCCACCGGCCGGCCGGTGTCGGACCTTCTCGGCGGCGCGGTGCGCGACGCCGTGCCGTTCAGCGCCTATCTGTTCTACAAGTGGGCCGCCCACCCCGGTGCCGAGCCCGACTGCTGGGGCGAGGCGCTCGACCCCGACGGCATCGTGACGCAGGCCCGCCGGATCATCGGCGAATATGGCTTCACCGCAATCAAACTCAAGGGTGGCGTGTTCGCGCCCGAAGAAGAGGCGGCCGCGATCGAGGCGTTGCGGGCCGCGTTCCCCAACCATCCGCTGCGGCTGGACCCGAACGCCGCCTGGACCCCCGAGACATCGATGAAGGTGGCCGCGCGACTGTCCGGCGTATTGGAGTACCTGGAGGACCCGACGCCGGGGCTGGACGGCATGGCCGACGTGGCAGCACAGGCACCCATGCCGTTGGCCACCAACATGTGCGTGGTGGCGTTCGACCAACTGGCCCCAGCCATCGCGAAAGATTCAGTGCGCGTCGTGCTTTCCGACCACCACTACTGGGGTGGGCTGCAGCGTTCCCGCCTGCTCGCCGGAATCTGCGACACCTTCGGACTGGGGCTGTCCATGCACTCCAACTCGCATCTGGGCATCAGCCTGGCCGCCATGGTGCATCTGGCCGCCGCCACTCCGAATCTCACCTATGCCTGTGATACCCACTGGCCGTGGAAGACCGAAGACGTCGTGCGTCCCGGCGCCCTCGAGTTCCACGCGGGGGCGGTGCCGGTGCCGACCGGCCCCGGACTCGGGGTTGAGATCGACGACGACTCCTTGGCCGCGTTGCACGAGCAGTACGTGCGCTGCGGGATCACTGACCGCGACGACACCGGCTACATGCGTACGGTCGATCCGTCATTTGAGGCCGTCAGCCCGCGTTGGTAGTGCGATCCTGGAGGCTCGACGTCTCTAGGAGTGCGCCATGGAACCTTCACGCAGCTACCGGCTTCTGCAGGCCGCACTCGTGGTCTTCGGTGCGGTGATGATCCTGCTGTACCCGCTGGCGGTGGTTTGGCCTGCGGGGTGGGCCTGGCATCACGGTGCTCCGTACGAGTCCAACTACTTCATGATGATCGTCGGCGTATACGTGACGCTGGGCCTGTTTCTCCTCAACGCGGCGCGACGACCCGAGGCCAACATCAGTCTGATCTGGTTCACCGTGGTCTCCAGCGTCGTGCACGCGGCGATCATGGCGGTGCAGTCCTTCGGGGACGGCCATCACATGGGGCACCTGTGGGGTGACGTTCCCGCGCTGCTCATCGCCGCCGTCGTGTTGGCGGTACTGGTCCGGACTTCCGGAATTCGACGCGAACCCGCCTAAAAGGGTGGGGGTTTGTCGAGTTCGGTGTTGAGTCGGCGTTCGGTGTTGATGCGCTGGGTGCGGGCTTGTTGGCGGGTTTGTTGGCGGAGCGGCATTTTGGCGTGCCGGTCGGTGGGGGTTTCCGGGGCTGGGGCCGGCTTTGGGGCTGGGGTGTGGGTGGTCCAGTCGGGGAACAGGATCTGGCTGAATGGGGTCGTCTGGTAGATGTGGCCGGTGGGGGAGGTCCAGGTGTGGCTGCCGTCGGGGTGTTGGAAGTCGGTCCAGCCGCTTTCACAGGTCTGAAAGGTCTTGATCAGGTGGTGGGTTCGGCATTTGGGGCCGAGGTTGCCGGGATGGGTGGCTCCGGCGGGCCAGGGGGTGGCGTGGTCGAGGTCGCAGTTGTGGGCTGATACCGCGCAGCCGGGGAACGTGCACACGAGGTCGCGCATCCGGACGAATGTGGCCAGTTTCGCCGAAGGGCGGTAGTTGGTTTGGGTGGTGAGGTCGTCCGCGTTGGTGAGGTGTTTGACGGTGGCGCCGGTTGCGATGAGTTCGGCGAGCAGGGGTGCGGGCACGATCCCGCCGCCGAGAATTACTGCAGGACCGCCCGTTACGGCTGGTGTGCGGTCAGCGCTGTAGTCGTTGCGGTTGGGTTCACCATGGATGCGTGGATCACGGGGTGGTTGTGCCGGGGGTGCCGGTGTTTGTTCGCCGGGCTTGTCGGCACTGTCTTCGTTGTCTTCACGGAGACTCACCTCGCTGTCGGCGGCATTGCCTGAGTCGCCGGCCTCGTTGTTGTGAGTGTCGGCGGCTGACTGCGGCAGGGTTTGCGCGAGTAGGTGGATCATCACGGCGCGGGAGCGGGGGTCGACGCCGGTGGCTTGGCAGTCGAGGTTGTTGCATTGACAGGTGAGGTGGTCGGCTCCGGCGCCGATGGCGCCCAGTGCGTCGGAGCGGCGTTGCCCGGTGGTGCGCGGGTCGTTGTCGCAGACTCCGCGGGCCATGGTGTTGAGTAGGTTTCTGAGCAGGGCGGCGTCGGTGGCCAGCAGCCGTCCCCAGATAGAGACGGTGCCGTTGGGATCGTCGGGGTCGCCGAAGTGGATGTCGCGCTCGCGGGCGGCGGTGCGGGTTCTGCGCACGGCGGCGGGGTCGAATTTTTCCACCCAGACGTCGATGGCCTGTTCGGTTTTGGTGGCGGTCAGTGCGCCGTAGGTGGTGGCGGCGCCGGCGAGGGCGGTGTCGACCAGTCGCAATGCGTCTTCGTCGTTGATGAGTTGGGTGCGCCAGGTGATAGTGGAGACGACGGCGGTTGAAATGTCTCCGCGGGCGAAGACGGCGGCGACTTTGGGAAGCCGTTCGCGCAGGGCTTGGGCGATGCGCATTTGGGTGGAGGCAGCGCGACGGGTCAGGTTGCAGGCGGCGCTGATCGCGGCGGTAGCGGATTCCCAGCCGTCGATCACCCGGAAGGCGGTGATGTCGTCTTCGTCGTCGCAGTGGCGGGCCACGATCTCGGCGATGGTTGCCAGGCGTCCGGCGGATTCGATGGCTTCGGCGCGGGTGCGGTGCTCGAGTAGTTCGAACACATGTGGCGCTCCTAGTGTTCTAGTGGGCGCTTTTCTGCTGTTCAGCGGTGTTTTCGATTGAAGCTCAAGCGTTCTCGGCGTGTCCGCGCTGC
>NZ_JBZDPT010000030.1:0-1252 GCF_058270035.1 Mycobacterium shunyiense | reverse complement strand
TCAAACAACACCCGACGCATCGAACGAGGAAACACCGCAACCTCCCAAACCAGTGGATGTTGCAGTGACCGTATGAATCCGCCCGTGGTCTAGCGACCCTCACGTAGAAAACGGCGAAGCGTCGCGCCGCGCAAAGGCCTCTCGCACGCGGTACAGGATGAATGCTTTGCTGTGTTCGGCCACGACGTGGATGTTGATCCACCCTTCACGTTCGATGAGCGCGTTGCGCCCAATGTCGTGCACATAGCGGGGCCGGTCCGTGGCGTGGTGCTTGCCCAAGTAGTCGAGGCCGACTTTGACGTCGTCATAACCCATGTCGATGAACGCCTCGGCGAAACCATCGGTCACCCGGATCTGAGTGCGGGGTCGTCGAAACCCCGCATCGATCAGGAGCAGCCGCAGCCAAGTCTCCTTCGGAGATTGACCACCGGGGTCCATCAGGTCGAGGGCCGTTCGGGCACTTCGTATTCCACGCAGACTGCGATATCGGGCTGCCAGTTCGAGCACCGGCGCCGCTTCGACGCCCGTGGCGATGGCCAGCGCGTCGAGGTGGGCGACCGCGTCCTCGCGAGGAAGAAAACGCGCGAGATCAAGCGCCGTGCGGAGCGGTGTGGTGACGCTGAACTCGCCAATCCGGCAGATCTCATCGGGCCTGATACGTTCCTCGCGCACGATGACGCCGCGCCTGCGACGCCCATGCTCGGCGATCAGTTCTACAGGAGCGTCGTCGTCGACCCATTGCGCCCCATGAAGCGCTGCCGCCGCGCGGCCGGCGATGATCCCGCGACGGCCAGTCCACAACCACGCGGCCATGGTGTTGTCTGCCAGCGTTGCGACAGCATTCTTCGACAGATACACGCGTGGGTGCGCCGAGGTGTAACGCCATCGCAGCTGCCCTCGCGTGAGGACGCCGGCTGCCAGTGCTTCGGATCCGATGAATGGCGCGTTCATGGGCACCGATGGTCGGCAGCGTGACCGACGGATTGACGGTGCCCACGTACGCCTCAGTCGATTCTGTGGATGAACCGCGCGCTGTGGATAGTGCGGCGCGACGCCGTTCTCTACACCAGGGTCGCGATCGTGAACCCGTCACAGCCCAGAGGTAGAAATTGGCGCACACCCTCGTGGCAGCCATGCACCGTTTTCTACGCCAGGGTCGCTAGACCACGGGCGGATTCATACGGTCACTGCAACATCCACTGGTTTGGGAGGTTGCGGTGTTTCCTCGTTCGATGCGTCGGGTGTTGTTTGA
>NZ_JBZDPT010000003.1:0-244929 GCF_058270035.1 Mycobacterium shunyiense | reverse complement strand
CGCCGAGAACGCTTGAGCTTCAATCGAAAACACCGCTGAACAGCAGAAAAGCGCCCACTAGAACACTAGGAGCGCCACATGTGTTCGATATTACGCCGATGCACTGACACGCGTCGGCGAAACTATCGCTGACTACCCGGAATGCTCGTGCTCACCGGGTAGGTCGATCACCCCGGCCCGGACCAGGAACAACAGGCTGACCGCCAGCACCCAGGTCGGGAACGCCAGCGTCAACCACATGCTCAGATCGCCGGCAACCAGAAGCGTCACCGCGAGGAGGTATGTCACGAACGCCAACGGACGCGGCATCAGGCCGGTCTTCAACCAGATCGTGGCCAGCGAGATCATGAACACCGCTGCCATGCGGATGCCGTAGGTCTTGCTCAGCACCAGCAGCAACATCTGCCCGAACGTGGCGACCTCGGAATGCGCCGCGGCGTCGACCATCCCGGCCTTGCTGGCGATCAACGCGGCACCGACACCAGAGGACACGAACATCATGGCCAGGAACAAGATGCCGCTGCCGAGAAACACGGACGAGAAGAACCGGTCCTCAAACCGGCCGAACCCGTCGCGCACCACGCCGATGAACCACAGGAACGCTATGCCCGCGAACGGCATCAGGACGGCCGCGACGCGCAGCCGGGTACTCGCTCCGTCGATCCACTGGGAGCCCGGCTCGGCACCCTCGGGCAGCGCGGTGCGGATCAGTACCAGCGATGCCCCGAACAGCAGGGCGAATAACACTCCCGCGATCGCCGCGGCGCGCGGCGTCGACAAACGGTGCAAAGGTCGTTGATCCACGGCGTCATAGTGACACCCCGACTCCCGAACTGCGATGACATTCGCCCCCTTACGATGACCCGGTGTCATTGAGTGGAAAAACCGCACTGGTCACCGGCGCGACGAGCGGGATCGGCCATTCCACCGCAATACATCTCGCGCAACGGGGCGCGCACGTTCTGGCAAGCGGCCGAGACGCCGACCGTGGGGCCCGGGTGGTGGCCGAGATCCGTGACGCCGGCGGCAACGCCGATTTCTTGCCGGCCAATCTGACCGACGCCACCAGCGCCCGAGACTTGGTGGACAGTGCACTCACCGTCGCAGGCCAGATCGACATCCTGGTCAACAACGCCGCCATCGCGGTCTTCGGGCCCACCGCGGCCATCGCCGAAGACGACTTCGACGACTGCTTCGACCTCAATGTGAAGATCCCGTTCTTCCTCGTCGGAGCGACCGCGCCGGCCATGGCCAAGCGCGGAAACGGCGCGATCGTGAACGTCAGCACCATGGTCTCCATGTTCGGCACGCCAGGTTCGGCGGTGTACGCGTCGTCGAAGGCCGCGCTGAATCTGCTCACCAAATCATGGGCCGCCGAATACGGGCCCAAGGGTGTCCGGATCAACGCCGTCGCTCCGGGACCGACGCTTACCGAAGGCACCACGGCTCAGTACGGCACCGACCGGCTGACCGCCCTCGCAGCACAGGCCCCGGCGCGACGGGTCGCTGACCCCACCGAAATCGCAAGGACCATCGGCTTTTTGGTGAGCGAGGACGCCAGTTTCATTCACGGCGCGGTGCTGCCCGCCGACGGCGGCCGCACTGCGATCTAGCTCTAGGGCTGGCCCGGCAGCAATCTGAGCATGAGGCCGTTGGCCTCGGCGAGCAGGTTCTCGTCGGGGTCACGCAGTTCGGCGTTCACAAATGCCTTGCGCCCCTCCGACTCCCGCACCCAACCGCGGGCCGTCAGCACCGTGTCGATCGGGGTCACCTTGCGGTAGTCCACATGCAGGAACGCGGTACGGCTGATCGGCCGGCCCGCGGCGTGGATCACCATGCCGAATACCGAATCGAACAGCAGCGGAAGCACACCGCCGTGCACCGCATAGTTGCCGCCGACGTGGAATCGGCTGAACTCGACCTTCAATTCGACGCCCTCGGGCTCGAACTTCGACACGGTGAACGGCGGCATCAGCAGACTGCCCACACCGGGCAGGGACGGCACCCGGTTGGCCGGCCCGACGCCCTCGGCGGCCTCGTACGGGCTGAGCAGCTTGACGAGCTCTTCAACCCGATCCGCGGCGTCGTCCCAGGTGTCGCTGTCCGGATCGGCCGACACGGCGAGATCCTGCACTCGGCGCATCGCGGTCAGGAAACGCGCGAAACCCGGTCCGGGATCGGCTGATTCGAATACCGGAAATCCGCCGTGCTGCTCAAAGACCGATGGCCGCTCGTCCGTCACTTGGCGGCCAGGATGTCACGGCGCACGATCGTCTGCTCGCGGCCCGGACCCACACCGATGCACGAAACATGCGCGCCGGCAAGCTCTTCCAACCGCAGCACATAGTCCTGAGCCTTGGCAGGCAGGTCGGAGAACTCGCGGGCGGTGGAGATGTCCTCCCACCAGCCGGGCAGCTCTTCGTAGATCGGCTCGGCGCGGTGGATGTCGGACTGCGTCATGGGCATCTCGTTGGTGCGCTTGCCGTCAACCTTGTAGCCGACGCACACCGGAACCGTCTCCAGGCTGGACAACACGTCGAGCTTGGTCAGGAAGTAGTCGGTGATGCCGTTGACCCGGGTCGCGTACCGCGCGATCACCGCGTCGAACCAGCCACAGCGCCGGGCCCGGCCGGTCGTCACACCGACCTCACCGCCGGTCTTGGCCAGGTACGCGCCATGCTCGTCGAACAATTCGGTGGGGAACGGACCCGACCCGACGCGGGTGGTGTACGCCTTGAGGATTCCCAGCACGGTCGTGATCTGCGTCGGCCCGATCCCGGAACCGACCGCGGCACCGCCGGCGGTCGGGTTCGACGAGGTGACGAACGGGTAGGTGCCGTGGTCGACGTCGAGCAGGGTGCCCTGCGAGCCCTCCAACAGCACGGTCTCGCCCTTTTCCAGCGCCTGGTTCAGCAGCAGCCGGGAATCGGCGATGCGGTGCTTGAAGCCGTCGGCCTGGGTGAGCAGGTTCTCGAGCACCTCGGCCGGCTCGAGCGCCTTGCGGTTGTAGATCTTGACCAGCACCTGGTTCTTGAATTCCAGTGCCGCCTCGATCTTTTCGGCCAGCAACTGCTCGTCCAGCACGTCGGCGACCCGGATACCGATGCGGGCGATCTTGTCCTGGTAGCAGGGGCCGATGCCGCGGCCGGTGGTGCCGATCTTCTTGCTGCCGGCGTAGCGCTCCACCACCTTGTCGATGGCGACGTGATACGGCATCAGCAGATGCGCGTCGGCCGAGATCAGCAGGCCCGAGGTGTCGACGCCTCGCTCTTCCAGCCCCTGGAGCTCGGTGAGCAGCACACCCGGGTCGACCACCACGCCGTTACCGATGACGTTGGTTACCCCTGGCGTCAGGATGCCCGAAGGGATCAGGTGCAGTGCGAAGTTCTCCCCCGTGGGGAGCACGACGGTATGCCCGGCGTTGTTGCCCCCCTGGTAGCGAACCACCCACTGCACGCGGCCACCGAGCAGATCGGTGGCTTTACCTTTGCCCTCGTCGCCCCATTGGGCGCCGATGAGGACGATTGCCGGCATGGCGTAATCTCCCGCTCAATCTTCCGCACTAGTGTGGTGCAGCCGGTAGGTCACCTTATCCCAGCACACGCTGCGAACCACATTTTCTCGACCGCGAGGAGCAGCTTTGTCCGCCTCACCCGGGGTCGCATTGGTCGGCACAGGCCGTGTTCCGCGCCCGCTCCGCGACCTGCCGAGGGTCGGTGTCGATGAGCTCGGGGCGCACCGCAGGGTGGTCGTGACCGGCGGCGAAGCTGAACTTTCCGCCGTACTCACCGCGTTGCTGCGGGCCGATCGGCTCGATGTCGAGGTCGCTGTGGCGTCCGGCAGCTGGTCGGCCCGGCGCGCACTCCGAGGATCTGCCCGGCGTGTCCCGCTGATCCGCGACGAGACGGGAACTGTGCTGGTCGGCGCGGCGCAGTGGCACGGGCCCGACGGAGCGGCGCTGCAGGGTGAGGCCATCGTCGACGACATCGTGCTGTTCGACGGCGAGGCTCCAAGTGTCCGGGTCGAGCCCACGACGAGCATGCCGGGGCTGCGCGCGAGCGTGCTGTCGGACCGTGGCCGTCCGCGCCGGTGGGTCGTCGGCCGCGCCGCGCAGTTGGGCACCCCGGGTGCTCAGGTGATCCGGGACGGGGTGGCCGCGCCGCGGACGGTACGACGCTCGACGTTCTATCGGCACACCGAAGGCTGGCTGCGGGTCGGCTGAGCAGGGCCGGATTGCCCGCCGAATTGCCGTAGCGTCGAATCGTGAACATCCGCCCGCTGCATCAGTCGGTACGGCCCAGCCCGGTCTTCTTGGCCGTCGTCGCGATCACCGTCGCGGGCGGGGTGGTGGCCTGGTTGGCCGCCGACACCGTGAAGCCGCTGTCGTACGTGGGCGTGTTCATCCTGGTGATCGCGGGCTGGCTGGTGTCGTTGTGCCTGCACGAGTTCGGCCATGCGTTCACGGCCTGGCGTTTCGGTGATCACGACGTGGCGGTGCGCGGTTATCTGACGCTCAACCCCCTCAAGTACTCCCATCCCCTGCTGTCCCTGGGTTTTCCGGTGCTGGTCATCGCGCTAGGCGGGATCGGGCTGCCCGGCGGCGCGGTCTACGTACGGACCTCGTGGATGACGGCACGGCAGAAGACCCTGGTCAGCCTGGCCGGCCCGGCCGCCAACCTGGTGCTTGCCGTCCTGCTGCTGACCGTCACCGCGGTCTTCTTCGACCCGGCCCACCTGGTGTTCTGGTCTGGGCTGGCTTTCCTGGGATTTCTGCAGGTCACTGCCCTCGTGCTGAATGTGTTGCCGGTTCCCGGACTGGACGGCTACGGCGCACTGGAACCGCATCTGAGCGCGGACACGCAACGCGCGCTCGCGCCGGCCAAACAGTGGGGCCTGTTCATCCTGCTGATCCTGCTGTTCACGCCCGCGCTCAACCGATGGTTCTTCTCGGTGGTCTTCTGGTTCGTCGACCTCTCCGGCGTGCCGGGCCAGCTTGTGTCCATCGGCAGCCAGTTGACCCGCTTCTGGTCCGCCTGGCTGTGAGAGGTCGGCGCCCTCACCCACCTCGCCCGCTTCTTGCCACGCTGGCGTGACGCTCGACGGCGAGCGCCACTCTGGCGTGACACAGTGCCCGCCCGGCTCTGACGCTTGCCACATATGCGTACTTCCGCATATATTTCGGGCATGGGTGCCGGCCACGATCACAGTCACAGCAGCGATACCCGCGTCAGCGGAATGCTCATCGCGGCGGCGATCCTCAGTGCGTTCTTCGTCCTTGAACTGGTCACCGCGCTGCTGATCAACTCGATCGCACTGCTCGCCGACGCCGGCCACATGCTCACCGACCTGGTCGCCATGTTCATGGGATTGACCGCGGTGTTGCTGGCCAAGCGCGGCAGTACCTCCCCGGCACGCACCTACGGCTGGCACCGGGCCGAGGTCTTCACCGCCGTCGCCAACGCCGCACTGCTCCTCGGCGTGGCGGGCTTCATCCTGTACGAGGCCTTCGAACGCCTCGGCAATGCGCCCGACGTCCCCGGCGTGCCCATGATCGTCGTGGCGCTGGCCGGCCTGGCCGCCAACGCCGTCGTGGTACTGATGCTGCGGTCGCACTCCAAGGACAGCCTCGCCGTCAAGGGCGCCTACATGGAGGTCGTGGCCGACACCGTCGGCAGCATCGGCGTGCTGGTCGCCGGCGTCGTCACCGTCACCACCGGCTGGCCCTACGCCGACGTCGTGGTCGCCGTCCTGGTCGCGCTCTGGGTCCTGCCCCGAGCCATCGCGTTGGCCCGGGCAGCGCTGCGGATCCTGAGCGAGTCCTCCCCACAGCACATCGACGTCGAAGAGCTGCGTACCGCGCTGGGCGCGGTGGACGGCGTGACGGGCGTACACGATCTGCACGTGTGGACGCTGGTACCCGGCAAGGACATGGTCACCGCGCACCTGACCAGCAACGCCGACACCGCCCGGGTGCTCGACGACGCCCGCGCGGTGCTGAATGCCCGGGGGCTGGCCCACGCCACCGTGCAGGTGGAGCCGCCCGAATCAGCGGACGACTGCTCCTGCGAGGCGAAGGACTGAGGCTCAGGCCAGGCCGAGTTCGGCCCGCGCCGACGGATCGCAGTCGTCGAGCAGATCGAGGCACCGCTGAAACTCGTCGGTCTCGCCGATGTCGTCGGCGGCTCGGGCCAGCGAGGCCACACACCGCAGGAACCCCTGGTTCGGCTCATGGGCGAACGGCACCGGGCCGAAACCCTTCCAGCCGTTGCGGCGCAGCTGATCCAGCCCACGGTGATAACCGGTGCGGGCGTACGCATACGCCGTGACGGCCTTGTCGTCGGCGAGGGCCTGCTCAGCCAGCACCGCCCACGCGATCGACGCCGACGGGTGGGCGGCGGCCACCACGGCAGCCTTTTCACCCGCAGCCAATTCGTCCTCGGCCTCGGGGTCCCCGGGAAGGAGGACCGGATCCGGCCCCAACAAATCACCCATCCGTGTCATGGGCCTATTGTGCACCGACCGATAAGCTCCACCGGTAGCGACGTACGGGAGGACCGCAGCAGGGATGTCGAACCCAACGGGACCTGGCGAAGACCGCACCGACCAGAGCGACACACCGACCGAGAAGGTCGAGTTACCTTCCACGGCCGAGTTGTCCGCCCTGTCCGAGCCGGCCACCGAGATCTTCAGCTCGGCCGACGAAGTCACCGGGGAGGTACACCTCGGTGAGGAACGGCGCTTCACCGCGCCGTCCGGCTTCGACAGTTCCACCCAGAAAATCGACACCCCGCCCGATCCGGAGACCGAGGTGTTCGCTCCGGCCGATGGTGACACCGTCGCCGCCGAGGTGCCGAAAGGTGCCGCCCCGAAAGTCATCCCGCCGCGCGAAGAACAGGAGCAGGCCCCGCAGACCACGACCCGCCGCAGCTGGGGATGGGTGGTGGCGGTCGTCCTGGTGATCGCGGCCCTGGTGGCGATCGCGGTGCTCGGCACGGTCCTGCTGACCCGCAAATCGTCGTCGGCGGCCTCCCAGGAGGACGACGTCCGCACCACCATCCAGGACTTCGACTCGGCCATCCAGCGGGGCGATCTTGCGGCCCTGCGATCGATGACCTGCGGCACCACCAGCGACAACTACGTCAAATATGACCAGAAGGCCTGGGACGAGACCCACGCCCGGGTGGCGGCCGCCAAGCAGTACCCCGTCGTGGCCAGCATCGACCAGGTTGTCGTCAACGGCGACCACGCCGAGGCCAACGTCACGAGCTTCATGGCGTTTGCCCCGCAAACCCGGTCCACCCGCAGCTTCGACCTCCAGTTCCGCGACAATCAGTGGAAGATCTGCCAGGCACCTACCGGCTAATCTGGTCCGGTGACCCTGCGCGGACCCAAGCTCTGGTTGACCCTGTGCGCGTTCGGCGCGGTCATCGTGGTCGGCCTGGCCACTCTTCTGGTCCGCCAGCCCGGCGCGATCGACCTGCTACCTGGCAAACCCGTTGCCTTTCCCCAGATCGACCGCACCGCACTCGATCCGGGCCAGGCACGCATCGTCGACGTGCTGCAGGCGCAGTACGACGCCCAACCTGGCGGCAGCCACTTCTCCGAAGGCGTCGAGGAGCCGTGGTGCGCGGACTTCGTCAGCTGGGTGCTCAACGAGGCGGGCCGGCCGCTGTCCAATCCCAACTCCGGGAGTTGGCGGATCCCGGGCGTGTACACACTGCAGGAGTACTTCCAGGCCGCCGGCCGGTTCGCCGAACCGCCCGGATACCGGCCCCAGATCGGCGATGTGGTCATGTACGCCGATGGCAGCCCGCTCGGGTTGCACACCAATTTCGTTGTGGTCGTGGATGACAACGCGATCACCACGGTCGGCGGCAACGAGGAGGGCGGTATCCGCGTGCACACCCTCGATGACGCCGAGATCGCGGGGATCTTCGGGTACGGCCGACCGGCCGCCTGAGGCGCCTAGCCCGCGGTGACGCTGCGTCCGGCGCTGTGCAGGTCGTTGCAGGCCTCGATGACTCGCTCGCTCATCGACGCCTCGGCCTTCTTCAGGTAGCTGCGCGGGTCATAGACCTTCTTGTTGCCCACCTCGCCGTCGATCTTGAGCACCCCGTCGTAGTTGGTGAACATGTGCGCGGCCAGGGGCCGGGTGAAGGCGTACTGGGTGTCGGTGTCGACGTTCATCTTCACCACGCCGTACTTGAGGGAATCTTCGATCTCGGACTTCAGCGAACCCGACCCGCCGTGGAAGACGAAGTCGAAAGGCTTTGCATCACTTGCCAATCCGAGTTTAGCGGCGGCCACCCGCTGCCCCTCGGCCAGCACCTCGGGCTTGAGCACCACATTGCCGGGCTTGTAGACGCCGTGCACGTTTCCGAACGTGGCCGCCAACAGGTAGGCACCCTGCTCGCCGGCGCCCAGCGCGGCGATGGTCTTCTCGAAGTCCTCCGAGGACGTGTAGAGCTTCTCGTTGATCTCGGCCTCGACGCCGTCTTCTTCGCCGCCGACCACGCCGATCTCGACCTCGAGGACGATCTTGGCCGCCGCGGCGAGCTTCAACAACTCCTGCGCGATGGTCAGGTTCTCGTCGATGGGGACGGCCGAGCCGTCCCACATGTGCGACTGGAACAACGGATTGCGGCCCGCGGCGACCCGCTCGGCGGAGATGGCCAGCAGCGGCCGCACATAGGTGTCCAGCTTGTCCTTCGGACAGTGGTCGGTGTGCAGGGCGACGGTGATCGGGTACTTCTCGGCGATCACATGGGCGAACTCGGCCAGGGCGACGGCCCCGGTCACCATGTCCTTGACCCCGAGCCCCGAAGCGAACTCCGCCCCTCCGGTCGAGAACTGGATGATGCCGTCACTGCCCGCATCGGCGAAACCCTTGATGGCGGCGTTGATCGTCTCCGACGAAGTGCAGTTGATGGCCGGGAAGGCGAAGGAATGCTCCTTGGCCCGGCCCAACATCTCGGCATAGACCTCGGGCGTAGCGATCGGCATGACTTGTCCTTCCATCTGGACGCGGGTTATCGCAGGTGAAGACCGGTGGTGGGGCACAGGTACCCTAGGGAGTCGTGATCGACATCGCCCTCCCTGAGGCTACGACCAATCTGGCGCTCATGCCGGATTTCATGGATCCGCTGCACCTCATCGGATCCTTCGGCACCTGGGCCCTGGTGGGCATCCTCGTCGTCGTCTTCGTCGAGTCCGGGGTGCTGTTCCCGGTCCTTCCCGGCGACTCGTTGTTGTTCGTCGCGGGCATGCTCGCCGCGGGCACCGCCGCCCAGGGAACGGCAGTGGACGCCAACTTCGCGCTCTGGCAGCTACTGGTGTTCATCCCGCTGGCGGCCATCCTCGGCGGCCAGGCCGGCTACCTCATCGGCCGGTTCATCGGCGTCGAGATGTTCAAGCCCGACGCCCGGGTCCTCAAGCAGAAGTACCTCGACGAGGCCCACGCGTTCTTCGAGCAGCGCGGCCCGTTCGCGATCGTCATCGCCCGGTTCGTACCGATTGTGCGCACCCTGGCACCGATCGTCGCCGGGGCCGCCAAGATGCGTTATTCGGTGTTCACCACGTTCAACGTGCTGGGCGCGATCGTGTGGGGTGTCGGCCTCGTCCTGCTCGGCTACTGGCTGGGCCAGTTCGAGATCATCCAGAAGCTGCTCGAGCCGATCTTCATCCTGATCGTCGTGGCCTCGGTGGCGCCGATGTTCTACGAGTGGTTCAAGCGCCGCCGGGCCGCCAAGAAGGGCACCGAGCAAGTTCAGCCGAACCCCTAACCGAAACCCAACGCGGCGGCCAGTTCACGCAGGGCCGGACGCGGATCGGCCGTCGGGTTCTCCCCCAGCGCCTGAACGACGACGTGGTCGGCGCCGGCATCCAGGTGGGCGGTGATCACCGCTGCCGCCTGATCGGCCGAACCCATGCCGACAAGTCCGCGCGCCAGCCGGTCCGAACCGCCCCGCACCAGGTCGGATTCATCGAAACCCTGCCGCAGCCAAGAGTTTCGGTAGTTGGGCAGCCCGCTGTACACTTCAAGGTGCTTGTGCGCCCGAGCCAGCTGGTCGGCGTCGTCACCACCGATCGCGACCGCCTGCTCGGACACCACCCAGCGGTCCGGGCCGAGGAGTTCGCGCGTCGTCGCGGTGTGCTCGGGCGTGACCAGGTAGGGGTGTGCACCGTCGGCGTGGGTGCCGGACAACTCGATCATCTTCGGGCCGAGCGCGGCCAGCAGCCGGGGCGGGCGCCCGACGCCCGGTTCGATCTGCTCGGGCACCGCGGCCATCCGCTCCAGGTAGGTGCGCATCGTGGCCAGGGGCTTGGCGTAGGTGCCACCCAGTCCGTGCTCGACGAGAGGTCCGTGGCTGACGCCCAGGCCGAGCACGAACCGGCCCGGGTAGAGCGCCGTGAGGGTCCGTGCCCCCGACTCAGCCGCCGACGGCACCCGGACGTGGATGTTGGCGATGCCGGTGCCCACCACGAGGCGTTCGGTGGCGGCCAGGAACGCCGCTGACTGGGTGAGAGCCTCCTTGCCGACCACTTCCGGAAGGAACAACGAGCCGAAGCCGAGAGCTTCGATGTCCCGGGCAACCTGCTGCGCGTCCGGCATAGACCAGGTGTCGCTGGCCCACCACACACCGATCCGGCTCGGGAAATCGATCTTGGCTCGTGTCACTGACCACTCCTCAATTCACTCGGTTCGTTGTGTTCGTGATGAATACGGCCACCAGTGTCCGCCAATGGTGTGCCGGTGCCGCCCCAGCGTTGGGCGATGATCTCGGCCGCGATCGACACCGCGGTCTCTTCGGGCGTCCTGGCTCCCAGGTCCAGTCCGATCGGACTCGACAGCCTCGCGAGCTCTTCGTCGGTCAGGCCGACTTCGCGCAGCCGGGCCAACCGGTCGTCATGAGTGCGCCGCGAGCCCATCGCACCGACGTAACCGATCTCAGGCAGTCGCAGCGCCACTTCGAGCAGCGGCACGTCGAACTTCGGATCGTGGGTGAGCAGGCAGATGACCGTGCGGCCGTCGATCGCGCCGGCGGCGGCCTGCGCGGCCAGGTACCGGTTGGGCCAGTCGACGACGACCTCGTCTGCGGTCGGGAAGCGGGCCGCGGTGGCGAAGACGGGGCGCGCGTCGCACACCGTGACGTGGTAGCCGAGCAGTGAGCCCTGACGGGCGACGGCCGCCGCGAAGTCGATGGCACCGAACACCAGCATCCGCGGCGGTGGCGCGAAGCTCGCGACGAACACCTCCATGCCCTCGCCGCGGCGCTCACCGTCGGGGCCGAATGTCAGGACCGCGCTGCGGCCGGTGTCGAGCAGACCGCGCGCATCATCGGTGACCGCGCTGTCCGCGCGGGTCGAGCCGAGTGTGCCGGTGACCTCGCCGGTGCGGATGATCAGTCGGCGGCCCAGCCATGCGGGATCGGGATGCGCGATGACCGTCGCGGTCGCGGCGGGCCGATGGGCCTCGATGTCGTCGACCAGAGCCTGCAGCTCTGGGAACGTCCGCTTCGACACCGGCTCGACGAACACATCGAGGATGCCGCCGCAGGTCAGGCCCACGGCGAAGGCGTCGTCGTCACTGACTCCGTAACGCTGCAGCACCGGCACGCCCTCGGCGACGACCTCACCGGCGAGTTCGTACACCGCGCCTTCGACGCAGCCACCGGATACCGAACCGGTCACCGTGCCGTCGGGGGCCACCACCATCGACGCCCCGGCGGGCCGCGGTGCGGAACGGAATGTGCGCACCACCGTCGCGAGGCCCACGGTGCCACCGGCACGCCAGACCGACAGTGCATCGGCGAGCACGTCTCTCACGATGACCAAAGTAGCCCGGGCTGGGCACATGCTCAGTTTCGGGTCGCACGTCCCGAAGGCAAGTCAGCTACCGACCGCGTGCAGATGGCGTTCGTGCACGTCGAGCCCGTAGATCGCGGCACGGGTCGCCGCACCGTGGTCGCCTCGTTGGATCGCCTGAAACAGATCGGTGTGGAAATCCCGGTATGCATCCTCGGGAACGCCCATGCACAACGCGCCGTGAGCCGGGTCGCGCATGGCATTTTCGAAAGAGCTGTAGAAATCGAGCAGCAGCGTGTTGTGTGAGGCGCGGGCCACACCGATGTGGAAGGCGACGTCGTGTTCGATGAACGCGTCCAGGTCAGCCCTCGCCTTCGCGGACCGACGTCCATGGAGGGCGACACGCAGCGCATCGATATCGGCCGCCGAGCGGTTCGTCGCAGCTTCGCGCGCGGCGAGCACTTCGAGCGTATGGCGCACCAACTGCACCTCGTCGCGATCCGCGGTGTCGACCACGCGCTGCAGCGCCACTGTCGTCTCGTCCTCGGCGACCACGTAGGTGCCGTCACCCTGCCGCGATTCGAGCAAGCCGAGCTGGACGAGCGACCGCACCGCCTCGCGGACCGATGGGCGGCTCACCCCCAGTGCCTCAACAAGTTTCGCCTCGGTGGGGATCTTGCTCCCGACCGGCCAACCACCCTTGCGAATCTCGTCGCGCAATCTGTCGACGACCACGTCGACTATGGAGGTCCGTGCGACCCGTTCCATTCACGACCTACTTCACACATTCGTCAGACAGCTACACGGCCATTATGGTCTGACCATTTTTCTATTTGGTAGGCAGGTCTTGCCGGCGGGGATCACCCGGCGAGGGTATGCGCCGCCTCCATGAGCATCCACCCCGAAACCTGAACTGACAGATCACGTTCCGGGATCGCCGACGCGTTCACCGCGCCGTCGACGAACTGCGCTTCCTGACCTTCGGCCCCGGGCACCTCGGCGGTGCGATCCCAGAACGGTCCGAACAGCGGGAGCCCGTCGACGTTCTGCCGGTTGTCCCATGCCGCCTGTGCGGACTTGAGCACGAGCGACCGGGCCGTATCGCGCGCGGCCTGATCTTGTGCGTCGTCCCCCGGCAACATGGTGGCCACCAGCGCCAGGTACCGCGCCAGGATGCTGTTGAACAAGCCACCGTCGCCCCCGCCGGCGCCCTTGATGACACCGTCGGTGGCCATTTCCTTGTCCACCGCGGTCACCAGACGCCGGACCCTTTCGGCGTGCCGGGTGTCGCCGGTCCGCACCGCCAGTTCGACCTCCAACCCGAGCACCACGCCCTGGCAGTAGGTGTACTGCGCACGCACCATCGAGCCGGCCTTGATGCCGTCGAACACCAGGTGGGTCTCCGGATCGATCAGGGTGTCGTCGATCCAGTCCGCCATCTGCTGGGCCCGGCGCAGTCGATCGTCATAACGGGCCAGGAAGATCCCCGCCGGACCATTGGCCGGGGCATTGAAGAACTGGTCCTGCTTGCGCCATGGGATGCCGCCGCCGTCCTCGGGCACCCAGGCATCCACGAACTGCGCGCACAACTTCCTGAGCGCATGGGCTTTTTCCACCCCGACCAGGCGACCGGCCCGCTCGAGGGCCAATGCCAGCCAGGCCATGTCGTCGTAATAGCTGTTGGTCCAAGACAGGTTGTTGCGCATCCAGTGCCCACGGATCTGCCGCTCGATACGGGTTTTCCGCTCGGGCTGCGGATCACGCACCTGCGCATCGACCAGGGTGTCCAGCAGATGCGCCTGCCACCAGTAGTGCCACGTTCCGAACTTTCGGTACTTCTTGGTCGCCGGCCAGGCCACCACTCCGAGTTGGGTACCCGGCAGACCCCAGAGCTTGGTCAGGTGTCGTTGGGTGATCGCAGCTTCGGCGCTGGCCGCACGGTTAGCCCATAGCTGATCCATGTTGACGATCCTGCCTTACCAGGCGTTCGAATTGTCGGCATGTCGAGCAGTTTCCGGGCCTGCGTCAGGTCAGGATAGGTGGTCCGCCGGGCGCACCACCCGGCCATCGTGCAGGACAAGCAGCCGCTCGGGATGGCCGGCCACCGCCTCGGCCAGGTTTGCCGCGGCGATCACCACCAGGTCAGCTCGGTTGCCGGGGTGTACGCCGTAATCGGCGAGCCCGATCGCGGTGGCTGCCGAGTCGGTGACCAGTCCAACCTGCCTCGTTCGAACCATAGTGTCCAAGACGCATTTCTCATCACAGCAATAGATGCCACCTATACATTGGGCCGATGGAGTTGCGTCACCTCCGGTACCTGCTCGCCGTCGCCGACCACGGCAACTTCACCCGAGCCGCCGAGGCCCTGCATGTGTCGCAACCCACCTTGTCGCAGCAGATCAAGCAGCTCGAACGGGAAGTGGGAGTCCCGCTGCTCGACCGCTCGGGGCGCACCGTCCGGCTCACCGATGCCGGCGAGGCATACGCCCAGCACGGACGACTGGCCCTACAGGATCTGGACGCCGCCGAGCGGGCGGTCCATGACGTACACGACCTGAGCCGCGGCCACCTGCGGATCGCGATGACACCGACGATCACCGCGTATCTCATCGGTCCGCTGGTGCGCCAGTTCCACGCCGAGCACCCCGGTGTCACCCTCACGGTCATCGAGACCACTCAGGACCTGATCGAAGCCGACCTGCTCGCCGACCGAGTCGACCTGGGCATCGCCTTCGCCGGCCCCCACGCTGCGGGGGTAGCCGCATCGGCGCTCTTCACCGAGACCCTCAGCCTGGTCGTGGGTGCCGCTCATCCTCTCCACCCGCGCGCCACGACGTTCGCCATCGCGGACCTTCCCACCCAGCCGTTGGCGTTGCTCAGCCGAGACTTCGCGACGCGCAACTACATCGACGAGTTCTTCGCCGCCCAGAACGTCACGCCCCGCATCGCGATCGAGGCGAACTCCATCAGCGCGCTGATCGAGTTCGTGCGCCTCGGCACGCTCGCCACGGTATTGCCGGACGCGATCACGCAGGCGCATGCCGACCTTTATCCGATCCGGCCCGTTCCGCCTCTTCCATCACGCGAGGTCGTACTCCTACACCGGTCGGCGGGATATCAGTCCGCCGCCGCGCGGGCGTTCAGCGCGATCGCGGTGCACTACTCCCACCATCACCAGCCATAGACACGAACTATCGCTCCGATGGAAATTAAGTATTGGACGCTATAGAAGTTCGCGCGCAGGGTGGTTGATATACCGCCGGTTGTCCAAGTCCGGCTCCCATCGAATGGAGTGAACCCATGCACGCGCAGTTCGACCCGACCGCCCGCCAGGCCCTGGCCATCGCAGCGGTCGAGGCCAAGACCCGCAAGGATCTCACCTGGCAGCAGATCGCCGACGTTGCCGAGCTCTCAACGGCATTCGTGACCGCTGCCGTCCTCGGCCAGCACGCGCTGCCTGCCCAGTCGGCCGTCGCGGTTGCCGCATTACTGGGTCTCGACGACGACGCGGCAATGCTGCTGCAGACCATCCCGACCCGCGGTTCGATCCCCGGCGGTGTCCCCACCGACCCGACGATCTACCGCTTCTACGAGATGCTCCAGGTCTACGGCACGACGCTCAAGGCATTGGTTCACGAACAGTTCGGCGACGGCATCATCAGTGCCATCAACTTCAAGCTCGATGTGCGCAAGGTCGCCGATCCGGAGGGCGGGGAACGCGCCGTGATCACTTTGGACGGCAAATACCTTCCCACCAAACCTTTTTGATCGAGTCCGAAATCGAGGAGGTCTCATGGACTTCGCACAACACACCATCGACATCGCACGCCGGAACGTCACCGAGGGCGGCCGTCCGTTCGCCACCGTGATCGTCAAAGACGGTGCGATCCTGGCCGAGAGCCCGAACCTGGTTGCCCAGACCCATGATCCCACCGCGCACGCGGAGATCCTCGCGATCCGCAAGGCGTGCACCAAGCTCGGCACCGAGCACCTGACCGGTGCCACGATCTATGTCCTGGCCCAACCCTGCCCGATGTGTCTGGGCTCGCTCTACTACTGCTCGCCGGACGAAGTCGTGTTCCTGACCACCCGGGACGCCTACGAACCACATTACGTCGACGATCGAAAGTACTTCGAGCTCAATACGTTCTACGACGAGTTCGCCAAGCCGTGGAATGAACGGCGCCTGCCGATGCGCTACGAACCGCGCGACTCCGCGGTCGATGTCTACAAGCTCTGGCAGGAGCGAAACGGTGGCGAACGCCGGGTGGCCGGAGCGCCCACCCCTACCAGGCCTGCGAAAAATCCGCGTGGCGAGTGATCCACGCGTGCATGGCAATTCCCGCGGCGACACCGGCGTTGATGCTGCGGGTCGAGCCGAACTGAGCGATCGAGACCGTGACGGCAGCCCCGCCCTGCGCCTCCGGCGTGATGCCCGGACCCTCCTGACCGAAGATCAGCAGGCAGTCGCGGGGTAACTCGGTCTGCTCAAGACGTACGGCGCCGGGCACGTTGTCGACTGCGACGACGGTCAATCCGGCGTCGGCGGCGAACGCCAGCAGTTCGGCGGTGCTGTCGTGGTGGCACAACCGCTGATAGCGGTCGGTGACCATGGCGCCCCGTCGGTTCCAGCGGCGCTTCCCCACGATGTGCACGGTGTCGACCGCAAAGGCGTTGGCGGTGCGCACCACCGCACCGATGTTGGCGTCGTTGCCGAAGTTCTCGATCGCGATGTGCAGCCGGTGCCGCCGCCGGTCGATGTCGGCGATGATCGCCTCACGGGTCCAATACCGGTAGGCGTCAACGACATTGCGGGTATCGCCGTCGCGCAGTAGGTCGGGATCGTAGCGCGCGGCTTCATCCCCGGAGGGTGGAGCGCCTACCCAGGGGCCCACGCCCGGGCTCTCGCCCCACTCGGTCGGGCCGACGGCGTCAGCCACCGGTGGTCCACAGTGCCGCGTGCGTGCCGATGACCGAAACCGACGCGTACAGCAGCGCCGCGGTCATCTCTCCCTGGGTGCACAACGAGGCCCGGACGTTGACCGCCTCACGGCTGGCTTCCGGCAGCAGCAGCACCGACGAGCCGTACACCGAGCAGAGATGACTGAGCCCCGGCGGGGGCAGGGTAGGGCCGGCCACCACCATCAACGGTCCACCACGCCCCGCCGAATCCTCGGCGTAACGCTTTGCTGCACCGGCGATTTCGAGGCCGAGCAGCATGTAGCCCTTGCCGCTGAAAGCCGTGGGGTCACCGATCGCCGTCGGCGCCAGTTGCCCGCCGTCGGCACTGAACCCGTCCACGCTGGAGGTCCTGACGGTGATGCCCGTGTCGTTGACATCAGTGGGCAGCATGCCCACCGGGAAGGCCGCCGGGTAGGCCACGGTGGTCTTGGGGATTCGCTCGCGCGGCGAGTACACGTAGACCCCGCGTACCTGGCTCTGGTCGCGTTGCGGCCCCAGACAGACTGTGCCGCTGAGCTTGTCAGGGGCCGGCGCGGACAGCGGCCGGATCCCCAGGTTGGTCATCGCGTCGCAGCCGTGGAGTGCGTCGGCCTCGATCGGATGCGCCAGGGCACCGTACAGACCGAACCGGATGTCCTCGGGTTTGGCGTGGGCGTCACCGCCGGCCGAACCCTCGACGTCGACCAGTACGTGGTCAGAGTCGAATCGAAGATTCGACACCTTCAGGTTCCAGCCCAGGATGTCGAGCGACTTGCCGAGCGCAGCAGTCGAAGCCTCGTACGTGCGTCCCGGTTCATCGGATGTGCAGCCCGCGGTGACGACGAGAAGTACCGCCATCACCGCCGCGATCAGCGCCCGCACTGCCACGGCAGTTCTGTCCTAAGTTCTCCCACGACCTTTTCCCACTGCTTTTGTCATGGCGCGCACCAGGTTTCGCGGAGCCATCCGCCCCCCAGTGGTGAGCACCTTGTACTGCAGGCCGGGCACGATGACCACTTTGCCTGCGGCCACGTCGGCCAGGCATTCGCGCACCACGTCCTCGACCTGCAGCCACAGGAACGACGGTGTGCCCGCCATGTCGATGCCCGCACGGGCATGAAACTCGGTGTGGACGAACCCTGGGCACAGGGCATGCACCCCGACGCCGGTACCGCCGAGCCCGTTGGCCAGCCCCTCGGTGAACGAGACCACCCAGGCCTTCGACGCCGAGTAGGTCGATCCGCGCCCCGGCACCAGACCGGCGACGCTGGCCACATTGATGACGGTGCCGCGGCCGGCCTCGATCATCGACGGCAGCGCGGCGTGCGTCAGTTCCATCACCGCGGTGACGTTGACATCCAATTGGGCCTGCAGCTGGACGAGGTCGGCAGTCCAGAATTCACCCGATGTGCCGAAGCCGGCGTTGTTGACCAGGACCTGCACCCCGGCGCGCAGCCGGTCGGCGACCTTGGCCCGGTCGGCGGCGCACGCCAGGTCCGCCGGGAGTACTTCGACGTCTACACCGACCTCGGCGTGCAGCTCGGCGGCGAGGTGTTCCAGCCGTGCCGCGTCACGGGCCACGAGGACAAGGTCATAACCGTCGCGCGCGTAGCGGCGGGCGAATCCGGCGCCGAGCCCCGATGTCGGTCCGGTGATCAGCGCGAGAGGACGAGGCACGACCTAGAGGGTACTTATCTGCTCTGCCGCGCCGGCTAGCGCTGGTAGTGCGGTGCGTGACGCCCGTTGCGGGCCGGCGGCGGGGTGCGACGGATCGCGTCCGGGCGGCCCGGCTCCTGCCGCGGCTGGGTGTAGCGGCTCACGTCGCCACGTCCGGGTGCCGCATCGGCCCGGCCCGGAGGCAGTTCGCGACGCCCGGCCGGGGTCGGCGCCAACGGGCGGCTCGGCGAGCTGGCGCGACGAGCCAGTGCAGCTTGGCTGCCCTGACCGGACTGTGGTGCCACGCCGTTCTGCGGAACCGGGGGTAGCACCCGCAGCAGGTCGTTGAACTGACGCACCGTGCGCAGTCCCTCGTCCCACTGGGCACGGGTGCTCGTGACCGGCATGCTGACGAGCGTCCAGTTCTGCTCGTTCCACATGATCTCGGCGCAGTCCGGAGCCGTGTGGGCGAAAGTGACC
Source organism: Mycobacterium shunyiense (assembly GCF_058270035.1). Classification (NCBI taxonomy): domain Bacteria; kingdom Bacillati; phylum Actinomycetota; class Actinomycetes; order Mycobacteriales; family Mycobacteriaceae; genus Mycobacterium; species Mycobacterium shunyiense. Next base: position 226,047 of record NZ_JBZDPT010000003.1, on the reverse strand, counting down.
ATCCGGCGGTCGCACGCGCGACGGGCGGCATCGAGGTTGGTGGAGTACACCATCCGCGGACCGATCGCACCGAGCAGCCAGATGTCGCTCTCCCGGGGCTCCTTGATGCCCTTGAGCCGCAGATCGACGACGACGTTCGTGCCGACCTTGCGGTGCAGCGCGATCACTGTCGCGACTTCTTCGATGTCAAAGATGAACACCGCCTCGCCACGAATCTGGCCGAGGACGACGTTCTTGGCCGTGACGTCACCGACGGTCGACATCACCCCGCGCTTCCAGCGCTTGAGGATCTCGTGCGACTCGTGCTCGTAGTCGAAGCCATGCGACTTCGCCCACGACTTGCGGCGCCGTCCCAACCCACGCCGACGGTCGATGTCGACGTACAGCAATACGGCCGCACCCACGAAACAGAGTGCGGACAGCGTGAACCAGAGCGGGACCATCGGGCCTAGCCTACTTGTTGACGGCGGAAATGCCCCCACCTTGTGAGGTCACAACCCGGTTACTGGTGATCAGAGCGCTGTGACCGGGACGCTTCGAGGTAGGTGACGATCGCATTCGTGAGCCCCCGCCGGGCCACATCGAGGTCGGTATAGGTGCCGAGTTGACGCTCGGAGGTGATGCCGCGCATTGCGCCGGGGATGAAGGATGCCACCTCACGAACCCGCTCGGGATCCACGTCGAGGTCGGCGAAGGCCTGCTGGCAGGTCTGCAACCAGCTCTGCCCCCACGACGAGAGTTCGGCCGCGGTCTTCGGGTAGAGCCGCTCGAGTTCGGCGTGGTCGCGCGGTAGGGCTGCGCGCAGGTTCTCGATCGCCCGCGAATCGCTGGCCGTCAGACCGTCGTAGAGCAGGTCGATGATGCCGGCGACGCGGTGCCGCAGCGGCGCACCATCGTCGCGGTGGCTCAGCATGCCCGCGCGGCGTTCCGCGGTGCGCTGCAGGACGGCCGCCCAGAATCCGTCGATGTCGCCGAACTGGTACTTCACCGCGCCCCAGGTGGCACCGATCTCTTTGGCGATCCGGTTGGCCGACACCGCTCCCGGGTCGCCGGTGGCCAGCGCCTTGCGCGCGGCTTCCAGCATGTTCTCCCGCGTGGCCAGGCCGCGTCGGTTGGTCCGCCGCGCTCCCGCCTCGGTCTCGGTCATCTCCGAGAGATTAGCCGGTCGGAGACGAGTTTCGTAGAACCCTCTACTAAACCCTTCACAAGTTTCACAGATCCTCCTACGATTCCCGTCATGGCCAAACCACCGTTGTCGATGAAACCGACGGGATGGTTCCAGGTCGCCTGGTCCGACCAGGTCGAGGTCGGTGCAGTGCATGCCATGAAGTACTTCGGCGAGGAGATGGTCGCCTGGCGCTCGGAAGCCGGGCAGGTGACCGTGATGAACGCCTACTGCGAACACCTCGGGGCCCATCTCGGATTCGGCGGCCAGGTCGTCGGCGAGGTCATCCAATGCCCGTTCCACGGTTGGCAGTGGAATGCCGAGGGCCGCAACGTTTGCATTCCCTACCAGGACCGGCCCAACCGCGGCCGCCGGATGCGCACCTACCCCGTCGCCGAGCGCAACGAGGCCATCTACATCTGGCACGACATCGACGGACGAGAGCCGTTCTTCGAGGCGCCCGACGTCTTCGCGTCGTTCGCCGACGGCAGCAGCGCCGCCGACTACTACCCGCAACAGCGACTATTTCGCGCCGGGCTCGAGCTGCATCCGCAGTACGTACTGGAGAACGGCGTCGACTTCGCCCACTTCAAGTACGTCCACCAGACCCCGATCGTGCCGGTGTTCACCCGCCACGACTTCACCGCGCCGATCTCCTACGTCGACTTCACCATCACGTTCGAGGGTGACGATCAACAGTCGATCGACGATGTCCGCAGCGGTGTCGAGGCCATCAACGGCGGTCTGGGCATCGCGGTGACCAAGAGCTGGGGCATGATCGACAACCGCACCATTTCCGCGGTCACCCCTGTCGACGAATCCACCTCCGACGTGCGGTTCATGGTCTACATCGGCCGAACCCCCGGCAAGGACACTCCCCGGGCCGGCGAGCGCGCCGCCGAATTCGGCGACGAGGTGATCCGCCAGTTCACCCAGGACATCCACATCTGGTCACACCAGCGCTATTCCGATCCCCCGGCGCTGGCGACCGCCGAGTACGAGGGCTTCACCGCAATCCGCAAGTGGGCCATGCAGTTCTATCCGGACGGTCTGGGCGGATCCGCCGCAGACCTGGCAAGTGTGAGGAAAAAGGACACCCTATGACCGAGAAGATCCGGGTTTTCCAGGTCGCCACCGGCAATGTCGGCACGGAGATGATCAAACGCATCAGACACCGACCCGATCTTGAACTGATCGGATTGCATTGCTACACACCGGAAAAGGTAGGACGCGATGCCGGTGAGATCGCCGGCATCGATCCCATCGGGGTCACCGCCACCGGCTCGATCGACGAGATCATCGCCGCAAAGCCTGACGTGCTCACTTTTCATGGCGTCTTTCCGGACGAGGACCTGTATGTGAAAGTCCTTGAGGCCGGGATCAACATCGTCACCACCGCCGACTGGATCACCGGCTGGCACCGCGACACCAATCACCCGCACCCCTCCGGCAAGCCGGTGTCGCAGCTGCTGGCCGAAGCGTGCGAAAAAGGTGGTTCCACGTTCTACGGCACGGGCATGAACCCTGGCCTCAACCAGATCCTGGGCGTGGTGTGCTCCGCCGATGTCGCCGAGATCGAGAACGTCACCACCATCGAATCCGTCGACGTGTCATGCCATCACAGCAAGGACACCTGGATCGAGGTCGGTTACGGTCTGCCCGTCGACGATCCCTCGATCCCGGGCAAGCTGCGCAAGTACACCGAGGTGTTCGCAGACAGCGTGTTGATGATGGCCGACTGCTTCGGGTTGGAACTCGACGAGGTCAAGTTCACCTACGAGCTCGGCGCCTGCACCAAGGACGTCGACCTCGGCTGGTACACGCTGCCCAAGGGGTCCCTCGGCGGCAACTACATCAAGTACCAGGGCATGGTCGACGGGGTGCCGCGCGTCGAAACCCATCTGGAATGGCAGATGACCCCGCACACCGATCCCAGCTGGGACATCAAGGGCTGCTACATCACTCAGATCAAGGGCGATCCGTGCGTCTACAACAAGCACATGATCTTCCCGAAACCCGGTGTGGACCTGTCCGATCCGACCTCATTCGCGTCGATAGGCATGACCGTGACCGGACTGCCCGCGCTCAACGCGATCGCGTCGGTGGTCAAGGCACCGCCGGGATTGTTGACGAGTGCCGACGTGCCGTTGCGCGGCTTCGCCGGCCGGTTCAACATCTAGCACTCACCTCTAGCACTCACCTCTCGCGCCGAAACGGTATTCCAGCAGGCGTCCACTCGGACTTTCTCTGCTGGAATACCGTTTCGCGGCAATGGCGGCTGGATCAGCCCAGGATCAGGCCTTCACCGTCCGCGCTGACGTTGACTGGCACCACGTCGCCGTCGTGCACCTCGCCGGCCAACAACATCTTGGCCAGCTGGTCGCCGATGGCCTGCTGCACCAGGCGGCGCAGCGGGCGGGCACCGTAGAGCGGGTCGAAACCACGCTCGGCCAGCCACGTCTTGGCAGGCAGCGACACCTCGAGGGTGAGCCGGCGCTGTCCCAGCCGCTTCTGCAGCTGCTGCAACTGGATGTCGACGATCGACACCAGCTGCTCGGGATTCAGTGCGTCGAACAGGATCACGTCGTCGAGCCGGTTGATGAACTCCGGCTTGAACGCCGCCCGCACCGCCGCCATCACCTGCTCCTCGGTGCCACCGGCACCCAGGTTGGAGGTCAGGATCAGGATCGTGTTGCGGAAGTCGACCGTACGGCCCTGGCCGTCGGTCAACCGGCCCTCGTCGAGCACCTGCAGCAGCACGTCGAACACGTCCGGGTGGGCCTTTTCGATCTCGTCGAACAGCACCACCGTGTACGGACGCCGCCGCACCGCTTCGGTCAGCTGACCGCCCTGGTCGTAGCCGATGTATCCCGGAGGCGCACCGACCAGCCGAGCCACCGAGTGCTTCTCGCCGTACTCGCTCATGTCGATGCGGACCATGGCACGCTCGTCGTCGAAGAGGAACTCCGCCAACGCTTTTGCCAGCTCGGTCTTGCCGACACCGGTCGGGCCCAGGAACATGAACGAACCTGTCGGCCGGTTGGGGTCGGCCACCCCGGCCCGGGTGCGGCGCACCGCATCCGACACCGCGGTCACCGCGGCCTTCTGGCCGATGACGCGCTTGCCCAGCTCCTCCTCCATGCGCAGCAGCTTGGCGCTCTCGCCTTCGAGCATCCGGCCGGCTGGAATACCGGTCCACGCCTCGACCACCTCGGCGATGTCGTCGGGACCGACTTCTTCCTTCAGCATCACGTTCTCGCGTGCCTCGGCCACGGGAAGTGCGGCATCGAGCTTCTTCTCGACCTCCGGGATGCGCCCGTAGCGCAGCTCGGCGGCCTTGGCCAGGTCACCGTCACGCTCGGCCCGATCGGCCTCACCGCGCAACGTGTCCAGCTGCTCCTTGAGCTCGCGGACGATGTCGATGGCGCCCTTCTCGTTCTGCCAACGGGTGGTCAGCTCCGCGAGCTTCTCCTTGTAGTCGGCCAGCTCACCGCGCAGCTTCTCCAGACGTTCCTTGGAGGCGTCGTCCTCTTCCTTCTCCAGCGCCATCTCCTCGATCTCGAGGCGACGGACGAGCCGCTCGACCTCGTCGATCTCGACGGGCCGAGAGTCGATCTCCATACGCAGCCTGGATCCGGCCTCGTCGACCAGGTCGATGGCCTTGTCCGGCAGGAATCGCGAGGTGATGTAGCGATCGGAAAGCGTTGCGGCAGCCACCAATGCGGAGTCGGTGATGCGCACACCGTGGTGCACCTCGTAGCGGTCCTTGAGGCCGCGCAGGATGCCGACGGTGTCCTCGACCGACGGTTCGCCGACCAGTACCTGCTGGAACCGGCGCTCCAGGGCGGCGTCCTTCTCGATGTACTTGCGGTACTCGTCGAGCGTGGTCGCACCGACCAGTCGCAGCTCACCACGGGCCAGCATGGGCTTGATCATGTTGCCCGCATCCATCGCGGATTCACCGGTGGCACCGGCGCCGACGATGGTATGCAACTCGTCGATGAACGTGATGACCTGCCCGGCAGACTCTTTGATGTCGTCGAGCACAGCCTTGAGTCGCTCCTCGAACTCACCGCGGTACTTCGCGCCGGCCACCATGGATCCGAGGTCCAGGGAGATGACGGTCTTGTCGCGCAGGCTTTCCGGGACATCGCCGGCGACGATGCGCTGGGCCAGGCCCTCGACGATGGCGGTCTTGCCGACACCGGGCTCACCGATGAGCACGGGGTTGTTCTTCGTGCGACGGCTCAGCACCTGTACGACACGGCGGATCTCGTTGTCGCGCCCGATGACCGGGTCGAGCTTGCCTTCCCGGGCGCGGGCGGTCAGATCGGTGGAGTACTTCTCCAACGCCTGGTAGCTGCCCTCGGGGTCGGGGCTGGTGACCCTGGCACTACCGCGCACCTTGGTGAAGGCCTCGCGAAGCGCCTCGGGTGAGGCACCGTGCCCGGTCAGCAGTTTGGCGACCTCCGAGTCACCGGTGGCCAGGCCGACCATCAGATGTTCGGTGGAGACGTACTCGTCGTCCATCTCGGTGGCCAGGCCCTGGGCCGTGGTGATCGCGGCGAGCGATTCCCGGCTCAGTTGAGGTTGGCTGCTTGCGCCGCTGGCGCTGGGTAACTGGTCGAGCAGTCGTTGCGCCCCCGCACGAATCGTCGCGGGGTCCACGCCGACGGCCTCGAGCAGGGGTGCGGCAATGCCCTCGTTCTGAGTGAGCAGTGCCATCAAAAGATGGGCGGGACGGATCTCCGGATTGCCTGCGGAACTGGCCGCCTGCAACGCCGAGGTCAGCGCCGCCTGAGTCTTGGTCGTCGGGTTGAACGAGTCCACGACACCTCCCTTTTTCGATAGAGAAAATGCTTGTCGTGATCTACAACGTAGTCAAGGTTGAGTCTGTTCCGCTCAACTTTAGAAATTTTGTGACGCAGCTTTCAGACGACTCAGGACTCCCATGACGGGCGAGACAACCCGAACGCAGCCCTGTCGAAGAAGCTCTCTCGATCCTCCATCCGGTCATAGAAATAGTGAGCGAACAGCGCGGCCAACAGCAGGGCGGGCAGAGGCTGAGCTACTGCCCGTGAGCACTCCAGCTGGTACTCGAACCGATTCCGCTGCGGGGCAGGATTCCGTCTCCGCCGAGTCAGGGTTGCAATCACCGCGCCGGCCGAGTCATGGATCTGCTGATGAACCACATCGAGGCGGTCAACCGGGTTCAGGTAGAACTCGGTAGTGGCAAGACACTGCTGACTGTCCTGCAACCGCATGGACATCCGAGCACCGTGGACCCGTCGCCAGAAGGAACTGGTCTGAACAAGCCGGCCGTACTCACGGTGCTCGGGGTCGGTTACGGCGAGCTGCTGGGCCCGCCTCCCGCCCGTTCTGGTGATCAACCACAGCGGCTCACCTGATGGGGCCGTGACTTCAAACTCGACCGTGCGGGTGTCCCTACCGACAAACCCAGGGATCGGCGTCGCCGGATGAACGACGGCAAGTTGACGACCATGTCGGTCACCGATCGAACAATCGATGTCCTCGGCACGACGGCCCGGCAGCTCGCGAAGGAGAAGAACCTCCTGCCCGAGTGGGTAACCGAAACCTCGACGGTGCCCGGGAATCGCCGCGTCGGCAGACCATCCTGAGTGTGGCAACGTCATAGCAGCTCCCCCACACACCATGTCGATTCGCTCGCGCCAAACCCACCGTAGCGCGTGCATTCCGCCGAAATTGGCAGGCAGACTCGATCACGTGCACATCGCCGTCGTCGCCGCCTCCGCACCCAGCCATATGTACCCGCATTTGGCGGTGGTTCACGAGTTGGCGCGCCGCGGCCATCGGGTGAGCTACCTGGTCGGCGGGCATCTGGCCGGCCTGGTCACCCCGACCGGGGCGGACGTCATCTCCTGCACCTCGGTGCTGCCCGGTGCGCCCGGGGCACCGGAGAGCTTCGACGACGCCGATCCGGTGGCCGGCATGCGGATGTTCCTCGACGAGGCCATCCACGTGCTGCCCCAGCTTCACGCCGCTCTGGATGATGATCGGCCCGACCTCGTGCTCTACGACATCGGCGGCATGGCCGGTCCGGTGGCTGCGGAGCAGTGGGGTGTACCGGCCGCTCAGTTGTCACCCAGCGAGGTGGCATGGGAGGGCTATTTCGACGACATGGCCGAGACCCTCGGCCCGATCCTCGGCAGTCCCAGTGGCGTGGCTTACCGCCAGACGTTCGACGACTGGCTGACCGATTCGCGGTCAGGTTTGACGTTCGACGAGGTGACCGGCGTGCCGCGACGTTGCCTGGCGCTGCTCCCCCGCGTGATGCAGCGCAACGCCGACCGGGTGGGTGATCGCTATCGGTTCGTGGGACCGTGCATCGATCCGCGTCGCGAGGATCCGGGCGACTAGAGCCCGCCGGACGGCGACGGTCCGCTGGCCCTGCTGGCCTTCGGCACGGCCTACACAGACCGAGCCGACGTGTACCGCAACGTGATCGGTGCGCTCGACGGACAGGGCTGGCGGCTGGTGCTGGCCGCCGGCCGCGCCGACGTCGATGACTTGGGTGCCGTCCCTCCGTGGGTCCAGCTGCGCACTACCGTCCCCCAACCGGCGGTGTTGCAACGGGCGGACTGTTTCATCACCCACGCGGGCATGGGCTCGTGCACCGAAGCGCTGTGGTTCGGGGTGCCGATGGTGGCCCTACCGCAGGCCGTCGACCAGCCGGCCAACGCCGCCCACCTGGAGGCGATCGGCGCCGGCCGTCACCTTCCGGACGATCTACCCGGTACGGCGGAGATCCGCGACGCGGTACTCGGCGTGGCGACCGATCAGCAGATCCGGGCGAACCTCGACGCAATTCGCGACGAGATCCGTTCCCACGGCGGGCCCGGACATGCCGCTGATGCCGTGGAGGACGTTGCGACCGGACGTTGGTGAGCACTCACCTCCCAGGCGACTCGATGCTTGCTAGGTTTTGCTCGGGACTGCATCGAGAGGGCGGCAATGACTGAAAGCTGGGGTTCGGTGCTTGCCGAACTCATTCCACTGGCAATGGTGGTGGCGCTGTCGCCGCTGTCGATCATTCCCGCGGTGCTGGTGCTGCACACCCCTCACCCCCGGCCCGCCGGCCTGGCGTTCCTCACGGGGTGGCTCGTCGGACTGGCCGCGCTGACCACGATCTTCGTCGGCGTCTCCAGCATGCTCGGCGGGCTCAACGCAGCCCCGACCTGGGCCTCGTGGTTACGCATCGTGGTGGGCGCCGCCCTCATCGTCTTCGGCGTCTACCGCTTTCTCACCCGGGCCAAATCCGAGCACATGCCGGGCTGGATGACCAAGCTCAGCACGCTCACGCCGGTCAAGGCGGGGGCCGCCGGCGCGGTGCTCACCGTGGTGAATCCCAAGGTGCTGTTCATCTGCGCGGCAGCAGGATTGGCCATCGGTAGCGCCGGCCTGGGCCAGCCCGGGGTGTGGGCAGCGGGGCTCTATTACGTGTTGGCGGCCGGATCGACCGTCGCGCTGCCGATCCTCGCCTATGCGGTGTCGGGAGAGCGCTTGGACCCCGCGCTGGTCCGGCTAAAAGACTGGATGGAACGCAACCACGCCGTGTTGGTTGCCGCCATTCTCGTGGTGATCGGCCTGCTCGTGCTCTACAAGGGAATTCACGCGCTATAGGCGACGTATTCGGCGCAGGAGACGCTACGGTGTGCGCATGTCCGAATCCGGTTTCGGTGATTTCGAATTCGAGCGGAAGTTCTTTGTCCGCGAATTGCCCGCAGTGGCAGCATCGGATCCCGCACCAGCACTGATCGTCCAGGCATATCTGTTCGCTTCCGACGGATATGCGGTCCGCGTTCGGGTCCAGGGTCCCGCGCCCGCAGAATTGGGCGGCGCTCCCGCCGAACTCGTCGCGACTTTGGGAGATGAATCGCTGGGGACCATGACCGCGAAAGGTCCGGCCGTCGGCGGCACCCGATACGAGGCCGAACGCGAACTCGACCCATTGATCGCGGCGCAGATCGTCGGTCGATCCGAACATGTGGTTGCCAAGGTTCGCTATTCGATGTGGCTCGGCGAGGACGGCTGGATCATCGACCAGTTCCTGGGCCGGAACGCACCGCTATTGCTCTCGGAAGTCGAACGCGGCGGGCCGGTTGTCGATCTGGCCATTCCGTCATTCTGCGTTTCCGAGGTTTCCGAGGACGACCGGTTCCGCAATGAATACCTGGCACACAATCCATTCGGCACCTGGGCCGACGAATACCGGGGTGAGCTTGCGCGCCGCGGCCCTACCTTCGTGGATACGTTGGGCCAGAATCAGTTCGAGGGCAGCTGACGGCCGCGGCCCTGACTGACGGTTGCCCGAGCGCGTCCAGATCACTGCTGAGGGCTGTCCGCCTCGAACTCCGGCAACCCCAGCTCCGCCGCATCGGCGGTGAGATAGCGAGTCACTGTCGGCGCGAGTAGGCGCACAACCTCCTCGCCGGACAACGTCGCCATCGGCGGCACTGCCATCACATACCGCAGCATCGCGGTACCGACAAGATTCGATGCGGCGAGCATGGCCCGCAATCGAGCCTGCTCGCCGCCACCCAGCACGCCGGACACCGCGGCGAGCACATAGTCCTGCATGAACGTTCGAAATGCCACGTGCGCATCGGAATTCGATGTCGCGGACTGCAGCATGACCCGCATGCTGGCTGCGGTGTCGGGTGATTCCCACATCGTCAGGTAGGTGCGGACCATCCGTTCGCCGATCTCCGCCTCCGGCCCTTCCAGGGCGGCCACCAGCACGTCGGGATCGAGGATCAGCCGCAGCGACTCCCGAAACAGGTCGGCCTTCGATCCGAACAGGTAGAGCACCATCGACGCGTCGACATGCGCGTCGGAAGCAATAGACCGCAGCGTCGTCTTCTCGTACCCCTCGGCTGCGAAGCGCTGCTTGGCCGCCGCGAGCACTGCGTCGCGGGACACCGGGTCACCTTGACGTCGCCCGCGCCGGCTCGCAGTTTTCCCTGGTGAAGCCATACATCGACACTATCATTTCAATGACTGTTGAAAACATCCGAGGCGGACGTTACCCTCACATCAACCGATTAATTCAACGTCGGATGAAAAGAGGGAATGATGCTCTCGACACAGGTCTCCACGCCCCACCACGCGGCACCTGAACATGCGCCACCCGCCGCCCTGCGCGCCATGGGTATCGTCGCCGCCCTCACCGTCGCGATCGCGGTCGTTGCCATCGCCTTCGCCCTGCCCGCCTCACGCTCCAAGCCCCACCAGATCCCGATCGGTGCGGCGGGCCCCCAGGCCGCCACCAGCCAGGTCGCCCAAAGACTCGAACAGCAGGCCCCCGGCGCGTTCAAGGTCACCTACTACCCCGGCGAGGCCACCCTGCGGGAGGCGATCCTCAACCGAAACGTCTACGGCGGCATCGCCTTCGGCCCCGATGGGCCGACCATGCTGACCGCGACCGGAGGCAGCCCGGCCGTCGCACAGCTGCTCACCCAGATCGGTGGCGGTATCGCGGCGCACTCGGGACTGTCCCTGCACACCGAGGACCTGGCCCCACCCACCGCCCAGGATCCGCGCGGGACCGGGTTGGCCGCCTCTGCCCTGCCGATCACCTTGGCCGGGATGTTGCCTGCGGTCGCTCTGACCCTGATGCTGCGCCGTGAGGTGTGGACCCGCCTGACCGCCACCATCGTGTTCTCCGTACTCGCCGGCATCACGGTGGCAGCCCTGCTGCGTTACGTGTTCGGTTCGATCGACTCGAACTTGTGGGGCGTGGCCGCAGGCCTGACCTTGGGAATTGCTGCCGCCGGATTGCTCATGCTCGGCTTGGGAGCGATGTTCGGCAAAGTCGGATTGGGCGTGGGCGCGGCGCTGGCCCTGCTACTCGGCAACCCGCTGTCCGGGCTGACCGCTGCGCCGGAGATGCTGCCGTCCGGCTGGGGCAAGCTCGGCCAGCTGCTGCCTCAGGGGGCCACTGCGACGCTGCTGCGGTCCACCGCCTACTTCGACGGAGCCGGGGCCGACTCGGCGATCATCGTGCTCGGTTGCTGGGTCGTCGTCGGCCTGTCATTGGTGATCATGGCCGCTTTACGGCGCCCGAGCCGCTCCGCGCCTATGATGCAGCTCCGTGGGCCTCGATGACCGTGCAGCGCTGGAGACACTCCAGAACGCCGTCGACCTCACGCAGGGCTCAGAGCCGCTGATCCGCGATTTCTACACGCGCTGGTTCGCCACCGACCTCTCGGCCCGCGATCTGTTTCCCCCCGATATGGACAGCCAGCGCAAGGTCTTCGCCCGCGCCCTGACCTGGCTGTTCGGAGAGTTGATCGCCCAGCGGGCGGAGGAGCCGGTGGCGTTCCTGGCTCAACTCGGCAGAGACCACCGCAAGTACGGTGTGACGCAGAGTCATTACGACTCGATGCAGGAAGCGCTGTTCAACGCGCTGCACGACCACCTCGAGGCCGATTGGGACGACGCCCTGGCCGAGACCACCCGCGACGCGGTGGCCCTGATCATCGGGGTGATGCGCGGGGCCGCCGACGCCGAGGAATCTCCGGCGTACTGCGACGGCACTGTCATCGAACACCACCGGGTCACCCGCGATGTCTCGGTGATCCGGCTGCAGCTCGACCAGGCGCTGTTCTACTACCCCGGTCAATACGTCACGGTCCAGGTGCCCCAGTGGCCGCGGCGCTGGCGCTATCTGAGCCCGGCCATTCCCTCGGACCGCTCGGGAGCCATCGAGTTCCACGTCCGGTCCGTGCCCGGCGGCATGGTGAGCACTGCCGTCGTCGCGGAGACCAAGATCGGCGACCGTTGGCGCCTGTCCAGCCCGCACGGCGGCCTGCAGGTCGACCGCGATGGCGAAGATGTGCTGATGGTGGCGGGCAGCACCGGCCTGGCCCCGCTGCGCACCATCATCATGGACATGACGCTGCACGGCGAGAATCCCCGCGTGCACCTGTTCTTCGGGGGCCGCTATCCGTGCGACCTGTACGACCTGAAGACGCTGTGGCACATCGCCTCGACCAATCCGTGGCTGTCGGTCACCCCGGTGTCGGAGTACAGCACCGATCCCCCGTGGGCCGGCCAGTATCCCGACGTCCGGCCGCCGCGCGGGCTGCACGTGCGCCAGACCGGCACGCTGGCCGAGGTCGTGACGAAATTCGGCAACTGGGGTGATCGGCAGATCCTCATCTGCGGTGGACCGGACATGGTCACTGCGACGAAGGCCGCGCTGGTTGAGCGAGGTGCACCGGCCGAGCGCATCCAGCACGACCCGCTGACGCGCTGACGCGTGCCAGACTGGCGGCATGGCCGAGGTTCACCCAGTCACCTTGTCTGACCCGTCGTCGTCACTGACGGCCACCTACGTTCCGGACGCAGGGATGATCTGCACGTCGTTGACCGACGGCCCCGTCGAGTATCTGGGCCAGCGGCGCGGTCTGCACGCCTATGTCGCCGACGGCAAGACCATGGGGATTCCCATCCTGTATCCGTGGGCAAACCGACTGAGCGCCAACGAGTACCGTGTCGACGACACCACCGTGCAGGTGACCCCAGGGGTCAACGGTGTGCGCGCTGATGCGCACGGGGCGCCGATGCACGGTGTGCTGGCCGCCAGTCCGGACTGGCAGGTGATCGAAAAACTCGGGAACGTACTGATAGCGGAATTGGACTGGAGTGCCCAGCCAAGCCTGCTGGCGACGTTCCCCTTCCCCCACCGCCTCACGATGGCGGTGACGCTGGCCGACCGGACCCTTACGGTGGCCACCACCGTGACACCGACGGCCCAACAACACGTCCCGCTGTGCTACGGCTATCACCCGTACGTGACGATTCCCGATGTGCCGCGCGAGGATTGGCAGTTGCAGTCCCCCGCCATGCGGCACCTGCTCGTGGATGAGCGGGGCCTACCCACCGGCGAATCACGGCAGTGGCCGGGTGGGAGGCAACGTCTCGGTACCACCGAACTGGACGACGGGTTCGACGATCTCGAGCCGGGGGCGGTGTTCGCACTGTCCGGTGCGGACCGCCGCGTGGAGGTCACCTTCGACGCGGGCTACACCGCAGCGCAGCTGTTCGCGCCGGGCAGCGATGCCGTGGTGGGCATCGAGCCGATGACCGCACCGACCGACGCGCTACACCGCGGAAGTTACAAAATGGCCGCCCCCGGAAGTCCGGAGACGGCCACCTTTTCGATCAGAGTCAGCTAGCGTGCACCCCTGCGCGGCTGCCACAGGACCACCGCTTTCGACGCCACCGAAACGTCGCGCCGCTGGTCGGTGAGTTGGTCGACCTGTTGGGTCAACTCGGAAACCCGCGTGCGCAGCGCGTCAACCTGATTGGTCAGTTCGATGATCCGCTTGATCCCGGCGAGGTTGACGCCCTCGTCCTGTGACAGCCGCTGCACCTCACGGAGCAGGTCGACGTCACGTTCGGAGTAGCGACGCCCGCCGCCGGAACTGCGCTGCGGGCTGACCAGGCCGAGCCGGTCGTATGTGCGCAGGGTCTGCGCGTGCATACCGGCCAGCTCGGCGGCCACCGAGATCAAGAACGTACGGGCTTCCTCTTTCCGCTGGCTCATATGTTGCCTGCCCATCCGGCCCGCGGATCGAAACCACTGGCCCGTTCGGCTTTCGCATACGCTTCCAGCGCCTCTGCCGCTTCACCTTCCAGGTTCGGCGGCACTGCGACCTTCACCGTGACCAGCAGGTCACCGTGGCCGCCGGAGCGCTTGGGCACCCCCCGCCCGCGCACCCGCAGGATCCGGCCGTCGGAGGTGCCCTTGGGCACCCGCACACCGACCTTGCCTTCCAGGGTGGGAACGGAAAGCGTTGTCCCAAGAGCTAATTCGTGGAAACTGACCGGAACGCTCACTGTCAGGTCGTCGCCGTCACGCCCGAACACCTTGTCCGGACGCACGTGCACGGTGACGTAGAGGTCGCCCGAGGGTGCACCTCGTAGCCCGGCCTCACCCTGGCCGGCCAGCCGAATACGCTGACCGTCCTCGACACCCGGTGGGATCCGCACGTTGATCGTGCGGGTCCGGGTGGTGACGCCGGTGCCCTGACATTCGGCACACGGGTGCTCGATGATCGAACCGCTGCCCCGGCATTCGGTGCAGGGCTCGGAGAACCCGAATGCCCCCTGGTTGCGGTTGACCACACCGGAGCCGTTGCAGTTCGGGCATACCTTGGGGCTGGTTCCCGGCCGCGCACCGCTGCCGTGGCAGTTGGTGCACGGTGCCGGGCTGGTCAGCCGCAGCGGCATGGCCACGCCCTTGGTGGCTTCCAGGAAGGACAGCTCGGTTTCGGTTTCCAGGTCGTTGCCCCGGCGGGGCCGGCTCGGCCGCGGTTGTGCACCGCGCCCGAACAGCCCGCCGAAGAGGTCACCGATGTTGGCACCGCCGCTCTGGCCGGCCGCATCGAACAGGTCGCCCAGGTTGAATTCGGCTCCGTCGGAACCGAATCCGCCACTGAAGTTCCCGCCCTGGTTGAACCGACGCCCACCCCCGGCGAACAACCGGCGGGTCTCGTCATACTCCTTGCGCTTCGCGGGGTCCGACAGAACACTGTTCGCCTCGGAAACCGCCTTGAACCGCTCTGCCGCTCCCGCATCGGGATTGCGGTCAGGATGCAGTTCCGAGGCCAGTTTCCGGTAGGCCTTCTTGATCTCGTCGGCGCTGGCGTCAGAGGAGACGCCGAGTTCTTTATAGAAGTCCTTCTCGACCCACTCGCGTTGGGCCATGCGCCACCTCCTTACCTCTTCTCTCTAGTTGGATGGACTAATTGTCTGATTCTGCGGCCTGAGCGCCTGCGGCGTCAGCGTTATCCGCTGTCCCCGACGGGGAATCACCGCCGGACTCGGCCTCGGGCACCGTGTCGACCACGCCGACGAGGGCGTGCCTGACCACCTGGTCACCGATCTTGTAGCCGCGGCGCATCACGGTTCCGACAACGGGGTGGGTGCCCTCGCCCTCGTGCTGCACGGCTTCGTGCAGTGACGGGTCGAACTCGTCACCCTCCGCGCCGAACGCGGAAAGACCCTGCCCCTCAAGGGCACCGACGAGCTTGTCGGCAACCGACTTGAGCGGCCCGGATTCCAGGTCACCGTGGCTACGGGCCCGGTCCAGGTCGTCGAGCACACCCAGCAATTGGGTGATGACGGTGGCCTTGGCCCGGTCGGCGGTGACCTGCTGATCACGCAGTGACCGCTTGCGGTAGTTGTCGTATTCGGCCTTCACGCGTTGCAGCGTGGACTTGAGCTCGGCAACCTCGTCGCTGTCGCTCGCCGGCGCACCGGCATCGGAGGCGGCGGACGCCGGCCCACCAGGGGCCGGCGCCTGCTCACGAACCTCACCGGTGTCGGGATCGATGCGCCGTTTGTCGGTGATGGTCACCGGCTCGTGCGAATCGTTCTCGCTCACTTGGTCTCCTGATCATCGTCGACAACCTCGGCGTCCACCACGTTGTCATCCGCAGCACTCGAGCCTCCGGCTTCAGCCCCCGAGGCCTGCTCGGCCTGGGTGGCTTCGTAGATCGCCTGGCCCAGCCCCTGCGACTCGACGCCGAGCTTCTCCATCGCCGTCTTGATCGCGGAGATGTCGGTGCCTTCCAGCGCCGACTTGGCCTCGGCGATCGCGCCGTCGACCTTGGTCAAGGTGTCCTCGGGAACCTTGGACCCGCCTTCGGCCTCACGCTGCTCCTTGACGAACTTCTCCGTCTGGTAGACCAGCGACTCGGCCTGGTTGCGGACATCGGCCTCTTCGCGACGCTTCTTGTCCTCGTCCGCGTGCGCTTCGGCGTCCTTGATCATCCGGTCGATCTCTTCCTTGGACAGGCCGGAGCCTTCCTGGATCTTGATCGTGTTTTCCTTGCCGGTGCCCTTGTCCTTGGCGGTGACGTGCACGATGCCGTTGGCGTCGATGTCGAAGGTGACCTCGATCTGCGGCACGCCGCGGGGGGCCGGCGGGATGCCGGTCAGCTCGAAGGAGCCGAGCAGCTTGTTGTGCGAAGCGATTTCGCGCTCACCCTGGAAGACCTGGATCTGCACCGACGGCTGGTTGTCGTCAGCGGTGGTGAAGGTCTCCGACCGCTTGGTCGGGATGGTGGTGTTGCGCTCGATCAGCTTGGTCATCACGCCACCCTTGGTTTCGATACCGAGGGACAGCGGGGTGACGTCAAGCAGCAGAACGTCTTTCACCTCGCCCTTGAGCACGCCGGCCTGCAGCGCAGCGCCCACCGCGACAACCTCGTCGGGGTTGACGCCCTTGTTGGGCTCCTTGCCGCCGGTCAGTTCCTTGACCAGGTCGGTGACCGCGGGCATACGCGTCGAGCCACCCACCAGGACCACGTGATCGATCTCGCCGACCGAGATGCCGGCGTCCTTGATCACCGACTGGAACGGCTGACGGGTGCGGTCCAACAGATCCTGAGTGATCTTCTGGAACTCGGCGCGAGTCAGCTGCTCGTCGAGGAACAGCGGGTTCTTGTCGGCGTCGACGGTGATGTAGGGCAGGTTGATCGAGGTGCTCTGCGAGGAGCTGAGTTCGATCTTGGCCTTCTCGGCGGCTTCACGCAGCCGCTGCATCGCCATCTTGTCCTTGGTCAGGTCGATGCCGCTGGTGGCCTTGAACTTGTCGACCAGCCACTCGACGATCCGGTCGTCCCAGTCGTCGCCACCGAGGTGGTTGTCGCCAGAGGTGGCACGCACCTCGACGACACCGTCGCCGATCTCCAGCAGCGAGACGTCGAACGTGCCGCCACCGAGGTCGAAGACCAGGATGGTCTGTTCCTTGCTGCCCTTGTCCAGACCGTAGGCCAGGGCGGCCGCGGTCGGCTCGTTGACGATGCGCAGCACGTTCATACCGGCGATCTGGCCGGCTTCCTTGGTGGCCTGACGCTGGGCGTCGTTGAAGTACGCGGGCACGGTGATGACGGCGTCGGTGATGTCCTCACCGAGGTAGGCCTCGGCGTCGCGCTTCAGCTTCTGCAGCGTGCGCGCGCTGATCTCCTGCGCCGTGTAGTTCTTGCCGTCGATCTCGACGGTCCAATCGGTGCCCATGTGACGCTTGACCGAACGGATGGTCCGGTCGACGTTGGTCACCGCCTGGTTCTTGGCGGGCTGGCCGACCAGCACCTCACCGTTGCGCGCGAACGCGACGACGGACGGGGTGGTCCGGGAGCCTTCAGAGTTTGCGACGACGACGGGGTCGCCGCCTTCCAGGACCGCCACGCATGAGTTGGTGGTCCCGAGGTCGATACCGACCGCACGAGCCATGGTGTTGCCTCCTGATACAGATAGGGGTCTGAGCGGACTGCGCTCAAGCTTGCTCCGGGTGAGCATAGATTGTCAACCCAGACTTGAGTCATCCCCACTCAACTTGCTGTCGATGTGGTCAACGGGGGTTTCGGGGGTTTTGTTCCCGGGATTCCAGGAAATTTTTGCCGATCCGAACTCAGCATTCGACGACGTTGACGGCAACGTTGACCGCCAGGCCACCCGTGGATGTCTCCTTGTACTTGGCGCTCATGTCCATTCCGGTGGCACGCATCGTCTCGATCACCTGATCCAGGCTCACTCGATGGGTTCCGTCGCCCCGCAGTGCCATGCGGGCCGCGTTGATCGCCTTACCCGCCGAGATGGCGTTGCGTTCGATGCACGGGATCTGCACCAGGCCACCGATCGGATCGCAGGTCAGGCCGAGGCTGTGTTCCATCGCGATCTCGGCCGCGTTCTCGACCTGTCGCGGGGTCCCGCCCAGGATCTCGGCGAGCCCTCCGGCAGCCATGGACGCCGCGGATCCGACCTCCCCCTGGCACCCGACCTCGGCACCCGAAATCGAGGCCCGTTCCTTGTACAGCGACCCGATGGCGCCGGCGGTGAGAAGGAATCGGACGGTCGTGTCGTCCGGCTCCGCAATTCCGGCCGGGGTGTAGCACAACGCATAGTGCAGCACCGCCGGGATGATCCCGGCTGCACCGTTGGTGGGCGCGGTCACGATCCGGCCGCCCGAGGCGTTCTCCTCGTTGACCGCGAGTGCGACCAGGTTCACCCAGTCCTCGGCGAAGACCGGATCACGCTGTGGGTCTTCGGCATCGAGCCGGACATACCAGTCCTTGGCCCGACGCCGGACCATGAGGTTGCCGGGCAGGTAGCCGTCCCGGGACATGCCGTTGGCCTGACACGAGACCATGACGTCACGGATCCGCAGGAGACGGTCGCGTACCTCGGCTTCACTTCGGGCCACACATTCATGGCGCATCATCACCTGGCTCACCGACAGTCCGTCGCGTTCGGTCAGGCCGAGCAATTCGGCAGCCGTGCGGAAGGAGCGGTCGGCGTGTGGTTCCGGATCCTCGCGTTGGTCCCGCTCGGATTCGGTGACGACGAAGCCGCCGCCCACCGAGAAGTAGGTCTCCCGGAAGACCGGGTCACCAGCGGACGAGAATGCCGTCAATGTCATGGCATTCGGGTGCTGGGCGAGCCGGCGGCCGGGCTGCAGCTGCATGTCGGATTCGGTCAGCCCGATGATGATTCGGCCGGCCAACAGGATCTTGCCCTCGGCGCGAATGGCCGCAAGACGCCGTTCCATCTCGTCGGTCTCGATCGTCTCGGACCGGTAGCCCTCCAGACCCAGCAGGATTGCCGGCATCGTGCCGTGGCCGGCACCGGTTGCCGCCAGCGAGCCGAACAGGTCCACCCCGACCTCGGCGACCCGCTCAACTACCTCGCGACCGACGAGTTCGTCGGCGAACATGCCCGCCGCCCGCATCGGGCCGACAGTGTGCGAGCTCGACGGGCCGATCCCGATCGAGAACAGGTCGAAGACACTGACCGCCATGAGATGACTCCAATTCCGGGCATCACAGCTGTGTGATGCATCGTGTGGTGACACCTCCCCGCTCTGTCCTGAAACCTGAGAGTTGCAGCGCGCCGCGCCTTTCCCCTTCGGTAAGCGCGACGCATGCGGCCGCACTGTTCTCCAGAGTTGTCTCGACACTGCGGTATTGGGCCTGAGAGATTCCCGGGGAGGATTTGCTCCTACGGCGCCTCCGGAAATCGGAGGTTCTCCCACAGTGCGTCGTCGACGTTTTGAGTTGTGTAACGGATGCTACTCGGCTGCGACTCCGCGGCGGCCAGACCGGAATAACCACGCCGGCGCCCCGGTTGCACCCACCGTCCCGCAAAACTAAACTGATCGTACAGTTCAGTTAAACGTCAGAACAGGTGGTCAAAGACATGAGCGTTTGGTTCATCACCGGAGCTTCCCGCGGATTCGGCTTGCAGATCGCCCGCGACGCACTGGATCGCGGCCATCAGGTGGTCGCGACCGCGCGTGACGCGTCCGCCGTCACCGCCGCCCTCGGCGAGAACGACAATGTGCTGGCAGTGGCCCTGGACGTCACCAACGAAGAGCAGGCACACCAGGCCGCGCAGGCGGCCGTGGATCGCTTCGGCCGCATCGACGTCCTGATCAACAACGCCGGACGTGGGCTGCTGGGAGCCGTCGAGGAGGCCACCGACGCCGAGGTGCGGGCCGTGTATGACACAAACGTGTTCGGGCTGCTGACGGTCACCCGCGCGGTCACCCCGGTGCTGCGGGCACAACGGTCGGGCACCATCGTCAACATCTCCTCGGTCGGCGGATTCGTCGGCTCAGCCGGCTGGGGCGTCTACGCATCGACCAAGTTCGCCGTCGAGGCGATCTCCGAGGCACTCAACGCCGAACTGAAACCGCTCGGCGTGCACGTCATGGTGGTCGAGCCCGGCTACTTCCGCACCGACTTTCTCGATTCATCGAGCCTGCAGACTCAGCGCAACATCATCGACGACTACGCCGACGGGCCCGCCGGACAGATGCGCGTCGCCGCCGGTGAGCGCAACCACGACCAGCCCGGCGATCCGGTGAAGGCTTCCGGCGCCATCATCGATGTCGTCGAATCCCCGCAGCCGCCGCTGCGCCTACTGCTGGGCAACGACACCATCGCGGCCGTCGAGGCCAAGATCGCCCATGTTCAGGCCGAGCTGGCACAGTGGCGAAGCGTCTCGGAATCAACGGATTTCGACGATGTCAGCCAGCACTGACGGAGCGGCCCGTGGGGCGGGCGCGTTCGTCCGCCCCACCGGCGCACGCAGCGACCGGATCCATCAGGCCATCTTGGTCGCCACCGCCGAGCTGCTCGACGAGGGTGGTTTCCCGGCGGCCACCATGGACGCGATCGCGGCGCGGTCCGGCGCCAGCAAGGCCACCCTCTACAAACACTGGCCATCGCGGACCGCCGTCTCGGCCGAGGCGTTCGGCACCACGATGGCCGAAGCGTTGCCCTTGCCCGATACGGGCAGTACGGCAGGTGATCTGACCGAACAGGTGGTCCGAGTCTCGGCGTTCTATGCCAGCCCCCGAGGCGAGGTGTTCGCCCAACTGCTCGCCGCCTGCGTCGAAGACGCAATGGGCGCAGCGTATTTCCGGGAGTACTTCCTGAGCGGTCGGCGCGCGGCCATCACCGAACTCTGGCAACGCGGACTGGACCGCGGCGACGCCGACGCCGACACCGCCATAGACGATGTGATCGACATACTGTTCGGTCCGCTCATCTTCCGTCGGATGACCGGCCACTACGCGCTGACCGAGGAGCATGCCCGGCAACTGGCCGTGACGGCGTTGCGCGGATTGCTCCCCAACACCACCTCCTAGCTCACAAACCCCACCAACCACCTGGGACTTCGGCACCTCACAAGGCGACCAGGTACGGTGCCCACAGCTCGGGGACAGCGGTAGGTGGGGAGGCGATCGATCGGTCATGTCAGAAGAACTGTCGAAGAGGGGTCCGGACGACACGGCGTCTGATGACGCCCCGGCACGCCGCAAGAACATGCAGCGGCGGGCGTTCAGGTTCGCCACACCCGTCGGCGAGATCGCCATCGCGATCCGCACCCCGCGCAACGAGCGCCCGCTTCTGCCGAAGCGGTACGACCCGTTCGGCATCGCCGATCGCGCGCTCGACGCCGCCAAGACGAGCATGAAGCTGGCGGCCTGGGGTGAGGAGCAGCTGGCCACACTGGTGAAGAACCGCCTGGAGGCCATCGATTCGGCGGCGCCCCGACCCGTGACCATCGCCACCCCCGAAGAGCCGACGCCCGAATCGCTCAACACCAAGATGGACCGCCTGCTGGACCGGGCCCTGGATCAGAGCACGTCGGGCAGTCAGGTGGAGCTGTACCACCGGCTGCTCGACCAGCTGGTGGCCGACGAAGCGCGAATCCTCGGCGCGCTCTCCGAAGGTGATGCCTCGCCGCTGGTCAACATCCATACCTGGACCCGGTCGCGCACCCCCGGTCAGGCGGTCTTGGAGAACGCCTGCCTGATCGGACGCACCGCCAATGTGGCGTTGCCCGCAATGGTCCCGCAGTACGTCGGCCATCTGCTGTCGCTGGGTCTGGTCGAGACCGGTCCCGAAGACCCTTCCCAGAAGGCCGAGTACGAGGTGCTCCTGGCGGAGCCGATGGTGTTGCAGGCGATCAAGAACGGATCCCGCGGTCCGCTGGCCGCGCGGGTGGAGAAGCTGACGCTGACGCTGTCGGGGCTTGGGCGCGGCTTGTGGGAGTCTGCGGTGCAACGGAACGGTTTGTGACGCTCCAGCGAGAAGCCGAAGGCGGATCGCGCATGAACGTCAGCGAGAAGCCGAAGGCGGATCGCGCATGAACGCCAGCGAGAAGCCGAAGGCGGATCGCGCATGAACGCCAGCGAGAAGCCGAAGGCAGATCGCGCATGAGCACAACGGAGACGATCCTCGCCGTCCAGACGTGGCAGGAGATCAAGGCCGATTTCAGTGTCAACTGGCTGATCTATCTGTCCATGCCGTTCGTCGCTGCGTTTGTCGGCTGGAGCACCAAGATCGTCGCGCTGGAGATGATTTACCGGCCGATGGAGTTCAAGGGCATCGGCCCGTTCGGCTGGCAGGGCATCGTGCCGCGCCGGGCAGGCAAGGTGGGCTCGAAGACCATCGAGCTACTCACCCAGAACCTCCTCAAACCGGAGGAACTGCTCGAAAGGGTCGACGCGAAGGAAGCCGTCAACGCGCTGCGCGAGCCGCTGACCCAGGTGGTCGACGAGATCTCCCGCGACCTCGCCGAGCAGATCCGCCCCGGGCTGTGGGACTCGCTGCCCGATGCGGCGCGCAACGCGATCCAGGCCCGCATCCACGACCAGACCCCCAAGGTCGTGGAGAAGATGCTCAACGAGATGCGGGCGGACCTCAACCGGTTCGTCGACATCCAGTTCCTGGCCGTCACGACGCTCGTCCGCAACAAGGACAAGCTGAACAAGCTGATGCGCGGGCTCGGCGACAACGCCATGGCGTTTGTCCGGCGCAGCGGCATCTACTTCGGCCTGGTGATCGGCGTGGTCCAGATGGTGGCCTGGGCGCTGTTCCAGAACCCGTGGATCATGCCGGCATTCGGTTTCGGCGTCGGCTTCATCAGCGATTACATCGCACTCAACATGTTGTTCCGGCCCGTCCACCCGACGAAGTATCTCGGCTTCATCCCCTTCCAGGGGTTACTGCACGCTCAGCGCGACATCATCACCAAGGACTACGCGCGGATCCTGGCCGAGGACCTGTTCTCACCTGAGATCCTGTTCGACGGCGTGCTGCGTGGTCCGGGTGCCGACAAACTGTTCTCACTCGTCGGCAAGGAGGTCGAGGCGGCCATCGACGCGCAGACCGGCATCGCCACACCGCTGGTCAAGTTCGCGGTCGGCACGCAGCGCTACAACGCGTTCAAGGACAACCTGGTGCAGATGGTGCTGGAACGCCTCCCCACGACATTGGTCGACGCGCAGGACTACGCCATGGGCGCCCTCGATCTTGAACAGACCATCATCGACAAGATGGGTCAGCTCACCAATGAGGAGTACGAGTCGATTCTGCGGCCCGTGTTCAAGGACGACGAGCCGACCATGATCGCCGTCGGCGCCGTCCTGGGCGGTGTGGTCGGCGAGATCCAGGTGCAGGTCATCGAGCACTTCGGGCACGACCCCGAGTCGGTCGGTGCGCTGCCGGATCTCGTGCGGACCGTCCTGCACCACTAGACACAGCCGCAGGTCTCCCCGACCTTCAGCATCGGTACGAAACCATCGTCGGCGAGCGGGGAATCGCCCAGTAACCGGCCGAGAGCCTGATGGGCCAGCGCGTCGACCGGTTGCTGCACGGTGGTGAGCCGCGGTCGTCCGTAATCGGCAGCGCTGCCGTCGAACCCGACCACCCGGATGTCGTCGGGGATCCGCAGGCCCGCATCCGCGACCGCACGGATCGTGGCGGAGGTCTGGCCGTAGGTCCCGACGACGAACGCCTGCGGCGCCCGTGCGTCACCGCGCAGAAACGCGCTCACCGCACCGTAGGCGCCGGACGGGGTGAGATCCGTGCGGATGATCGGTAGGTCCTGGCCGACGACGGAGGCGACGCCTTCGAATCGCTGCTGCACGGTCTCCCGGTCGCCGTGGCACACATCGGCTTCGGTGAAACCGCCGACGAAAGCGACGTCGCGACAATCGTGAACGTCGAACAGGTGCCGGGCGATGAGTTCGCCGGCATGGACGTGATCGATTCCCACGATGTCCGCCTCGACCGCGCCCCTGATGTTGTGCATCCACACCACGGGAATGTGTTCTCGCCGACAAAGATTCGCTGTGCGTGGGGCGTTTGCCGCTCCGACCACCAGCAGCCCGTCGACGCCGACCTCGGCGAACGCGGTGGCGAACTCGAGCTCACGCTCGGGGTCGTATCCGGTGTTGCCGATCAGGGTCAGGTGATCGCGCGTCCGGGCTTCCACTTCGATGCGCCCCACGAATTCACCGAACAGAGGCAACGTGAGGTCGGGAACCAGCAGTCCGATCTGCCGCCAGCGTCGCGGCCGACGCAACGCGCGGGCACGCCCGTCCGGCCGATAGTTCAGGTCGTCGATCGCACGAAGCACCTTGGCCCGCAGAAACTCTGACACCGGACGCGGCCCGTCGTTGAGGACGTAGCTCACCACCGCCGTCGAGGTGCCTGCGCGGTTGGCCACGTCGGCCAGGGTCGGACGTTTACCACTCACAACGGCTGGAGCCTCCGCTCGTCGGTGACCGCTCGAAAGAGTTTGAATCACCTCGATTGTGATGGTTACGCCCACAATTCGCCTGCCTACGCTAATCGATTAGAACCGTAACGAGGAGGACCCGTGGTTGTAACCGGTCGTTGGTGGAGTAACTGACATGGCATTCGTACGACTCACCGGAGTCACCTATCTCGACCCCGAACTCGCCTACGACAGCTACGTCCTGTTCACCGGCGCCGACGGGGCCACCCGACTGATCGACCTCAACGGCACCGTGGTGCACGAATGGCCGTATGCCGGTGTGCCACCGCGCATCGTGGATCCGGCCCTCAACGGTGGGCGTTTGGGCGACGTCGGGGTGCAACTGTCCGACAGCGACGACGCCCGCGGTGGCATCTACGCGAACGGCACCGTCGGCCAACTGGACTGGGAAGGCGAGACCGTCTGGGAGTGGGGCAACCAGGCCCCTGGCGGAGCGGCCCACCAGAACCACGACTGGGAGTTGCTCCCCAACGGCAATCGCCTGATCCTCACGACCGTTCCTCGAGTGGTGCCCGGTCTCGGTGACCACACCGTCGGAGATCAGGGGCTCTACGAAGTGACGCCCGGGGGTGAGATCGTCTGGCAGTGGCTTGCCGGCGACCACCTCGATGAGTTCGGATTCTCCGAGGCAGGTTGGGATGCGTTGCGCCAGACAGTGGCTCGCGATCCCGACGATCCATGGGGCTATCTGGAGATGAACAGCGCCAAGACCCTCGGACCCAACCGGTGGCATGTCGAAGATTCCGATTCCGTGTTCCACCCCGACAACATCCTGATCAGCTTCCGCAAGGCCAACATCATCGCGCTGATCGACAAGGCCTCCGGCGCGATCGCCTGGAAGCTCGGACCCTATTACGACACCGAGTTCGGCGCCCAGCATCAGCGCATCAACGTGCACAAGGTGCCGCGTCCGGTCGATCAGACGTCCGGCCAGCACAACCCGCACATGATCGCCGCGGGCCTGCCCGGGGCGGGCAACGTCCTGGTGTTCGACAACCAGGGCGGCGCCGGTTACCCGGCCGCTCCCCTGGGCATCTACGCGGGGTCCCGGGTACTCGAAATCGACCCTGCCACCAGGGAAATCGTGTGGCAGTACACCGCCGAGGACTCGGGGCTGCCGTCGTGGACCTTCTTCAGTTCATTCGTGAGCAATGCGCAGCGCCTGCCCAACGGCAACACCCTGATCACCGAAGGGATGCAGGGACGGTTGTTCCAGGTCACCCCGGACGGTGACGTGGCATGGGAGTACCACAGCCCTTATCAGGGCTACGGGGTGGCCGGTGAGCCCGAGGTCAAGCAGACCAGGGTGCCCGGGGTCGACCGCCTGACCCGCACGGCGCTGGTGTACAGGTCGCAGGCCGTACCGTTCGACTGGGTGCCCGCGGACACCGCGCGAGAACCACTGAGGGCCGTCCAGCCAGACCCGGAAGTCCTTCCATGACAGCCGGTTTGGCCGTTCTGGGCAAGGCATCGAACCCGCCACTGCACCCGGCTCCGGTCCGGCTGCGGTCGGCGTTCGCCCGGCTCGGTGTCCTCGGCTGGACGCTCACCGGACTGGGGATCGCCGCGGCCCTGTGGTCGTTGATCGTGGCGACCGGGCGGTTCCCGCGACAGCTGTTCCCGAGCGTGCCCGAGATCCTCGCCGCCGGTCACACCCTGTGGACCGAGGGGCTGCTGGCCGACGACATCCTCGCCAGCCTGCAAAGGGCAGCAGTCGGTTTCGCCCTCGGTGCCGGTATCGGCATCATCGTCGCCATACTCACCGCGACGACAACGGCCGGCCGCAATCTGCTGCAACCGGTGCTGCGGGTGTTCTCGCCGATCCCCACGATCGGTCTCGTCCCGCTGGCGATCCTGTGGTTCGGGCTGGGCGAGAACAGCAAGCTCCTGGTCATCGCGCTCGGAGTGTTCGTCCCGGTGTGGATCAACAGCCACTCCGGTTTGGCGAGCACTCCGGTCGACTATCTGAAGGCCGCCCGCTGCCTGGGTGCCGGCCGTTGGCAGACCCTGTCGCGAGTGGTGCTGCCCGAGGCGGCCCCCGACATCGCGTCGGGACTACGGGTAGGTGCCGCGATGGCATTCGTGCTCATCGTGGTGGCCGAGATGACCGGCACCACATCAGGTATCGGATATCGGATCTCTCAGGCGCAGTTGTTCTCCCAGGCCGATCGGCTGATCTTCTGCCTGATCGTCCTGGGCATCATCGGCGCCCTGTGTGACCTGTTGGTCGCCTCGGTCACGTCCCCGTTCACCCGTTGGGCCCAAGAGGAGCGCTGAGATGTCCATCCAGACTCACGACCTCGTGGTGAGGTTCCCCGGCAAGCAGGAGCCGACCCTGAAGGGCATTTCGCTGACCATTCCGGACGGCTCCTTCTCGGTTCTCGTCGGCGCCTCCGGCAGCGGCAAATCGACTCTGCTGCACTGTCTTGCCGGCCTCATCACCGCAACCTCGGGCGCGGTGACCGACAATGGCGAGACGGTCACCGCGCCGCATCCTCGCCGGGGCGTCGCCTTCCAGAGCGACGTGCTGTTCCCGTGGATGACGGTCGCGGACAACATCGCCTTCGCCCTGACGGCCCGACGTTTGCCGAAATCGCAGCGCCGGGACACCATTCACGAGTTGCTCGAGTTGGTAGGTCTGCGTGACGAAGTGGCCGCGCAGCGCCCCGGTGAGCTGTCCGGTGGAATGCGACAACGGGTCAGCATCGCCCGCGTGCTGGCCGGGGAGCCGTCCGTCATGCTGATGGACGAACCGTTCGCGGCGCTCGACGCACTGACCCGGCTGCGCATGCAGGATCTGCTGATCGATCTATGGACGCGGCTGAACCGCACGGTCGTGTTCGTCACGCACGACATCGACGAGGCGATCCGGCTGGGGGACACCGTCAGCGTCCTGCGCGACGGGCAGATCGCCGATCAGATCACCAATCCGCTCAGCCGCCCCCGTCCGGCCGATGCGCTGGCAGACCAGCCCGGCTACAGCGAGATCCGCAAGACCCTGCACCACCAGCTCGGCATCGACCACGCCGTGCACTGACATCCACCCACAAAGGAACCCATAACGTGAAGACCCCTTTCCGGCGCATCGTCGCCGCAGCAGTCGCCGCTGCCGCCCTCGCTGCGACAGGCACCGCCTGCACCGACTCGGGCACCGCGAACGCCGATCAACTCACCGTCGGGTTCGTCGTCGACCCGTCCTGGGCGCAGGTCCCCGTCGCCGCCGGCACCGACCTGTTCGGCAAGCACAACGTCGACGTCAAGGTGGTGAACTTCCAATCCGGTGTCGAAGCACTGCAGGCCGCGGCCGCCGGTCAGGTCGACATCACCACCGCGGCGGACGTGCCCACCTCGGCGGCGCTGACCCGCACACCCACGCTGCGGGTGATCGCCGACGGATCCCGTTGGCAGGGCTCGCGGATCGTCGCCCGGCGCAGCGCGGGCATCAACACCGTCGCGGATCTGGCCGGCAAGTCGATCGGCACTCCGCTGGGTACCAGCGCCGCCTACTACGTGTCGAATGCCCTGGCGCAGAACAACCTCAAGGCTGAGCTGGTACAGGTCGCGCCGTCGGCGATCGTCACCGCCGCCACCCAGCGCAATGTCGACGCGGTGTCGATCTTCCAGCCCTACCAGGCGCAGACCATCAAGGCACTCGGCGACGACGCGGTGGCACTGAGCGGCGGAACCTACAACCAGCACAGCCTGTTCATCGCGACCGAATCCGCCGTCGCAACCAAGGGCAACGCGATCGCCGCCTTCCTCACTGCCCTCGATGACGCAGGTGCCGCCCTGTCCCGGCACGACAAGGCCGCCACCGACGCCGTCGCCAAAGCCACCCAGCTGGATCCGGAGCTGCTCGGCACCGTACTCGGCGAATTCGACTTCACGCTGCAGCTGAATCCAGACCTGGCCGACAAGCTGGCCGAACTCGGGGCGTGGGCCAAAACCCAGAAGTCCATCGACCCCGGCACGCAACTGCCCGACTACGCCAAGTTTCTCGACAACCAGTTCCTGCCGCAGCCGAGCAAGTCCTGACAGCTAGGTGGCTCGAGCCCGCAGCTCGCGCCGTCGCAACAGCGCCGTACCGAACGCGCCGATCACGACCAGATCAGCAGCCACCCCACTGCTGACCGTGGCCAGCAGCCAGCCTGCGACACCGGTGGCAAGTACGAACGGCGGCAGCCACTCGAACACCCGCGACCATGACGGCACCGGGTGTAGCGCATGCGCAGCCTCCGTGGCGCGGGCGTAGTCGGGATAGAACTCGGTGACCGCCACCGCGAAGAACAGTGCCGCCAGCTGGAGAATCCAGCCGGTCCAGAAATTGTCGGTGCTGCCAAAGAACACATCCCCGAGGAAACCGACCGACGCCGAGAAGCCGAATGCCGCCGCCCACACCGCGGTCACCACCATGTTCGTGCGCTTGAACAGCGGCGTGTCCCAACGGTCCGACGGGGTGATGTCGCGTGCGTACGCCGTCGTATACGGCCGTCCGATGATCAGGCTGACCAGGGCGAAGATCGCTAACGACGCGTTCGTGATCTCCCCCGACCACATCTCCAGCCATGCCTTCTGCCCTCGGGAGGCAACCAGCCCGACAGCCGCCAGCACCACGAAGAAGGACACTCCTAGCATCTCCAGCACGTGGACCGGAATGTTGCGGCGACGGTCCAGTGCCAGCACCAGCAGCGAAAAACCGAGCGCACCCCACACTGCGATCTCATACCTGCCGGGCCCGGCCAGGATCGCCATCAACGCCCACGGCACGATCCCGGACAGCGGAGAGTCCAGGAACGCATCGAGGGTTTTGCCGAGCACGCGACGACCGTAGGTGACGTAGCTGGGAGATTCCCGGGCAAGTCCTGAGCTCTGTCGCCCTCCCACAACGACACCCGCGCTTTTCAGCCTTTCGCGACAAGCCCGCGCCGGCCCAACTTGGCTAGCGTTCCGCCGCGTGAACACAGCTACCGCGCGGGTCGCAGCCCATCTCACGCAACGGCTGCTGCCGTTGGTACCCACCCCGCTCAGTTTCAGCTCCGCGACACGGCGCGTCGCCCCACCTGAGACCGTCGAGGTACCGACGCGCCACGGTACTGTCCGGTGCCTCATCTATTCGCCGCACCCCGACGCGCCGCTTGCCAGGTCCGGCGCTGACGGTCCGCCGGTCAACCTGCACCTGCACGGCGGCGCCTTCATCGTGCGCAACCCGCGGCAGGAGGAATACATCACGCACCACATCGCGGCGGAGGCCGGCGCGGTGGTCATCTTGGCCGACTACGCCACGGCGCCGCAGGTGCGATATCCGGTGGCCGAACAACAATGCTTCGACGTCGCGCTGTGGGTACGCGGCGAAGCCGCTCGCCGCGGTTGGGACTCGGCCCGAATGTCGGTGACGGGTGCGAGCGCCGGCGCGAAGCTCGCTGTCAACGTGTGCCAGCAGGCTTATCGCACAGGAGAAGTCGGGTTGCGTGCAGCGGCGCTGGCCTTCCCCGTCGTCGACCTCAGCCGGGCCGACCGCACCTCCGTCAAGGTGCGTCCACGCATATCGCGAAGGATCCAACGACTCGTGATCGACTCGTATCTCGTGGACACGAGCCGCTCACGGGAGCCGCTGGCCTCTCCCCGCTTCGATGACGAGCTGACGGCCGCGATGCCGCCGACACTGATTCTGACCGGCGCCCTCGACACTCTCGGCCCCGAGGGCGACGAGCTGGCGGCACGATTGTCCGGCGCGGGTGTCCCGATCACGCACCATTGCTTTGAGGGCATCGACCACGGCTTCACGAGGTCAGAAGCGGCCACTGCGCATGACGCGACGAAACGCATTGCCGCCCATCTCGTCCAGCATCTGCGGTGAACACTCCCGATTAGCGCATCGCGACAACCGACCGGGCACACGTTGGCTCATCCGCACGAGCGAGCGGCCACGCTGTGTCCATAGCGTCGGTGCATGCCCATAACTGGACCTCGATTCATGACCGCCGACCTCACCGATCGGGTTGTGGTCGTCACCGGCGCCGGCAGCGGTATCGGCCGAGAGCTGGCGCTGTTGTGTGCCCGACGGCATGCCCGGCTGGCGCTGTGCGACGTCGACGAGGCCGGCCTGTCCGACACCGCTGAGGCGGCCCGCGCCCTCAGTGCGCAGGTGCTGACCTCGTGGGCAGATGTGTCCGAGACCGAGTCGATGACACTTTTCGCCGACGCTACCTCCGACTATTTCGGCCGGGTGGACCTGTTGGTCAACAACGCCGGAGTCGGCCTGGTGGGCGGCTTCTTGGATACCAACGTCAAAGATTGGCAGTGGCTGATCGACGTCAACCTGATGGGTGTGGTGCACGGCTGCGAGGCCTTCCTGCCCACCATGATCGGCTCGGGTCGCGGCGGCCACATCGTCAACCTGTCCTCGGCGGCCGGCCTCCTGGCCAATCCCCAACTGACCGCCTACAGCGCAACGAAGTTCGCGGTACTCGGGTTGTCGGAAGCACTGCGCATGGAACTGAGACCCCATGGCATCGGTGTCACCGCGGTGTGTCCCGGCATCATCAACACCGCCATCACGCAGAACAGCCCAATCCGCGGTGGCGGGGACGTCGACGAACGGCGCAGGCAGCTCGAGTCGACCTATCGGAAGCGCGGCTACACCCCTGAGCGTGTGGCCAGGAACATCCTGCGCGCAGTGGACCGAAACCGCGCGGTGGCGCCGGTCGCCGCCGAAGCGCACCTGATGTATGCGCTCTCGCGGACTGCCCCGCCGCTGGCTCGGTGGATCGCGACACGCATGGCCGAATTATCCAAGTAGACAACATATTCGAGGACATGACATGCAACTTGAAGGCCGCAGCGCGCTGGTAACCGGAGCGACGGGAGGGATCGGCCGGGCCATCGCACGCGAGCTCGCCCGGCGCGGGTGCGCACTCACGGTGACAGGCCGGCGCGAACTGGAGCTCAAGAAACTGGTCGGTGAGCTGGGACCGCCCACGCGCGCGTTGACGGCAGATCTGACCGACCTCGGCGAGGTGCGGGATCTGATGGACCGTGCAGGCGATGTGGACATCCTCATCGCCAACGCCGGCGTCGGCATCCCGCAGGATCTCGCGATGCTGAGCGACAGTGAGATCGAAGAAGCCGTGCGTATCAATCTGCTGGCCCCGGCCGCGCTCGCCCGGGCGGCGGTGACGTCGATGCGACACCGCGGCCAGGGGCACATCGTCTTCATCTCCTCGGGAGCCGGACTCATCGCGACACCCGGCAACGGCGCGGTGTACACGGCCACAAAATGGGGCCTGCGTGGCCTCGGGCTTGCCCTACGTCAGGAGTTGCACGGCACCGGAATCGGCGTGTCCACGATCTTTCCCGGTCCCATCCGTGATGCGGGGATGTTGGCGGACACCGGTGTCACTCTTCCGCGAGGGTTCGGTACGAGTTCACCGGAGGATGTCGCCCGGGAAGTGGCCAGGGCCATCGAGCGCGGCACACCCGAGACCACGGTCGCTTCGTTAGGCGTGCGTATTCTGACCGGAATCGGGGCTGTCGCACCGGTTCTGATCGGTGACCTCGCGCGCGTGGCCGGGGTCGGGCGGGTTCGCGACGCGATGCTCGGCCGGGTCTGACCCGGGGCGCGAGCCAATCAGTTGGCCGTACGCAGGGAGGCGGGCGTCGTTTCGGAATCAGAGGTTTCGGTGACGACATCGGCCAGGGCCAGCGCGACACGCAACTCGAGGGTGCGCCGCTCCAACGACCTGCCCAACAGTTCCTCCGCCTGACGAATCCGGTAGGCGACGGTGTTGTCGTGGACGTGCAGCCGCTTGGCTGTCCGTCCACGGCTGCAGTTCTCGTCGAGATAGGCACGCACTGTGGCAGCCAGGCGACGGGTGGTTTCGTCCATCTCGCCGAGCGGTCCGAGTTCGCGTCGCACGAAATCGCGCGCCTGGTCGAGGTTGGCAGTCGCGATGGCCCGCAGCGACACATTGTCGTAGCGGGTGACGCTACCGGCCGCACGGCCGGCAAGGCGTGCGACTCGTTGCGCCTCAACCGCTTCCACATAGCTCGACCGGATACCCCCGATCCCGGGCGCAGGCTCGCCAATCGCGACCCGCACACCGGGCGCATTCGCAGTCCGGAACCGTAACTCGTCCAACACCTTCGACGGGATATGACTGTGTGAGCTGATCCAGGCGGCCGTCGACAGGATTCCGAGCGGATGCACAAGCGGCTTCTGATTGCCGATGGCCGAGGCGATGTCGCGGATCGCCGCTTCGAGGACGGCCTGCGTGTTGCGCCCTTCTTCGTGGGTTTCGAGCCATGCGATCGCGGCAACGTGGACCCGGCGGACATCGTGGCGAAGCCGCCGGGTCGCCACGTCGGTGTCGATGGGTTCACCGGCCAGGATGGTGGCGATGGTCTCGGCTTGGCTGGCGGCGGCGCTGCGCAGCCATCGGTCGCGTTCGGCGGTGTACACCTCCTCCACCAGGCACAGCGCGGCGTCGACATAGGCGAACATCCACGCCGACCCCAGCTCCGAGGCAAGGTGCAGTTCCTCGGCATTGCGCGAATGGTTCTGCAGAATCGCGTTGAACTGAGTCGCGGTTGCGGCGTGCGCGAGGCGATAACTGCGCATGAGCGTGGTGAGCGGGATGCCGTGTTGTGCACCGTCCCGTGCATAGTCGAGCGTCGGCGACTGCAGCTGCACCGCCGCCAGCGGATCTTCGCCGGACGACAACACCTGCGCGAAGTCGAGAATGCTTGCCTCGGTACTCGCCCGATTGACCTCGAGAGCCTGTTCGTCGGCCAGCAGGTCGCTCAGCCGAGCTCGGGTGTAATCGTTCACCGCTGCTGAGATTTCGCGGGCCCGCTCGGTGAGTTCGGCAGCGGCCGGCCGCAGCACCGCCGACCACACTCGTCGCTGCTCAGCATCCTGTGCGTCTGCCCAGGCCGGCTCCATGCAGTGCACGGTAGCGCCGCCCCCGGCCCACGGTAGGCAAATTGAACAACCACCGGGCGCGGCGTTGGCGCACGCGGACAAGAGAATGCCGGCCCCGCTGACAGACGATCTTCACATGCGACAACTGACCAGCCTCGACGCGCAGTTCCTGGCCATGGAGAACGATCGTGTCCAGGGGCACGTCAGTGTTCTCGGCATCTACGACTCCCACACCGCATCGGGCGAACCCCTCGATGCCGCCCTCGTTCGCGGGGTCATCAGCGAACGCCTGCACCTGCTGCCCACCTTCCGCTGGCGGCTGGCCCAGGTGCCCTTCTCCCTCGACTACCCGTACTGGGTCGACGACGGCTCCTTCGACATCGAGTACCACGTCCGCGAGCTGGCCCTACCCGCACCGGGCGACCAGCGCCAGCTGGCCGAGCAGGTGGCCCGGATCATCGGCCGCCAGCTCGACCGGGCGCGCCCGCTCTGGGAGGTGTACGTCATCCACGGACTCGAAGACGGCGGCGTCGCGGTGTTGACGAAGATGCACCACGCCGCGGTCGACGGAGTGTCCGGCGCCGAGGTCATGAGCATCCTCCTCGATGACGCCACCGGCCGTGAGCGCGAAGCTGCACCCACGATCGTCGCGGAGAAGTACCCGTCGGAGGTGGAGATGCTGGGTCGCGGTCTGGTCGGGCTGGCAAGCCAGCCGCTGCGGGTTCTGCGCGCCGGCCCCACGGCACTGCCGCACCTCGACGACGTTCCGACCATCCGGCATCTCCCCGGTGTGAAAGCGATCGCGCGCAGCAGCCGGCTGGTCAAGCGAGCCATGAAGGCCGGCAGTCCGGTGGCCGCGCTCCGGGGCAGCGACGTCACCGCTCCCCGGACCCGGTTCCAGGCGCGGGTATCGCCACACCGCCGCGTCGCTTTCGGCTCCATGCCGCTGTCCGAGGTCAAAGCGATCAAGAACGCCCTCGGCTGCACCGTCAACGACGTCGTGCTGGCGATCTGCACGGCGGGTCTGCGGACCTGGCTCGACAAGCAGGGTGAACTGCCCGCCGAACCTCTCGCGAGTTTCATCCCCATGTCTGTGCGCACCCCCGAGCAGCAGGGCACCTTCGGCAACCGGGTGTCGGTGATGCTCACCCAGCTGCCCACCGATGAGGCCGATCCCGTCGAGCGCGTGCGCCGGATCAACGAGGCGATGAACACCGCCAAGGAACGGCAGCGCGCGTTGCCGGCCTCACTTCTGCAGGACGCCAATCACTTCATCCCGCCGGCCTTGTTCGCCCAGGCCGCCCGGTCGCTGTCCCGCCTGGCCGGGGTGCGCGGGCTCAATCAGCCTGCGAACGCCATGATCTCGAACGTCCCCGGGCCGGCTACTCCCCTGTACCTCGGCGGGGTCAGACAGCGCGCCCAGTTCCCGGTCTCCGGGGTGCTCGACGGGATCGGCATCAACATCACGGTGATGAGCTATCAGGATTCCCTCGAGTTCGGAATCGTCGTCGACCGCGAGTTGGTCGACGACCCGTGGCCGATCCTGGCCGCCCTCGGCGAAGGCCTGGAAGAACTGCGGAACGCCACCCGGGTCGTGCGCCGGAAGAAGACGACGTCGTGACCGCAAACATGTTGGGCAGCAACAGCATGGACGATTATCCGCTCACACTGACGAGCATCGTCGGTCGCGCCGAGCGCTTCCATTCCGACGTTGACGTGGTTTCGCGCAGGCCCTCCGGCACGGTCACGCGCACCACCTTCGGCGAATGCGCGGTCCGCGCCCGCCGCCTGGCGAGTGCGCTGAGCACCCTTGGCGTCCGCGAGGGCGATCCGGTGGCCACGCTGTTGTGGAACCAAAGCGAGCACCTGGAGGCATACTTCGCGGTGCCCGCCATGGGAGCCGTCATTCACACCCTCAACCCCCGGCTGTTTCCCGACGAGCTGCTGTTCATCGTCGACGATGCCGACGACAGGGTGATCATCGTCGACGAGTCCCTGCTGGACGTATTCGAAACTTTCAGTGCCCGACACGATTTCGGCCACGTCATCGTCGTCACCCCCGATGGGGACGCGCCCGCGGGAACGCTCGGCTACGAAGCTCTGATAGCGGGGGCCGAGCCAATGGTCTGGCCCGCGCTCGACGAACAGCGCGCCGCCGCCATGTGTTACACCTCGGGCACCACCGGACGCCCCAAAGGCGTCGTATACTCCCACCGAGCTCTGGCCCTGCACTCACTGGTTGCGGCCCTACCCGACCAGCTGTCGGTATCGTCCAGGGACACAGTCCTTCCCGTCGTTCCGATGTTTCACGCCAACGCGTGGGGCCTTCCCTACGCCGCCGCTCTTGCCGGCGCGCGTCTGGTCCTGCCGGGCCCGCGCCTGGACCCGGAAAGTGTCCTCGACTTGTGTGCCCGCGAGCACGTCACGATGACGGCCGGCGTCCCGACGGTGTGGATGGGCATGCTCGCCGCACTCGATGCCGACCCGAACAAGTGGGACTTGTCGGAACTCGACCGGCTGGTCGTCGGAGGCGCGGCAGTGCCGCGGTCGATGTTCGAAGGATTCGACCGCCACGGGCTGACCGTGGTGCAGGCCTGGGGAATGACCGAAACCGCTCCCCTGGGCGCGGTCTGCCGCGCTCCGGCGCACCTCGACGCGGGTGAGCGGGACGAGCAGTACGACTACCGCATGCGGCAGGGTGTCGCGAGCCCGTTCTTCGACATCCGGGGGCGTGACGAGAACGGTGATCTCATCGCCTGGGACGACGCCGCCATGGGCGAACTCGAAGTGCGCGGACCCTGGGTCGCGGGCAGCTACCACGGTGGCCGCGGGGCGGACAGTTTCACCGCCGACGGCTGGTTCAAGACCGGCGATGTGGTGCGCATCGATCCCCACGGTTGTGTCCGGATCTGCGACCGGTCAAAGGATTTGGTGAAGTCCGGCGGCGAGTGGATCTCGTCGGTGGACCTGGAGAACCAGCTGATGTCGCATCCCGCCGTCGCACAGGCCGCGGTGATCGCCGTGCCCGACGAGCGCTGGGGCGAGCGCCCGCTGGCCGTGGTGGTACTTGCGGACGGTGGCCGGGCCTCCGCCCAAGCACTGCGCGACCACCTCGCACAGGACTTCGCCAGGTGGCAGTTGCCAGACCGCATCGAATTCGTCGAAGCGCTTCCCTGCACTGCCACCGGCAAATTCAAGAAATCCGAACTCCGAACCATGTTTCTCACAGCCTGAAAGGAAACGAAAAAATGAGTCGATACGACATCACCCAGACCAACCGAGCCGTGGAGCGCTTGATCGAGACGACGGACAATCCCCGTCACCTCTACATGCTGCACGCCTACAACCGGCACCGCTACCTGGAAATGGCCGGGCGTTACGAGGAGATCTTCGCCCCGGACATGACCGTCGAGAAGCCGGTGTACCACTTCAACATGCTCGGCAAGAGCGTCACGGTGGAAGGCACCGAGGCGGTCAAGGGGCTCTACCATGCGTGGAAGGACACCGCCCAGTGCATCTTCTATGCCGACGACGAGAAGCTGGCGATCAGCGATGACATGATCGTGTCGACGTCGTACATCTACCAGCAGACGCCGGGCGTCCTCCTCGCCGCCGAAGGAATGGCCGCGGATCCCGAGGCCACCTATCTGGTGAAGACCGCCGAGCACATGATCTGGCCCTACGACAACGGCCGGCTGGTCGGTGAAGACGTCTGGGAGTACGACGAGAGCGCGCGGGAGTTCATCCAGCTCGACCCAGCCGACGTCCTGAGTGTCGAACAGTCGGCGAAGCTGCTCGATCCGCTGATCAAGCCGCTGCCGGAGCACAACCCGTTCCTCACCTGACCCGACATCCCGGGAAACCCGCTCTGTGGGGTTTCCCGGGGCGGACCATGAACTCATGGCCTCCGACCTGGAAACCCGCGTCGACGAGATCGCCCCGGACACCTACCGGCTGTCCACCTGGATACCTGGGATCACCGAGCATGGCTTCACCTTCAACCAGTTCCTGCTGACCGGCGGCGAACCGTTCCTGTTCCACACGGGCCAACGGTTCCTGTTTCCGCAGGTGTCGGCGGCCATCGAGCGAGTTCTGCCGCTGACCCGATTGCGCTGGATCGCATTCGGGCACGTGGAAGCCGACGAGTGCGGTGGGGTCAACCAGTTCCTGGCGGCCGCACCGCGCGCCGAGGTGATCCACGGCCCGCTGGCCATCGGGCTGTCGCTGACCGACATGTGCGATCGACCGCCCGTCGAAGCACCTCTGGACGGCGTGCACGACACCGGTGGGCATCGCTTGCGTTTTCTCGCCACACCGCACGTACCGCACAACTGGGAGGCCGGGCTTTGGTTCGACGAGGCCACGTCGACGCTGCTGGCCGGCGACCTGTTCACCCACACCGGCCAGTGCCCGGCTCTGACTGAGTCCGATTGCGTGGCACCGGCATTAGCGGCCGAGGAGCTGTTCCACGCCACCGGCCTGACCACGAATCTGATACCCACGTTGACCCGGCTGGCCGAGCTGAGCCCCACCACTTTGGCCATCATGCACGGCGCTTCGTTCCGCGGCGACGGGGCCGCGCAGCTGCGGGCGCTCTCCGACGGATACGCGGGGTTGTTCGGCGCGTCATGACCCGCCGTGACCACCCGCGATGCGTAGCCTTGGCGCCGTGAAGGCGTGGCAATCTTTGGGCGCCCTGCTGGCTGCGGGTGCGCTGTTGTCCGGCTGCCAATCGAGCATCGAAGGCACTCCGGCCACCAGCCCGCAATCACCCACCGAGCCCAGTTTCCCGACCGCACGGCCCACCCGGTCCACCCCGGCGCCCCCGTCGAGTACCACCCCAGCTACCCCCAGTCCCTCTGCTGCAGCTCCGCCGGCCGGGGCCGCCCCATTACAACCGGAGAACGGGTACGTCTTCATCGAGACCAAATCCGGTCTGACCCGCTGCCAGCTGTCCAAGCAGTACGTCGGATGCGAATCCGACTTCACCGACGCACCGGTGATCGACGGCGAGCACGCGACCGGGGTCAGGCTGACGCCGGATGGCCAGATCAAGTGGGTCGTGGGCAACCTCGGTGACATTCCGGTGGTGACCCTCGACTATCGCAAGTACAGCGCTGTGGGCTGGACCATCGACGCGACCGAAGACGGCACCCGGATCAGCAATGACAGCACCGGCCACGGAATGACCATCGCTGTCCAGGGCGTGAAAACCTTCTAGAGTTGGTCCATGACTGTCGCTCGGCGGGAACGTGCCGCCCTCGTCGAATCCATGCGTGCCGCCGGTCCCGACGCGCCCACCCTGTGTGAGGGCTGGACCGCCCGCGACTTGGCTGCCCATCTGGTGGTGCGCGAGCGTCGCCTCGATGCCGCCCCCGGCATCCTCGTGCCTCAGCTCGCGGGCTACACCGAGCGCGTGCAGCAGAAGGTCACCGAGAGCACCGAATGGGCCGACCTGGTGGATCAGATCGCTGCGGGCCCCCCGCTGTACTCTCCGTTCAAACTGCTGGACCCGCTGGTCAACGTGGCCGAGATGTTCATCCACAACGAGGATGTCCGACGGGCCCAACCCGATTGGGAACCAAGGGATCTCGATGACGCGACGGCCTCCGCGCTGTCCCGCGGGATCGGCGCTATGGCCCGGATGACAATGGGCAAATCCCCGGCCCGGGTGGCCTTGACCACCCCGGCGGGCAAAACACTGGCCACGGTCGGCGCCGGCCCGGAGGTGACGGTGACCGGAGATCCGGGCGAGTTGCTGCTATTCGCCGCAGGCCGCGAACCGGCCCGGGTGACGTTCGCTGGCGACGACGCCGCCGTCGCCGCCCTGCGCGCTGCCCGCCGCGGGCTATAGAAGCCCAGGTCATCCCGTCCTTTACCCGTTCTTGACTGGGCGCTGAATCGCCCCACCGACGATCAATGCGTGAGTACGCTTTCATCGGTGGAACTGGGGGTTTTGGGACCTCTTCAGGTCCGAATGGACGGTGCGCCCGTCGTAATACCGGGCGCGAAGCCGCGTGCCATCCTCACGATGCTCGGACTCCACGGTGGTGCGGTGGTACCGGCCGACGTGCTCACGGAATTGCTCTGGGGCGACGATCCACCCCGCACGGCAGCCAAGGCCCTGCAGACCCACATCTCCTCACTGCGTCACACTCTCGGCGACGGCTTCGTGTTGACCCAGGGCACCGGCTGGCGGCTGAACACGGCCGAGACCGACGCTTCGCGGTATCAGTCGCTCACCAGGGCAGGCCGGGATGCCCTGGGCGCCGGCGACACCAGCACTGCGGTGACCCGGTTCGACGAGGCGGCCACCCTGTGGCGCGGTATCCCGGAACTGCCCGACGGCCGGCGGGGCGTCTCCGAGAAGACTCGGTGGATCGAGGCCCACGCGGCCCTGGTGGAGGATCGGGCGGACGCGCTTCTCGCGACTGGTCGTGCCGCGGAGATCATCGGCGACCTCGAGGCCGCTGTGGCGGACGCTCCGCTACGCGAACGACGTTGGGGTCAGCTGATGCTCGCGCTCTACCGGGCCGGTAGGCAGGGCGAGGCGCTCGGCGCCTACCGACGGGCCCGGTCGCTGTTGGCCGATGAGCTCGGCGTCGACCCCGGACCTGAGCTCCGGCGGCTGGAGGCAGCCATCGTCGCCCAAGACGCCGAGCTCGATGTCCCAGCGACACAACATGCTCCGTCGGTCACGCGCGCAGTAACCTTCCTGCTGACCGACATCGAAGGATCGACCGCCGCCTGGGAGGCAGACGCCGAGGCCATGGCGGTCGCCCTCGCACGCCACGACGAGCTCGTCGAACAGGTCGTCACATCTCGCGGTGGGCGCCTGGTCAAGACGCGTGGCGAAGGCGACGCCACCTTCTCGGTCTTCGATCGTCCGTCAGCCGCCGCCGCAGCAGCGATCGAGTTGCAGGACGCCATCTTTCACGAGCCGTGGGCGCTGGCTGAACCCATGCGTATCCGCATCGCGTTGCACAGCGGGGAAGCCGAGCTTCGCGATGGCGACTACTTCGGCCGTGCCGTCAACCGCGCCGCCCGGCTGCGCTCGCAGGCCTCCGGTGGTCAGATCCTATGTTCGGGTGCGACAGCGGAGCTGGTCATCGACTCTTTATCCGACGACGTTGCGCTCGTCGACCTGGGCATGCGCCAATTGAAGAACCTGGCACGGCCCGAGCACATCTTCGAGCTCCGCCTCCAGACCGCCGAAAGCCCTCCACCGGCAGGCGATTCCCCCATTGAGCGGCCTGCCATACCGGCGGTTCTCGCGGGACCGGGTCCGTTTGTCGGGCGTGGCCGTGAACTGGCGGAGCTGCTCGCCGCCTGGCACCAGACGGTCATCGCCGGCACCCGCGCCGTACTGATCGCGGGAGAACCGGGCGTGGGCAAGACCCGCCTGGCCGGTGAATGGTGCCGGCAGGCATACGAACAGGGAGCGCTCGTGCTGTACGGCCGTTCCGACGAGGATCTCGGTGCGCCGTACCAACCGTTCGCCGAAGCCCTGCGCACACTCGTGCCCGGCGTCGGTTCCGATCGGTTGCGCGGAATGCGCGGCATAGAGGCGCTACTGCCGCTGGTTCCCGGGTTGACCGACGTGCTGCCCGATGTCGCCGCACCCCCACACGGCGATCCGGATACCGAACGCTACGCACTGTTCGATGCCGTGGTAGCCCTGCTGGGCGTCGCCTCGGCGGACGTGCCCATCGTCCTGGTACTCGACGACCTGCACTGGGCGGCCAAGCCGACACTGCTGCTGCTGCGTCATCTCCTGCGCTTCGGCGAGCACACCCGCGTCCAGATCATCGGCACCTACCGCAGCACCGACCTCGACCGCTCCCATCCGCTGGCGGCGATGCTCGCGGACCTTCATCGCGACGGCAGCGCCGACCGCGTTGCCCTCACCGGCCTCGATGAGGAAGACGTCAGCACGTATGTGGCCGAGGCCGGATACGACGACGAAGAGTTGGCCCGCGCGTTGGCCTCGGTCACCGCGGGCAACCCGTTCTTCCTCATCGAGGCATTGCGTCACGTAGACGAGAGCGGCGGGCACTGGGACCCGAGCACCCTTCCGCAGGGCGTTCGGGAGGCCGTTAGTCGCAGGCTTTCCCGACTTCCGGCGGAGACCAACAAGGCACTGGCGGCCGCCGCGGTGGTCGGCAGCCGGTTCGCCCTCGAGCTGGTCGAGAAGGTGGTCGATCAAGACCTGGTCGACGCGTTCGACGAGGCATGCAGGGCCGGCATCGTGATCGAAGAGCCCGGTGGCCGGTACCGGTTCAACCATGCCATCGTCCGCCAGTCGCTGCTGGCCGAGCTGGCGTCGGTGCGGCGTATGCGCCTGCACCAGCGCATCGCGACGATGCTGGAGAACGAACCTGGCGCCGATGAAGAACTGCTGGGAGACTTGGCACACCACTACTTCGAATGTGCCTGGGCGGGAAACGCTCTCAAAGCCGTCGAGCATTGCCGGCGCGCCGCCGACCAGGCGATGACCCGGCTGGCCTACGAAGGTGCCGCCGATTTGTACGACCATGCCCTGCATGCGTTGGAGGAGCTTGACGACGAACTGCCCGACCTTGACGATCAGCGAGTTGAACTCCTGGTCGCCCGGTGTGAGGCGTTACTGGCCGCCGGCGATGTGACGTCGGCGGCGGGCGCTGTCTCGCAATTGAAAGCGGGGACGCGTGATTCGGCCCGCCTGGCGGCATGGGCGACATGCTTCGACGGGCAACTCTCGATGCTCGTCGATCCCGAACTCCTCGACGAGATCGAATCCGCGGTGGCAGCCGCCGCAGCGACCCTGGCCGAATTGGACGACGCCGCAGGGGAAGCGAAGGCCCACACGGTTCGGGCCGGCTGTCTGGCCCGCCTCGGGCGGATCGGCGACTGTGAAGTCGCGTTGGACAACGCCCTCACCGCAGCGCGACGTGCAGGTGAACACCGGAGGGTGAACGCGGTGCTGGCGGGAGCACCACTGGCCGCGTTGTGGGGACCCAACCCGGTGCCGCGTGCGGGCGGCCGGTGCCTAGACGTGGTCCGGCTACTGCGGATCACGACTGATTCACCCGCGGTCGAGGCGACCTCGACACGGTGCCAGGCTGTCCTGGAGGCATTTCGCGGACGCGCCGCCGCGGCCCGGCGGATGATCGACTCCGCGCGACGCACCGTCACCGAACTGGGGTTGCGCCATGCGGTTCTCGAAGTTGAGCACTTCGCCGGGCTCGTCGAGTTGGTGCTCGATGATCCCACTGCATCCGAGCAGCATCTTCGTCTTGCCTACAACGGCTTGCGCCGGATGGGTCT
Organism: Mycobacterium shunyiense; assembly: GCF_058270035.1. NCBI lineage: Bacteria > Bacillati > Actinomycetota > Actinomycetes > Mycobacteriales > Mycobacteriaceae > Mycobacterium > Mycobacterium shunyiense. Next base: position 183,508 of record NZ_JBZDPT010000003.1, on the reverse strand, counting down.
CGACGCAGATGCTGCTGAGACGGCGGCGCTGTTGGGCCGCACCTGTCTACTGCTCGACCGGGGCGACGAGGCCGACGAATTGTGTTCCGAGAGTGAGCGGCTCGCCGGCCATGCGCTGAAGGCATCGATCACCTGGCGGACAGTTCGGGCCCAGCTGCTTTCGCGCCGCGGAGATCACGATGGGGCAAGGCGGATGGCCGAGGAGGCCGTCGCCATTGCGGCGCGCACCGATGCACTGATCGACCACGGCGATGCATGCTTGGCACTGGCGGTGGTGTTGGACGCCGCTGGCGACACGGTGGGCGCACAGGCTGCGGCCGAACGCGCCGCCGAGCTCTACGACCGCAAAGGCGCTGTGGCACTTGCGGAAAAGACGCACAGACTTCTCGGGAAGCGGCCCTTTCCGAACCCGCCGGCCGCACCCGCTCAGCCCGAGACCTCGGTCGAAATGCACACCCCGGCCGTCGCAGCGAGCGAGCGTGTGGCCGAACTCGAAGCCCTGCATGTTCAGTTCGAGGAAGAACGCCCACAAGTCTCGAGGCTGGAGAACGTCGCCAGCCACGTATATCACGACATCATCACGAGCTACGCCATCCGCGACTGGGATGCAATTCGAAATGTCCTGGCCGAGAACATTTCAACCGAGGATCGCCGTCGGGTAGTCAATGCCGGCCGCAGAACGGGGCGCGATGCGGTGATCGCCGAGATCGTCGCCATCTGTGAAGTCGGAGTAACGGAACTCCGGTCAGACGTCATCGCGATCCGCGGTAGAAATCTCGTCTTGTGTCGCAGCCGAGCGGCCGCGAGCCGGCAACCCCAGCCCTTCCACAGCGACCTTCTCGAGATCATCGAAGTGAATTCCGACAACCAAATATCGAAACGCTTCGTATTCGACGTCGACGACGTCGATGCCGCCTTCGAAGAACTCGACGCCCGCTATCTCGCCGGTGAAGCAGCGCCATACTCGCAGGTCTGGACGGCAGTCACGGACGCGTACGCAGCATTCAACCGGCGCGAGATCCCTCCGACGACACCTGACTGGGTGAACTTGGATCATCGGCACACCACCGCGATGGCTTCTGGTGAAGGCGTTGCCTACTTCCACGCTTCGTGGGAGCTAGCAGCGGAGCTGAACGTCCGCATCGAGGTTGTGCACCGGCTGAACAAGTTCGGAGCGGTGTTCACCCATGTAGGAAAGGGAAGATCGAGGGAAGGATTCGAGGCCCAGTGGCGAGCGATCGTCATCATGACGGCCGAAGGCCACCTGATCAATCGTGCCGAGCTGTTCGACGAGGCGGACCTGGACGCCGCACTCGAAAAGTTTGACGAACTCATCCGGCCATCCCGGCGGCTGCAGAATGCCGCGAGCCGAGCGACCGATCGCTTTCTGGAGCGATTCGCCGCCCACGACTGGCACGCCATGGCGCAGATGGTGATCGATGACATCAGCCTCGACGACCGTCGTCGGGTGATCAGCGCCGACCTACAAATCGGCCGGGATACATTCATCGAAAACTTCCGGATAGCAGCGGATCTCGGCGCCACACAATCGCCGAACACCGTAGCGACGCGCGGGGAACGCCTCCTTCTCACCCGCGCTCGATTCTCGCTCAACGGTGGGGAGCCCGACGAGTTTGGCCTCGATCTCCTGCACGTGATCGAGATCGCCGCTGACAATCGGATCGCCGCGACGGTCACATTCGACCCCGACGACCTCGACGCTGCCTTTGAAGAACTCGACGCCCGGTACCTCGGCGGTGAAGCGGCCGGCCGTGCGCACACCTGGTCGGCAGTCATCGGCGTATACGCCGCACTCAACCGGCGCAAGCTCCCCGCAACGACGCCCGACCACGTGAGTCTCGACCACCGGCGGGTCACATCGTTCGCGCCCGGCGACATCAAGGAATACACCCGCCTCGCCTGGAATCAGATGCCGGACATCAGCTTCCGCATCGCGGATGTCCATCGGCTGACCGATTTCGGAGTCGTCGTCACGCACGCGTTGCACGGCACCTCACGAGACGGCTTCGAGGCAGAGTGGCGCGAGATCCACCTCATGACGCTCGACGGTGACCTGTTCAATCGAAGCGAGATGTTCGACGAGGCAGACCTCGACTCTGCGCTCGCGCGGCTCGAGGAGCTCAGTCGCCCGGTGCCGCTGCTGGAGAACGCGGCGAGCCGCGCGTACGAGCGCTTGCAGAAGTGTTTTAAAAGAGCGGATCTGGACGCGTTGGCGACCATGCTGGCCGACAACTTCTGCAGTGAGGACCGCCGCCACATCGTAAGCACTGGCATTCGTCGCGGTCGGGATGCCGCCCTCGAAGACGCCCGCGCAGTCGTAGGGCTCGGCGTCAGCAACACAGCGGCGACCGTCATTGCGACACGCGGTGAGCGCCTGGCGCTCAGGCGCTCCCGATACGCAAACCGCGATGAACAGGTCGACGGGTTCCACGTGGAAATTCTCGAAATCATCGCGCTGGGTGCCGACGGACTCATCATCGATGTGGTCACCTTCGACTCCGACGACTTCGGCTCCGCCGTCGCCGAGCTCGACGCCCGATACGTGGCCGACGAGGCCGCGTCGCATGCCCATACGTGGTCGACGGTCATCAATGCGTATGCCGCGCTCAATCGGCATGAGCTTCCCGCGGCGACGCCGGACTCGACCAACGTCGACCACCGACGACTGATCGCCATCGAGACAGGCGCCCTGAGCGCGTCGCTGCAAGCGATATGGGACACCACGTCACAAGCCAGAATCTACGTCGAAGCGGTTCATCAGCTCAGTGACGTCGGGGTGGTCGTCGCTCATACAGCGTCGGCAACCTCGCAGGACGGGTTGGATGTCGAATGGCGAAACATTGCCATACTGACCATCGAAGGCGATCTCGTCAGCCGCGCCGAGGCGTTCGACGAGGACGACCTCGACGCCGCACTCGTCAGATTCGATGAACTCAATCGGCCGCGGGGACCGCGGCCGGAGAACACTGCGAGCCTGGTGGAAGCGCGCTGCCAGGAATACTTGTCGGCCGGGGATCTGACTGCGTTGTCGCAGCTGATGGCTGAGGATATCTCGATTGACGATCGTCGTCGGGTGATAAACGCCGGTCGTCGGCGCGGCCGAGACGTGGTGATCGAAGATCTCCGAGTCGGCGCCGAGGTCGGTCTCACGCAAATAGCGCCGGCCGCCATTGCGACCCGCGGCGAGCACCTCACGCTCCGCCGTATCCGGTATTCGGGTGAAGACCAGCGCCCCGAAGCATTTCTGATCGATCTTGTTCAAATCGTCGAGATCGACGCGAACCAACGTATCTGCGCGCTCGTACTTTTCGACCCCGACGACATCGACTCCGCGTTCGCCGAACTCGAAGCGCGGTATGTCGCGGGTGAGGCAGCCGACCACGCGCAGACGTGGTCGGCTGTGGCCAATGGTTACGCCGCACTGAACCGACACGAGATACCCCGTGCGGCGCCTGACCTCGTGAACGTCGACCACCGGCCAGGCGTCGCCTTCATGCCGGGTGACTTGTTCCCGTACATCCATGCCGCCTGGGATGTGTCGCCCGATCTGAAAGTCCACATCGAGACAGCGCATCGCCTGAACAGACTTGGCACAGTCATCACCCAAGCGGCGAACGGGAGTTCGCATCACGGTTTCGATGCCGAGTGGCGACAGATCGTGGTGTTCACGGTCGACGGCGACGCGGTGAACCGCTGTGAGATGTACGACGAGTCCGACCTCGATGTCGCGCTCGCAAGGTTCGATGAGCTCACTGAGCAGCCGCCGCGACTCGACAATGCGGCGAGTCGCGTGGAGGAACGCTGTCTAGATTGCTTTGCCGCCCGTGACTGGGAGTCGATGAACCAGTATCTGGCGGACGATTTTTCCTTCGACGACCGTCGGACCGTCGTCAATGCCGGGACTAGGTACGGTCCAGATGCAGCAATCGCCGACGCGAGGGCAGTCGCAGAACTTGGCGCCACGCGCATCACTTCAGATGTCGTCGCCACGCGCGGTGAGCGCCTCTTCCTCGCTCGTACTCAGATGGCGAGTGGGAACCAGGGACCAGATGTGTTTCACACCGAATCACTGTGCGTCGCGGAGATCGATACCCATGACCGGATCTCTGCGCGCGTGGTGTTCGACCCCGGCAATCTCGACGCCGCCTTCGAAGAACTCGATGCGCGCTACCTCGCCGGTGAAGCGGCACCGCACACGCAAACATGGTCGACGATCGTGAGCGCATACGCTGCGCTGAATCGGCATGAGCTTCCCGCGGTCGCACCAACTTGGACGGACATCGACCACCGGCCAACAGTCGCTATCGCGACCGGTGGTCTGGGTGTGTCACTGCGTGCGATCTGGGACATCACGACACACGCCACCATCTACGTCGAGGCGGTTCATCAGCTCAGTGACGTCGGAGTGGTCGTCACTCATGTGGCGACAGCAACGTCCCAGGAGGGTTTCGATGCCGAGTGGCGAGACATTTGCCTCGTGACGGTCGAAGGCGATCAGCTCAGCCGGGCCGAAGTCTTTGACCCAGCCGACCTCGACGCCGCGCTCGCCCGCTTCGATGAACTCACTCAACAGCCGCCCACTTCAGATCGCCGATAGGCTGGCGGTCGTGGATTTCCGTGTATTCGTCGAACCCCAGCAAGGCGCTACCTACTCTGACCAGCTCGCGGTGGCCCGCGCCGCTGAATCGCTCGGATATTCGGCGTTCTTCAGGTCTGACCACTACCTGGCGATGAGTGGTGACGGCCTGCCCGGGCCGACGGATTCCTGGGTGACGCTGGCCGGTCTCGCACGCGAGACCTCGACGATCCGACTGGGCACCATGGTCACCTCGGCCACGTTCCGCCATCCAGGGCCGCTGGCCATCTCGGCGGCACAGGTCGACGAGATGAGCGGTGGCCGTGTGGAATTGGGCCTCGGCGCGGGCTGGTTCGAGGCCGAGCACCAGGCCTACGCCATCCCGTTCCCGCCGCTGAGTGAGCGTTTCGACCGGCTCGAAGAGCAGCTGCGCATCCTCACCGGTATGTGGAAGACGCCGGTTGGGCAGACTTTCGACTTCACCGGCAGGCACTACTCCGTCGTCGACTCACCGGCGCTGCCCAAGCCTGCACAGTCAACTCTGCCGATCGTCATCGGCGGGCTGGGCGCCAAGCGCACGCCCGCGCTGGCCGCGGAGTTCGCGTCGGAGTTCAACGTGCCGTTCGTGCCGCTGGACACCCTGAAAACACAGTTCGCGCGAGTGGCCGACGCGGTGTCCGCAGCGGGACGAGCCGCGGACGCCGTGACCTACTCGGCGGCCTTCGTGCTGTGTGCAGGCCGCGACGAAGCGCAGATCGCCCAGCGCGCCGCGGCGATCAACCGCGAGGTGGACGAGCTGCGCAGCAATTCGCCCCTGGTCGGCACACCCGCCGAGATCGTCGACAAGCTGGGACCGTTCCTGGAGGCCGGTGTGCAGCGGGTCTACCTGCAAATGCTCGACCAGTCCGATCTGGATCATCTCGAGCTCTTCGCCGGTGAAGTCATCCGTCAGTTGAGCTGACCGAAGCCCGCTTCAGGGCCGGGCATAGTATCGGTGCCCGTGGCCGGTGACGAGGACGATCAGGGGCAGCCTCCCGAGGCGCCCTGGCATCACTCGACGCCGGCAGTCGCGGGGGCCAGCGCTGCTGCGCTCGCCGTGATCGGCTTGCTGCTGTGGGCGGTGATCTCGCTGACCAGCTCCGGAGGGCCTGAGAACGCTCCCATCGATTTCGTCCCGCCCACCTATACGTCGACCTCGAAGACCACGAAGTCCACCACGACCCGGACCACCACCTCCCGCCTGCCGGTGACCACCGAGTTCGGCGTGCCGTCCGACACCACGACCACCTCGTCCTCGGAGACGACCGAGACCTCGCCCACCACGACGTCCGAGACCACCACTACGACGACAACGACGACCACGACAACGACCACGCCGTCGTACACGTCGCCGGGCGCCGACTACGGCGAGTACCCCACGACGCACTACCGGCCGCGTACCAACGTGACACGCACGCTGTATCCCCCGCCGGGCGGCTGAGCGCGCCTACCATCGGCGCGTGTCGAACTATTACGACGACGACGAGCCCACCCAGTACGCGCCCAGCTACGGCGAGTACTCCGAAGCGCCCGCGCCGCCCACTCCCGAGGCCGTCCCGTGGTACCGCAAGCCCGCTGCGCTGGTCGGCATGGGCGCTGCTGGTGCAGTGATCGCGGCGCTGGTCATCTATGCCCTGGTGCAGTTGTTCTCGTCTGATTCCTCGTCGACGACCACGACTACCACCACGTCGACCACGGCAACCACCACCACATCGGTCGCCAGCTCGGCCCCGGTGGTTCCGGCGCCCACTCACACGGTCACCGAGACGGTCGTACCGACCACCACGGTCGAGGAAACCACCGCCACGACCACAACCACTGAGCCCGTCACGACGACCGAGACCACGACCACGACGACGCCCCCGCCGACGACAACCACCACTGCGCCGGTGACGACGACAACGCCGCCGCCCGCGGGTAACCCCTAACCGGCTCGGCGCAGGTTATCCACAGGTCCTCGAAATGCTTCTTTTCGCCGTCGCGCCTGTCCACAAGTATCGAGTTGGTGGAAGTTGACGACGTGCTCCGCCAACAGAATGGGGTGATCTCGCGTCGACAGGCGTTGGATGCGGGTCTGCTGGAGCATGAGATACGGCGGCTGCTCAGACGCAACGAGTGGGCGCGAGTCCACGCCGGGGTGTATGTCGACCACACCGGCCCGCTGACGTGGGCGCAACGCGCCTGGGCCGCAGTCCTTTACGCGTCGCCGGCGGCGCTGTGTTTCGAATCGGCCATGGGAGCCGACGCGTTGCCCATCCATGTTGCGGTCGCGCAATACCGGGCGATATTGGCGGAACCGACCGGAGTCCGCATCCACCACCTTGTGAATCTTGACGAGCGAGTGCTGTGGAACGTCGGCCCACCGCGGATGCGTTACGACGAAGCCGCGCTCGACGTTGCATGCCGCGCCGCGTCCGAACTCGATGCCATTGCGGTCCTGGCCAATGCCTGTCAATCGCGGCGAACCACCGCCCATCGGTTACTGCAAGTGCTCGATTCTCGGGCACGGGTCCGCCGTCGCCGGTGGTTACGCTCGGTGTTGGTTGATATCGCCGAGGGCACCTGCTCGGTGCTCGAGCACGGCTATCTCGTTCGCGTCGAGCGCCCGCACGGTCTCCCCCGAGCCGAGCGGCAGAAACGGGCCACGTCATCCGTCGGTGTCTGCTATCGCGATACCGAGTACGGCGAACAGCTCATCGTCGAACTCGACGGCCGGGTGTATCACGATTCGGCGACCAGGCGCGATGCGGATTTCGAGCGGGATCTCGACGCCGCCGTCGACGGTCGTTCGACAGTCAGGCTGTCCTACGGGCAGGTCTTCGACCGGCCTTGTCAGACAGCAGGCAAGATCGCCCAGGTGCTCGAGCGACACGGAATCGCGGTCGCCGGCCATCCATGTGGGCCGGAGTGTGAGTTCACTCGACTCGACCGCGCCGCATAGTCGTCAACACCGAGGATTGCAGTCACTATCGAGCAGTAATCCTCGGTGTTGATCCATTCAGGGTGCCGGGGCAGCTGAAGTGGGCGTGGCTGCGGGCGTGGGCTCGGGTGCCTTGGTGGGCTCCGGCGTGTGCGTCGGCTCTGGCGCATGTGTCGGCTCCGGCGTGAGTGTGGGCTCTGGCGCATGTGTCGGCTCCGGCGTCGGCGAAGGAGTCGGCGACGGGCCAGGTGAAGATGATGGGCTCGACGGCGGCGTGAACGTCGGGATCGGCAACTGTGGAAGCGCGACGGGCGGAAAAACCAACGGCGGCACCGCAATCGGCGGCAGTGCTACCGGAGGTGCAGGCAGCGGCGCGGGTGCCGGGGCGGCCGGCGGTGGCAGGGGCGCCTGCGGCGCGGGAGCCACTCGCTGCGGTGCGGCTGGGCTCTGCGCACTCTGCACCAGCCGTGGTGCGGCCGCCGGACGCGGCGCAGCTTGTGCGGGCGCACCGGGACCAGGACCTGGCCAGGACGGATCACGCACCACCACGGTCCGGGTGGGCGGTGCGGGCGCGGCCTGGGCCAAGGGGGATTCGGCCGGAACGGTTTGTGGCCCCAGCAGTCCGGACACTGCGGCGTCGAGGCGATCGGCCCGTGCCGACAACACCATGCCGACGGTGCCGACCACGGCCAGGAACACCGCTGCATAGGTCACCACACCGCCACGCCGGTACCAGGCAACACGCGCTGGAGCGGGCGCCATAGGCGGTTCGGAGAACACGAATTCGGGCCGGGCCGAATCCTCGGTCACCGATTCGGGAATGAACTCGGCGACCTCAGCCGCCGAGTCTTCCACCGACCAGGCCAGCGCGGATGCGGCCACCGTGCCGGTCGCCGAAGCAGCCGAAGCCGAGACAGCAGACGCAGGCGCAGGAGCGGCCACAGGACCAACCGCCACCTGCGTTGCCGTCTCGTCGACCCCGCGTCGGGCCAGCAGGCCGGCACCGACCGCGGCGATAACCTGGGCCTGCGGCACGGTGGTGACCGGAAGCCGGAAAGCCGATGAAAGCCCTTGGGTGACAAGTGGTATCCGCGCTCCACCACCGACGGTTACCAATGCCGCCAGCTGCGCAGGGTGAATACCGTTGCGACGCAGCAGGTCCAGCATGGCCTCGATGACGCCACCGAGCGGCTGGTCGACTACCGCGTCGAGTTCGGCACGGGTGAGCCTCATTGCACCGCCAACCCCGGCCAGGCTGGTGGCACTCTGATCGCTCAACCGTTCCTTGGCATCGCGGCACTCATCCCGCAGCCGCGCCAGTGTGCTCACCGCTGCAGTGCCGGCGGGTTCGGCCTCCAGATTGCGCAGGACGAGTCGCAGCACTTCCTGGTCGATCAGATCGCCGGAAAACTCGTCGAACCGCACGGTCTGGCCGATGGTCGCAAATCCCGCGGCAGCGTCGGCCAAGGTCAGGCTGGTACCGGTCCCGCCGAAGTCGCACAGGGCGACCACGCCGCGGGCCGGCAGGCCCGGATACGACTGGATGGCCGTGAGCGCGGCGACCGAATCGGGAATCACCCGGACGCCGGGCATCGCCCGCCGCACAGAATCGACAGCCGCCGGGCTCCAATGCGAGGGCACCGCCACCACCGAGGCATCCGGACGCTGCGCGGGGCTCACCTCACGCGTCAGCGCCTCGATCGCCCCGGCCAACAACTGCTCCGCGCGATGCATCGAACCGTCGGCGGCGACCAACGGCACCGGATCGCCGACCCGTCCCACGAAATCGGTGAACACCAGCCCGCCATCGGCCAAGGACGGCGCACCGACCACAGGCCCACGATGCCCGGACACGGTGAGCACCGCCCGCCGCACCAACGGCGTGTGGTCGGCGATCGCCACCAGATTGGTCGCCCCCACGGACAACCCCAGGCAATCACGCATACCTGTATGTCGGCGGCGGAGCCCGATTCGTTAGTGCCGCGCCGAGTACTCGGCCACCAGCGCCTCGGCGCTGCGGACCGCGGCCCGACAGGCCCGCGTGGTGAAGGGGTCGTTGAGGGGATGCTCGGCGCGCCGCCGCCAACGCTGCGCCGCCGCGAAGGCCGCGCGGGGCCCGTCGAACGGCGCATCGGGCTGCAGCCCGAGCCGGCTGGCCGCATCGGTGCCCGAGCCACCGATGATGCGGCGAAGTGAGGCCATCTCGTCCTCGTTCAGCGTCGTGGGACGCGAGCGCAACAGGCTGAGCAACCGCAGCTCCTCGAAGGCATGCGTGTCGGCGAGCAGCGGGTCGATGTCGGCAAGGATGTAGGGCGTCGCATAAATCGGGTTGCGCTGCACGAACTGCCGCAACGACAGCAGCGCCGTGTGCGCCTTGAGCAGCTCCGACCGTTGTGCGAACTGCTGGTCGATCACGTCGCGCAGGGCGATCAGGCCGCTGCGTTCCAGCAGTTCGTCGGCCAGTGCCACGGAATCGGACACCCCGGCGTGCATCACCGCGATCGAGATCCGGATGCCGAACATGCCGAACCGGTCCAGCAGCGCCGCGCGGGTGGCCGCGTCGACCGGCAGCGAGCTGTCCTCGCGGACGAACCGGTCCACCGAGAGCATCGCCTTGGTCAGCTGGGCGGGTTCGATGCCCGCGAGCTTCTGCAGCGCGACGAACTCGCTCTGCCGCAGGGTGCGGGCGGTCAGGGCGAGGAGACCCGACACCGGGACCACGGCCTGGCAGATCCCGGTCTTGTCCATCTCCTCGGTGAACCGCTTGGCGACGTCTTTGGCCGACATCATCGCGTCGATGCGCCCGGCACCGATCTCATCGGCCCGCGAGGCCACGCCGATGACACCGAGTGCACCCGAGGACCCGCCGACGAGCTCACCGATCTGTTTGAGCAGGGCGATGTCGGCGGCGTTGAGGGTGCGCAGCAGGAACACCACGGCGTCGACACGAGGAACGCCGTCCTCGGGCACCAGGAGCCGGTGAGTCCGCATCGATACGTCTCGCGACAGCGACGAGGTTCCCGGGGTGTCGATGATCGTGGTGTCGATGAGCTCGGCGGCCGGCCACTCGACGTCGAGATCGACGACGTCCTCGGAGTTCAGCCCGGCGAAGCTGAACGTCAGGCCGCGGTCATGCGGGTCCCGCGCGATCGGCACATTGGCACGCCGCCCGCCGCGGTGGTTGGCGGTCACCTTGGGCGTGGGCCCATGCCGAAACCAGGTGACGATGCGGGTCGCCTCGGTGGCATCGGTGGGCGCGATGTCCTCCCCGACCAGCGCGTTGACGAGGGTCGACTTGCCTGCCTTGAGCGTGCCGGCCAGTGCGATGCGGATCGGCTGGTTGAGCCGGCGTCCGATGCGGTCGAGCTCGTTGTGGACGTCGGGCCGATTGCGGTAGGCCGGGTCACCCCGGTACGCCTTGATGGTGCCGCCCAGAATCGAGCGCACCTGATCGGCCGTGCTCACGCTGCGGGGTCCAACCTTTCGACGCCAGGTAACCCTTCGAGCTTAAAACGTGCCGAACACGCTTGAATATTCACCGGGGCGATCGCGCGGTCGGCCTCTCGGTCCGCCGGCACGGAGGTGCAGCACATGGAAACTGCGAGCAGAGTCAGTTCCGCCACCTGGCGGGCCGCCACCTGGTCGGTACCGCTGGTGTTCCAGTTGGTGCTGATGCTCTTCCTGTCGACCACCTGGGCGGCACGAAAGTGGGTGTTGGTCGGCGACCCGTTCCCGATAGTGATGTCGGCCGGGGCTGCGATGTCCGCCGTGATCGCCCTCGTGATCAGCATTGCGCTCCTGAAAGCCCGGTCATCGCGCTGGCGCGGCGTCGGTCTGGCTGTCGCCGGCTCGGCTGCAGCCGTGTTGATCGGTTGGCTGCTCGCTGCGTTCTGGATCTACGAATGACGGACAGCCCCGCGCCGACCAAGTTCGGTCCTCTCAGCTTCGTGGCGGCTCTGATCACCAGTCTCATATTCGAATTCACCGCTGTGACAATGGGATACTTCGTGATCTTCCTGCTCTACATCGTCTTGCCCGCGCTCCTGATCGTGGCTGCGATCGGAGGCCTGCTCTACTTCTCGGGAGGCAAGGCAACACAGGTCGGTCTCGGAATGCTGATCGGCTGTCTGGCAGCTCCGTTGACTGCGACGATCGCGGTCATCGTCCTCGTTGTCTCCTATTCCGGAGCCTAGTTGCCCACCCCGGCCAGGTTCTGGGCGTGGTCGACCACCTGAGTCAGGATGTTCTTCTGGCGTTCCAGTTCCCTGACCCGGGTGTTGCGCTCGTTCTCCTCGACCTTCGCCGCGGCAAGGGTGGCCTGCAGCGATTCGTTGAGCGAGCGGGTGGTCTGGTTGGCGATCCCCCGGTAGTGGTCGCGCAGTTGCCGCTGAATGCCCTTGAGCCGGTCCCGCGATTCCTTGCCGACGACGAAGGCGACGTCATCGATGAACTTGCGCATGTTGGTCTTGGCCTCGCCACGCACGCGGAGCATGCGGTTCTCCATGTCCTCCTTGTAGGCCTTGCGACCCAGCACCAGACCGGCGCCCAGCGACAGCGGGTTGAACATGCCGAGTCCGGCGAAGGACGTCAGCATGCCGAACATCAGCACACCGCCGTAGGAACCGCGCATGCCGGTGATGACCTTGTGCCCGGCCTTGATCGGCTTGGCCTCCAGCCGGGCCAGCGATTTCATCTCGCCGAATCCGGCGCCCATGTCGCGGGCGTCGATCTGAGGCAGCTGCACCGCCTCAAGACCTGCCTCGGTGAAGGTGCGGGCCACCTCGGCGGCCAGTGCCTCGGCACGCTGGTAGGCCCAGACGAAATTGTCGCCGACGGCGGTTGCCACCGCTTCCTCCAGCTCCGAGCCGATCTCGGCCCAGTGCAGGGTGGGGTCGCCGGTGTCGATCACCTTCTCTGCGTGCTGGGTGATGTTGCGGAACCGGTTACGCAGATCGTGGTCGACGTCGGCGGTCAGGTCGGCGATACCGTCGTTGAGCACCTGCTGCCACAGGGCGGTCTGCTGCAAGGCGTCCTGGGCTTCCTGCTTGCGCCGTTCCAGCTCGGCGGTGAGCCGCTCACGTTCGTCGGGATCGGTGAAGGCAGACAGCTCGGAGTCAACCGACAACAGCAGATGCTCTGCAGCTGACTGGATTTCGGCGACCACCTGGTCGCGAATCCGGTCGCTCTCGCGGGTCAGCACGCGGTCGGACAGGAACTTCACGATGGCCGGGAAGTTCGACTCCTCGTTGAGTTCTTTGTCGTTGAGCTGGATTGCGTGGCTGCGCAGCACACTGGAGACAGGCGTGATCGGGGTCGATATACCCGCCCGTTGCAGGTGGCCGGTATTGGCGCCGACGATCTCGCGCCAGTGCGGGTAAAGGTCTGTCTTGGTGGCGACAACCGTTGCCACCGGACAGATTTCGATCGCCTGGCGAATGAAGGTCATTTCCGGCTCGGTGAATTCCTGGCTGGTGTCGCTGACCATCAGCAGCGCATCGGCGTCGGGCAACAGGCCCAGGGTCGCCGAAAGGTGCGGCTGCCCGAGCCCGCCAACTCCCGGGGTGTCGACGAAGGCCAACCCGCCCTTGAGCAATGGGCTCGGCGCGGTGACCTCGACTCGCAACACCTCACGGCCGCCGGCCTGCGGAGCGCGACGCAGGTCGTTGGTCACCTCCGAGGGCGGGATCTCGATCAGTTCGGGTTCGGCCCCGTCGGGCCGGGCCACCACCAGCCGTGCCGACGGCTGCTCTCCGTAGGCGACGACGGTGGCCAGGACGGTGGATTCGTCATCGCCGACGCGGGCCACCGGAATGTTGAGCAGCGAGTTGAGCAGTTGGCTCTTGCCCTGCTTGAGCTGGCCGGCGATGACCACGCGGATCTGTGGGTCACTGATGCGCACCTTCGCCACCCGGAGCCGCTCCACCAGATCGCCGCGATCGTAGGTGTCGGCAATCGTGCTGGTGTGGTCGATGAGTTCGACGATCACCTTGACCTTGCGCGGGTCATTCGGTTGCGTCATCAGATTTCCTCCTGCATGCCGGGCTCAACGGTAGGCGCGCCAACGGGACGGGGGCCACCCGCGTAACGGATGGCCCCCGCCCCTGTGGGATCGGATCAGAAGGCGTCGAACCCGGTTTCGATCGGGTTGTGCGACGCGACATCGGTGTGGGACTGCGAGTGCGAGTCGTAGCTGTTGCCCGAGCCCAGCGCCGAGCTAGTGTCGTTGTGCGACCCGAAGGACGTGTCGTTGTGCGACGCGGTGTCGTTGTTCGACGCGAACGCGGTGTCGTTGCCCGACCCGATGTTCGAGGTGTAGCTCGACGAGTTGTCCTCGACACTGTGCGTCGATTCGGTCTGAACCGAGGTGTGCGTCGAGTTGTCCTGGGTGTTGCGGCTGCCGTAGTCACCGTCGACCGTGGTCTGGTTACCGCCGACCGCGTGGGTCGAGGCATCGGTGAGGATGATCGAGCCGGCGTTGCCGCCATCGCCGCCGGACGCACCGCCGCTGCCGATCCCGATCAGGCTGTCGCCGCCGGACGCGCCGCCGCCGTGGCCACCGCTCATGTCGACGTCCTTGATCACCGGACCGTCGTTGCCGGACACCACGTCGCCGCCGGCGTGCTGCGAGCTGTCCTCGATGGCGTTGCCCTCACCGACGTTGACGTGCGAACCGGAACCGGCCCAGACGTCACCGTTGTTGGTGGTGTTGCCGTCGCCGAGCACGGCGCCGTCACCGCTGACGATGTCGCCCTTGTTCTCCCCGTCGACCACCACGCCACCATTGGTGGCGGTGTTGGTGCTCTTGTCGCCGAGGGTGATGTCACCGAAGCCCAGGTTGAAGGCGCCCTGCTGGGCGTTGGCGCCGGCGTCCTGGTTGGGGCTCATCACCGGCACGTTGTTGTGACTGGCCCACTCGGTGTCGTTGTTGCTGGCAACCTCCGGCGCGAACTGCGTCTGCGGGGAGAAGGGCGAGGCGACCTGGTTCCCGAAGGAGGCCGGGATGCTGTGGTGGTCGGCGACCGCGCGCTGCAGGCCGAGTACCGGGTTGCCGCCACCGAGGAGGACACCGGCCGGGGCGGCGGTGGCCGCAACGGCGTGCAGCTGGGCCGCGGTCACGTTCGGCAGGCCGGCGTCACGCAGGCTGCCGTCCGGGTCGGCGATGAACGAAGCTGCCGAGGCGGGGCTGCGGAACAGGTCCAGGATGAAGTCGATCAGAGTGGTCATTGCTCCAACCTTTCGGATGTTTCTGTGGAGTGTCTGGTGACTCCCCGTGCCGGGCTCTCCGGCGATCTGGAGACAACGTTATGGGCGCGCCGCAACACCGGAAACGGGGTCGATTCCCCTCCCCGCATCTTCCCCACCCGGGGTGCTGGGGGTTCCCCCAATAGGGGTATAGGGGATCCGTAGGGGATGGGCTGGCAGCCCCGCACGTCCTGATGTTTCCGCAGGTAAAACGCAATAAGCGCGCGACCGCATGGGTCGCGCGCTTATTGGAAGGCCTGGGGGCTTCAGTCGAAAATATCGAAGCCGCCCGGGTCGTCTGTGTGATGCTCGGTGTCGACGACGTGGTGATCCCACACGGCATCCGATACCGGATCGGCGACCGGCACATCCTCGATGACCGGCTCGTTGAGCTGTAGCGATACGTCTTCGAGCGGCTGTTGAAGGACGCCGATGTCGTCGATGACCGGCCCGGTGGACACCAGATGGTCCAGCGAGCCCGACTGGTCGATCACCTGCCCCGCCGTCGTATCCCAGGCATGGTTGGGGGCATCGACCGGCACGTGATCGCCGAAGGCGTCGAACGCCGCCGTGGCCGCTCCACTGGCCCAGACATTGCCGCCCGGGTCGGCGGCAGCCAGGTCACCGAACGCGCCGCCACCGCCGGATGTCGACAACGACTCCGACACGACGGGAATCAGATTGTTGACGTCCGCGCTGGTCACATCGGTCAGATGTGCGTCGGCGATGGCCTGCGCCGGATCGGCGGCATAGTGGGCAGCAGCGTCAGGGTCGCGCACCAGCGACATCACAAAGTCCAGCAATGTGTTCGCCATGCTCCACCTCCTCAACGGTTCGCTTCGAATGCTAGCCAGCTGTGGGGGTGCTGGGATCGGTGCCGAGCCCACCCCCGCCCACCCGCCATTAGGGGGGTGGACATTAGGGGATTGACGCCACTAGGGGAACAATGCCGAGCCCTGGATGCCTCAGCGGTTAGGGTGAGGGTCGGCCGAGACAACAGGAGTGACGCCTGATGACCGACTCACTGGGGTTGTCGATCGGGATGACCAACCTGGTGGCAGCCCGCGAAGGCCGCCAACCGGTGATCCGCCGATCGATTTTCACGCTGCACAACGACCGGGCGCCGGACGTCGGGGAGTACACCGGCAGCGGGTTGCCGTTGGCCGGCTTCGTGGAGCGCGTCGGCGACCCAGTTCCCCTTGTCGCGGCCGACGGGTCCCAGCACCGAGGTGAACTGGTACTGGCCGAGGCCCTGGACGTCATGGCCCGCACCGCCGGCGGTGGTGCGCCCGTGGTGATCGCAGTACCCGCGCACTGGGGTCCCAGCACCGTGGGCGCCTTACGTGGCGCACTGCGCAACAAGCCCGCGCTGTCACCGGCTGGTGTGCCGCCGGGGCTGGTGCCCGACTCCTTGACCGCGCTGGCGGCGCTGCAGGCCGATCCGGGGTTACCCGCCGACGGCGTCGTGGTGCTGTGCGATTTCGGCGGCAGCGGGACGAGCGTGACGCTGGCCGACGCCGGCGCCAATTTCGCCACGATCGCACCGACTTTCCGTTATCCGGACTTCTCGGGCGATCAGATCGACCAGGCGCTGCTCAACCACGTGCTCAGCGGGATCGCGACGGCCAACGATTCCGACCCGGCCGGTACCGCGGCGGTCGGTTCTCTGGCGAAGCTTCGGGCCGAATGCCGTCAGGCCAAGGAGCGGTTGTCTGCCGACACCGCGACAGCGATTCCCACCGAACTGCCCGGGTTCAACTCCGACGTCCGAGTGACCCGCTCAGAACTAGAGCAACTCATGTCCGCGCCACTGGGTGGCCTGTTGGACGCCGTGGAAGACACGTTGCAGCGCAACAACATTGCGCTGTCGAGTGTGACCGCGGTCGCCACCGTCGGCGGCGGAGCGGCGATCCCCCTGGTGACCCAGCGACTGTCCGAGCGGTTGCGCGCCCCGGTGGTGACAACCCAGCGACCGCAGCTCGATGTGGCCCTGGGGGCCGCTCTCGTCGCCGAGCGCGTCATCGACGCCGCTGCACCGACCGGCATGGCCCCCGAGGTGGCGGCTGCCGATGCTCCCACCGGCATGGCTCCCACCAGCCTCGGACCGGCTGCCTGGGCGGCGGGCGCCACCATGGCGCAACCGTCGGCCGACGACGGGGATGCGGGGAGTGCCCTGGCCTGGTCGCAGGACGATGCACCCGGAAATGAACCGGTGCCCTACGCGGGCGGCGAGTACGAAACCGCGCCGGGCACGACCGCGGCGCGGCCACCCGTCCAGTTCAGCCATGAAGAGGAGATGTTCGACGCCGAACCGGCGCCGCTGCCCTGGTACAGACGTCCGGGGATCCTGTTCGGGGCCGCGGCTGCGGCTGTACTGCTGGCCGCAGGCGGCCTCGCGGTGACGTTGACCAGTTCCGAGGGGGATTCCACCCCGCTCACCGAGACCAGCACCACCTACTCGATGGGGCCGTCCCCGGAGGGTCCACCGCCCGAGCCGATCACGACCGTGACCGAGGGGCCCGACGGGGTCAAGACCACCACCGTCGTCGTCCCGCCACCGCCGCCGCCGGAGACGACGACGTCCGCACCGGAAACCACCACGACGACCAGTCCGACCACAACCACCACGACAACGACGACCACCACAACGACCACCACGCAACCGACGACAACGACCACGACCACGCAACCGCCGACGACGACCACGCAGCCTCCGACGACGACGAAGCCGCCGACCACCACCCAGCCGCCGGTTACCACCACTGCGGCGGCGGAGGCCCCAGGCGGCGGAGCCTAGGTCGGCGCTGATGACCGCCCCGGCACCGGAACCCGTTCCGGAGCTCCCGTTGGCTGCCCGGACGGCGATCGGTGCGGTGCAGGCCGACCCGGCCGCGCCGGTGAAGCTGCTGCTGTCCGGCGGCATCGGAACCGGCAAGAGCACGGTGCTCGCCGAAATCCGTGGCGGACTGCGCGAGGCCGGCCGTACCGTGCTGACCCGCGCTCCCCGACCGGGCGATGCCGCCGAGGCGGCATTTGTCGTCGACGATGCAGACCAGCTGAGCGACGCCGAAATCGATTGCCTTGCAGAGAAAGTCGCGGATCCTTCGGCGACGGTGGTGGTGGCGTGTGAGCCGTTGACCCACCGCCCGCCGTTGCACGCGTTGGCCACCGCTCTGGAGCGGGAGAACCCGGTGCTGCGGCTCGGCCCTCTGCCGGCAGCCGAGGTGGGCCGGGTGCTGACCGCGGCGCTGGGATCACCGGCGACCGTGGAAACCGTGAGATCGGTGCTGGCCGCGACCGCCGGTTTGCCGTTTCTGTTGCGGGCAGCGGCAGATGCGGTCGAGGCCCCGGCCGATGCGGCAAAGTTCGCACTGCTGCACCGATTACGACTGGTTGACGACGCCACCCGCGATGCGCTGCTGATCCTGTCACTGAGCCACGATCTCGGCCCCGACGACGTCGCGGCAGCACTGCGGTTGACCGGCGCCGAGGCGTCGGCACTGGTGGATCGGGCCCGCGCCGGCGGCTTGGTAGAGCCGTCTCACGACCGGCGGTTCGTCCGGTTGGTACACGAATCGCTCGCCCAGATCGCCGGCGCCGCCCGCCACCATGAGATCGAAACCTCCCTGCTCACTTCGCAACTCGAACTGTCGACCCTGTCTGCCGACCTCGCGGTACGCCTGGCCGAGCACGGACTACGCGATGACCGGCTGGCCGAGGCGCTGGCCGAGCACGCTGCCCACAATCGCGCCCGGCCGGCGCGGGCGGCTCGGCTCTACCGCGCCGCGGTCACAGCCGGGGCCGCCGCGGTGAGCACCCGACTGGCCGACGCATTGGCGTTGGCCGGAGACTGCACCACCGCGGCCCGCATGGCCGATGAGCTGCTCGGATCCGAGGACCCCTCCGAACGCGCCACCGCGGTGCGGGTCGCGGCCAGCGTCGCCATGCACGACGGCGGCGCAGCCCAGGCCGCCGACCTGTTCCGGTGGCTCGGCCCCTATCCGGACACTTTGATCAGCTCAGCCGCCGCGACCTCTTTTCTTGCCGCGGGTGACGCCGACGCGGCGCGGGCGTCGTCGAACTCGGAGGTGGCCGGACCACCCACCTCCACCGCGCGGGCGGCACGCAACCTGGCCGAAGGCCTGGTGCTGTCGTTGGATCAGCCGTTCGCCGTGACCGTGGCCCGGCTGGGGCAGGCGGTCACCGCGGAATATCAGGCCGGCGGCGTCGCCCCCGACACCCCGGCTGCCCTCGTGACGTTGGCCGCCCTGCACGGCGGTGACTCGGTGCGGGCACGCAGCGTGATCAGCCGGGCGGTGCGAGCCGGCAGCGGCGACGAGGCGTTCAGCGCGGCGCGCCACCGGCTGCTGTTGGGCTGGGTGAAGATGCAGGATGGCCAGCTCGGCGCGGCCGGCGCGGATGCTGCCGCCGCCGAAGCGGGTGAGGATCTGCACCGTCGCGACGCGTTGTGGGCGGCGGCGCTGCGTACCGCGATCGCCCGGCGAAGTGGAGACAGCGGCGCCGTCCAGAAGCACTGGTTTACCGCGGTCGAGGTGCTCGCCGAGTATTCGATCGACCTGTTCTCGCTGCTGCCGCTCGGTGAGTTGTGGGTGGCCGGGGCCAGGATGCGTCAGGTCGACCGCCTGGAACACACGCTGTCCGAGGCGTGGAGCCTGCTCGCGGCACTCGGCAATCCGGTGTTGTGGTCGGTGCCGCTGCACTGGGCCGGTGTGCACGCCGGGATCCTGGCCAACTCGCCGGGAGCCGTTGCTCCGCACGGACAGGCACTGACCGCGGCGGCCGGCCAGAGCGCGTTCGCCCGCGCGCTGGCCAACGCCGGGCGCATCTGGCTGCGGGTGCTGGCCAATCACGTCGACACCGACGAGGTCACGACCGCGGCACGTGGGCTGTCGCAGTTCGGCCTGACCTGGGACGGCACCCGGCTGGCCAGCCAGGCCGCACTGCAGACGCCGGATGCCCGGGTGTCCCAGGCGATGCTGCAACTGGCCCGCGACCTCAAGCAGACCAGTGCCGTGGAGGACGTCGAAGTCGTCTCGGCCCCTCCGCCCGGCGCCGCACCCCGGGCGCCGGCTCCGTCGTCGACCAAGCTGTCCGACCGCGAACGTGAGGTGGCCGAACTGCTGCTGCTCGGCATGCCCTACCGCGACATCGGCAGTCAGTTGTTCATCTCGGCGAAGACCGTCGAGCACCATGTGGCGCGCATCCGGCGGCGCCTCGGCGCCGAGTCGCGCACGGAGATGTTGTCGATGCTGAGGGCGATGCTGGCTCCGCAGGGCTGAGATCCATACCACAGTGACCTCAAAGTTAGGTAAGCCTCGGTAGCGGTGGGAAACACCGAAATGTCACTATGAGCTGAAGGAAGCTAAGTTACTGACGGGTAACTATGCCCAAGTTACTCACGGGTAACATCCGAATGGAGGCGTTTCTGTGGAGAGTCTCGAACACACACTGGTTGTGTCGCGACTGATTCTCGGTGTGCTCGCAACGCTCGTCGTGCTGGTGTTCGCCGGCAAGCGCGTGCTGTGGCTGACCAAGCTGATCAGCTCGGGACAGAAGGTCGGCGACGAGCGTGGCCGCAAGGACCATCTCGTCCAGCGTTTCCTGAACCAGAACAAAGAAGTCTTCGCGCAGTCGAAGCTGCTGAAGTGGTCCATCCCAGGCCTTGCGCACTTCTTCACCATGTGGGGCTTCTTCGTCCTCGCCACGGTGTATCTCGAGGCCTACGGGGTTCTGTTCAACCCCGAGTTCCACATTCCGTTCGTCGGCCGTTGGGCCGTGCTGGGCTTCCTACAGGACTTCTTCGCCGTCGCCGTGCTGGCCGGCATCATCGTCTTCGCGATCATCCGCATCCGTAAGAACCCCGAGCAGCTGGGTCGCGAGTCCCGCTTCTACGGCTCGCACAACGGCGGCGCCTGGACGATTCTGATCATGATCTTCCTGGTCATCCTGACCTACGCGATCTTCCGCGGTGCCGCCGTCAACGTCCTGGGCGAGAACTTCCCGTACCAGTCCGGCGCCTTCTTCTCCGACGGCATGGCCGCGCTGCTGGCTCCGCTTGGCCACACCGCCAACGTGTGGCTCGAGACCATCGCGCTGCTCGCCCACCTCGGCGTCATGCTGGCCTTCCTGCTGATCGTGCTGCACTCCAAGCACCTGCACATCGGTCTGGCCCCGATCAACGTCACCTTCAAGCGCCTGCCCGACGGCCTCGGCCCGCTGCTGCCGATGGAATACAAGGGCGACAAGATCGACTTCGAGGATCCCGCCGAAGACGCGGTGTTCGGCAAGGGCCGCATCGAGGACTTCACCTGGAAGGCCAACCTCGACATGGCGACCTGTACCGAGTGCGGTCGCTGCCAGTCGCAGTGCCCGGCCTGGAACACCGGCAAGCCGCTGTCTCCCAAGCTCGTGATGATGAACCTGCGCGATCACCTGTTCGCGAAGGCTCCATACATCATCGAGGGCAAGCCGATGCCCGAAGAGGGTTCGGTCGACTTCGCCAAGCTGGGCGACAGCCTGCATGGGCACGGGGTTCCTGAGGACGGCTTCGCCCGCATCGAGGGTTCCGGCCCCGAGCAGGCACTGCGCCCGCTGGTCGGCACCGCTGAGCAGGGCGGCGTGATCGATCCCGACGTGCTGTGGTCCTGCACCAACTGCGGCGCCTGCGTCGAGCAGTGCCCGGTGGACATCGAGCACATCGACCACATCGTCGACATGCGCCGCTACCAGGTCATGGTCGAGTCGGAGTTCCCCGGTGAGCTCGGTGTGCTGTTCAAGAACCTGGAGACCAAGGGCAACCCCTGGGGCCAGAACGCCAAGGACCGCACCAACTGGATCGACGAGGTCGACTTCGACGTCCCGGTCTACGGCGAGGATGTCGAGAGCTTCGACGGCTTCGAGTACCTGTTCTGGGTCGGCTGTGCCGGCGCCTACGAGGACCGGGCCAAGAAGACCACGAAGGCCGTCGCCGAGCTGCTTGCCGCCTCGGGCGTGAAGTTCCTGGTGCTCGGCACCGGCGAGACCTGCACGGGTGACTCGGCCCGCCGCTCCGGCAACGAGTTCCTGTTCCAGCAGCTGGCCGCGCAGAACGTCGAGACCATCAACGAGCTGTTCGAGGGTGTCGAGACGGTCGACCGCAAGATCATCGTCACCTGCCCGCACTGCTTCAACACGATCGGCCGCGAGTACCCGCAGCTGGGCGCCAACTACACCGTCGTGCACCACACGCAGCTGTTGAACCGCCTGGTCCGGGACAAGAAGCTGGTGCCGGTCAAGTCCACAGGCGGCCCCGAGGTCACCTACCACGACCCGTGCTTCCTTGGTCGTCACAACAAGGTCTACGAGGCTCCGCGCGAGCTGGTCGAGGCCTCCGGCGTGACGCTCAAGGAAATGCCCCGCCACGCCGACCGCGGCCTGTGCTGTGGTGCCGGTGGCGCGCGGATGTGGATGGAAGAGCACATCGGCAAGCGCGTGAACGTGGAGCGCACCGAAGAGGCGATGGACACCGCCTCGACCATCGCGACCGGCTGCCCGTTCTGCCGCGTGATGATCACCGACGGTGTCGACGACGTGGCCGCGGCGCGCAACGTCGAGAAGGCCGAAGTGCTCGACGTGGCTCAGCTGCTGCTGAACTCGCTGGACAAGAGCGGCATCACGCTGCCCGAGAAGGGCACGGCGGCAAAGGAATCCGAAAAGCGAGCCGAGGCACGCGCGGAAGCCGAGGCCAAGGCCGCAGCGGCGGCACCGGCTCCGGCACCGGTGGTCGAGGAAGCTCCGGCGGCTGAGGCAGCACCCGCTGCCGAAGCTCCCGCAGCCCCGGCCGCAGCTGCGGCCCCGGTCAAGGGTCTGGGCATGGCCGGAGGCGCCAAGCGTCCCGGCGCCAAGAAGACCGCGGCTCCCGCTGCGTCGGCAGCTCCGGCTGCCGAGGCCGCCGCTCCGGCAGCTCCGGTCAAGGGCCTTGGCATCGCCGGAGGCGCCAAGCGTCCCGGCGCCAAGAAGACCGCGGCCCCTGCCGCCTCTGCCGCTCCGGCTGCCGAGGCGCCTGCCGCTCCGGCAGCTCCCGCGGCGCCGGTGAAGGGTCTGGGCATGGCGGCCGGCGCGAAGCGTCCGGGTGCCAAGAAGGCTGCGGCCCCTGCTGCGTCGGCTGCTCCTGCAGCTCCCGCCGCGGAGGCACCGGCTGCCGCTCCCGCGGCGGCTGAGCCGGCCAAGCCGGAACCGCCGGTCGTGGGCCTGGGCATCGCCGCAGGCGCGCGTCGGCCGGGTGCCAAGAAGGCTGCTCCGGCTGCTCCGGCAACCCCGGCCCCGGCTGCACCCGCCGCCGAGCCGACGCCGGAACCGGCTGCTGAGAAGCCCGCCGAGGCGCCGGCCGAGCCCGCCAAGCCGGAACCGCCGGTCGTGGGCCTTGGCATCAAGCCGGGCGCCAAGCGTCCCGGTAAGCGCTGAGCACGTCGTAACGCACCGAACGGCCATCTCCGCGAGGAGGTGGCCGTTCGGCGTTCTGCCCCCTGATGTCCTGTCCCAGCCCCTGTGACGAGTGTGCAGCCTATTGCGCCGTCCGACACCTGCCGGAGCGATAACCTGCACACTCGTCACAGTGCGCCACACCGGACTATCCAGCGGAGGCCTGCGCCGATCAGCCGCCGCTACCGCCATAGGGTGGCGCCTTTACCGCCGGCGCCGCCACAGCCGGCGCGATCGTGCCGGTGTAGGTGACGGTCGTGGTCTCACCGAGGGTCATCGATCCGCCGGAGACGACGGTGGCCGGGCCCTCCGGTGTTCCACTCATGGTGGCGGCGATGACGCCCATTGTGACCACGGCGCTGCCGCCGAGGACCGCAGCCAAGGTGTTGACTCGGAGGATGCTGGTAATTCGTGCCATCTGGATTGCCAATCTGGTTGAACTTGTTGCCGATGAAAACACCATCTGACCTGGGTAGATAGTCGGCCTTTTGCGTTCCAGCCATAGTTGCGCAGGTTCTGGGACAGTGCGCGGCCACCGAAGCGAACACACAGGCGGCTTGCATATGACTGCCAGGAACGGGCACGGATGGCGCGTCTCGGCAAATCAGCGCATTGTGGCGGTGGCCACCTACCACATGGGCAAATTCCAAATTCAGTGGACGGTGATGAGACCATGGTGAACGTGACTACCCATCAGTTGCCGTGGCAGACCGGTCAGCACCCGAAGCCGCGTACGTTCGCCCAGTCCACGAAGCTGCAGGACGTCCTGTACGAGATCCGTGGACCGGTACACGAGCACGCCTCACGGCTGGAAGCTGAAGGGCACCGCATCCTCAAGCTGAACATCGGCAACCCCGCGCCGTTCGGCTTCGAAGCGCCCGACGTGATCATGCGCGACATGATCCAGGCGCTGCCGAACGCGCAGGGCTATTCCGACTCGAAGGGCATCGCCAGCGCACGCCGGGCGGTGTTCACCCGATACGAGCTGGTCGAGGGCTTTCCCAAGTTCGACATCGAAGACGTTTATCTGGGAAACGGCGTCTCCGAGCTCATCACCATGACCCTGCAGGCGCTGCTGGACAACGGCGACCAGGTGCTCATCCCCGCACCGGACTACCCGCTGTGGACGGCCTCGACCGCGCTCGCGGGCGGCACCCCGGTGCATTACATGTGTGACGAGACCCAGGGCTGGAATCCCGACGTCGCCGATATCGAATCCAAGATCACCGAGCGCACCAAGGCGCTCGTCGTGATCAACCCGAACAACCCCACAGGCGCGGTGTACAGCCGCGAAACCCTGGAACAGATGGTGGAGCTGGCCCGCAAGCACCAGCTCCTGCTGTTGGCCGACGAGATCTACGACAAGATCCTCTACGACGACGCCAAGCACATCTCGCTGGCAACGCTGGCGCCCGACCTGCTGACCCTGACGTTCAACGGGCTGTCCAAGGCCTACCGGGTGGCGGGTTACCGCTCCGGCTGGCTGGTCATCACCGGCCCCAAGGAGCATGCGACCAGCTTCATCGAGGGCATCAGCCTGCTGTCCAACATGCGGCTGTGCCCGAATGTGCCTGCCCAGCATGCGATCCAGGTGGCGCTCGGCGGCCACCAGAGCATCGACGACCTGGTGTTGCCGGGCGGCCGGCTGCTCGAGCAACGTGACACCGCGTGGACCAAGCTCAACGAAATCCCGGGAGTTTCCTGCGTGAAACCGTCGGGCGCGCTGTACGCGTTCCCGCGCCTGGACCCCGAGGTGCACGACATCCACGACGACGAGCAGCTGGTGCTCGACCTGTTGCTGCAGGAGAAGATCCTGTTGACCCAGGGCACGGGATTCAACTGGCCCACACCGGATCACCTACGCATCGTCACCCTGCCGTGGTCGCGTGACCTGGCCCAGGCCATCGAGCGTCTCGGTAACTTCCTGGCCGGCTACCGCCAGTAAGGCCTGCTACCACCCGTTGTCACGTAGCCCGCACATCCACCAGCCGTCACCGAGATCGACCGGATCGGCGCAGATGAAGCCGTACATGTCGGCCCCTTCGGGAGACTCGACGGGGTCGTACAAGTAGCCGCCGGCATCGTCGGGAATGCCGATCCACTGCGGGAAGAAGCGGCTTCCGTCCCGGACCGATGCTCTTCCCTCCGCTACGAGAAACCTCAGCGTCCAAGGCAATTGGTTCCCGTAGTACTCCTTGCCGGGGTCGGTTTGCAGTGCCCGCTCGAACAACGGCCGGTGCATCGCGAACCACGTTCGGGGTGCCACCTTCCACGTCGAGTTCACCACTATGGTGACGACGACGAGTACCGGCGCCGCCGTCGCGAGAACCACCCAACGGCGGCCTCCTATCGCCGCGGCCACCACCGCGGCCAAGCCGAGCAAGTACAGCGCCCCCATGAGCGGGTTCATCAGGATGTCGAAGATCCACCACGATGTTCTCGACCAGTGCCACCAGAACCCGACCAACCAGCACGCCAGGCCACCCCACAGCAGCCAGACCCACCACCTACCCACCCGCTCAGTATCGCCGCCTGACGTGCAGTGCCCGGTGCGGACGCCAGGAACCCGACAGCCACCCCCTCTACGCTGTCCGGGTGGCGCATACGCATTCCCACTCCCATTCTCTGGCCGGTCCGTCGCCCTTGGGCCCGCTGGCCGCCCGCATCGTCGTCGGCCTGTTGGTTGCCATCGGTCTCGCGATGCTCATCGGCGCCGCGGTGCTGTGGCCCAGCCACCAGAAGGTCGACATTCCGCTGCCCTTCCAGAACGCTGCGGGCGGTGCCGTCACCACCGAGGCCGGGCACGTCACGTCCAGCACTCTGGCCGATTGCGGCAGCCCGTCGGCCGGAGGCGTGTTGACGTCGGCACCGAGGCCCGCCGAACCCGGCGGCGGTACCTGCGTGCAGAACCTGGTTGCCATCGATTCCGGGCCGAACAAGGGCGCCAAGACGCTACTCGAATTCACCACCGGCCCCGGCCAGCCGAATCTTGCTGCCGGAGACAGTATTCGGGTGAGCCGGCAGGTCGACGAGGCCGGCACGACGACCTATGCGTTCTTCGATTTCGAGCGCACCTGGCCGCTCATCGCTCTGGCCGTGGCGTTCGCTGTGGTGATCGTTGCGGTGGCGCGCTGGCGCGGGCTGCGGGCCATTGTCGGCATCGTCGTGGCGTTCGCGGTACTGATGATCTTCCTGCTGCCTGCCCTGCGCGACGGTGCCCCGGCGATCCCAGTGGCTCTGGTGGCGTCGGCGGCCATCCTCTACGCGGTGATCTATCTGGCCCACGGTGTCAGCCTGCGCACCAGCGCGGCCCTGCTGGGCACTCTGACCTCGCTGTTGCTGGCGGCGATACTGTCCTGGGCGGCAATCGAATTGGCCCATCTGACGGGACTGTCCGAGGACCAGAACAACGAGGTCGCGGCGTATATGGGCAACGTGTCCATCACCGGACTGCTACTGGCCGGGTTCATCATCGGCTCACTGGGTGTGCTCAACGACGTGACCATCACCCAGGCCTCGGCGGTGTTCGAGCTCGCCGAGCACGGTGGCAGCCGGCGCTCGATCTTCGTGGGCGCCATGCGGGTGGGCAGCGACCACATCGCCAGCACGGTCTACACGCTGGTGCTGGCCTATGCCGGCAGCGCCCTGCCACTGCTGCTGTTGTTCAGCGTGGCCAACCGGTCGCTGGGCGACGTACTGACGGGTGAGAGTGTGGCGATCGAGATCGCTCGCTCCGCGGTGGGTGGCATCGCCCTGGCGCTGTCGGTTCCGTTGACGACGGGGATTGCCGCGGTGCTGGCCACTCCGCAGACCAGCAGGCACTGAGCCGTCACGTTTGGCCACCATCAGCCGGGGTACCCGGCGACGGTGAGCCAGCCCGATCGTCATCACAGCGAGTTGTCCCTCGAGGTCGACGGGACCCGTCGTGATCTGACGGTCGACAACCGCATGACACTGCTGGACGCGCTGCGTGAACGGCTGGGCGTCACGGCACCCAAGAAGGGTTGCGATCACGGCCAGTGCGGATCGTGCACGGTGCTGCTCGACGGACGCCGCGTCACGACTTGCCTGACGTTCGCCGTTGCCGCCGACGGGGCACAGATCACCACAGCCGCCGGCCTCGAGCAGAACGGTCAACTGCACCCGGTGGCGCAGTCCTTCTACGAGGAGGACGCCTTCCAGTGCGGCTACTGCACACCCGGCCAGATCTGTTCTGCGGTCGGCATGTTGGACGAGGCCAAGTCCGGAGCCCCCAGCTTCGTCACCGACGATGTCGAACTCAGCCCGGTGCTCACCGACGATGAGATCCGGGAACGGATGAGCGGCAACCTTTGCCGGTGCGCCGCGTATCCGAACATCGTCGCGGCGATCGGGCGGGCGGCGACTCGATGAAGCCGTTCGACTACCACCGTGCGACGAGTCCCGCCGATGCGGTGGCTGTGCTGGCCGACCACCCGCACGGCGCGTTTCTCGCTGGAGGCACCAATCTGGTCGATCACATGAAACTCGGTGTCGCGCAACCTGATCTCCTGGTCGACGTCAGCCGGCTGGATCTGACCGAGACCGTTCACACCACAGACGGTGGCGTTCGCATCGGCGCAAATGTCCGCAACAGCGATCTCGCGGCCGACCCGGTGATCCGCGCGCGCTATCCGATGCTGGCCCGGGCCTTGCTGTCCGGTGCGTCCGGACAGTTACGCAACGTCGCCACCACGGCCGGCAACCTGCTGCAGCGAACCAGGTGCGTGTACTTCCAAGATGTCACCACGCCATGCAACAAACGATCTCCGGGCACCGGTTGCTCGGCGCTCGACGGCTACGTGCGCTACCACGCCATCCTCGGAGCATCCCCGCACTGCGTGGCCGTGCACCCTTCGGACATGGCAGTGGCGATGTGTGCCCTCGATGCCCAGGTGGTGGTGCAGACCCGAGATGGCGAGCGTCGGATCCCGCTCGACGAGTTCTACCGGCTGCCCGGCGACGAACCGGACCGTGACACGGTGCTGCGGCACGGCGAGCTGATCACCGCGGTTGAGTTGCCCGCGCCACCGAGCGGGGCGGTGTCGGATTACCGCAAGGTCCGCGACCGCGCGTCCTACGCCTTCGCGTTGGTGTCGGTCGCTGCGGAGCTGACCTTCACGTCGACGTTCCAGATCGGTTCGGCGCGAGTCGCATTGGGCGGGGTGGCGCACAAACCATGGCGGGCGCGGCGAGCCGAGCAGGTTCTGACCGGCGATCAGCCCTCTGCGGAGACGTTCGCCGCTGCGGCCGACGCCGAACTCAAGCAGGCGGTACCTCTGCCGGGCAACGAGTTCAAGGTGGACCTGGCCCGCCGCACGATGATGGCGCAGTTGCGCATGCTCACAGAACGGAGGCGGCCGTGACTCTCGTCGAACCACACGCAATCGGAAAGCCATTGGCCCGCGCCGACGGCCGAGCCAAGGTCACCGGTACCGCCCGCTACGCGTTCGAGCAGCAGGTCGAGCATCCGGCGTATCTACATCCGATCCAAGCCACCATCGCACGTGGCCGGGTGACCGCCATGGACGTCACCGCAGCCCTCGCCATGGAGGGGGTCCTCGACGTGCTGACCGTGTTCGACGCCCCGACACTGGCAGATTCCTCGGACGGTGAACTGGCCATCCTGCAGGACGACCGGGTGCATTTTCGCGGACAGATCATCGGCGGGGTGGTCGCCGAGACCGCTGAGATCGCCCGGGAGGCAGCCGCTCTGGTGCGGGTCGAGTATCGGCGAGAACCGCATGACGCAGAACTGACCGCGCATCATCCGGGCCTGTACACCCCCGAGTCGGTCAATCCGTCATTTCCCGCCGACACCGACGAAGGCGACGTCGAGGCGGCACTGGCGGCGGCCGAGGTGACGGTCGACGCGACGTACCGGACTCCGATAGAGCACAACAACCCGATGGAACCCCACGCATGTGTCGCGCAGTGGGCGATGCGCGACGGCCGCCCGGCGGTGACGCTGTACGACTCGACCCAAGGCGTGCACGTCGTGCGCAAGACCCTGGCACCGATGCTCGACCTGGAGCCCGAGCAACTGCGCGTCGTGGCACCCCATGTGGGTGGCGGATTCGGGTCGAAAGGCGCGCCCCATGCCCACGACGTCCTGGCCCTGTTGGCCGCCCAACGGTCCGGGGGTCGCCCGGTGAAACTGGCGCTCACCCGACAGCAGATGTTCGCCCTCGTCGGCTACCGCACCCCGACCATCCAACGGCTGCGGCTCGGCGCGGACAAGAGCGGCCGGCTGACCGCACTGGTGCACGACGTGATCGAACAGACCGCGACCGTCAAAGAGTTCGCTGAACAGACCGCCGTCACCTCCCGCAAGATGTACGCCAGCCCCAACCGGCGCACGACGCACCGCCTGGCCGCACTCGACGTTGCCGTCCCGTTCTGGATGCGGGCACCGGGTGAGTGCCCTGGCACGTTCGCCGCGGAGGTGGCGATGGACGAGCTCGCGGTCGCCTGTCATCTGGACCCGATCGAGCTGCGCTTACGCAACGAACCCGACGTCGATCCCGAATCCGGCAAGCCGTGGTCGGGCCGTCACCTCGTCGAGTGCCTGAGGCTGGGTGCCGAGCGGTTCGACTGGGCTCCGCGGGATCCCCGCCCCGCCAAACGCCTGGCCGGCCATTGGTTCATCGGAACCGGCGTGGCGGCAGCGACGTACCCGGGGATGGCGATGGAAGGCAACACCGCCCGCGTCACCCACACCGGACAAGGCCGCTATACGGTCCAGATCGGTGCCGCCGACATCGGTACCGGCACATGGACCGCTCTGGCCCAGATCGCCGCAGACGCGCTCGGTTGCGGCGTCGAGGCAATCGATCTGCAGATCGGTGACTCCGACCTACCGCAGGCCTCGGTGGCGGGCGGCTCGTCGGGCATCACGTCGTGGGGTTCGGCAATCGTCGCCGCGGCCAATCAGTTTCGCCGCGAGCACGGGGACCACCCGCACATCGGTGTGACAGCGGAGGCCGAGGCGCCGCAGAACCCCGACGCGGACAAGTACAGCGTGCAGTCGTTCGGAGCACACTTCGTCGAGGCCCACGTCAATTCCGACACCGGAGAGATCCGGATCCCACGCATGCTCGGCGTTTTCTCGGTGGGTCGGGCGATCAACGCACGGACCCTGCGCTCACAGCTGATCGGCGGGATGACCATGGGCCTGTCCATGGCCTTGCACGAGGAGAGTGTGCGTGACATCCGGTTCGGTCATGTGGTCACGCAGGATCTCGCGTCCTATCACTTCAGCGCCCACGCGGATGTGACTGGTATTGAAGCGATCTGGCTCGACGAGGTCGAGGAGCACCTGAACCCGATGGGCTCCCGCGGCGCCGGCGAGATCGGTATCGTCGGTGCCGCGGCCGCAGTGGTCAACGCCGTCCACCATGCCACCGGAGTGCGGGTCCGCGAGCTCCCGGTGACCCTCGACAAGGTGTTGCCGGGGCTGCCGTGAGCCGTCGAATCAGCCGACGAGATCCTTTTCGGTGAGTTCGGTGGCGGCCAGCGCGGCGGCCAGGGTGTCGTGACGGAACGCCGAGGTGACGTGATCGTGCACCACCCGGAATGCCGCAGCACCGGTGCGGGTGGTCCCGTCAGCCGCCATGATGGTCTCTTCGACGACGACCACGCCGTCGTGCACGAACATCCGCCCCGGCGTCACGGTGTCCCCGCCGGTTGCAGCCCACTCACGTAGGGCGGCGTGCCCTTGGGCGGCACCGTTGGCATCGCCCACCTCGATGTCATCGCTGGACAGCGCGATCAGGGTGTCGATGTCGTCTTCGTCCAGCGCGTCGTGCCAGGCCAGAACCGTGGCGATCTCGGATGTGGTCATGAACGAAACGTACGCCTCTCAGAACGGTGTGCGGTCGAGCCACGCATCCCAGGTTGCGGTGTCGCCGAACACTTCCAGCCCGAGATCGGCAGCCGTGCCCCGCCGCGTGACCGCCATCAGCAGCTTCTGGGCCGGGCCCTTGAGCGCGACGGTGCCCTTGCCGTGGCTGTGGGCCCACCCGAGCCCGTCCTCGTCGTGCTCCACCGTCCACTCCCCCGTCGGCCCCAGACCGTCGTCGGTCGCGTGCAGGTGGATGCTGGTGCCGAATGCGAGCGGCTCTCCATGCCGTTTCTTCGCCATGGCGGTGGCGATCTCCAGCCATTCACTGACCGCGTCGGCCGCGAGGTCGGCCGGCAGCACGAACTCGGTTCCCACGGCCAGCGCGGCGTCAGCGTGGTGAACCGCCGCCTCGTGGACGCGTCGCCGCACCCACCAGCCCGCGGGTTTGGGGCCCAGGAACGTCCAGATCCTGGCGTCGGTGCCGATCTGGTCCACCGACTTGAGGACCTGGGCCGCGCCCGCGTTGAGCCACTCGATGGCAGCGTCGGGATCGTCGGGCGGCTTCCCGTCATGGACCTCGCGCGGATCGAGCGGTGAGACCCGGCGCTCGGAGATAATCTGTGCCGCCCAACGGTTTCCGCGCCCGACATGGCGGAACAGTTGTTTGAGCGTCCAGTCCGGGCAGGTCGGCACCGGCGTCTCCGGATCGCTGGAGGCGATCAGCTCCCCGAAGCTCCGGGTCTGGTCGAGCAGAGCGGCTCGGAAGTCCACGTCACGAACCTACCGCTGTGTGTGCCTTTCCGAGTGTGATCGGCAGAGTCGACCAGCCGCGCAGAATTCGGGTATCGCGGCGACTGCCTTCGCCGGCGGCCCGCGCGTCGGGAAAGCGGTCGAAGAAGGTCTGCAGACCCACCTGGCCTTCAGCTCTGGCCAAGGCCGCGCCGAGGCAGAAGTGACGGCCGCCGGAGAACGACAGGTGCCGTCCGGCGTTGTCGCGTTCGATGTCGAAGCGGTGCGGGTCGGTGAACACCGCCGGGTCGCGGTTGGCGCCGGCCAGGTGAATGATGACGAGTTCGCCGGCCTGCACGGCGGTGCCGGCCACCTCGGTGTCGCGCAGGGCAACCCGCGCGCTCATCAGCACCGGTGAGTCCAGCCGCAGGATCTCTTCCACCGTGTTAGGCCATAGCTCGGGGCGGGCCGCCAAGGTGTGCAGATGCTCAGGATGGTCGAGCAGCATGCGGATGCCGTTGCCCAGCAGGTTGACCGTCGTCTCGAATCCGGCTGCCAGCACCAGCCCGGCCAGCGCCCGCAGTTCGGACTCGTTGAGCGGCTCTCCGGCCGCGCCGGCGTCGGAGGCGGCGATGATCTGGCTGAGCAGGTCGTCACCGGGGTTACGCCGCAGGTGGCGCAGATGATCGGTCAGCCAGGTCTCGAATCCGTGGATGCCGGAGTTCACCTGTTGGTACTGCTGCCAGCTGAGTCCGATGTCGAGACTCGGCGCGCCGAGTTCACCGAAGCGCAGGACCTGGGGCCGATCGGCGTCGGGGACACCCAGGATGTCGCTGATCACCGCGACGGGCAGTTGAGCGCAGTAGCGGTCGACGATGTTGACCACTCCGGCGTCGTCGTCCATGGAGTCCAGCAGGGTGTTCGCGGTTTCCTGGACACCTTCCCGCAGCCGGGCCACCGCGCGGGTGGTGAACACCGAGGAGACCAGCTTGCGGTAGCGGGTGTGATCGGGCGGCTCCGTCGCGAGCAGCGACGGCGGCAGCAGCGGATGCAGCATCCCGGTGTCGGTTTTGTCGGCCACCCAGCGCAACGGCTTCGGCAGGTTGCCGCCGAGCCGCGACACCCGGAAGTCGTCGGAGCGCAGCAGGTCGGTGGCCACGTCGTGGTCGAAGGTCATCAGGAGGGCGCGGCCGCGCACAAGGGGCCCGTGCCGGCGCATCTCGTCGGCGAAGGGCGCCGGGTCGGCCCGCACCGCCGGGTCGGCGATCAACCGAGCCTGCGGATCCCCGCGACGGATGCCGACCGCAGAAATGCCTCTAACCACCCCGTGCAGGGCCATCCACCGGATTCGTTCCCGCATGGCCCGAGCCTACGACCGCGGAATTTGTTCTACAAGCGTCAAACAGTGGCGACGGGCCGTCCCAGCGCGTACACCCGCCACCCGGCTGCCCGCCACCGCTCCGCATCCAGGCAATTGCGGCCGTCCACAACGACTTTGACCCGCACCGTGTCGGCCAGCTCGGCCGGGTCCAGGTCGACGAACTCGGCCCACTCGGTGAGCACCAGCACCGCGTCGGCCCGGTCGCAGGCTTCGATGACCGAAGTGGAGTAATTCAGTGTGGGGAACACCCGCTGCGAGTTGTCCATGGCCTTGGGGTCGTACACGTTGACCGCGGCCCCGTTCAGCTGCAGCATGCCGGCGACATTGAGGGCGGGCGAGTCGCGCACATCGTCGGACTCGGGTTTGAATGCCGCGCCGAGGACTGCGATGTTGGCGCCGAGCAGTGATCCCCCGCAGGCCCGGGTGGTCAGCTCCACCATGGCGGTGCGACGGCGCATGTTGATGCTGTCGACCTCGCGCAGGAAGGTCAGCGCGTGGTTGGCGCCCAGTTCACCGGCACGGGCCATGAAGGCGCGGATGTCCTTGGGCAGGCAACCGCCACCGAAACCCAAGCCGGCGTTGAGGAATCGCCGCCCGATGCGTGGGTCGTAACCCAGGGCGTCGGCCAGCAGTGTCACGTCGGCGCCGGCGGCCTCGCACACTTCGGAGATTGCGTTGATGAAGGAGATCTTGGTGGCCAGGAACGCGTTGGCCGATACCTTGACCAGCTCGGCGGTCTGGAGATCGGTGACCAGGAACGGCACCCCGTCCTCGATCAACGGCGCGTAGAGTTCGCGCACCGCGGCCTCGGCGCGCAGTGAATCATGCTGCACCCCAACCACAATGCGATCGGGGTGCAGGGTGTCGTGCACGGCGTAGCCCTCACGGAGGAACTCCGGGTTCCAGGCCACCTCGACGTCGACGCCCGCCGGGGCGAGTCCGCGGGCCCGGTCGGCCAGGTCGGCGGACGTGCCGACCGGGACGGTCGACTTGCCGACGATCACCGCGTTGCGGCGCAGGCGTGGCACCAGGGTGTCGATGACGGCGTGCACGTGGCGCAGATCGGCGCTGTATTCGCCCTTCTTCTGCGGGGTGCCGACGCCGAGGAAATGCACATCGGCGAAGTCGGCGGCCTCGTCATAGTCGGTGGTGAACCGCAGCCGTCCGGCACTCAGGTTGTCGTTGAGCACCTTGCGCAGGCCGGGCTCGTAGAACGGGATGTCCCCGGCGGCGAGTTTGGCCACCTTGCCCGGGTCGATGTCGACCCCGATCACTTCGTGGCCGAGCTCGGCCATCCCCGCCGCATGTGTCGCGCCCAGATAGCCGGTACCGAATACGGTGCATCGCATACTGCCTGGATAGGCGCCGAGGATGAGCTAGCCGCTACGTGACACTGAGCGGCAGGCCAACGTCAGGTGACGGTTGAGGCGGAGGCCTAGACCCACGAGATCAACGCCGTGGTCGTGGTCGTGCGCTGCGGACAACCATGGCGTTGCATTCGACGCGATTGGCGTCAGTGGCCGCCGAACGACGGGAAGGGCCACAGCCCTCCGCCGTCACCGCCACTACGCGAACCACCGGACCGGCCTGGGTTCCAATCGCCGGATCCCGAGTTACCCGGGTTCCAGTCACCCGAGCCGCCCGAACGGCCGGGATTCCAGTCGCCCGAATTCCGGCCGGGGTTCCAATCGCCGGACCCCCGACCAGGGTTCCAGTCATCCGAGCCCGAGCCCGGCCACTGCGGGGTCTGGGGTTCGTGGCGCGACGGCGGATCCCACGGCCGCTGACGCTGCGGCGGGTCCCACGGAGGACGGAAGATGTTCGGCAGCCGCGGCGCAGGCGGCAGTACCACCAGCGGCGGGATGTACGGCGCCGGCGGGTTGTAGATCGGGGCCGGCGGCGGCGCCACAGGCTCCGGGGCCGGCGGCGGGGCTTCGGGGGCTGGAGCGGGCGCCTCGGGTGCCGGCGGCGGGGCCGCCGCGGGCTGCTCGACGTAGACCGTGCGCGGCGGCGCCTGCGGTGCGGGCGCCGGCGCTTCCTGGACCACCGGGATCGGGGCCTTGATGGTCTCGGGCGGCGGAGCCGGTGGCGGGGGCACCGCCGCTTCCGGCGGCGGAGCGGGTGCCGGAAGTTTGGCCGGAGCGCTGGGCGCCACGGCACCTTGAGCCGGAGAAGGCCGTTGGTCGACCGTCGGCCGGATGCTCACTGCAAGCGAAATAACCAGGGCCACAACGCCAACCACGAACACCGATGTCAACGCGGACCCGACGAGAAGGAACGGTTTGCGCTCGCCTTCCATCGGCATCTCGTCACCGACGAGCTCCACACCGTCGACCGGCGCGTCGCCCAGCGGGGCCATCTCGGTGGCCAGACCGGCCAGCGCGTATGCGCTTCCCGCGGTGGTGCCGTCGGGGTCCTGCGAATAGGCCAGCCCGACCGTGGTCGCCTCGAATGCCGGCGCATTGGCCGAGGCCAGCGCGGCGCCGCGGGCCAGCGCCATCTCCGGCTCGTCGGGGGCGCTGACCGGCAGCGACACCAAGTTCTCCAGGTGCGCCTTCACCGAGGCGACGTCCACTCCTGAGCCCAGGACGAAGATGCCCTGCGGTGCGGAGTCGGACGCCTCGACCGCCGCGGCCATCTCGGAGAGGACGGCCATGGCGTCGGTGGTGTGCAACGACTGGGCCAGCACCTTGACCACCGAGCCGTCGTCGGTCTTCACCACCGACAAGGTCGCGGCGTCACGGTCGATGAACAGCAGCGCGGTGGTGTCGTAGCCGACCGCGCGGCCGACCGCCTGGGCCAGTGCCGCGGCAGCGTGACTTTCGGAGACCAGCATGACGTCGTCGATGCCGTGCGCGGACAGTGTGTCGCGCAGCGCCGCGGCGTCCGAATGGTCCGTCCAGGTGACGCCGATCGCCTTCAGATGGTGACCGCCTGATGTGGCGCTCTCCTGAGTTCCGAGGATGGCCGAGACCACCTGATCGGACGCAGTGGTGGTTGCCGAATCATCACCGGCGGTGACATCGAAGACGTCGTGATCGACTGTGACCCCGTCGGCCTTCTCCCCCTCGACCAGCACCATGCGGACCGTCGTAGGTGCCATCGCCACACCCAATACGATGTCCACCAAGCCCTCCAATGTGTTTGCTGCACTGCCTTTGTCGCCATTGCGCACACATTCCGCACGAACCGACAACTAGAACCTTTTTCGGCGTATCCAGGTCGATCGTTACACCTGACCGCATTAGCTGCGCCGCTAGATTCTGGTCGGACCGCGACGGCATGCTGCGCGCCGGCGCCGGTTAGTTAGACCCTACTCGGCATTACGACAAACAGCGCCGCCCGGTTCATCCCGCGCTGTCTTCCTCGGCCGGATCGGGGCGATGCGTCAGGCCGCCGGGCTGGCCCAACTGGCCCAGGGTTCCACCGAACAAACCGGGCCGGCGCTGAGGCAGATGCCCGTGCACACCTTCGGCGTAGGCGGACTCGGCGTGCTGGGTGAAATCGACGCCGGTGGTCTCATCCTCGGGACTGAGCCGAAAGCCCATGAACCGGTCGATGGCCTTGGCCAAGAGGTAGGACATGGTGAAGGCGTAGGCGGCCACGACGACCGCGGCGAGCAGCTGCTTACCCAACTGCGTCAGCCCGCCGCCGTAGAAGAGGCCCTGCGGGCCCTGGGTCATCACCTCGGTGGCCAGGAATCCGATCAGCAGCACGCCGACCACGCCGCCGACGAAGTGCACGCCCACCACGTCGAGCGAGTCGTCGTACCCGAAGCGGAACTTCAGGCCGATTGCAAAGGAACACACCACACCGGCGGCCAGGCCGACCACGACCGCGCCGAGCGTGTTGACGGTGCCGCACGACGGGGTGATCGCCACCAGGCCGGCCACCACGCCGGAGGCCGCGCCGAAGGTGGTGGGCTTGCCGTCACGAACCTGTTCGACCGTCAGCCAGCCGAGCATGCCCAGGCAGCCGGCGACCAGGGTGTTGAGGAAGATCGCGGCGGCGGTGCCGTTGGCGGCCAGCGCCGAGCCCGCGTTGAAGCCGAACCAGCCGAACCACAGCAGGCCGACGCCGAGCAGCACGAAGGGCAGGTTGTGCGGGCGCATCGCGTCCTGTTTGAAGCCGATGCGGGGGCCGAGCACCAGGGCCAGCGCCAGCGCCGAGGAGCCGGAGACGATCTCGACGACGAGGCCGCCCGCGTAGTCGAGGACGCCGAGGCCGGCCAGCCAGCCGCCGGGACCCCAGACCCAGTGCGCGACGACGGCGTACACCGCGACCGCCCACACCGGGACGAACAGCATCCAGGCGGCGAACTTCGCGCGGTCCGCGATGGCCCCGCTGACCAGGGCGGCAGTGATGATCGCGAAGGTCAGCTGGAACGTGGCGAACAGCAGCTCGGGTACCGCGCCGTGGGCGGTGCCGGGCGTGATGCCGAGCATGCCGAAGTGCTGAAGGCCGCCGATCAGACCGCCACCCGCGTCATCGGAGAAGGCCAGGGTGTAGCCGACCAGCAGCCAGGCCACGGTGACCAGCGGGATCGAGATGAAGCTCATCATGATCATGTTGAGCACGCCGGTGGTGCGGACCATCCCGCCGTAGAAGATGGCGAGGCCGGGGGTCATCAACAGGACCAGCGCGGTACTGGCCAGCAGCCAGGCGGTGGCAGCCGGATCGATCTCGTGCACGTCGGGCTCCTTCGGTTCCGACGAGAATGTCCGGCGCGCGTTTCAGGTACGCGGCGTGCGTGTTTCCGGCGTGTTTCGTGTTGCGGTGTGGTTACTGAAAGTTCACCGGGTTATGTGTTGCGCGCTTGGCGTGGCAGAGCCCGCTTCAGCAGAGCCCGCTTCGGCTGAACTTCGGCACGGTTTTCTACACCAGGGCTGTTGACGGGCCATGCCCACAGCCCCCACGTAGAAAACGGCGCACGCGTCGGGAGCACGAGCCTCACCAGTCACGCCCAGTGGCCAGTTATGGCACGCGAATCACTGGTCGGCGCGAGATAAGTGGCCACTCGGCGGCGCAGGCAGGCGGTGCCCTACGACTTGATGAAGTTCAAATGCGAGCGTGACGGCGTCGGACCACGCTGACCCTGGTATTTCGAGCCGACCTTGTCGCTGCCATACGGGTGCTCGGCCGGGCTGGTGAGCCGCAGCAGGCACAGCTGGCCGATCTTCATGCCGGGCCACAGCGTGATGGGCAGGTTGGCGACGTTCGACAGCTCGAGGGTGATGTGCCCGGAGAAACCGGGGTCGATGAACCCGGCCGTCGAGTGCGTCAACAATCCGAGACGGCCCAACGAGGACTTGCCCTCCAGGCGTCCGGCCAGGTCATCGGGCAGCGTGCACACCTCGAGCGTGGAGCCGAGCACGAACTCACCCGGATGCAGCACGAACGGCTCGTCCTCGGCGGGTTCGACCAGGGTGGTCAGCTCGTCCTGCTGTTTGGCCGGGTCGATATGGGTGTATCGGGTGTTGTTGAACACCCGGAACAGGCTGTCCAGGCGGACATCGACGCTCGACGGCTGCACCAGGGCATCGTCGAACGGCTCGATGGCCAGGCGTTTCGCGGCGATCTCGGCCCGGATGTCCCTATCGGAGAGCAGCACCCGACGAGCGTATCGGTTAGCGACGGACCACCCCCGTCAACGGCGGCCCCGAGGTGTCGGCGTAGGGCGCGGTCAACGATTTCTCAGCCGCCCGACCCCCCAGCGGCACCACCTTGCGCACAACGGTGTGGATGGGTGGCTCGGCCGGCGGGGGCGGCGCAGTCTGTTCGACCGGGGTCGACGCCTGCGACGGAGGGGTGTCGTCGTTCCCGTGCACGGTGATCGCCAGGAACACCGAACCCGCCACGATCAGCATCGCCGTCGTCAGGATCGTGGCCAGAGTTCGCATCACTGGGTCGTACTTGGGAGCCGGCGCAGCCTCGTCGCGAAACTCGGAGCTCGAGAACAGCGCACCGCGCGCCAGCAGCAGGGCCGCGTCGTCGCCGAGCACGACTGGCCGCGACATCACTGAATTAACCTCCTCGACAAGGTTTTCCACGTCCGGGGCGGATCCCGCGATGGCAACTTCGGCGATCGGCTCGGGGAAGCTCTCGCAGACGCCGCGAAGCGACAGCACCGCAGT
Organism: Mycobacterium shunyiense; assembly: GCF_058270035.1. NCBI lineage: Bacteria > Bacillati > Actinomycetota > Actinomycetes > Mycobacteriales > Mycobacteriaceae > Mycobacterium > Mycobacterium shunyiense. Next base: position 144,124 of record NZ_JBZDPT010000003.1, on the reverse strand, counting down.
TGCCTCGTCAGCCTCGTCCAGACGGCGACTACGCAAACGTCGTGTGCCGTCCTCTTGCTCGGCGCCGATCACGGCCAGCATGGTCTGCTCGGGTTCCACCACGCACAGGGCGATGGAGTCACAGTCAGCGACCTGGACGGTGTATTCGGCAGCGGCTTCGAACGCGTCGGTCGTGGAGACCACTGCCACATTCGCGACGCCTTGCTCCGCGAGGGCGTCGAGCACCAGTTTGGCGTGAGTGTCGACGGCGTCGGTCCAGGTCAGCGCGACGCGGGTGACGGTGTATCCGTTCGCGGGCGCGTCGGCGTAGGTGTCGAGCACCGCCTTGACGACGTACTCGTGAAAGCCAGGGTGCTCGACACCGATGCGCGTGTCCGTGTCGAGCGAGTCGTGGTCGATCACCGCGCCGTCGCCCTGAGCGCCCTCCACCAGGAGAAGCCGGGCGTCGCGCGAGGTCATGGCAATACCGATAACAACATCCATGGGTAGAACCCCTTGCTTGGTTCGGCCCGTCGTGCGGACCTGTTCGCTCCATTCAGCGCCGGATGGAGCCCACGGGTACCGACGGTAGAGGCGGCGCCTGAGAGCTACGGCCCGATGTATTACATGACTCTCAGGGTCGGGCGTGGACAGCAATCATGTTCTGAGGTCATATGTTTCGCCACGCCGTCCGAGGCTCCGGGTCCGCACTGCGCAGCCGCGCGTCGAGGGTGCCGGCCACCTTCGCCAGTTGCCGGCTATTGCCCCCGGCATGAACCGGCGTCAATTTCTTAGACTCGCCGAGACGATGTCCGCCCGCCTTACCCACAACGCGAGCCGGGTTGCTATCCTTCGTCAGCACCATGCCGATGTAGTTCAATGGCAGAACATCAGCTTCCCAAGCTGAATACGCGGGTTCGATTCCCGTCATCGGCTCCATACATGCAGGTCAGCGACGTAAAGCAATTTGCCAGCCAACTCGAACCCGCAGCCCAGCGGCCACCCGACCGAGCTGATGTTGCGCGGCCTCGACGCCTAGGCATCCCTGACAACCGTTTCGGTAGAACGTCGGAAGCTGTGTGGCGCCGCCCGCGCGATCATCGGAACCGACTCGGACTACACGAGTAGCATTGCCACTTGTCGGGGGCCATTGGCCGGAGGTACCGATCATGTTCGACGCGACCCACTCACTCGTCGTTACTGCTGCAGCAATGCTGACGCTGGGCTTCAGCACAGCCGTCGCCTATGCCGACCCACCAGCGCCCGGCTCCGCCTGCGGCCCCGACAAGGTGATCACGTCCGTCAACACCTGCGAGCCGCTCAACTCACCGTGCACGGGATATGACGGCATGGTGATTGGGCGGGTGGCCGCTGACGGCCGGTGCGTGATTCCCGGGCTCGACGGCACTCGCTGGTAAGCCGGACCGGTAGCGGGCGAGCGGTCACCGCCCGTCGGTGATTGCTGCCGCTGCAGCACCAGAAGACCACGAGAGTGGTTGCAGCACAATACGTCAACCGACTGCGGAGGACGGCATTCTTCACCGTCGTGCGCGCGGTTGATCTTGCCTGCGCCCGACGAACGCCGCCACCCTCCCATTCATTGAGAACCCTCATTGACAATTGCCCTCGCCGGGCTGACAGTGCTAGACGTCCGCGGAACGAAAGGCATGTCATTGAGCGCGAACCAGCCCGAAGACCAGCTCAACGAGCTCGGCTACTACGCCGTGACCCGGCACCCCGCGGACGTCCGGGTGGTCCTGCCCGAAGCCCGTACCGCGGATGCACTCGGCTTGGGCTCCTGCCACATCGGTGAACGCTTCACGGTGAAGGACCCGGCGGTCCTCTCGGGAGCGGTCGCGGGCGCCAGCACCACGCTGGGCATCGCGCCGTCGACGAATTACCACACGCGCCATCCCACGGTCACCGCGACGATCGGCTCGACCATGCACGCACTCACCGAAGGCCGCTTCGCCATGGCGTTCGGCCGCGGGATGGCGGCGTACTGGCAGGCGATCGGTCTGCCGGTGGTGACCGAGGCACGACTCCGCGACTTCTTCGGCATCCTGCGCCGACTCTGGGCCGGCGAGATGATCCTGGACCACGACGGCCCGGCCGGGAAGTGGCCGTTCCTGCGCCATGCCAGCGGCCTGCCCGACGGACCGCCGATCGGACTGGTGGCGGTCGGCCCCAAGACGATGGAGCTCGCCGGCGAGATTGCCGATTTCGTTGTGCTCCATACCTTTTTCTCCGACGAGGCGACGACTTCGTCGGTCGAGGCAGTGCGCCGGGGCGCGGAACGCGCCGGCCGGGATCCCGACAGTATCCGCATCTGGGCGTGCCTGGCCACGGTCCCCGACGCATTGTCGCCGGAGGATCAGATGCGTCGCGGGGTCGGGCGGCTCGCCACGTACCTGCAGGCGTACGCGGACGTGTTGGTGTCGGCCAACGGCTGGGACCCCGCGGCGTGGGAGCGGATCAAGCAGACCGATCTGTTCGCCGACGCAGCCGCCGCGGGGCCGATCGACGCCAGCGCCTCGTTCGAGACGCTGCAGCGCATCGCCGACCTGATTCCCGCCGAATGGCTGGACTCGGTAGCAAAGGGATCGCCGCAGGACTGCGCGAAAACCATTGCCCGGCAGTATGACCTGGGCACTCACTCGGTCATCATGCATGGTGCGAGTCCACATGAACTCGCGCCCGTCGTGCAGGCATACCGGGCCAACCGGCCGACGCTACGACGTCCGGTCGCGGCGAACCCCGGGCGGTTCGCCTGAACTCCCGCGAATCCCCGCAGGCCACCCGCGCTCGAGAACAGTGGGTGGCCGCGGTCCCGTCTGCGGCCATCCAGTCCGCCGCGGGCACGCGGTTGAACAAGCGCGGCCTGGAGACCCGGGCACGCCTACTCGACATCGCCATCCACTGCCTGGCCGACAGCGGCGGCGAGCCGGTGTCGGCGAATCGCATCGCCAAGGATGCAGGCGTCACCTGGGGCACGGTGCAGCATCAGTTCGGCGATCTGGACGGGCTGTGGGTGGCGGTGATCACCGAGATTCACTCCCGCAGTTGGTCGTCCGACACAGACAGACCGGCGCGCACAGGCACATTGCGGGAGCGGGTGATTACAGCCATCGACTCGGTCTGGGCGTACTTGGACACCACCGAAGGTCGGGCATTGACGGCGTTGCGCACCTCGCTTCCTGCCCGCCGTTCCGACATCGCAGCCGAGTATCCATTGACCGCAGCGGCTTTCGCGGCACGCGAACTCGACTGGATTCAGGGGTTCGACTATCTGATGGACGGGCTCGATCTCGACCCGGACCAGCTGTACCGGGTACGGTGCCTGTTGCCCGCCGCGATCCGGGGACTGAGCAACGAGCGCCAGATCGGCTTCACGTCGGACCTGGAGATCGCCCGCGCGACGTTGACTGACGCGGTGGTGGCGTTGCTGACCCAACCGTGGTCTTGACCGCTACGGTTTTCCACACCCGGGCTGTTGACCGGCGGTAGTCACGACCCTGCGGTAGAAACCGGCGCCGCCGGCCGCCGCGCCACCCGCCGACCCCGACCATCCCTCCGCGTGAGCGGATAACAGCACAGCCCGATCAGCAGCGCCGCCATATGGCCGATCGCGGTGAAGTTGATATTGCTGACCAACGCGGCACCGAAGTACACAAACGCCGCGCCGAGATAGACCCAGCGCCACGGTCGCGGCATGCGGAAGGCCAACGCCGCCCCTACCCCGACAAGAAAATAACTGACCCCGACGTCGCGGACATGAACGAGCCGCTCGGGTGCGACGTGATCGTGGATCGCCAGGTACAGCAGGCCTTCGCTGATGTAGGTCGCCAGCACGTGGGCGATCAAACCTACTGCCAACCAACGGATCTGGCCGAGCCAGCGCTCTGCCGGGGCAAGTATCAGGCTGAACAACACCAGGTATGGCGTCCAGTACCGGCCGTCGATCCAGAACAGGCTGGTGACCAACACGTAGAGCGGATCCGTCCCCAGGTGGTGGATGTTGGTGGAGCTCTCGACCAACAGGGCATGCAGCTCGCGCCCGTGCATTTGGCGCTGAATGATCGTGGTGACCAGCAGCGCGGCCAGCCACGCATAGGTCAGCGGGGCGCTGCGCACATATCTCCACACCGCCGCCGGCCATGACCTCGGGCGCACAATAATCAGTATGGGCGTGATGGCTGGGCGTCGCCGGGATTGCACCGACACGGACGAGGGTCGCCCTGCGTCCACACCTCACTCGACGCCGGAAATCCGAATGCGGCGACGATCGTGAGTCGATTCATATTTTCGAATTGTACTGTTGCACAGCATTTTTGGAAGAGATATGTTCGGCCGGCCCGAATGCATTGAATGTATAGGCCAAAACATCAGGCCTCCACAGCAGACTCACAACCACCAGGCCCCTTCGCATGGGATACTCCCTGGATGGGCAGCGCGCCGCAGCACGAGATGACCCGAACTCCGGTCGATGAACTATCGGCATTCGAAGTCGCAACCCGAGATCTGGTCGGCGTGGCGCTGCGCAGCGTCGAGCAACTGGAGATCTCACTGCCCCAGTGCCGACTGCTGCTCGTGCTCCAGGCGCGCGGGAAGTCGACATCGACGGAGTGCGCGCAGGCGCTCGGGGTGGTCGGGTCGACGGTGACGCGGTTGGCCGACCGGCTGGATGCCTCCGGCCATCTGACACGCGGCTCCGACCCGAGCAACCGCAGTGTCGTCACCCTGGCGCTCACCGACCGTGGCCGCAAACTGGTCCGGCAGGTGAACACCCGCCGCCGGAGGGAACTCAGCAAGGTACTCGATCGGCTCGATCCGGCGGAGCGAGCGGCGTGCGCGTCGGTATTGCGCAGTTTCCATGAGTTGCTCATCAACGATGACGCCGATGATTTGGATCGTCCGATACCGCTGTAGGAATATCACCCATAATGGGTGATGCATTGGCCCACAATGCAAATCAACCGTTAGCAACTTGTGCCGTCGTTTATCCGGACAATCTGTCCAATCGGGCATAGTGTCAGCTGACATGGAATCGAATACCGATGACATGGCCCAGTCTGAGGACAACAAGCGCGGCAAATTGTCGAGACGTTCGATGCTGGGAGGCATCGCTGCCACCGGAGTCGGAGTAGCCGCTGCCGGCGCGTTCGTCGCCGGATGCGAAGACAACTCTGGAAAGCCGGGCGCCGCCGGAAAAGCCGGCCCTCCCGACTACGGGACCGGAATCAACGAAGGCTTCGATGGGAAGATCGAACTGGATGTTCGTGACTCGAAGCCGGATTGGAAGCCCTTCGAGCTCAAGCACGCCCCGGAGGGCGCTCCCAACGTCCTGGTGGTGCTCTTCGACGACACCGGTATGGCCTCGTGGTCGCCGTACGGCGGCCGGATCAACATGCCGACGCTGCAGAAGCTGGCCGACAACGGGCTCACCTATTCGCAGTGGCACACCACGGCGCTGTGTTCGCCCACCCGGTCCTGCATGTTGACCGGCCGCAATCACCATGTGAACCGGTTCGCAACGATCACCGAGGGTTCCGACGGCTTCCCGGGTGCCGCGGCCCGACTGCCCGCGCAGTGCGCGACGGTCGGGCAGGTGCTGCAGGACAACGGCTACAGCACCTTCTGGGTCGGCAAAGACCACAACGTGCCGGAGGAGGACGTCTCCAGCGGCGGTAGCAAATCGGAATGGCCGCTGCAGAAGGGCTTCGACCGGTTCTACGGGTTCCTCGGCGGCGAGACCAATCAGTGGTATCCCGACCTGTCCGAGGACAATCGGTTCATCGATCAGCCGTACGCCCCGGAACAGGGCTATCACTTGTCGAAAGACCTTGCGGATCAGGCGATTCGGATGCTGCGCGACCAGTGCTCCAGCAACCCGTCCAAGCCCTGGTACATGTGGTTCTGCCCCGGCGCGAACCACGCTCCGCATCACAGCCCTGAGGAGTACTCCGCGAAGTACAAGGGCAAGTTCGACGATGGCTACGAGGCCTACCGGGAGTGGGTACTGGGCCGGATGATCGACAAGGGCATCATGCCCAAGGGCACCGAGCTGACACCGATCAACCCGTTGCCTGCCGATGTGGCTTCGGAGGCCGATGCGGTGCGGCCGTGGGATTCACTGAACCCCGATGAGAAGAAATTGTTCAGCCGGATGGCCGAGGTGTTCGCCGGCTTCTCCGAGTACACCGATGCCCAGGTCGGCCGCGTCGTCGACTACCTGGAGCAGACCGGGCAGCTGGACAACACTGTCATCTTCTACTGTGCCGACAACGGCGCATCCGGTGAGGGGTCGCCGAACGGGTCGGTCAACGAGAACAAATTCTTCAACGGCTACCCCGATGACCTGGCCGAGAACATGAAGATGCTCGACAAGCTCGGCACCCCTGATACCTATAACCACTATCCGACGGGCTGGGCGGTGGCTTTCTCCACGCCGTTCCAGATGTTCAAGCGCTACTCGCAGTTCTCGGGCGGCACTTGCGATCCGATGGTGATCCACTGGCCCAAGGGCATCAAGGCCAGGGGCGAGGTGCGCCATCAGTACCACCACGCCACCGACGTGGTCCCGACGATTCTCGACGTCGCGGGAATCAAGATGCCCGACGAGTACCGCGGCATCAAGCAGTACCCGGTCAACGGGGTGTCGATGCGGTACAGCTTCGACGGCGCCGATGCCCCCACGACCAAGAAGCGGCAGTACTACGCGATGCTCGGCACTCGCGGTATCTGGCAGGACGGCTGGAAGGCGTCGGCACTGCACGCGCCCATCAGCGGAAAGGGTCACTTCGATCAGGACAAGTGGGAGCTCTTCCACGTCGACGAGGATCGCTCCGAGGCCAAGAACCTCGCCGATCAGAATCCGGACAAGCTCAAGGAGCTGATCGACGCGTGGAACGAGGAGGCCAAGAACAACTACGTCCTGCCCCTGGACGACCGCACCGCCGTCGACCTGATCACCATTCAACGGCCCCAGTTCGAACCGCCCCGCACCCGCTACCTCTACTACCCGGACACCGCGCCGGTGCCCGAGGGCGTGGCAGTCAACATCCGCGGCCGTTCCTACAAGATCATTGCCGACGTGGATATGACAAAGGATGCCCAGGGCGTGTTGTTCGCGCACGGTTCCCGCTTCGGCGGGCACTCCTTGTTCATCAAGGACAACAAGCTGCATTACGTCTACAACTTCCTCGGTATCAAACCCGAGCAGGTGTTCGTCTCCGGTCCGCTTCCAGAAGGCAAGCATGCACTGGGGATGGAGTTCGTCTGGGAGAAGAAGGGTGATCACGGTGAATCCCTGGGAACCACAATTCTTTACGTAGACGGCAAGGAGGCCATGAAGGGACCGATGCGGGCGCAGATCGGCAAGTTCACCCTGGCCGGTGACGGATTGTGCGTCGGGTTCGACAGCGGCGACAACGTGTCGTCGCTCTACCAGAATCCGGGACGGTTCACCGGCGGCACCATCAAGGGCGTCGCGGTCGACGTGAGCGAGGAGAAGTACGTCGACCTCGACAAGGAGGCGCAGGCCGCGTTCGCGACCGACTGAGCTACTGACGCCGACACTCTGGCCCAGCACCCGATGCTGGGCCAGAGTGTTGTTTGCAGGCCCTGTGGCGAACGTGCAGCTTTTTGACGCGGAACTGCGAATCGGGCGGAAGATCCTGCACGCTCGCCACAGCGTCCGGCCCGACTAGTTTGATCAGAGAACCCTGACGATAGGAGCGGGCCGTGGACTCCGACACGATCTGGCGCAATGTCGATGAACAGCGCGGATACCTCGCTGATCTCCTCGACACCCTCGAACCGCAACAGTGGGCCACGCCGTCACTGTGCGCGGGTTGGACGGTGCGCGAGGTCGCCATCCACATCACGCAGTCCCACGCGAGCATCGGCGAGATGTTGCCCGCGGCGCTCAAGTCGGGCTTCCGGTTCGACGCGATGGTCCGCCGGGCGGCGCTGGAGGATCCGTCCGACCCTGCTGCCATCACCGCACGACTGCGCGCCATGGCGGGGTCGCGTAAACGCCCGCCGCTGACCAAAGAGGTCGATCCACTGCTGGACATCCTGGTTCATACGCAGGATATCTGCATCCCGCTCGGGATCGACCGGACGATGCCCCCAGACGCCGCCGTCGCCGTCGCAGACCGCTTGTGGCACATGAAGTTTCCGTTCGCTCCGCAACGGGATCTGCCGGGCTACCGGTTCGTCGCCACCGATGCCGACTATGCCGTCGGCCCGGAATGGGGCGGCCGGCGTGAGGCCCCCATCCGGGACATCGTGCTGATGTTCTCGCGACGACGCGACGTGCCCGATGCGGAACCCGAGGCCGACGCCGACGCCGACTAACTCGGCCGGGCGGTCGGCGCGTCGTCGTCGAAGAACTCACGCAGGGTGAGGAACCCGCCGTGCCGGTAGGCCTCGTAGGCCCAGATCGCGGCGATGATCGGCAGTGGGCCGAACGCGACCAGCCACCGCGCTGAGGGCGGGACAAGTTCGGCGATCACGTGCGCGCTGGGTTGGCCGTCGACCTCGGCGGGGAGCCATTCGTGCAACAGGATGGTCAGCATCCGGGTGGCCTCGAATGGGCCGGCAATGGTGGACAGCACCCAGCTGAGTGAGGCGATGATCAGCGCCCACGGCCAGGCAAGCAACAGCGACTGGTCATCGACGATATCTGCGGCCGAGCGGATTGACTCGGCGATGAACGCAAAACCCAACGCCACCAACAGGACACCGATCTGTGCGGCCAGCAGATCGTCGAGCACCGAGTTGGCCAGTTCGTCCGCGGTCCGCGTCGGTAGACCGAACGCCAACGACAGCAGGCCAGCCAGCAGTGCCAGCAGCATCAGCGCGGAGGTGGAGTCGTCGATGCGCATGAAGGAGTCGGTCAGGATGCGCATCACCAGACGCGAGGAGGACGCCGGCCTGGTCCGGTAGAGGATCATCACCACCAGCCCGGAGATGATGATCGAGATCAGCCAGGCCACCACGGCCGCGCAGATGATCACCAGGGCCAGTGAGCCGATTACGGGGACCAGTTGCTCATTCGCGGTTTCCCCGTTGCGGACCACCAGGAGCGGCACCACACCGATGGCCACCACGCCGAGGGCGCGCACCAGGATCGGCAGGGTGAATCCGGCGATGTCACTCGCGTCGAGGTCAGGATCGCTGCGGCGGATCGCACCGATCTCGGCGCTCATCACCGATCGCGCCCGGCGGAACGACATTCTGCGCGCCACGACGCGAATCTAAACGTCGGGCGCACCCGTGATCGGCCGACACGCTCAGCGGAGGTACTGCTCGCCGCCTGTCGGGTACCCGCCGCCCTTGGTCGTCAGGTGAACGTGGTCGTAGTGCCCGTAGCTGCCGGCTTTCGCGCCGCCGTCCGGCGTGTAATAGGTGCCGCGCCAGATGGCGTCCTGCAACGCGAACCGATCGGCGTTCTTCAAGGCATAGGCGACGATCCGGTTGCCGAGCGCGATGCCTTCAGAACTGCTCGAGTTGGGGATCATCACGTCAAGCGCCAGGCCGTTGGGGTGCCAGCGCAGCGCGTCCGGACGCACGCCGCCGATCTCGCGGATCTGGGGGAAGTCGGCGTGGACGCTGCGGGCGGCCAGGATGGTCTTGACCTGCAGGCCGCGCTCGGGTGCGATGCCGACCGGCAACAGCTGGGGAATGTTGAGGACGCGCCAGCGCGAGGCGGTGCCCGGCTGTGCCTGCGCCGCACTCAACGAGAGGGCCTTCACCGAGGGCGCCGACGCGGGAGCGGCCGATGCGGCCACGATCTCCATGCAGCACTGCGCGGTCTCAGTGGCCGCCGGCTGCGCTATGGGTTTGGAGAGGTGCTCAGCGGGGTACGGATGGGAATCGCCACCGCTGGCGAAGAACGCAGCGACCGGCGCCAGGATTGCAGCCGCAACAGCCGGCAGTTTGCGCTGGCTGGGGCTGGCTAATGCGTGTCGGCCCACACGGGCACCATACGGGCACTTCTGTGACAACGCAGCAACCCCTCCCCCGATCTACGAGTTTCCTCAGAAACGTGTCAAGCATCTACGCGGCGTGTTTCCGCAGGTCATTAGTCACAAATTGGTCACGAATATAAGAGTTTCCTAAGGCTCGTCAGTTCGATATTTCAAGTCGAAAACACCATCTCGTGCACTTCGCCGCCGCTACGCTCCGATCCGGATTGACGCAGCCGCAAGGCGCGCAGGAGGTACGCGGGTGGCAATGACGCTGTGGACCGGCGACCGGCCCCAGACCCGCCGTGTCGTACTCGGCGAGCGGACCGTAGCTACCCGCGGACTGTCCATCCGGTACGCCACCGAGCAGATTCACACCACGACGGATTGGTGTTGCTTCGACGACACCCGCCACCTCGTCTATGTCCACCGGTCAGGGCGCCTGCGCTCCATGGAGACCGATCTGGATTGGGGTCCGTCTGGCCGGGGCGTGCCCAACGTGGGCGACATCTGGGTGGTGCCGGCCGGCGACAAATGCGCATCACTGGTCGTGGGCGACACCGCCGCGTACTGCGAGATCGCCATACCCGAGCAACTGCTCGGCGAGACGACGTTGATTCCGCGCGTGAAGCACCGCGACCCGCTGATCCATCAGATGGTGGAGCGCATCTATGAAGTTGCCGATCGCGACGACGCGCTCGCACGTCTGCTCACCGACTCGGTGGGCGAAACTCTCAGGCTGTTGCTCACCGACATGTACACGGTGGACCCGCCGCAACGAGCCGAGCACCGTCCAGACACCCTGGACGCCGCCACCCGCTCAAAGATCATCGAGTTTCTCGAGGACGGCATGGACTCGGAGATCACTCTCGAAATGCTTGCGCAGCAAGCGAAGATGTCCGTCGGCGCCTTCATCAAGGCATTCCGGGCAGCGTTCCACACCACGCCCTACCAGTACCTGCTCGATCGACGTATCGAACGCGCGAAGTCACTGCTGCTGCACACGACTCGAACCGTCACCGAGATCAGCGCGATGGTGGGATTCTCGACGCCGAATCACTTCGCCACCGCCTTCCGGCGCCGGGTCGGCATGTCACCCCGCAACTACCGCACCCCTCGCTGAGCAAGGGCATCGGCCTCGCCGCGTCAATAATTCAAACGTCGAACAGAATGCGAATGTTGTTCGGCGACTTTCCAGATACCTTCGCGCGGTCAGCAATAGCTGGCATCCCGCTGTTGCGAAGGAGACCTTCTTGAACCTCGCTCTACGGCCGTATATGACGGCCGGTGTCGCCTTGGTCGGCGCCGGCGTCATCGCAGTCACCCCGGTGGCCGCGCCCCCGACTGCGGTGCAATCCCACTCGATACAACTCAGCGCGGCAATCGATAACCCGATCGAGGTCTTCGCCCCGGTATTCGCCCAGGCGAGCACTGTGATTCAAAATGCGATCCAAGCCGAGATAGACGATCCGTTCCCCATCATTGTCGGGCTGGCCGGCAAGCTCGCCGCGGACGGCAAGACGCTCGGCGACATCGCCAGTACTCTCGGCCAGTCCTACGCGGGTCTGGTGGCCGGCCTCCCAGGGGCGTTGACGACGTACGCCCAGAAAATCGCAGCCGGAGATTTCACCGGAGCGGTTGGCGCGTTTATGCCCATCGCCATGGGACCGTTCATGACCACGTTCATGCAGCTGATGAACTTCCAGAGCTTCGTGAAAACCCAGTTCGATGTCGCGAGGGATTTGACCGGCGCCGCGATCGTGACCGCATGGTCCCTCGGCCCCGGGCAGCTGCTGTCGGTGTACGGCATCATCGGCGCGGTAACGAACACGCTCGGCGAGCTCGTAAAGGCAGTGCCCACAGGTGATCCCGGCAAGATCGTCAACGTCATCCAGCACGGTGCCGCGAATATCGCAACGGCGGCCCTCGGCGCTGCCGACTTGTGGAGGTGGTCCCTCGACGACGCACGTCAAAATTTCCGCGACATTCTGAATCCTCCGCCGCCGGACCCGGAAGAAGAGTTCCGGACCGCGAAAGGCGTTCCCGATCTGGCGAAGTCCCTACCGACCGCAGAGGCAGTGACGCTCGAAGCACCGCTGTCGGCGCCGAACACCGAGGCGGTAACCGAGGTCGATTCGTCCCCCGCGGCAACCGCGACGGACGAGGTAACCCGGACGGAGGACGTCACGACGCCTGCGACGAAGCCTCTCGTTCGGGACAGCCTGGTCGCGGTGCCCGGGAAACCCGGCGTGACATCGGCAGCGAAGACGGAGCGAAACAAGTTGGCCTCGACTATCAGTGAACGAGTCTCGACCACCGTCAACAAGATTGGCGAAGACGTCAAGAAGGCATTCGCCAACCCGGCCAAGCAGGCCAAAGCGGACAAGAGCGACGCCGGTGCCGGCAGTTCAGGGGGCGCCAAGTAACACCGACGCAGGTCGGCCTGGCCGGGATCGTCACTCGATCACGGCCAGGCCGTAGCCGCGCAGGTCGATGTTGGCCATCTTCTCGAACTGGGCGGCTCCGAGCGGATACGGTTGTGACTCAATTACATAGATGCGTATGAAGTCCTGAGATCTCAAGGCCGCCGAAGCAACTCCTCACCGACTCGATAGATGGAAAAGGAACGTGGCAAGCACCAACTTGTGCGTGGAAGATTCACCGCTTCAGGCCGAACGTCGACCTGACATCCTGAGTTCGGCCACCCAATCCAAGCTCATCGATTTCCTCGAGGGCAGCATCGACTCAAGCGTCACCCTCGAAGCTCTTGCGCGGCAAGCGGACATGCCCGTGCCCGTTTTCATCACCGCATTCCGCGCCGCGTTTCACACCACGCCGTATCAATATCTGCTGAACTTGCGATTCGAACGCGCCAAGCATCTACTCCGATATACCTCGCGGACGATTGCCGAGATCAGTGCACTGGTCGGGTTTTCGCGGCCGAGCCACTTCTCCAGTGCCTTCCGGCGGCGCGTCGGAGTGTCACCGCGGGCCTATCGGGACCACCCTACGGCGCCGTCATCACCGCAGTGAACGTCATCCGGTCACCCCGGTACAGGGAACGCCGTTGCTCGATCGGGATTCCGTGCTGGTCGTAGGACACCCGGTTGAGCAGAAACATCGGGGTCCGGGTGTCGACGGTGAGCAGGGCCGATTCGCGTGAGTCCGGCAGCGCGGTCTCGATGGTGTCGACGGTCCGCGCGAAATGAACCCCGCGGCTGCGGATCTCGGCGTAGAGCGAGTCGCGGTAGTCGAAGGTTTCCCGCAGGCCCGGGTAGCGGGCGGCGGGCAGCTTCGTGGTCTCCAGCCCGACCCGGATGCCGTCAGTGGTGAGGACGCGCTCGAGCTGCAGGATCGGTGCACCGATGTCGATGGCGAGTTGGCCGGCCAGGATGTCGTCGGCGATGAGATCGCTCCAGCCGACGAGGATGCGCCCACCGCTGCGGCCCTGCTCCTTGACGGCCTCGGTGTAGGACCCCATGGACAGGGGCTGCAGGATCTTGGGCCGGGCGACAATGGTGGTGCGGCCGCGTCGTTCAATACGTCCGGCCAACAACAGCTCTCGCAACGCCTGCCGAACTGTTTCGCGGGCGACGTCGAACCGTTCAGCGATGTCGCGTTCCGCCGGGAACGGGTCTCCGACCTCCAGGTCGTCGAGCAGTCGCTCCAGTTGCGCACGGACAACCTGGTGCTTGAGAACCCTCGGTTCTGCACTCGCGGACACCTGCCCACAGTAGCAAGTTTTGGTATAGACCAAGACTTGCCGTGTTGTTAACCTCCTCGCCAACTTTGATGCACCCGCTGGTATAGACCAACCCACAGGGTGTGAGGCAGGGCAGCTGCGCACCCCCGCTCGCGCACTGCCCGTCAAACGTCCCCGCCCGAAAGGTCTCGCGCGCCATGAAGTTCCGTACCGCTCGCACCTCAGCCCGCATCGCTGCCGTGGCAACCGCCAGCGCCGCCCTCGTCCTGTCCGGTTGTTCGAGCTCCGACAACTCCGACGCCAAGACCGCTCAGGGCTTCCCCGAAACCCTCACCCTGGCCGCGATCCCGGCCGAGAACTCCACCGACCTCAAGGCCAGCTACCAGCCGCTGATCAAGCTGCTGGAGAAGGAGACCGGCTCCAAGGTCGAGTTCGTGCAGGCCTCCGACTACGCCGGGGTGGTGGAGGGCATCATCGCCAACAACGTCGACCTCGCCTTCTTCGGCCCGTTCGCCTACGTGGTGGCCGGCGTCAACGGCGCCAAGGTCACCCCGGTTGGCGCCGTCATCCAGGAGCAGGGCGCCAAGCCCGGCTACCAGTCCTACGGCCTGGCGCGGACGGACGAAGCGAACGTCAACGGCCTCAAGGACTTCGCCGGCAAGAAGGTCTGCTTCGTCGACCCCAGCTCGACCTCGGGATTCCTCTACCCCACTGCCGGGCTGATCGAGGCCGGGGTGATCAAATCCGGATCAGAGGGCGATCTGTCAAAGGCCATGTCGCCGATCTTCGCCGGCGGCCACGACTCCTCCGCCCTGGCGATCGCCAACGGTGACTGCGACGCCGGCTTCGCCTTCGACACCATGGTGGACAAGACCATGATCGCCAAGGGTGACCTCAAACCTGGTCAGCTCAAGACGGTCTGGAAGTCGGAGATGATCGCCGGGTCGGTCTTCGCCGCCAACGATTCACTCGGCCCCGAGGCCATCGGCAAGCTGAAGACCCTCTTCGCCGACAAGGTGAACGTGCCCAACCTGGAGGCCGAGGGCTTCTGTCAGGGCGACGCCTGCCGGATCACCGACGAACGCGCGTGGGGATTCGTCCCCGTCGAGGATTCGGACTACAGCGGCGTGCGCCACGTCTGCGACGTCACCGGCTCCGAGAAGTGCAAGGGCTGAGATCCCATGAGCGCGGACGGACCCCATCATTCCGTCGCGGGCGACGATCTCGTCGTCATCGCGCGCGACGTCACCAAACGCTTCGGTGACACCCTGGCCCTCGACCAGGTCAGCCTCGACGTCCGGCGCAGCGAGATGCTGGTGCTGCTCGGCCTTTCCGGGTCGGGCAAGTCCACCCTGCTGCGCTGCCTCAACGGACTGCACCCGGTCACTTCCGGCAGTGTCGAGGTCGGCGGTACCCACGTCGACACCGCCTCGGCCAAACAGTTGCGCGCACTGCGCCGCAACGTGGGGTTCGTTTTCCAGCATTTCAATCTGGTCGGGCGGCTGAGCTGCCTGGAGAACGTCCTGATCGGCGGTCTCGGACAGCTGCGGCTCCCCCGCTACGGGGCCCTGACCTACCCCAAGGGGATGCGCGCCGAGGCCCTGAGCTACCTGGACCGCGTCGGCCTCGCCGACTACGCCGAGCGGCGCGCCGACACCCTCTCCGGCGGTCAACAGCAACGCGTCGCGATCGCCCGCACCCTGATGCAGAAGCCCGGCCTGCTGCTGGCCGATGAGCCCGTCGCCTCACTGGATCCCGAAAATGCCGGAGTGGTCATGGATCTGCTGTTCCGGGTGTGCATCGAGGAGAAGCTGACCGTGGTGTGCACGCTGCACCAGGTGGATCTCGCGCTGGGTTGGGCCCACCGACTGGTCGGCCTGCGCAACGGCCAGAAGATCCTCGACCGGCCCGCCGTCGGCATGACCCGCGACGATGTCATGGAGATCTACCAACGCGTCGACCCCGCAGCCCGTTCGGCGGCCCGGCCCTCGTGAGCACCGACCTGACCGAACGCCCGACCCCGTCCGCGCCGCCGACACCGCAGCGCCGGCCGCTACCGAACCTTCTGCACCTGGTCGGCGTTGCAGCGGTACTGGCCACCCTCGTCGCGGCCTGGTCGATCGACTTCGCCCCCGCCACACTGCTGAACGGGTTCGACGAAGTGATCGCGTTGCTGCAGCGCATGATCCCGCCCCGGCTCGATGATCCGGCACGCATCGGCGGCCTCGCGGTGGAAACCCTGTTGATGGCCGTGCTGGGGACGGTGCTCGCAGCGATCGCCTCTGTGCCGCTGGCCTTTTTGGCCGCCCGCAACACCACCCCGCACCCGGCGGTACAGGCGGTGGCCCGGGGAGTCATCACGTTCTGCCGCGCCATGCCGGACCTGCTGTTCGCGGTCCTGTTCGTCCGCGCTCTCGGAATCGGCGTGCTACCCGGCATTCTCGCGTTGGCCATCCATTCCATCGGCATGCTCGGCAAGGTGTTCGCCGACGCCATCGAACAGACCGACCCCGGCCCACGGGAAGCGGTCCGCAGCACCGGTGTCGGCTATTTCCGCGAGATGCTCAATGCTGTCGTCCCCCAGGCCATCCCGTCCTGGATCGCCACCTTCATCTACCGCATCGACATCAACCTGCGCATGTCGGTGGTACTCGGCTTCGTCGGTGCGGGCGGCATCGGCTTCGCCCTGCAGGATGCCTTGCGCGGCTTGATTTACCCGAGGGCCCTCGGCATCGCCTGCGTCATCCTGGCGATCATCGCCGCGATGGAGCTGCTGTCGATCGTGATCCGGCGGATGCTGCTGGATTCGGCGCAGTCGAACCCGGCACGCGAGCACGCCGCCCGGTTCTTCTTCGGCGGTGCACTGCTCGCGACCTGCATCGCGGCCCTGGCGGTGTTGAAGATCAATCCGCTGTCCCTGATCACCTGGGTGGGCCCGGCCGCCGAGGTGTGCACCCGGATGATCCCGCCCAACTTCTCGGCGCTGGGCGGTGAGTTGTTCGCAGCTGCAGGACAAACCGTCGCCATCGGCGTGGTGTCCACCGCGATCGGTGTGGTGTTGTCGATCCCGGTCGGCATCCTGGCGGCCCGCAACGTCACACCCCACCCGTCGGTCTATTGGCTGGCCCGGGCTTGGATCCTGCTGGTGCGGGCAGTACCCGAACTCATTCTGGCCGTGGTGTTCGTCGCCGCATTGGGGCTCGGTCCCATCGCCGGTACCTGTGCACTGGCCATCGGCTCCATCGGGTTCCTGGCCAAACTGGTCGCCGACGCGGTCGAGGAGATCGATCCCGGTCCTCTGGAGGCGGTGCGCTCGGTGGGCGGCGGTTGGTGGAAGACGTTGTTCTCCGCCGTGATTCCGCAAGCCATGCCGGCCATGGTCGGGTCGAGCCTCTACCTGTTCGACGTGAATGTGCGGACCTCGACCATCCTGGGCATCGTCGGTGCGGGCGGGGTCGGCTACCTGCTGTTCGAGTCGATCCGCACGTTGAACTTCGACGTCGCCGGTGCAATCGTCCTCGTCATCTTCGTCATCGTCTACGCCATCGAAAGGTTGTCCGGATGGATCCGATCCCGCCTCGTGTGACGATGGCCGCCGTCTGGACCGGTGCCGGTGTCGACGTGCTGACGGTGCCTATTCCCGCGCTCGGCGCCGGTGAGGTCCTGGTCCGGGTGCGGTTGGCCACGGTGTGCGGCAGCGACCTGCACACCGTCACCGGCCGGCGTCCCGCCGCCTGCCCGTCGGTTCTCGGTCATGAGGCCGTCGGTGACGTCGTCGCCACCGGTCCGGGTGCGGATATCCAAGTCGGGCAACGCGTTATCTGGTCGGTGACGGTGGCCTGTGGTGAGTGCCCACGGTGCAGGTCGGGTCTTAGCGCCAAATGTCTGTCGGTGCGTAAGGTCGGCCATGAGCCGTTCGACGGGGACTGGGCACTGTCGGGTTCCTATGCCGCACATGTGGTCCTGCCGCGCGGCACCACCATCGTCGTGGTCCCCGACGCACTTTCCGATGCCGTCGCCGCACCCGCGGCTTGCGCGACCGCGACGGTGATGGCCACCCTGGAAGCTGCAGGCGAACTGGGCGGCCGCCGAGTGCTGATCGGCGGTGCGGGCATGCTCGGCCTGAACGCAGTCGCGGCCTGTGCGGACGCCGGTGCCGATGTGCAGGTGGTCGACCGCAACGCCGACCGCCTGGCGTTGGCGGCGCAGTTCGGTGGCCGCGCCTCCGATGGTGGGCGGGTCGATGTGGCGATCGACTACACGGGTTCCTCGGCAGCCGTGGCGGATGCGTTGGGACGCCTCGACATCGGCGGCACCCTGGTGTTGGCCGGATCGGTCACCCCCGGACCGCCGCTGGCGGTGGATCCGGAAACTGTTGTGCGGCAATGGCTGACCATCACCGGCGTGCACAACTACGAGCCCAGACACCTACACCGGGCCGTGGAGTTCCTCGACCGCACGCGCGAGCGCCATCCGTGGGACGCGCTCGTCGTCGCGCCGGTGCCGCTGAAGCAGATCGCATCGGCATTGCATTCGCCCCCGCCCGGCAAGCTCCGGACGGCAGTCTGCCCTTGACCGGCGACCGGGTCGCCTTGCAGCGCACAAAGTCACACTGGAGTGGCGCTCGACTTCGAGCGCCACTCCAGCGTGACAAAGCAAGGTATGGCGGGAGGAAGATCCGGACGAAAGCTCAGCCCTGGAAGACGCGGATCCAGTCGACCAGCATCTCGGCCGGGTAGCTGCCACCGCTCGGATCGCGGCCACCGGAGCCGCCGACGGCGATGTTGAACACCGGCACCAAGGTGTAGCCCGGATCATTGAAAGGCCAGTCTTCCAACGAGTTTGCCGGGACCTCGAAGAAGGGATCCATGCCCGGGGCATAGTCCTTCCAGAAGTACATTCCCTGCGGCGTCCACGACATCCGCCAGGTGTGCCAGCCGCTGTCGATGGGATGCGGGTTGGTGGCGAAGGACTCGCCGTCCAGCCGGGCGTGCACCGTGGAGCCCGACGGCCAGTCACGGTTGCCGTACCACTCGACGAGGTCGACCTCGCCGCCGCGGACGGGATCGTCGTTGAGGAGCCAGAACGCGGGCCAGGCGCCGTCGGTCAGGCAGTTGAGCTTGACCCGGGCCTCCCACGTGGTGCCGATGCCACCGCGCCAGTTTCCGACGACCTTGGCGCTGGCGTACTTCTCCTGAACGGTGGTGCCGGGACCGCGCGTCGCGCGGATCACCAGGTTGCCCTTGCCATCCTGGAACGCGTGCTCGGTGTCGGTGACGTAGCGGCCCATGTTGAACGGCTTGTCCCACTCGACCGGGTTCTTGATGGTCTCGCGCTCCGGGATCAGATGCCACCATGCCGGGTCCGGCGGAGAGCCGGCCGGGCCGTTGAACTCGTCCTGGAACAGGAACGTCGGCGACGCTGCGGTAGCAGCCGGCGGGGTGGGCGCTCCGGGCGCGGCGGGACCGGGTGCGGCTGGGTCGGCGTTGGCCGTCCCGGCCGGCAGCGCTGCCGCCGCCACCCCCAGACCCATCATGAACATCACACTGCGACGATCCATCTCAGGCACAGCAGAACTTTAACCGAACTCTTACCGAGATATTCGCCCCCTGCCCAAAGTTTCGTGGTCGCAAGCCCGTTTCCCCAGCTAGAGGCACTGTGCGGGCGCGTCGTCCCGCACCGGAGCGTCGGCGGGCAGCGTGTAGGTGACGACGACATCGGCGTCGACAGCGCCCTCGTTGTTCACCCGGTGGGGCACGCCGGCGGGAATGACAACCGCCTGGCCCGCGGTGTACTCCGCAGGTACGCAGTCGACCGCGGTCTGCACCACCACGGCGCCCTCGTTGATCACCGACTGCTCCGGTCCGGGATGGGTGTGCCAACCGCTGCCGGCGCCGGGTTTGAGCACCAGCCCGTGGACATGCAGCGTGGTGGGCTGACCCGCGGTGAACACCCAGATCGGCGCGGTGGTGGTGCCTTTGCCGAGATCGGTGCGCACGACGTCACCCTCGGCCGGAGTTGCTGCAGCGGGGCCGACCGACATCCCTGCGGCGACGACTGCCATGGCGCCCACGGCGACGGCATGAATGCGCTTCATCGTTCCTCCCGGTTTGACCGAGAAGGTACAGCCGAACCACGCGGCCGGCAGCGTATTGCCCAACCACGCCGTCAGTCGTCGCCCGAGGCCAACCCTTCCCGCCCACATGGCGCGGACCGCTGCGCTGCTGTCAGTTCACTGTATTGAGAATGCGCGCAACACTTTTCGATCCGAGCAACACCATCAGGGATAGGGCTGGAACGGATTCTGCGGCTGCTGCTGGTAGGGGTACTGCGGCTGATACGGGTACTGGGGTTGCTGCGTCTCGCCACGGTTCGGCACCTGGATCGGAATGGGCACCGGGACGAACGGCACGGTGACATACGTCGTCGTCATCGGGTTCGTCGTCGTGGTGGTTGTGGTCGGTGTCGTTGTAGTGGTGGTGGTCGGCGGCGTCGTGGTGGTCGTCGTCGTGGTCGTGGTGGTCGTGACCGGAGGAGGCGTCGTCGTCTGCGTGACGACGTGTGTCTCTGTCACGGGCGGCGGCGGGGGCGGGGGCGCCTGAGTGACGGTGACCGGCGGCGGCGCGGGTGCCTGGGTAACGGGCTCGGGAGCCGGCGGCGGCTCGGCCGGCGGCGGGGGTGCGACCGGACTCGGCGCCACTTCCTGCGGAGGCAACGGTTTGGGCTCGGGTGGCTTGACCTCCGAACTCGGCGCGGTACCAGTCGCACTGGTCAACGCATACGTCACACCACCGATGGCGACCAGGACCAACGCCGCGGCCACCGCGAAAACCGTCAGCGGCAACCGCTCCCACCCGCCACGCGGCTGCTCGATGGGACCCGTCGGCGGAACATACTGCACCGCCGGACGCGCCGCGGTCTCACTGCCGTAGGACTCCACCAGATCGGGACCGGTGTACGGCACCACGTCGTCGCCCGCGTCGTCTTCGGACCATGCCAGCGCCCGGAACGTCGACGACGCCTCAGAACCTCCTGCACCGGCAGGCATTTCGGCCAGCGGGGGCACCGCCGCCGCGCCAAGGGTGGGAGCCACGCCCGTCTGCGCCTCGGCGTCTGCGGAGTAGGCGGCGGACAACGCGGCCCCGATGGCGGCATCCAGCGCCGGTTGCGGCGTGGTCACCACCTGCGCCTGCGAATGCTGCGAAAGCTGTTGGGTGACAAGCGGAATACTGGCGCCACCACCGATGGTCACCACTGCCGACACCGCCGGCCAGCTGATCCCGTTGCGCTCCAAGGCCTTTTCCAGCGCATCCAACGCACCGGCGAGCGGTGCCTGCATCAGCCCTTCGAGTTCCGTGCGGGTGACCCGCACCGTGGCCGAATATCCGGGCAGCTCGACCACCAGATCGGTGGCGGTCTCCGCCGACAGCCGTTCCTTGGCCTGACGGCACTCCTCGCGCAGCCGGGCCAGGGAGCCGACCGCCGCTGTGCCGGCCGGATCGATACCGCCGGCCTGCGCGACACCGTCGAGCACATGGGTCAGCAGCGCCTGATCGATCTGGTCACCCGAGAAATCGGAATAGCGGGTGGTCTCGTCGATCGGCTCGAAGGCCGCCGCGGCGTCGGCCAGCGTGATGCTGGTACCGCCGCCGCCGAAATCCAGCAGGGCCACCACGCCGTTGGACGGCAGGCCCGGGTTGGCACGCAGCGCCGCCAGCGAGGCGACGGCATCGGGGACGAGCCGGGCGGGCCGACCGTCACGCGACAGGCTGGGGTTGTGCCGCAGCGCGTTGCGCAGGGCCCGC
Source organism: Mycobacterium shunyiense (assembly GCF_058270035.1). Lineage (NCBI taxonomy): Bacteria > Bacillati > Actinomycetota > Actinomycetes > Mycobacteriales > Mycobacteriaceae > Mycobacterium > Mycobacterium shunyiense. The sequence continues at coordinate 122,663 of NZ_JBZDPT010000003.1, read as the reverse complement.
AAGGTGGGCGCACCCCAGTGCGCGGGCACCGCGATCGCCAGCTGGTCGGAGGGTCCGCCGACCAGCTCGACCATCGCATCGAGGGCCTCGACCAACAGGGTGTCGGCGGGATAGGACGCACCATCGGGCGCCACCAGCGGAACCGGGTCGCCGACCCGCTCGACGAATCCGCCGAGCGTGACACCGGGACCGGATTCGGGCACGCCGACCTGCGGCGTCCGGTCGGTCGACAAGGTCAACACCGAACGCCGGCTGACAGGTTGATTGCCGACACGCGCCGCAACCAAGTTGGTGGTCCCGATCGACAACCCCAACGGGCCGCTCATAACGCACGCCACGATAGCCGCACTGCCGGCCCGGGGCCCCTCGACACTCCGCAGTAGCCCGGCGAAGCCCGTTCCGCCGGTGCGGTTTTGACTGCTTCAGCAACGCTCATGCGACACACAGGAACGCAGATGGTTACTGCAGATGACTGCCGGGCAGGACGCCTGGCAACGATTGTCCGGGCGGCTGCGACGAGTGTGCAGCTTCTTGAGCCGGACATCGAGTGTCCGTCACGAAAGCCTGCACACTCGCCACAGCGGCCGGGAGGGACCCCACCTGACAGAGACCGCACCGACGAATCGGGCACACTTCTCAGCCCCACACCCAAAGCTGTTTCGCTTCAACGCTTTTACCATCGCCAGGAGCACCGCTCTCAACCTACGTTTGAGTTCCCCACCTGCGGGTACAGCCATATCCGTGACGTCACTCTGGCTTGCCGACCGCCCCGAGCACCGCATCGTGCCCACTCTCGACGAGGAATCCGCGCGGAGCGCGGACGTCGTCGTGGTCGGCGCCGGGATCACCGGCCTGGTCACCGCCGTCCTACTGGCACGGGCCGGGCGAGATGTGCTGGTCCTGGAGGGGCGCACCGCCGGTGCCGGGGCGACCGGCAACACCACCGCGAAGATCAGCCTGCTGCAAGGCACCCGGATGACCGACATCGTGGGCAAGCATTCGCCCGACGTGGCCCGACAGTACGCCCAGGGCAACCTCGAAGGTCAGCAGTGGCTGATCGACTATTGCGAGCAGCGGCAGATCGGCCTGCAGCACGAGGCCGCCTACACCTACGCGCAGTCACCCAGCGGGATGGCAAAGGCGAAGGCCGAACTGAAGGCCTGCCAGGCCGCGGGCCTCGATGTCGAATGGGTCGATGACGCCGACGTCCCCTTTCCGTTCCATGGTGGAGTTCGGTTGGCCGATCAGGCTCAGTTCGATCCCATGCCGTTCCTGGACAGCCTGACCGCCGAACTGCACGAACGCGAAGGGCGACTGGTCGAGGGCGCCAGGGTGCAACGCGTAAGCCATGAGGGTGGGGCTCGCCTCAAACTCCGGGTGCGGACGAATACCGGCAACGAGATCGACGTAGTCGCCGATCGCTGCGTACTGGCCACCGGCGTTCCTATTCTGGACCGGGGTGGATTCTTCGCGCGACTGACTCCTCACCGCTCCTACTGCATGGCATTCCAGGTACCGGGCGATATCACCCGCGGCATGTTCATCTCGACCGATTCCCCTACCCGCTCAATACGTTCGGCTCCGACGGCCGACGGCGAGCGGCTCATCGTCGGCGGTGCCGGCCACCCAGTCGGGCGCGGCAGCGACCCCGCTGCCGCCACCGACGAGCTGGCGTCGTGGGCCAAGCAGCACTGGCCCGGGTCCCTCCAGACGCACTTCTGGTCCGCACAGGACTATTCACCCATCGACGCACTTCCTTACGTCGGCCCGATCCTGCCGGGGCATGAAGAGATCTTGGTGGCAACGGGTTTCGACAAATGGGGCATGACCAACGGGGTGGCCGCCGCACTGGCGCTGACGGGCCGGATCCTAAGCGGTCGGATGGACTGGGCCGAGGCCTTCGCAAGCTGGAGCCCGCACGAGCTGTCCGGCATCGCCACTGCGGTGCAGGCCAATCTGACCGTCGGACTGAACATGGCCAAGGGCTGGATCGCTCCGGTCACCCGCATCGGTAGGCCCGCCACCGAGGACTGCGGCGTGGTCAGCGGGCCGCCGTGGCGTCTGCAAGCACGCAGCGTCGTCGACGGAGTCGAGCGCACCGTGTCGCCCGTGTGCCCCCACCTGGGCGGCATCGTGAACTGGAACGACGCCGACAAGTCCTGGGACTGCCCGCTACACGGGTCCCGCTTCGCGCCGGACGGCACCCTGATCGAGGGACCGGCCACCCGCGACCTCACGCGTTCGGCATAGCGTCACACCCGCTGTGGCCGGTGTGCTCCAATGTCGGGCATGGGTGACATCGACGACATCAAGCAAGTCAAATACCGGTACCTGCGTGCGCTCGACACCAAGCACTGGGACGAGTTCGCCGACACCCTCACCGAGGACGTCGCGGGCGACTACGGACAGTCGATGGGCAAGACGCTGCACTTCACCGAGCGCGACTCGCTGGTGGAGTACATGAAGGCCTCGCTGGGTCCCGAGGTCATCACCGAACATCGCGTCGCCCACCCCGAGATCGAGGTCAACGGCGACGACGCCACCGCCACCTGGTACCTCCAGGACCGCGTGATCGTCCCCAGCATGAACTTCATGCTGTTCGGCTCGGCGTTCTACCACGACACCTACCGCCGCACCGCCGACGGCTGGAAGATCAGCAGCACCGGCTACGACCGCACCTACGACGCCACCCTCTCGCTGGAGGGGCTCAACTTCAAGCTCGAGCCCGGTGCCGCCCTCAATCTTTGAGCTATTGCGCGACGGCGATCACGGCGCCCGGCCGTAGCCACTGCATGATCTTGACGAGCATGGCGTCGTCGATCGCCACGCAACCGGCGGTCGGCCCGCCATCAGTGGTGTGCACGAAGAACGCGCCACCGTTGCCGGGCACCCGTGCCTTGTTGACGCCCATCACGATGGCGTGTTTGTAAGCGGTGATATCGAGGTTCTCGGTGCCGCTGGCCGGGTTGGTGTTGAACGGGCACTGCGCCTTCTTGCACACCTGCATGGTGTTGTAGGTCGGGCTCTTCATGTCCCCGTCCCACCAGTGATCAGGCGTCACCTGGACGTACTGCAGCCCGCCACCGGGATTGGGGGCGGTACCGAACGCGAAGTCGAGGGTGAAGACACCCATGGGCGTCTTCATCTCCCCGTCATGGGTCTGCGGGGCCATGCCATTGGAGCCGATGTTGGCCGGAATCCCGGCAGCCACCGGCTGCCAGCCCGCCGGCCCGCGTTGCCAGACATCCATCTTCGCCTTCGAACCACCCACTCCGACAACGGAAATCACCTGGGTGGCGTTGCCCACCGACGGGGCGAACCAGGGCGGTTCGACGGCGCCGGCCGTGGGCGCGCATGCCAGAGCCAACACCCCGGCACACAGCATGGCGAGCAGTCGGCGCATCCGTCCATCGTCGTCGGCCTGCCTCTCGGGCGGATAAAGCTTGGAGCACGATCCGGTCGCGACCGGCTACGTTGGCGACATGGACGTGCGCGCGATCGGCAAGGGCCTCGGCACATTGGACCGCGAGGTCTTCGAAGCGGTCGCCGAGTCACCGAGCCCCCTACTGGATTCCGTGATGCCCGGCTTGACCCGGGCCGCAGACCACTCCAAGCTGTGGTTTGCCATCGCGGCCGCCATGGGTGCGCTGGGCGGCACATCGCTGCGGCGTGGCGCCGCGCGAGGCGTCGTCAGCCTGGCGATAACCAGCCTGGTGACCAACCAGGTGGCCAAACGGATCTGGCGGCGGCCCCGCCCCGACCGCAGTCTGATCCCGTTGGCCCGGCGGACCCGACGCGTCCCCACCTCGCATTCCCTGCCATCGGGACACTCCGCGAGCGCGGCGGCCTTCGCGGTGGCCGTAGGCCTGGAATCCCCGGCCGCCGGCCTGCCGCTGGCGCTGCTCGCCGGCCTGGTCGGGCTGTCCCGGGTGGCCACCGGTGCGCACTATCCCGGCGACGTGTTCGCCGGGTTCGGCATCGGCGCCGCGATCGCGGTCCTCGGCGCCCGCATCGTCCCGACCATCCCGACCGCCACCCTGCCCCGCTCCGAACCGCTGCGATATCGCACCGAGCCCCGACCGGACGGTGCCGGCGTGGCACTGGTGATCAACCCGGCCTCCGGCGACGGGACGGGCGCACGGATCGTCGACGACGTGCGTAACGCTCTGCCGCGCACCGAGATCGTCGAACTCGGTGACGACGATGACATCGAAACGGTGTTACGCGAGACGGCGGCCCGCGTCGACGTGCTCGCGGTGGGCGGCGGCGACGGCACGGTGGCGTGCGCGGCCGGCATCGCCGTCGAGGCGGGGGTCCCGCTCGCGGTGTTCCCCGGCGGCACGTTCAACCACTTCGCCAAGGACATCGGTTGCGACACGGTGGCCCGCACCGTGGCGGCGATCAAGGACGGCGCCGCGGCCTACGTCGACCTGGTGTGCCTCAACGAGGAACGCATGGTGATCAACACCGCCAGCATCGGCGCCTACCCGAACTACGTGCGGATGCGGGAGAAGCTCGAACACCGGATGGGCAAGCGACTGGCCGGGATGTACGCGCTGTATCTGACGCTGCGCCGGGAAGCGCCGGTGCGGATCAGCTACGACGACAAAACCCTTGAGACGGAACTGTTCTTCCTGGGCAATTCGACGTACTTCCCGTCCGGGTTCGCCCCGTCACAGCGGCCGCGTCTCGACGACGGCCTGATTGACGTGCGGATCCTGGAGACCGGGCGACGGTTCAGCCGGCTGCGCATCGCGACGGCCGTCGCGTTGGGACGGCTCGAACGCAGCCCGCTCTATCACGAGCTTCAGGTGCCGGAGTTCCGGTTCGTCGTGGTCGACGGGCCCACCACATTGGCCCACGACGGAGAGGTTGGTGAGGCGCTCAGCGAGGCCAGCTTCACCGTGCGGTACCGGGCGCTACCGGTGTTTCGTCCGCTGCCGTGATCGCCGACGGGTACGGCGGGTACAGCAGGAACACGGCCACGAACCAGACGTAGCCCAACGCCCAGCCGGCCACCACATCCGAGGGATGGTGGACGTTGAGCACCACCCGGCCCACGCCGATCGCGACGATGACGAGCACGCCTGCGGCCACCCACCACGCCCGCAGGTTGGGACGCAGTGCCGGCCACGCCAGGGCCAAAAGAGCCAGTACCGAGACCATCACCCCCAGCGCGTGCCCGGACGGGAACGAGGTGGACAGGGCGTGGACCAGCGCGGTGGACGGCCGCGGACGGTCGACCAGGAACTTGGCCGCCTCGGTGATCACGGCGCTGAGCTCGATGGTCAACACCAGGTACCACGCGATGCGCCACCGGCGGCGCACCAGCGCGACGACGATCATCACCAAAGCCAGCAACCGGAAGGCGAACGGCCCGAGCACGGTGCAGAACACGTCCCACGCGGTCACCCAGCCGGGATGCGCCGAGCCGTACCGGTATGGACCTGCCAGGCCCGCGGCGTCGACATCGGCCAGCCAGGTCCACTGCATCGCGTAACCGATCCACAGCGCCGCGTACAGCACGGCGGCCAGGGCCGCGGTCACGATCAGCCATCGGGCACGAGTTCCCACCAGATAATCTCTACCAGCTCCCATCGATTTGCCATGTTTGCGCGCTACCGTCGAAGGCATGGCTCTGATCCTGCGAAAGCTGATGCACATCGGCGGGCTGCCAGAGGGTCTGCGGGCAGAGGCCGAAGCCGAAGGCATCCTCTTCCTCGCTGAGTACATCCCGGTGACCAGGCGTTTCACCGGATCGATCCCGGGAACGCGATCGGCAGGGAGCGTCGCCAGCTACGCCGGTTCACTGGTCCTCACCAACTACCGGGTACTGGCCACCATGTCCACCCTGCCCAAGCTCGCCGGCCGCAGCATCGACCAGCCCTGGTCGGCCCCGCAGGTCGGTGCGGTGCACGCCGAGCTCAGCGAGGCGGGGCTCACGCTGCAGGCCGACGTGGCCCAGATCGACAAGCGTGGTCACGGGAAACTGTCGCTGCACTACAAGACCGAGATCCCGGACGAGGTGCTGACGCGGCTGCCGCGCCGGTCTCTGGCCTTCGATGTCGGCCCCGAGTACGTGTTCCGTGCGGTCGGCGTGCCGTACCACCCGTAGCAAACTCCACCACAAATCCGGTATTTACCGAGACCCAATGTCTCGGTAAATTGTCGCCATGGCTTCCACCTCTCTCGACACCGCACGGCAGGATGCGGACTACCGGGACCTGTTGCAGACGCTGTCCGAGGGTTCCGTGCGCCGCCGCTTCGATCCCTATCTGGACATCGCGTGGGACTCCCCCGATCTGGCGATCGACCTGGACGATCCGAGGTGGGTGCTGTCACCGAACGTCGACCCACTCGGCGCCACCGCCTGGTATCAGAGCCAGCCGCTGGCCCGGCAGATCGAGATCGGCCGGTGGCGGACGCTCAACTCCGTCAAGGTCGGCGCGGCGTTCGAGAGCATCCTCATCCGCGGGTTGATGGCGTTCATCATGAAGCTGCCCAACAACTCGCCCGAGTTCCGTTACGCATTGCACGAGATGACCGAGGAGTGCAACCACATCCAGATGTTCCAGGAGCTGGTCAACCGGTCAGGCGTCGACGTGCCCGGCATGCGGCCGCTGTTCCGTCGGTTGTCGCCGTACATCGGCCTGGTCGGCCAGTACTCGCCGACGGCGTTCATGGCGGGCATCCTCGCCGGTGAAGAGCCGATCGACCATTTCCAGAAAGGCCTGATCCGCGAGGGCGCCAACATTCCGCCCGCGGTGCTGCGCACCATGCAGATCCACATCGCCGAAGAGGCCCGCCACATCTCCTGGGCGCACGAGTTCCTCAAAACCCATATGCCGGAACGCTCGTGGCAGATGAAGGCGTTCGCGTGTGTGGCATTTCCGTTGACGCTGCGCTGGCTGGCCCATGAGATCGTGGCGCCCCCGAAGTCGTTCGGCGAGGAGTTCGGGATTCCGCGGGCGGTGATCAAGGACGCGTTCTGGCGCAGCCCGCACTCACGCAAGATCCTGTCCGGATACTTCGGCGAGATGCGTTCTCTCAGCGAGGAGCTCGGGCTGATGAACCGGGTCGGCCGGTGGGTGTGGAAGCGCTGCGGCATCGACGGCGAGGCCGCCCGCTACCGCGCCGTGCCGGACCGTGAAGCGGTTGCGCTCGCCTGATGCCGCATGTCATCACACAGTCCTGCTGCAGCGACGCCTCGTGCGTCTACGCCTGCCCGGTGAACTGCATCCACCCCACGCCTGACGAACCTGACTTTCACACCGCCCAGATGCTCTACGTCGACCCGGTCGAGTGTGTCGATTGCGGCGCATGCGTGTCGGCATGCCCAGTGGATGCGATCAAACCGCATACCAAGCTGACCGCCGCCGAAGACGTGTTCACCACACTGAACGCCGATTTCTACGCCACACCGCGCCACCGACCGGTGCTGGCCCCGGTGGTGCCGCCGTTACAGGTGCGCGCGGGCGACCTGCGCGTGGCGATCGTCGGATCGGGCCCGGCCGCGATGTATGCCGCCGAAGAGGTGCTGACCATTCCCGGCGCCCGGGTTCGGATCTATGAAAAGCTCACTCAGCCCTACGGTTTGGCCCGGTACGGGGTGGCCCCCGATCACCAGCGCACCCGCGGGGTCGCCCGGCAGTTCGACCAGATCACCGCCGACCCTCGGCTGTCGATGCGCCTGGGCGTCGAGGTCGGCAGCGACATCACCCATGACGAGCTGCTGAATGAGCACCACGCCGTCATCTACGCAGTCGGTGCCTCAACCGACCGTCGGCTCGACATCCCAGGCATCGACCTGCCCGGCGTCACCTCGGCCACCGACTTCGTCGCCTGGTACAACGGTCATCCCGATCACGCGGGCCGCTCCTTCGATCTGGCTCATCGACGCGCCGTTGTGATCGGCAACGGCAATGTCGCACTCGACGTCGCACGCATCCTCACGATCGACCCGGACCTGCTCGCGGGTACGGCCATCGCGCCCACAGCCCTGGAAGCGCTGCGCCACAGTGCAATCGAAGAGGTGGTCGTGGTCGGGCGGCGCGGGATCGAGCAGTCCGCGTTCACCATCCCCGAGCTGGTCGGGCTGTGCTCCACACCGGGTGTCGACGTCGTCGTGCGTGAAGAGGACCTGCGGATGTTGCCCGGGTCGGATCCCCGGTCCGCGATTCTGCGCGCCGCGCCACGCGGAGCGGGCCATCGCCGGATCGCGCTCGAATATCTGCTGTCACCGACCGCGATCCGCGGCCGGTCCGCAGCCACGGGTGTGGAGTTCGTCCATAACGAGCTGGTCGCCGCGGCTGACGGATCAGTGCGGGTGAAATCGAGTGGGCGCGAACGGGTTATCGACGCCGGCCTGGTGCTGACATCCATCGGTTACCGAGGCCGGCCGGTGGCGGGACTGCCGTTCGACGAAGGCACCGCGACGGTCCCGCATGAGGGCGGCCGGGTCACGCGCGGCGTGTACGTGACCGGCTGGATCAAACGTGGGCCGACCGGCTTCATCGGGACCAACAAGTCCTGCGCCCAGGAAACCGTGCGGAGCCTGGTCGACGATTACAACGCCGGACTGCTCTAGCTAGCGCTTGGTCAGCGCGGCGATCACGGCCGTGAACTCGTCGTCGCGGTTGATCTCCAGGCCGCTCGCGCGCGCCGCGCCGTCCAGGACGTACCAGGCGAAGTCAGCGAGGTGCGTCACGACCTCTTCGCGTGAGCGCTCTGGCGCCGCGCCACGGATCCACGCCGACAAGGTGGCTTCCACCATCGTCACCACCGCGAACGGCACGGTCTTGAACGCGCTGTCGTCCACTCCGATAGTTTGGGCGATCGCGGCGATGACCTCCTCGGACTGCCTGGTCATCCGGAGCTTCAGCTCGCTGACCGCGTCGAGTGTGCCGTCGCCCTCGAACGTCGGACCGCGCCGGACGAAGTCATCGAGCCGCGGGTGATCAAGCATCCAATCGGCAACCGCCGCCACGGTGCGGGTCAGGATGTCGCGCAAGGAGCCGTTCGAGACATCGAGGTTGGTGTCGAGAACCGCGGCAAAATCGTCGAACACCCAGGACCGGACCCGCCGCTCAAGCTCGTCCTTGCCGGTGAACTGCCGGTACACCACCGACTTCGCCAGGCCGGCGCGCTCCGCGATGCGCACCATCGAGATTTCCGTGCCCGGCGGATTCTCCTCGACCAATGCCACCGCTGCCTGCAGGATCTGGGCACGCCGCTCGGTGTTGTGCTGCTCCCAGCGGGCCTCATAACCGCTGACCGCAGCGGGATCGGTGGCGGTCGGCATGGGTCCACCCTACCGACGGCATCGCACCCGATACGCCGGATAAGTAGCTCTCGATGAGTCAAACGGTTGCGGGCTGCGCATTCAGGCTGTTCGGTCGTAGGGTGGACGGAAAGGATGTGACGTGACGGAGCCGCAACGGCAGAACCTGCTGATCGTGCACTGGCATGATCTGGGGCGCTACCTCGGCGTATATGGCCACTCGGACGTGACCAGCCCGCACCTCGACCGTCTCGCCGCCGAGGGGGTGCTGTTCACACGTGCCCACGCCACCGCCCCGCTGTGCTCGCCGTCGCGGGGCTCGCTGTTCACCGGTCGCTACCCGCAGAGCAACGGACTGGTGGGCCTGGCCCATCACGGCTGGGAGTACCGCGCCGGGATACGCACGCTCCCGCACCTACTTGCCGAATCGGGCTGGCACACAGCCCTGTTCGGTATGCAACACGAAACCTCGCAGCCGGCCAATCTGGGGTACGCCGAGTACGACGTGTCGAACTCGTTCTGCGAATACGTCGTCGAGCAGGTCAACGCCTGGCTGACCGCTCCGCCGCGGCAACCGTTCCTGCTGACCGCCGGCTTCTTCGAAACGCACCGACCGTACCCGCGCGAGCGATACGAACCGGCCGATTCGGGGTCCGTCGAGCCTCCCGACTATCTGCCTGACACCGCCGAGGTGCGCGACGACCTCGCGGAGTTCTACGGATCGATCGCGGTCGCCGACGCGAAGGTGGGTGAACTGCTGGCCACGTTGGCCGCGACCGGTCTCGACGAGAGCACGTGGGTGGTGTTCATGACCGACCACGGGCCGGCGTTGCCCCGGGCCAAGTCGACGCTGTACGACGCGGGCACCGGCATCGCGGTGATCGTGCGCCCACCGCGGGGCGCCCGCATAACGCCACGCCGCTATGACGAACTGTTCAGCGGGGTCGATCTGCTACCCACCCTGCTGGACCTCCTCGGCGTCGAGATCCCCGACGAGGTCGAGGGCCTGTCGCACGCCAGCAACCTCACGGCCACGCCCACGGAAACGGCAGAGGTCCGGTCCGAGGTGTATACGACAAAGACCTATCACGATTCTTTCGACCCGATTCGCGCCATTCGCACAAAGGAATACAGCTATATCGAGAATTACGCGGCGCGGCCATTGTTGGACCTGCCGTGGGATATCGCCGACAGCCCCTCGGGACGCGCACTCGGCGATACCGTCCTGAGCCCCCGCCCCGGCCGCGAACTGTACGACCTCGTCGCGGACCCGACCGAGAGCAACAACCTGCTGGGAGCGGACGTCACCGACAAGGCCGAGGCGATCGCCAACGATCTGGCACTGTTACTCAACGACTGGCGCGAGAAGACGCTCGATGTCATTCCCTCCGAATTCGCCGGCACCCGGATATCGGAGCGTTACACCGAGACGTATCTGCATATCCATGGCCGCCCGGCCACCAGCAGATCGGCCATCGCCGCCGACCGCGGCATCACCGATACCCACCAATAGTTTTCCTCACGATGAACGAAAACTCTTGACGCCGAGTTAAATAGGCGCCGCAAACAAATCATGATTAGAGTCTCGCCCATGCCAGATCATCCGACGGCCTACCTGGTGCTCGCGTCTCAGCGCAGCGGCAGCACCTTGCTGGTGGAATCCCTGCGTGCCACCGGCATGGCCGGTGAGCCCCAGGAGTTTTTCCAGTACCTGCCGACCACGAGTATGTCGCCGCAGCCGCGGGAATGGTTCGCCGGTGTCGAGGACGAATCGATCCTGCGCCTGCTCGACCCGCTGGTCGAGGGCAAGCCGGACCTGGCGCCGGCCGAGATCTGGCGTGACTACATTCGCACCGTCGGCCGGACTCCCAACGGGGTGTGGGGCGGGAAGCTGATGTGGAATCAGACGCCGCTGCTGCTGGAGCGTGCCGAGGGTCTGCCCGAACGATCCGGGCCCGGCCTGCTCGCCGCGATCCGCGATGTCACCGGCAGCGACCCGGTGCTCGTCCACGTCTACCGTCCTGACGTTGTGTCGCAGGCGGTTTCGTTCTGGCGGGCGGTGCAGACCAGGGTGTGGCGCGGCCGGGCCGATCCGGTGCGCGATGCCCGCGCCGAGTACCACGCGGGTGCCATCGCCCATGTGATCCGGCTGCTGCAGGCCCAGGAGGAGGGCTGGCGCGCCTGGTTCGCCGAGGAGAACATCTCCCCCATCGACGTGTCGTACCCGTATCTGTGGCGCAACCTGACGACCGTGGTGGCCACGGTGCTGGAGGCACTGGGCCTCGACCCGCGACTGGCGCCGCAGCCGGTTCTGGAACGTCAGGCAGATCAGCGATCCGACGAATGGGTGGACCGCTACCGCCGCGATGCCGAGAAGGAGGGGTTGCCGGTATGACGAGCGCCGATGAGCCGCTTGCGCGAAGAGCACCAAGCACTGACACCGTGCACGTCGACGAGCTGCGACTGCTGGAAGCCGAGGCGGTGCACATCATCCGCGAGGTCGTCGCCGAACTGCAGCGCCCGGTGCTGCTGTTCTCGGCGGGCAAGGATTCGATCGTCCTTTTGCGGTTGGCCGAGAAAGCTTTTCGTCCCTCACCGTTGCCGTTTCCGGTGCTTCATGTGGATACCGGGCACAACTTCGACGAGGTCATCGAGTTCCGCGACCGCCGCACCACCGGGCTCGGGCACAAGCTGGTGGTGGCCTCGGTACAGGAGACCATCGACAGCGGTCGGGTGGCCGATCCGGGGCCGGGTGCCTCACGCAACCGCCAGCAGACGCGCACGCTGCTCGACGCGCTGGAGGCCGGCGGATTCGACGCGGCGTTCGGCGGCGCCCGCCGTGACGAAGAACGGGCCAGGGCCAAGGAACGCATCCTCAGCTTCCGTGACGAGTTCGGTCAATGGGATCCGCGGGCTCAGCGCCCCGAGCCGTGGTCGCTGTATAACGGCCGGATCCGCAAGGGTGAGCAGGTGCGGGTGTTCCCGCTCTCGAACTGGACCGAACTCGACATCTGGCGCTACATCGAACTGGAAAACCTTGAGCTGCCGTCGATCTACTTCGCCCACGAGCGCGAGGTGTTCGAGCGCGACGGCATCCTGCTCGCGGTGTCCGAGTACGCCGCACCCGCCGGCGCCGAGAAGGCGGCGGTGGAGTGGGTGCGCTACCGCACCGTCGGCGACCTGACCATCACCGGAGCCGTGCGGTCGCGAGCCACCACCATCGACGGGGTGATCACCGAGATCTCGGCGGCCACCGTCTCCGAGCGCGGCGAGACCCGCGCCGATGACCGAACATCTGTTGCGGCGATGGAAGACCGGAAACGGGAGGGTTATTTCTGATGAGCGCTCGCGCGAAGAACCGAGGATCCTGATGTCCACGCGTCAACTGCTGCGCATCACCACCGCCGGTTCGGTGGACGACGGAAAGAGCACCCTGATCGGCCGCCTGCTGCATGACACCGACAGCCTGCCGCTGGATCATCTTGAGGCCGTGACCGATTCGGAAGGCGTTGCCGATCTGGCCGCACTGTCCGACGGGCTGCGCGCCGAACGCGAACAGGGCATCACCATCGATGTCGCCTACCGTTTCTTCTCCACCGCCACCCGCAGCTACATCCTGGCCGACACCCCCGGGCACGAGCGCTACACCCGCAACATGTTCACCGGCGCCTCCAATGCGCATGTGGCGATCCTGCTGGTCGATGCCCGGGCCGGAGTGCTGCGCCAGACCCGTCGCCACGCCCGCATCGCGAAGCTGTTGGGTATCACGCACTTCGTCGCGACGGTCAACAAGATCGACCTGGTCGACTTCGACAAGAGCCGGTTCGCCGAGGTCGAGCGGGAGCTGCAGCAGGTCGCCGACCGGCTCGGCGGGCTGGATCTGACGGTCATCCCGATCGCGGCCAAGCTCGGCGACAACGTGGTGCACCGCTCCGAGAACACCCCCTGGTACGACGGACCGACGCTGCTCGAATACCTCGAAAACGTCGAACTGTCTGCGCCGCATGCCGATCCGTCCAGTCTGCGACTCGCCGTCCAATGGGTATCGCGGCCGACTGCGGAACAGCGCCGTCGCTACACCGGCCGTCTGTCCGCGGGCACGCTTCAGGTCGGTGACCCCGTCGTGAGCCTGCCGGCCGGTACCCGCTCGGTCGTGACGGCCCTGGACACGCTCGACGATGACCGGTCGGTGGGCGTTGCGCCGCTGTCGGTTTCGATCGAGCTGGCCGACGACATCGATGTGGGCCGCGGCGACGTCCTCGTCAGTGGCCTCTCGGACCCGGCGCTGCCGGTGCTGGCCCGTGAGGTCGACGCGACGGTGTGCTGGTTCTTCGACGATCCGCTGCGCGCCGGCGACCGGCTGGCGCTCAAGCAGGGCGCCCGCACGGTGCGGGCCACGGTCCAGGAGTTGCACACCAAGCTGGACCCGGAAACCCTGGACGAGGTCGAGACTCCGGTTGAGCTGGCACTCAACGACATCGGCTCGGTCACGCTGCGCACCAGCTCGGTGCTCGTCGCCGACAATTACGCCGACAACCGCGACAACGGCGCGTTTATCCTGATCGACGAGGTGTCCAACGACACCGTCGGCGCCGGGATAATCCTGCAGGCCCGGGAACTCAAGCCGAGCGGGCACAACCGCTCCGACATCAAATGGCACCCCTCGTCACTGGACCGCGACTACCGCTGGAACAGCACGGGACAACGCGGCGCCACGATCTGGTTCACCGGCCTGCCCGCATCCGGCAAGTCCACGCTGGCGGTAGCGGTCGAGCGGGCCCTGGTCGAATCGGGTCAGGTGGCGTATCTGCTCGACGGCGACAATCTGCGCCACGGCCTGTCCGATGATCTCGGCTTCTCCGCCGGCGACCGGACCGAGAACATCCGCCGCGTCGGACATTTGACCCGGCTGCTGGCCGATGCCGGCGTCGTGGCCCTGGCCTCGCTCGTCTCACCGCTGAAGTCGGATCGGGATACCGCGCGGGCCCTCAACGACGCCGCCAAGCTGCCGTTCATCGAGGTGCATGTGGCGACGCCCGTCGAGGAATGCGCACGCCGGGACCCCAAGGGCCTCTACGCCCGGGCCCGCGCCGGCGAGCTCACCGGGCTCACCGGGGTCGACGCCCCCTACGAGGCCCCCGAGAACCCCGATCTGGTGCTCGACACGACCGGCGCCGTCATCGACGACCTGGTCCAGCAGGTGATCGACCTGCTCGGCACCCGCCGCTAACCGCCGATCGGTGGAGTACCGGCGGGTACGGCTGAGACTCCGCAGATCGCATCGACGATGCGGTCGGTGTGGGTGACGTACAACCCGTGGGCGGCGCCGGGGATCTCGATGAGCTCCGCGCGCGGCAGCAGCGCGGCGGTGCGTCGCCCGGTGAGTTCGATGGGTGTCGATGCGTCGGCGTCGCCGTGGACCAGCAGCACCGGAAGGTCGAGTTCGGCGAGCTCGGCCCGGTAGTCGGTGTGGGCGCCCATGCTCTGCGTGCCGAGCAGGGTCTCGACGGGCACGGCGGCGATCTGGTCCACCGTCCAGTCGACGACCTCGGGCGCCACGGTGTGGGCCCCGAAGAACGGCGGGGCGTTGTCGATACACCATTGCCGCACATCGCGTTCCAGCTCGACGAGGATTCCGTCGAGCATCTCCTCTGGAACACCGTCCGGGTTGTCCGGTGTCTTGACCACCAGCGGGAGTTGCCCCGCCACCAGCACCGCGCGGTTCACCCGTGCCGTTCCGTGCCTGCTGAGGTAGCGCACAATCTCCCCGCAGCCCAGCGAATGCCCCACCAGCGTCACATCGTCGAGATCCAGGTGTTCGACCACTCGGGCCAGGTCGTCGGCCAGCAGATCCACGGTCCACTCACCGTCATAGGCGCCCGAGCTTCCGTGCCCACGCCGGTCATAGGAGACACACCGAAAGCCCTTGTCCACCAGGCGGTCGATCACCTGATTCCACTGGCCCGAGTTGAGTCCCCACGAGTGGGTGAACACCAGCACCGGCCCGGACCCGGTATCGGTGTAGTGGATGTCGGTGCGGTCGGCGGTCTCTAACGTAGGCATGCGTCGATGGTCGACCGCGCAGGTACCCATGTCGATTACGTCGTAGGTAATGCCGGCTCCCCCGCTGCGCCGGGCTCCGCCGCTCTCCACGCCCGCCACCGCTCTCCACGTCCCCTTTGTCACGCTGGAGTGGCACTCGACTTCGAGTGCCACTCCAGCGTGACAATGGCGCAGGATGGGCGGGCGGAGGATGGGCGGGCGCAGGATCGGCGGGCGGCGGCTCCACGGGCGGCGGCGGATCTACCGCACCCGCGCCACCACGAACACGCGACGGAACGGGAAGAACGTCGTGCCGTCAGCGCGCCGAGGGTAGGCCTCGGCCAGCATCGGGATGATGGTCTGGCGGTATTGCTCCCACATCTGCTCGCTCAGCCGACCCTTGACCTGTGTCAGCGCGGTCCCGGTGATCCAGTCCAGAACCGGTGTCTCGCCGGTCAATTGGTGGACGTAAGTGGTCTCCCAGGCGTCCACCACACACCCCGCATCGGTCAGCAGCGCGGCGTATTCGACAGGTGTGTCGACCTGGCCGACATCGCGCCACGGCATGTCGCGCAGCGGCTCGATGAACGGTTCACGACGGGCCAGTTCCCGCACTGCATGGTGGGACGGGGCATCGAAATTGCCCGGCACCTGGAAGGCGATCCAGGATCCCGGCGCCAACTGTCCGGCCCAGCGCACCAGGAGTTCGCGATGGGTGGGCACCCATTGCAGTGCCGCGTTGGTGACCACCACATCGGTGTCGGGTTGCGGCGTCCACTCCTCGATCGCCCCGACGTGTGCTTCGAGCCCGCGGGACTGCGCTGCCGCGACCATCTCCGGGGAGCTGTCCCAGGCCTCCAGCGTGGCACCCGGCCAGCGCTGCGCGAGCGTCTCGGTGAGGTTGCCCGGCCCGCAACCCAGGTCGACCACCCCGCGTGGTGCCTCCGCCGCTACCCGCGTGAGCAGGTCGTAGAACGGCCGGCCCCGATGGTCGGCGAAGGCGAGGTACGTGTCCGGATTCCACATGCCCCGATCATGCCCGGAACCCGGGTCGATATCGTCGGACGCGATGGATGAATCGGAGAAGGTGCGGAAGATCTGGACGGAGCTGGGGCTTCCCGGCATCGTTGACGTGCACACGCACTTCATGCCCAAGAACGTCATGGACAAGGTGTGGCAGTACTTCGACAGCCAGGGCCCGATGATTGGCCGGGAATGGCCCATCACCTACCGCGCCGACGAGGCCGAGCGGGTCGCCACGCTGCGGGAGTTCGGGGTCCGCAGGTTCTCCTCACTGATCTACGCGCACAAGCCCGAGATGGCCGCCTGGCTCAACCAGTGGGCGGTCGGCTTCGCCGAGGACACCCCGGATTGCCTGCACACCGCCACGTTTTTCCCGGAACCCGAAGCCCCCAAGTACGTCGCGGAGGCCATCACCGCAGGTACCCAGGTGTTCAAGGCGCACATCCAGGTGGGCAACTACGACCCGAACGATCCCCTGCTCGACGAGGTCTGGGGAGTGATCGAGGACGCCGGCGTGCCGGTGGTCATTCACTGCGGTTCCGGACCGGTGCCGGGTCAGTTCACCGGCCCAGACCCCATCGCCAAGCTGTTGGGCCGCTATCCGCGGCTGGTGCTGATCGTCGCGCACATGGGGATGCCCGAGTACTCCGCCTTCCTGAATCTCGCCGAGCAGTTCGAGCAGGTGAGGCTGGACACCACGATGGCGTTCACCCCGTTCGTCGAAGAGACGATGCCTTTTCCCACCTCGGAGACAGACCGGCTGAAAGCGCTCGGTGAGCACATTCTGTTCGGCAGCGACTTCCCGAACATCCCCTACGGCTACGCCGAGGCCATCCACCACCTGATCGACCTGCCGGGCGTCGACGACGCCTGGCGCCGCAACGTCCTACACGACAACGCCGCGAAGTTGTTCGGGCTGAGCTGAGCAGTTGGCTAGCATCGGGAAGCGTGGAGCCGTCCAGCGCAGATCCGGTCGAACCCCCGATCCCTGTTCCCGACGTTCCCGGCGGTGAAGCCGGTGCGCGCGGCCTGCCACGCCGCTCCGACCTGACGCTCAAGCAGCGGGCCATCGTCGACACCTCCGCGATCGCCGACATCGCGTTGCGCACGGGGGTCGCCTCGATCGTGGCCACGTCGATGGTGCCGACGACGTTGGCGTCGCTGTTGCACCCGTCCGCGTCGCGGGCCGAGCACGACCACATGCGGTTCTACGCGGATCTGGCCGCCGCACGGGATCCCGCGGTGTCGTTCCCGGCGCCCACCCGGCCACCCCGGGTATCGACCCGCCGGGCCAGTCCGGTGGCCGAGTTGATCGCCCACGGCCGGGTCGAGAACATCCGGTTCCAGAGCGGCTTCACCGCAGTCAACCCGGCACTGCGGGATATGTGCAGCGGATTCACGCGCAACAACGTTGTGCGGGCCCAACATTGGCGCCATGACGACGGACCGCACCCGACGTTGTGCGTGATCCACGGTTTCATGGGATCGCCGTATCTGGCCAACGGGCTGTTTCTGTCGTTGCCGTGGTTCTACCGCTCCGGGTACGACGTGTTGTTGTACACCTTGCCGTTTCACGGTCAGCGCGCCGAACGGTTCTCACCGTTCAGCGGCTACGGATACTTCGCCCACGGGTACGCCGGCTTCTCTGAGGCCATGGCCCAGGCTGTGCACGACTTCCGTTCGGTGATCGACTATCTGGAATCCACCGGTGTCGACCGGATCGCCCTGACCGGCATCTCACTGGGTGGGTTCACCTCGGCGCTCCTGGCCAGTGTGGACGACCGGATTCAGGCCGTGGTGCCGAATGTTCCTGTGGTGACGCCGGATCGCACGGTCGACGAGTGGTTCCCGGCCAACAAGCTGGTGGCCCTGCAACGCCGGGTGGCCCGAACCGATCCCGCTTTGATCGAAGCGGCGGCCCGGTATGCCTCGCCGCTGAACTACCGTCCGCTGGTGCCCAAGGAGCGACGGATGATCATCGCCGGCCTGGGCGACCGGCTGGCTCCGCCGCAGCAGGCCGAGATGCTGTGGGAACACTGGGATCGCTGCGCGTTCCACTGGTTCCCCGGCAACCACCTGTTACATGTGAGCCAGCCGGACTACCTACGCCGGATGACCCGCTTCCTGCGGGATTTCATGTTCGACTGACCGCTGCAGCAGTGCCTGCGGCAGTTCGGCAGGGGCGCCGTCCAGACGGTCGGAGGACAACGGGTTCAACGCTGCCAGTGCCGGACGGTGCCGGCCACCCGCCGGCTTCAGACCGGCCAGCGGAGCCTTGCGTGCGGGCCGGTCCGTCGTGCGGATCGCCGCACCGACCGTCAGCTGCGGCTGGGTGGGAGATCCGGTGAATTCCAGTGCCGTCCACGTTTCCTGGGCTGGCAGGGCGCCGATCCCGGCGAGCACAGCGTCCAGCTTGTCGCTGACGCCGACCAGGTAGGCCGCCACGAATCCCGAGTCGTCCTTCACCCCGCGCCAGGTTTCCTTGCCCGGGTCGGGCAGCGGGGAGTCCACCCCGTCGACGAGCGTGACGGTCCAGCCCTGCTCACGCAGGTGGTCGGCGAGCCGGCGCCCCACGATTTCAGTGGTGTCCCGCAACGGGACCTGCGACGAACGGGCGCGCAACGCAGCGAGATTGTCCGCTGCGGCAACCGTCAGGCTGATCCAGCTGCGCCGGTTGCCACCGGCGTCGCGGTGAGTGACCCGGACCTTGTCGCAGCGAATGCCGTAGCGGTCGAGGTAGCTGACCACCACCGGCAACTGGGCCGGGTCCGCGGGATCGACCCGCAGGACAACGGTCTCCGCGCCCGGCTGGTCGACCGGCTGGTCCTTGGCGAGGTTGCGACGCCACACGGCGATGTGCCGGGCGACCCGCGTGGTCAGGAACAACCCGCCCCACCACGCCAGCAACAGCACGACAGCCACGACGGAAACTCCGAGCACCCACCGTTCGGTGTTGGTCTGCCATGGCCGGGCCAGGACGGCTGCGACGATGAACAGCGACGCCAGCGCGAGTCGGGCGGTCATGTGGTGGGGTCCTTCCGTCGGTATGCGGCGAAGGCAACGGCCAGCGCCGCCAGCGCAAGTGCTCCGGTGCCGGCGAAAGCAACGATTCGGCCGGTGTTGTCACGCGGGGCTGGTTCTTGTGGTGCGGCAATGGGTTTGCCTGCGGGAGTCGCCGGTCCGTCCAGCGGCATGTCCGCGACATCCCAGGTGAGTGCGGCCACCGGATCGACACCGCCGGCGCCGATGACGTTCGACGGCGAGCGGGCGGCACCCTGCGCCGTCGTGGTCAACCGGTGGACCACCTGGCGGGCGTTCAGATCGGGAAACTTGCTGCGCACCAGGGCCGCAACGCCGGACACATAGGCCGTGGCGTAACTGGTGCCGCTGAGCGGAATCAGCTTGCCCTGATCGGTGGGCAGCGCGTTGGCCAACCCCCCGCCGGGTCCGTTGCTCACCGAGGAGATGTTCTCGCCCGGCGCCGAGATCCCCACCCAGGGACCGGCCATGGTGAATCCGGACGGCTGCCCGGTGGCGTTGAGCGCACCGACCGACAACACGTAAGGCTGCCACCACGACGGGATCGACACCGAGGAGACGCCGCCCCAGTTGCGGGGGTCACTCGGAGTTCCGGACAGCGGATTGGACGCGCACGCGGTCCCCGTCGTGACCCCGCCCTCCGTGTTGCCCGCGGCCGCGATGATGACCGCGTCCTTCTCCACCGCTGCATAACGCAGTGCCGCACCGAGTTCGGTCTGGTCCACCTGTTTGTCGGCGGGCAGGCACGTCACCACCGAGATGTTGATTACGCGCGCACCCATGTCGGCGGCACGCACGACGGCCCTGGCCAGGCTGGCCACATCGGCAACAGCGCGAGCCTCGGCGGCGTCGGCACTGGGCGTACGCGGCGCAAAGCGCGGTGAATTCTGCCGGATCGAGATCAACCGGGCTTCCGGTGCCACCCCGGAGAATCCGTCGGACCCGGGTTGGCCTGCGATCAGACCGGCGACCGCGGTGCCATGGCCGTCACAGTCGGTCAGGCCGTCGGTGGATTCGATGAAGTCTCCACCACCTTCGACGTGGGGCAACCGGGGTCCCGGCTGCACTCCGGTGTCGATGACCGCAACGGTCTGGCCCTGCCCCCGACTCTGTTTCCAGGCACCGGACAGGTTGAGCGCCAACTGGTTCGGATTGACCGCACCGGGGTCACTACCCGGCCTCGCCTCGGTGGCGACACAGGCCGAACGCTGCGCCATCGCCTCCACCGGGCCGGCACTGCCAGCCGGTGGGGCGATCTGCGGGTCGACCTCGGGCGGGCTCACCGCACCCGCCGACGGGGCGCCGACCAACAACACCAGACCGGCTGTGGCCAGAACACCCAGACTCTTGTGGATCACCGATTCATCACCTGTCGAGGACGAGGCTGAACAGCCCGATGAGGAAGGCCATCACAGGAATCAGCGATGCATCGACCCCGGTTGCCAGGAAGCCCACCAGGCGCCGCATCGGCAGCGAGTAGGTGTCCGGCGACGCCGCCCGCGGATTCAGTGCGGCGAAAACCCACACCACGACGAGCGCGGCGAGCACGGCCAGCGCCAACCAGGCGGCCTGGTACCGGCCGTCGATCACGAAGGCCACCAGCAGGACGACGGACAGCAGGTAGGGATGGCCCAGCAGCCACGACTTGCAGGAGGCGGAGTCCCAGACACGAGCCCGCAGCACGGCGCCGAGCGCGGCGGCGACGACGACGTACCAGGCCCACGGCGACGCGGTCGACGAACCGACCAGCGCCACCGATCCGGCGACACCGAGCAGCACGCCCGCGGCGATCACGCCGGTCTGGTGCGACTGGCTCACGCGGACCCGCCGCGGCAGGTCGGCCAACACCGAAAGCGGTTGTGCCGACGGGGAAGGATCACCCGGCGCCGGGATGACCGGCAGCGGGAAGCGGGCCCACATCGCGGACAGTTGGGCGGCCTGGACCGTGACCACCAGGGCGATCAGGATCAGGGCGCACCCGATCACTGTCGAGTTGATCTCCCACAGCGAGGCGGCACCGGCCACCAACAACACGCCGGTTCCGGCCACCGTGGTCGCGGTGAACACGGCGATACCACGGTCATCGGGCGAGCTGGCCATGCTGATCAACGACCATGCCGCCACTCCGGCCGCGGCCAGCAGGATGCTGGGTGCACCGAAACCGCCTGGCACACCGAGTGCGAACGCTGCGCCGACGGGAACCAGCCCGGTGACAGCCAGCGCGGTGGCCAGAGCTCCCGAGCGGCTCCGGGTCGACAGCGAGGCGAGCACGGTGGCGATGGCGATGCCACCGACCACGAACAGCCCGAGCAGTTCGCCGGTCAGCACGCGATGGGCGACGGCCAGGCCGGTGCCCACCAGGATCAGCCCGATCACGGCCAGCGCCGCAGCACGCGCAATGTGCGCGGCGCCCCACGGGCGTCGGCGGGCAGCCGAGAAGATCACAGCGGCGTCGGCGATGTCCTCGACGATGCGCGGGGCGGCCGGGCCGGCGGGGACGGCCTGCAGCGCAAGCAGATCCCCGTCCACCACGCCGACCGTGTCGAGGGTGGCGTCCAAGCTGTACGGCGCACCCCCCACCGGGGCCAGGCTGAGCCGCACCGGGTCCGGGGCGCTCGCCCCGTCGTCGCCGCCGGCGTTGGGGGGCAGCACGATGCGCTGGACCGCGGGCAGAATCTCGCGCAGCGGCAGCTCGGACGGCAGGGCCATCTCGGTCAGCCGGCCACCGTCGTCTCCAGCGGCCAGCACGGCCACCCGGACGATCGGCATCACAGTGTTGTCGGACATTCCTATGCTTTCTGGGTTCTTCTCATGGAGCGTGGATCTCGGTGGGATACAGGGTTGTTAGATACAGCGGCGTTGGATAACTCGTCGTTTTCGGCTTCTCTGTCGAAGTCGCGGATGAGCGGTTGGTCGGGGAACCAGGAACCGCTCGGCAGGGAGGCGGTGAGCCGTTCGACCGCCATGGCGATCGCGTCGGCACTGCCTGCCGTGAAGGTCGAGATCCACTCTCCGTCGAAGGCTTTCGACGGAGAGACCAGAATCCGGCCCCCGGGGGAGTCGATGATGCTGACTCCCACCTGGGTGGTTACCCGGTGGCCGTCACGGTGCTCTCCGGCCACGATCTCGACGTATGTCCGCCGTCCTTCGAACACCGCCTCCACGATCGGGCGGGCCGAGGCGGGGACTCCGAGGAATCCCAGCACCTCGGTCAGCGGGGTGCCGTTGCGGATCTGCTCGTCGGCGCGGGCGCCGGCCGCGGCCGGCAGCGCGAACTCTTCGAACCGCGCCGGCTTGCGGTTCGACAGCCCGGCCGTGAGCACCGGGCCCAGGGCGTGCGGGTGGGCGATGTCCATCTCGGTGAACGTCACCAACTGCGCGTTGCGCAAGACGACAACAGTCCGACCGTCCGACCGCGCCACGATGCCTCGCAGCAGATCCCCGGGCCCGGAGACAAACCGCAGGTCCAACCACTGGGTCGCCCGGCAGGCCAGCCGAACCCATTGCGCCACCCGCGGATTGACTCCGCCGCCGGCGTCGAGCACGCCCATCCTGGTCAGTTCAGCGGCCTGTTCGGCGACAAAGCCGGCCCGCTGTACCGGTTCGCTGTAGGGCGGCGTGATGGCCAGCACCCACGGATACGCCCCGGCACCGAGTACCTCGGCGAGGTACCAGGCCTGATCGGTGGTCAACTCGACGGCGTTAGCTCCCACTGGTCACAATCAGCCCCACTTGGCGCCTTCCGCGGCATCGCGTGCGCTCATCGACATGGTGTTCATCTCGTGAGTGGACGCCATGGCACGGTAGGCCCGGGTCAGCTCTTCCATCGCCTGGTTCCACTGGGCCTGCCAGGCCTGGTAGGTCATACCGGTGTCACCCTGCCAGGCGCTGCTCAGTGCGGCCTGCTCGCTGGCGATGTCGGCACCGACGGCGTGCAGGGCAGCCGAGTAGGTGTTCATCTCTCCGGCGTGAGCCAGCATTGCCGGGTAGTTGTACATGATCTGAGACATGAAAACTCCTGTATCGCTGTGGATCTAGCTCGGTCAGATGGAGGTGTAGGTGCTGGCCGCGGCCGCATCCTGCGCCACGTAGGTGCCCGCGGCGTCGCCGAGGTTGAGCTGCGCGTAGTCGAGCAGGGCGTTGACCTTGGCCGACACCTCGACGAACCGGGCGTGGGCGGCTTGGAAGGCAGCTGAGGCCTCACCCATGTGGAAGGCCTGCGACGACATGGCAGCCTGCTCGGCCTGCGCGATGGTGCTGCGCATCAGGGCGGCCTTGGCACTGAACGCCGCCTCGGAGGCGATCAGCTGGGGGATGTGAGCGTCCAACATGCTCATGGATTTTCCTTTCGGGTCGTAGACATTTGGCGGTGCATCGAACGTGATGAAGATGATCTGGTCAGCTGCGGGTACCCCCTTGCGAATCGCCGGGTTCCCAGGAACCGGGCAGCATCGGCGAGACGGGACTTTCGTCGTCGTAGCTCTCGCCGGCGAGCGTGGTCAGCCCGGCCGCGGTGGTGTCGGATTTGGTTTCGGTGCCGGTGAATCCCATGGCGCCGGCACCGCTTTCGGACGCCCGCACCCGCGGTTCCGGCGTCGGCGCCGGGTCCGGTTCTGGTTGCTCGTAGTCCATGTAGGCGTCCGCGTAGGCGTGGTCTTCCAATGCCGCACCACGCTTGCGACGCCGCTTGCGCCGTGCCGCCAGCGACGCGGCCACACCGGATGCCGCGGCGGGAATGCCGGAAGCCGGTGCCGAGGCACTGGACTTGCCGCCCACGGTCGGGCTGAAACCCTCGTCGGGGTCACTGCCGAGCACCGCATACGGCGCGAAGGCCGCCGCCGCCACGGGCGCCGGTGCAGGAACACCTGCGGGGGCAGGCGCAGCGGCGGGCGCAGCGCCCGCGCCGACTCCACCGCCGAAGCCCGCCGGCGACAGGCCGGCCATGGGCAGTCCCTGATCGACGCGCGCCGGTCCCGCCGGAACATCGGCGTCGGCGGGAGCGTCGGCCGGTACATCATCGGTGGGAAGCAGGTCGAGGAAACCCAGTGCAGCAAGGCCGATGCCGAGCAGCGGTACCAGGAACGGCGAGAGCGCCACACCGATCCAGGTTCCCCAACCCACCGGCTGGAAGATCATCTGGTAGATGACGCCGAACAGGAAGGGCCCCCAAGTGGTCAGGAAGCCCGCCGGATTGGTCATCAAGTCGGTGAGCATGCTCTGCAGCGTCCCCAGCGGATCGTTGAGGAACCTCAGCAGCTCCTTGCCGCCGATCATCGAGTCGTTACCGAGATAGTCGATCAGCCATTGCGGCAGATTCGGGTACTCACTGTCGGCCGTCGCGTCGGCGTTCGTCAGCGCCGTACCGGAATCCGTGGCCGTGCCCTGCGCCATCATCTGCTGTGCGTTGGCCGACGCGGTGCCGGCCTCCCCGGCGCCCGGCTTGAGCAGCATCGGCGACGGCGTGCTGGTCGGTGCCGCCATCACGGCGGCCCCCGAGACAGCCTGGTAGGTGGCCATGGTGGTGGCCGCCTGGATCCACATCCGGACGTAGTCGGCCTCGTTGACCGCGATCGGAATCATGTTGATGCCGAAGAAGTTCGTGGCCAACAGCACGCCGTGCACCACATGGTTGAGCGCCAGCTCGGGCATGGTCGGCATGGCCGCCACCGCCGTGGTGTAGGCCGCGGCCGCAGTCTCGTGCTGGACAGCCACCGCAGCGCTGTTCGCGCTCTGCTGCGCCAGCCAGGTCAGGTAGGGCCCGTGCGCGGCAATGTACTGCTCCGAGCTCGGCCCTTCCCAGGACCCGGCCTGCACCGAGCCCAGCACGCTGGTGAGTTCGGCTGCCGCCGAGGCATATTCGGTACTCAGCGACTGCCAGGCCCCCGCGGCGGCCAGCAACGACCCGGCGCCTGGACCGCTGGAGAGCAGCGTCGAGTGCACCTCGGGTGGCAGGGCCATCCAAATGGGGGCAGTCATCTCAGATGCCGCGCGCAGTCATGTAGGACGAAGCCGCCATCGCGTCACCGGTCATGTAGCTGGCACCGGACTCGCCGACGCCGACGCCGGAGCGTCCGAGCTCCTCGACACCCTGCGCGGCCATCGTCGAGTGCTGGGCACCGTGGGCGCTGAAGCCGGTCGCGGTCTGCAGCGAAACCGCATCGGCCGCAGGCGGGATCACCGCCGAGACCAGGGGGGCGGCTGCCGCGTGCGCGGCGGCCAGGCGCGCGGTGAGCGCCTCCACGGCCGCGCTGGCGGCGGTCAATCCTTCTGGAACTACCCGCAATGTCATCAGAATTCCTTTCGCCCGTTGTTCACGGAGAGTGCCGTGTCTTCGATGAGTGGGTTGACGAGCTGGACGAACTCGGGCGCGTCACCGTCCCCGAGCAACATGCCGCGTCCCGCCGGGAACCGGGCGAACCGGTGCCCGCGGAGCTTGCCGCTGTCTGCCGGATTGCCCGACAGCATCAGTGTGGTCGCCTGCAGATCGTTGAGGCGACGCAGCAGCGGTGCCGTCATCACGGCGTGGGCCGATCCGGTGGCCCTGGCCGTCACGATGACCCGCAGCCCCAGATCGGTGGCCTCGGCCAACAGTCCGACGATGTTGGTCCACGGACGCTGCCCGGCGAACGGACCGCTGGCCGAGGGGCCGTCGGGGATCTGGTCCACGTCGTCGATGATCAGGTAGTGCGTGTGGCCATCCTGTCCGGACCGCTGGTTCCAGGCGCTGAGTTCCTGCGCGCTCAAACCGGCCGGCGGACGACGCTTCTCGATCAGCGACGACAGCCCCAGCATCGCGGGCAGCACGCGGTCGATGTTGGCCGTGTACTCGTTGTCCGGGAACAACGGCTCCTCGACCAGATGCAACCGTCGGTCGATCACGGTGAAAGCCACCTCGTCCGGCCGGGAGTTCTCCCGGATGGTCCGGATGATGTGACGCAGCAGCGTGGTCTTGCCCGACTTGGTATCGCCGAACACTGCCAGCAGCGGGTTGTGCTTGAAGTCGAGCACCACCGGCGCCAGATCCTCTTCGCGCTGCCCGATGACCACCTGCTCGGGGGCCGGGTACAGCGGTGCCAGCGCGGCGGGGGCCAGCGCGGTGGGCAGCAGCCGCACCGGCGGTGCGCTCTGACCCGGGTAGCGGGAGTTGATGACGGCGATGTCGCTCAACTGTGGCTCGGCGAACAGGAAGTGTTCGGCGGCCATGGTCAGGCCGCGGCCCGGCTGATCAGCAGGCACCGACTCCGCCGGCCGGCGCAGCGCACCCACCACCCGCACGATGCTGTCGTGGCTGTCGTGCAGCTTGAGCTCCAGCCGCAGGCCCAGGCCGTCACGCATCGCCAGCGGCACCTCCAGCCAGTTCGGCGTGGTGATGACGACGTGGATGCCGTAGGACAGGCCGGTGTTGGCCAGCTCGGTCACCTTGGCCAGCAACGGGTTACGCGTGTTGAAGGTGTCGGTGTTGTCGCGGCTGAACGCGTACAGGTTGTCGATGACCAGGAATACCTCGCCATACCCGTCTGCGTAGCTGCCCACCCGGCTCACGGCACCCTGCCGCTGGCGGGCCTGCAGCAGCTGTTCGAGCTCGCCGAAGGTACGACGGATGCGCTCGGGCTCCAGCGGGGTGGCCACGCTGCCGACGTGGGCCAGGTCCTCCAGGCCGGCGAGCTGTCCGCCGCCGTAGTCGAGGCAGTAGAAGCTGACCTCGCTCGGCGAGTGCAGCGCCGCGGCCGACAGCACAAAGGTCTGCAGCGCGGTCGACTTGCCCGAGCGCGGACCACCGTGGATCAGCACGTTGGCTGCCGACGAGTTGGCGTCGAACACCAAGGCGTCGCGGCGCATCTCGAACGGCTTGTCGATCTCGCCCAGCGGCCAACGCAGTTGACCGGGTTCGATGTCGGTGCTGGCAAGCACGTCGTCGAGGGCGATCGCGCCGTCCAGCGGCGGTAGCCACAGCTTCGGCGCCTGCGGTCCGTAGGTGGCCAGCTGGTCACCGATGGTGGCGATCAGCTTGCGCGGCGGCAGGACGTCGATCTCGGGCTCGTTCGTGACGATCACGGTATCGGGTTCGGGCTCCACCCGCGAGGCAGTGAACAGCTGAGGTTGCGGCAGCGCCCGGACCACGATCGACTTCTCGGCCCGCGGCGGGTCGTAGATGCCGTCGACGTAGGTGCTGCGGAACTTGATCGGCACCGCACCCGGGGCGGGTACCAGGAAGCCCTCGCCCTTGTGCTCGCGACCCGATTCGATGTGATACGCGTCCTCGACCCCGATGATCTGGCGGGAGATGCTCGGGCTGGCCACCTTCAGGCCGATCCGGTACGACGTGTTCTTGTCGATGTCCTTGATGCGGCCCACGTCCAGGGTCTGCGACGCGAACAGGATGTGGATCCGGAACGAGCGGCCCTTGCGCGCAACGTAATCGAACAGGTCGGCGTACTCGGGGTGCTCGGCGAGCATCAGCGTGAACTCGTCGGCGACCACGAACAGCGTCGGCATCGGCGGCAGGTCATGCCCGGCCGCGATCGCTGCCTCGTACTCGGTGACCGAGTTGAAGGCGCTGCCCTGCACCCGGCGACCGGCTTCCTTGAGCAGCTGCTCACGGCGGGCCACCTCACCGCGCAGGGTGTCGGCGAACCGGTCGGCCAGCGACCGCTTCTCGGCCATGTTCGAGATGACCGCGACGACCTGCGGGAAGTTGCGGAAGATGTCGGCTCCGGCCTCACCCTTGAAGTCGGCGTAGATCACGATGAGCCGATCAGCGGAGTGAGTGGTCAGCAGCGACAACAGGATCGACATCAGGGTCTGGGACTTGCCCGAGCCCGTCATACCGATCATCAGGCCGTGCGGGCCCATGCCGCCCTCGGCCTCGTCCTTGAGGTCGAAGTACAGCGGTTCGCCGGTGGCGGTGACGCCGATCGGCACCCGCAGCTCGTCGTCGCGGTTACGCGGGGCCCACAGACTCGCGACGTCCAGGGCCGAGGCATCTGGGATGTCGAGCAGCGTGCCGAAGGTGGCGCCTCCAGTGGCGGTGGACCGCACATAGCCGGGGTTGGAGTCCCAACGCGACAGCCGCCGCGCGATGTGGGCGGCCTCGGCGGCCGACATCGAGTCCGCCTGACCGACGTAGGGCTGCCAGCCGCTGCTCTGCCAGCGCTCGATCCGACCTTCGGTGACCCGCAGGATGGGCCGCTCGGGATCCGGGTACTGCTCGCGGTTGGGCAGCTTGTCACTGCGATGGATCACGGTCACCCCGGTCAGACCCGGCTTCCGCGCGATGTCGTCGGGATCGGCCTCGGGATCGTCGAGGACCACCAGCAGATGCTTGAGCACCTGGTCCGCCTCGGCGGGGAACGCGGGCCGGCCGACCAGGGCCGAATCGAGCTGCTCGCGCAGCTCGGTGACGCCGGTGGTCAGGTAGCGGGCCGGGCCCACACCGTCGGCCTGTGACGGAATATCCACGTGTGGAAGCCATTTCAGCCACGACCAGGCGTCGGAGTCGACGTCAGGAGAGGCCAGCGCCACCCCGAGCATGGTCGGGTCGTGCCAGGTGACGGCCTGGGCGATCCAGGCCCGCAACGCATCCCGGACCTCATCGGCCTCACCGATCACGGTGATCCGGGCGAGCTTGGTGACGTCGATGCCGGTCGGGGCATCACGCACGGTGCGCTGCACGTCGAGCAGACCGCGAAGGGTGCTGTGCGACACCGGCTCCAGGTCGATCTCGTCGGCGGTGTCCTTGACCTTGAGCGCGGCGTCCAGCGGCACGTCGTGCAGCCCGGCGCGCAGCACCAGGAAGTCACGGTCACGTGGATCGCGTTCCCACTGCCTGCGGGTGCCCGGGACGGAGGCCAGCGCCTGAGGCTCCGGGTGTGACCACTCCAACGCCTTGCGCTGCTCGGCGGCATGGGCCCGGACATTGTCGCGCACCACCGACAGGTAGCGCAGGTAGTCGGCGCGTTCGGCGTCGACCTCCTCGGTGCGCATCTTGTTGCCGCCGCGGTAGAGCGCGGTGGCGGCCAGCAGCAGCACGAACGGGAAGAACAGCATCGTCGGCGAGATCATCCGCATCCCGGTGGCGAACAGCGCCACGATCATGCCGACGATCAGGATGACGATCAGGTAAGGCAGCACCCGGCGCAGCAGCGACGGCGGGACCATCCGCTCCAACTGGGGCGGCGGCTCGATCGTGATGGTGCCCTTACGGGTGGTCGGCGGGGCCAGCCTCCGCTGGTGCTCGAAGATCAGCCGGCTCATCGGGTCGTCGCCTCCAGGCGTGCAGCGTTTGCGTTGGGCGACAGCGCATCGTGTGCGGTCAGGGCGTCGCCACGGGACAGGGTCGGGCCGGCCGCGAACTGCGTCAGGATCGACCACGGAATGGGCAGGGCCGGCGCGGTGAGGCCAAGCGCCTCGACAACTTTGTCGTTGCCGGCGGTATCGATGCCGTAGCGGACGCCGGTGTCGCTGACCCAGAACAACGAGCCTGCGGTCGGCGAGCCGGGCTCGGCCCCGACGGTCTGGACGAAGTAGCCGCTGCCCGGGGTCAGTGCGACCCGGTTGGCGGCGCCGTTGCTGCCCGCGCCGACCAGGTCGACGGTGTGCAGGCCGTCCGGCACCGGCAATGCCGCACCGGAGAGGACCGACAGCTTGCTCTCGGTGGCACCCGTCGGCTTGATCCACTGCGCACAGGTCACCGGGGCGGTCGACGGCGCGACCAGGTTGACCGGAGCGTCCGGGTAGCCGGCGGTGTCGATGGCGTGCGAGACAGGCATCCGCGATACCTCGTCGGGCCCGATCCGCGGTGCCTGGTCGAGGCCATAGGAGTTGGTGTTGCGCAGGATCGAGGCCAGGACCGGCGAGACCGGCTGCAGACCGTCGTTCAGCACCGCGTAGTAGCGGGCAGTGTTGTCGGCGTCGTAGGCCGCCAACACGCCACCCACGGGCACCGGGGTCGACAGCTCGTAGCTCGTCGGCGCACCGGCGTCGGCGATGTGCGGGGCCGCCAGCGCCGGGGCTTCGGGGATCGCGTTGAACAGGCCGGCCGCGATGGGCCGCGGCGTCGGGATCTGCCCGCCGAGACCGAGGGCGTCGGTGACGGCGCGGTTGGCCAGATCGACCGGGCTGCGCTTGCCGTCCCACAGCAGCCAGTCGCCCGGGGTCGGACCCTCGCTGTTGTGCACCAGGACGGCCTGATCGGACGTCAGCGTCAGGGCACGCTCACCGCCCGACGCGAGGGTGCCGGCAATGATGGTCACACCCGCGTTGGCGCCCGAAACCGCATCGCACACAGTCCAATCCGCGCCGGTGCTGACGCTCTGCACCATCCGCTCCGGCGCACCGGCGATACCCAGCAGGTTGCCGCGCGCGAACTTGTCGATCTCACTGGTCTTGACCGTGCTCGGGTTGTCCGCCTTGCCGGTGATCAACCGCGCCGAGGTCAGGTTGAGCACGGGGTGCAGCTGCTCCCCCACCCGCACGTACAGCGCGGCCGTTGACCGGTCGGCGAGAACGGCATCGTTTCCGGCAGTACCACCCGGCCGGAACAACGAGAACAGGAAACAGCCGACCAAACCGGTGATCATGATCAATGCACCGGTCAGCACCGCACGGCTCTGCGTACGGAGCGGGTCGACCAGCATGCGGGTGTCGTGCAGCGCGACGCCGGAGGCGATGCGGCGCATCACGAATCGCCAGCCGGTGACCTGGTTCTTGGTGACGAACCCGCGCCGGTAGGTCACCTGGTCGGGGTTTTCGTTGTTCGGCGTGCGGGACGCGAAGGAGCGCCGGTCCGGATCGGGCGCGGTCATGCGGGCACCGTCAGCCCCAGGCCACGCAGCAGCGGGCCGGCCGAACTGTTCACGTCACCGGCGGTGATCGTCATCATTTCCTCGTCGGTGAAGTCGTCGTGGTCGGAATGATCGAGGCGGTACTCGCGCTCCTCCTCGGAACGCTCGACCAGGTTGCGGACGAAGCGGCCGTTACCGGCGATGTCGAGGCTGCGGCGCGGCACACCTTGGGCGTCGGGCGTGGTGGCCTCGGCCAGGTAACCGAACAGCCGCTCCATCTCGTCGTGCGCGGTCTTCTCGAACGTGCTGTCCCGCTTCTCGGCCATCCGCTCGGCGATCTCGACGAGTTCGGACGAGGAGTAGGACGGGAAGTCGATGCTGCGGGTGAAGCGCGAGCGCAGACCTTCGTTGGTGTCGAGGAACATGTCGAGGTCCTTGCGGTAACCCGCGACGATCACGACCAAGCGGTCGCGGTCGTTCTCCATACGGGCCAGCAGGGTGTCGATGGCGACCAGACCGAAGTCGTTCTTGGCGCCGGTGGACACCAGTGCGTAGGCCTCGTCGAGGAACAGCACGCCGTCCAGGGCGCTGTCGATGATGGCGTTGGTCTTGGCCTCCGTCTCACCGATGTGCTGACCGATCAGGTCGGCACGGTGCACCTCGCGGACCGTCTCCTTCTTGAGAAGTCCGAGGCCGCAATAGATCTTGGCGACGACGCGGGCGATGGTGGTCTTACCCGTTCCGGGCGGGCCGGCGAACACGAGGTGGTTGGTGCGCTGCGCGACGGCCAGCCCACGCTCCTGGCGACGGATCGACATGGCGACCGAGCTCTTCAGCCGCGCCACCTGGAACTTCACTTCTTCCAGGCCGATGAACTCGGCGAGCTCGGCTTCGGCCTCGACGAGCAGGTGCGCCTTGCGTTCCTTGGCGCCCGGGTCGACGAAGTCGGACTCCGACGGTTCCGTCTCCGGGTCCCACGGATCGGTGCGCGCGTCGATGCGGGCGGCATTGGTGATGAGCAGCCCGAAAGTCGGATCCGACAGGGCTTCTTCGACCTGCTTGTTCTCCGGGTGGGCGGCGAAGAGATCCTGCAGCACCTCACTCGCGTCTTCGTCCTCACCCTGCGCGCGCAGCGTCAGCGCCTTGGCGAGCGCGCCGTCGAGCGCGGCCACCGTGATCGGGCCGGACGGGTCCTCCAGGTACGACAGCGCGGGCGCCAGCATGCCGAGCCGGGCCAGCGCGATGCCCAGGGTGACGCGGGCAGCGTGCGTAGTGACCTCGTCGAGCGACGGGTTGGTGACCACCGGGGTGAGCAGCCGCACCACGTCGTTCCAGCGCTGGGCCCGGTGGTTGATCGCCACCCGCAGCCAGGTGGCGTTCAGCCAACCCGGCCGGCGGTCGAGCAGCTCCCCCACGAGCGCGTCCGCCTCGGCGAGTTCACCCTGGCCGGCGCGGCGCGCCGCGTAGGCCAGCTGGAAGTCGTCGACCTCACTGGCGCGGAACTGTAGGTACAGCCCACTGTCAAAGGTGAAACCGAGGTCACCGGCAGCCAGGTCGATCTCGCGCTGGAGCAGACCGGCGCTGGCGCGGGTGCGCCACACCGCGTCGATGACCGCACCGGACACGTCGCCCGCGGCGGCCAGACCCGTCCAGGCGTCACAGTGGTCGTGTGCGATGTGTGCCAATCCAGCAAAGCCGGACCGGGCCGCGGTGAGGTCGGCCGGCCGCTGCCGGTCGTTCACCGTCAGACCCAGCGCACGACAACATGTGGCGAAACGGCTGATCACATCGCGATCGAGCCGGGGCGCTCCCTGAGGCGGAGCCGCAAGCGTGTCACTACCCATATGCGTGCACGGGAGCGACTAAGCCCCCGAATCTCTCCCTTATGTATGGCTAAGCTAACTTTTGCTGAAGTTAGCATTGCATAACTTAACTGTCGAGAGGCACGTACTCGGGCTAGCTCGTGAACTGCCTCACCTTTTGGTCGCAGCCACCAAGGTGATAGTTCCCGTCATCAGGCCTGCTTCGGAGTCCGGACCGGGCACGGGCCGCCCCGCGCGGGCCAGAAGCTCATGCAGCGGAGTCTCAGCGGCTTCCCAGCCACGCTCGCCGAACCACTGCTGCGCGGGCGCGTGCTGCTGGTTGTACACGAGAGTGAAGAACGCGTTCTCTTCTCCGGAGGAGACCGCTTCGGCGCGCTTGGCCTGGAATGCCTCGTCCGGCATCGGGATCGATTCCTCGATGCCGACGAAGCTGCCCGGCGCTGCCAGCGCATCGATTCCAGCAAACAACCGTTCCTGTGCTGTGGCAGGCAGATAGATCAACAGTCCCTCGGCGATCCAGGCCGACGGCCGCGACGGGTCGAAGCCGCTCTCCCGCAGCGCGCGTGGCCAGTCGTCGCGCAGATCGATCGCCACCTCGCGCCGCTCGGCCGTCGGCGCCTCGCCGAGGCGGTCTACCGTCTCGCGCTTGAACTCGAGCACTCGCGGCTGGTCCAACTCGTAGACCACGGTGCCGTCGGCCCACGGCAGCCGGTAGGCGCGTGAGTCCAGACCGGCGGCCAGAAGGACAATCTGTGTGACGCCGGCCTCGATGGCCCGGCCGAAGTACTCGTCGAAGTACTTGGTCCGCACGCCCTGGAAGTTGACGAAGTCCTTGCCGAATTCGGTCTGCAGCGGATGCTCTGGATCGGTCCCCTCGGCAGCGATCGCCCAATCGCCACCGACTGCACGGCAGAACGCCTCGGCATACTTGTCGACAGCGATGGGATCAGGCTTTCGGGCCTCCAATGCCCTTGAGGCAGCGACGAACAACGCTGTCGCACCTACGCTCGTGGTGATATCCCAGTTGTCTGAATCTGTTCGCACCGCCGCGAGGGTACGCCGCGAGCCTGACAGCTACACCAATGGACGGCCGGTGCGGATCCGCCAGTCGAGGTCTTTGAGCAGCACATTGAACGGGAACTGCCGCAGGACCGAGGGCAGCAGGTCGTTGATCGTGCGGAGCACTTTGATCAGCTGGTCGAACCGCTTCTGACTCTTGGCATCCCACGGCAAACGCATCTCCTCACGGAACCGCTGCGGCAGGAATCCTGTGGTGATCAGCAAGGCCACTGCATCGAGCCGACGTTGCACGAAGCGGGGCAGCACCGGTTTCTTGGGCCGGCCCGCCGCGATCGGATAGAGATAGCCGCGCACGGTGTCGTCGATGTGCAGCTTTTCCAGGGATTCCTCCCAGTACCGGTCGAACGCAGCCCGGTCGGCCGGCCACATCGACTCGGGCACCTGCAGTGTGGTGCCCATGGTGACACTGTCGCGGTAGTGCTGGTCGGCGGTCTCGTCGTCCAGCTCGCCGATGAACATGCGGAACACGTCGACGCCACCCTTGTAGAGGCAGGCGGCCACCCAGAGCTGGAGGTTCTTGTCGAACGCGTTGTATTTCACCGGACTGTCCTCGGTGGAGTACACCTGCGCGTGCGCCTTGTTGACCGCGCGCCGGTATGCCGCCTTCTGCGCGT
Source organism: Mycobacterium shunyiense (assembly GCF_058270035.1). Lineage (NCBI taxonomy): Bacteria > Bacillati > Actinomycetota > Actinomycetes > Mycobacteriales > Mycobacteriaceae > Mycobacterium > Mycobacterium shunyiense. Next base: position 87,979 of record NZ_JBZDPT010000003.1, on the reverse strand, counting down.
CGCTGCCGCGGGTGGCCACGGCCAGGTAGGTGAAGGTGGTCCTGGCCCGCTTGATCGGGTGCAGGTCGGTGCGGCCGCTCTCGACGCGGCTCTCGACCACGCCGTAGCCGACGCCGGGGTTGGCCAGCTGCATGATCACGTTGGCCGGGCCGGCCAGCAGCGCCACGCCCATCAGCCCGTCGTCGAAGCTGGCGCCGCGCCGGCGCTTGGGCGCGGCGCCGGGCCGCGGCGACTCGTTCATCGGCCGCTCGACGTGCGGGATCGGTTCGCTGACCGTCATGGCCACCCCTTCTAGAAACTGAGAACCTGCGTTTCCTGATACTGGCCCGCCGGAGTGACAGGTGTCAAGATGTGGGGGTGAAGCAGGTCCGCCCGTACCGCGGCGTCGAAGCGGCCGACCGCCTGGCGCAACGTCGCAGCCAGCTGCTGGAGGCCGGGCTGGATCTGCTGGGAGCCGAGGACGGCGAGGTCACGGTGCGGGCGGTGTGCCGCACCGCCGGTTTGGCCGCTCGGTATTTCTACGAGAGCTTCACCGACAAGGACGACTTCATCGCCGCGGTCTACGACTGGGTGATCGCCGATATCGCGAGCTCGACGCAGGCGGCCGTCGCGGCCGTTCCGCTGGCCGATCAGACCACCGCCGGGATGACGAACATCGTGCATCTGATCGCCAAAGACCCGCGGATCGGCCGGCTGCTCTTCAGCGTCAAGCTGTCCAACGAGGTACTGGCACGTAAGCGCGCCGAGTCCACCGCGCTCTTCGCCACCCTGCTCGGTCAGCACGCCGGCGATGCCCTGCAGCTGCGCGCGAACGACTACCTGCGGGCCACCTCTCATTTCGCCGTGGGCGGGGTCACCCAGACCATCAGCGCATGGTTGTCCGGCGAGATCACCTACTCCCCCGAACAACTCATCGACCAGCTGCGGTCGATGCTCGACGCACTGGCCGGAATGCAGCAGCCGGGGGTTTGAGGTGGCCGGCCCGGTATTGCTACGTCCGAGCCCACCGCTGGCCGCCCACGTTCAGTTCTTCGGATATTGGCACAACGCGCAGGCCACGACCCATCGCAGCCGTGCCCTCCCCCGCGGCGCCGCCACCGTGATCATCGATCTCGGTTCCCGCGAGCGGGTCGATTTCTTCGCCGCCGATGGCACCACCCGCCTCGACGTCGGGACCGCTTTCATCGCCGGCGCCGGTGTGGCCTCCTACGTCACCCAGATCGATCCGTCGCAAACCGTGCTGACCATCCATTTCCGTCCCGGTGGCGCGTCGGCGTTCCTGCCGGCGCCACAGGACGACCTGGAGGACCGCTGTGTGGACCTGGACGCGATCTGGGGTCGCGACGCATCGATCCTGCGCGCCCGACTGATCGAAGCACCCTCGGCGCGGTCGCGAGTGGCACTGGTGGAGTCATTTCTGCTGGCGCGCATGAGCTCCCGCGATCCCACAGTCGGCGCGGTCTTGCTCGCGGCCGAAAGTCAACCCTCGCTGCGGGTGGCTGAGGCGTCGGCGATGACCGGGTTGTCAGCCCGACGGCTGATCGCGTCCTTCCGCGCCGAGGTCGGCCTGACGCCCAAGACCTATCTGCGGTTGCGTCGGTTCCAGGCGGCAATGAGGCTCTTGGACGCCGGCGACACCAACGGTGCCCGAATCGCGGCCGATCTGGGCTACTTCGACCAGGCGCATTTCGTCCGCGAGTTCCGATCGTTCACCGCGATGACACCGACGGAGTACACCCGGCGCCGCACCCTGCTGCCCAGTCACATCGGGATCAACCCACACCGGTGAATCGGCGCATCTCCCCCGGCGCCCAGCCCGGATCTCCCGTGGTGGCGTACCGGACCCAGGCACCGTGCATCTCGGCGGCCAATGCGCCAGGAGGCTCGCCTGGCCCCAGCAGGGCACCGGGTCCGCGTACCGACTCCAGACCGGTTCGTTCGAAGACGAACGGTAGTTCCACCGCGTGAGCCGCCCCCAGCTTTCCGTCCACTGCTGCTGAGCGCCAACTGAATTCGTAGCGGTGGGTCGCGGGGCCCGACAGCTGCTCATGGGCCTGAGCCGTGCCTTCACTACCGGTGCGGAACAACGCGTCGCCCAGGATCGCCGACCGCAGCTGGCCCCAACCCGCCCGGGGGAAGCGGGAGCGGTACCGCTGGACCACGGCGGCCGGGTCGGCGTCGACCTGCGTGGCGAGCCGCTCGACGTCATCGAGGGTCGAGGAGTCGAAGTTCCCTTGCGGAACCAGGTACAGGTTGCCCTCCTCGGTGTTGGTCCCGATCAGCAGGTCCACCTCCGGATTGAGCTGCCGTGCAGGCTGCTCGGCCAGCACCAGACTGAACGGACTCAACCCCAGCAGCGGGTCAAAACGTCCTTCGGTGCGCAGATCCAGCCCGGCCAGTTCGGGGATCGCCTCGACCAGCTGTTCATCGGAGAGGGGGTCAAATCCGGTGACCGTGGCCTCGACGTCGAGAACCTTGGCTGCCGCCCGGCTGACCTGTTCGGCCTGCTCCGGATGGAACGCACCGAAGCCGTTGCCGCTCTGCATGATTGCGCGACGGATCAGCTTGTCCGCGCCGGGTGCGGCCAGAGCTCCGGCGGTGATCGTCGCACCGGCGGACTGGCCGAACAGGGTGACGTTGGCAGGATCACCGCCGAAGGCCGAGATGTTGGCCTGCACCCACTCCAGCGCAGCCAGCACGTCGAGCAGGCCGCGGTTGCGCGACGCGCCGGGCAGGTCGAGAAATCCGGTGATGCCCAGCCGGTAGGTGACCGTCACCAGCACCACGCCGTCGCGGGCGAAGGCGATGCCGTCGTAGAGCGGTGAGCGGGTGGAGCCTGCCACGAAACCGCCGCCGTGGACGAACACCATCACCGGACGGCGCTGGGCGCCCGGCGGGGCCCACACATTGACGGTGAGGTAGTCGGAGCCGCGCACCCAACCCGGTCCGAAGAACGGTGTCATATCCAAGCGCCCGAAGCCGTTTCGGCGTGGCTGGGGTGCCGTCGGCGCGGGGCGGGTCGCATCGCGCACGCCGCGCCACGGCTCGTGTGCTGCCGGAGCCGCGAAGCGGCCGGTGATGCCGGGCGGTGCGGCGTAGGGGATGCCGAGGAAGGCCGAGCCGTGGGCGGTGCGGATTCCCCGCACCACCCCGGTGGCAGTGTCGACGGTCGGGTCGATCATGCCGTCGCCCGCTCGAACGCTGCCCATTCCTTGACCGCGAACCGGTCCCCGTCCCGCATCACCTCGGCCGCGCCGTAACCGCCGAAATGCGCTGGTATCACGAGCGTGTTGGTATCGGCGGCGTGGCCGAGTACCCGTCGGCGCGATGCCCGCGCCTGTTCCAGGTCCTCGCAGTAGCAGCTGTTGACATCAGGATGAACGATCTGCAGCGCGGTGTGCATCATGTCGCCGACGAACACCGCACGGTCACCGCCGGACTGCAGCCGGACCACCGCCGAGCCTGGGGTGTGCCCGGGGGCAGGCTCCAGCGTGATGTTGTCGTCGATCTGAAAGCCGTTCTCCCACAATGTGGCCTGACCGGCCTCGTGGACCGGTGCCACGCTGTCGAGGAAGACGTTGTCCCGTCCCGCGGCGGGGTCGTCACGATTGGCCGGGTTCCAGAAATCGAAGTCGGCCCGCGGCATCAGGTAGGTGGCGTTGGGGAACGTCGGGACCCAGTTGCCGTCGTCGAGGTAGGTGTTCCAGCCGACGTGGTCGATGTGCAGGTGGGTGTTGATCACGACGTCGACGTCTTTTGGTGCGACCCCGGCCCGGGCCAGATTGTCCAGAAAATCAGTGTCCAGGTGATGCCACACCGGGGCATGCGGCCGCTCCTTGTGGTTGCCCACGCCGGTGTCGACCAGGATGGTGCGGCCCGCACTGCGCAGTACCCAGGTCTGGATGGCCGATACGCAGTCATCGCGGCCGGGATCGTAGAAATCCGGAGCCAGCCAGTCCTCGTTGCGCTGCCACATGTCGTCGGTGCTCTCCGGGAAGAACTCCTGCGGCGACAGCCGCACCGAGCCGTAGTACTCCATGACCCGGGTCACCGTGACGTCGCCCAACACAATCTCGTTCATGTCCCCAGCCTGGCGAGGCGGTGATCGGCCAACCAGGCCCAGCCGTGCCTACCACTGGCAGGGATAGGCACAACCCCTCGAACCGGAGGCATAGTGGGCTGATGAGCACCGGACAACTCGGCGAGTTCCTGCGGGCCCGGCGCGGGCGGCTGCATCCGGAGGACGTGGGCCTGGACCGATACGGCGAAAGACGACGCGTGGCCGGTCTTCGGCGCGAAGAGGTCGCCCAGCTGGCCGGAGTCAGCGTTTCCTATTACACCCGGTTGGAGCAGGGGCAGTCGGTGAATGCCTCGGAGGCGATCCTCGACGCGCTGGCCCGGGCTCTGCAGCTCGATGTTCACGAGCAGGCACATCTGCGGGAGTTGGCGTCCCAGCGCGTACAGCCGCCCCGCCGACCTCCCGTCGAACGCGTCAGCACCTTTACCCGCGATCTGTTGCGCTCCATGGACCACCTGCCGGTGCTGGTGATCGGTCGGCGCACCGACGTGCTCGCCTGGAACGAGCTCGGCCACGCCCTGTTGGCAGGCCATCTGGATTTCACCTCGGTGGACCACCCCGCGACCCGGCCCAACCTGGCCCGGCTGCTGTTCCTCGATCCGCACACCCGCGACCTCTACGCGGACTGGGGCCGCAAGGTGCGCACGGTGGTCGGCAGCCTGCGCCTGGCCGCGGGCCGATATCCCGACGATGCACTGCTGTCCGCCCTGATCGGTGAATTGTCGGTCAAGAGCCCGGAATTCGTCGCGCTGTGGGCCGATCACCGGGTCAAGCCGTGCGAAGCCGACTCCTATGACATGCGTCATCCGCTGGCCGGATCGCTCACCGTCACCATGCAGAACCTGGCGATTACCCGGGATGTCGACCAATCGCTGTGTGTCGTCACGACCGCGGAAGGTTCGAGTTCGGCGGACGCGCTGCGGCTCCTCGCGCAATCGATCCAGGACAAAAATATCCAAGGCTCCACGGCAGCTGCCCGCGCATGATCGCTGTATGACTAACTCTGGACCCACCCCAGGTCAGGCCGTCGCGGATACCGGCACCCTGGTGGCGGCGATCCGCGCCGAGGAAACCCGCCGCCCAGACCGGCTTTTCGACGATCCGTTCGCCGAGCGGTTGGCCGGGGAATCAGGGCGGCGGATGCTCGCCGAGTCGGTGGCCGCGACCGGCGACAAATCGACATTGCAGATCGTGGTGCGCACCCGGTTCTGGGACGAGGCGCTGTTGAATGCCGTGCCACCGGTGAAGCAGGTGGCGATCCTCGCCGCGGGTCTGGACGCGCGGGCCTACCGGCTGCCCTGGCCCGATGGCACCACAGTCTTCGAACTCGACCAGCCCGCCGTGATCGCGGCCAAGGCCGATCTACTGGCCGGCAGTGAACCGAACTGCCGGCGGGTGGCCATCGGCGTCGACCTCACCACCGACTGGACCGATGCCCTGCGGTCCAACGGTTTCGACCCTGATCTGCCGACAGTGTGGTTGATGGAGGGGCTGCTGCAGTATCTCGACGAGGAGACCGTCCACACCGTCTTCCAGCGGGTCGATTCACTGTCGGCGCCGGGTTCGGTGCTGCTCTACGACATCGTCGGCAAGACGTTGCTGGACAACGTGATGCTCGCAGCGGTTCGCGAGCAGATGGCCCGCAACGGCGCGCCGTGGCTGTTCGGGACCGACTCCCCGGAGCAATTGTGTGAACCGCTGGGCTGGTCGGCGGTGGTCACCGACATCGCTGAGCCTGGAAACAAGTGGAACCGGTGGTTCGCCCCGGCAGTGCCACTGGACGTCCCCGGGGTACCGCGCGGCTACTTCGTCACCGCCACCAAGCCTTGACGCACTGGCGCCCGGGGTCGGTTGCGGCGCCCTTTGTGGCCCGTTGCCCGCTGCCGGGGGCGGTTGCGGCCCCCTTTGTGGCCCGTTGCGCCCCGTTGCCGCGCGCCGTTGCGCCCCGTTTGTCACGCTGGAGTGGCTGCCGGGTTCGACGGCCGCGCTGGCGTGACAATGTCTGCGGCCAACTCGGCCGACGCACACCCATTGTCACACTGGAGCGGCGCTCGACGGCGACAGCCACTCTGGCGTGACAATGGCAGGGCGGGCGAGGCCGGGCCGGTGGGCCGGAGCGGGCCGGAGCTAACTGCCCGCCGTCACGGGCGGACGACGGTCGGCGGCCGTCTTGGGCGGCGTCTGGGCGTCGTTGTCAGTGAATTCCTTGGTCCAGCAGGCGAATTCCAGGGTGATGCCGTCCGGGTCGAGGAAGTAGAACGACCGGACGTAGACACCGGGGTGCACCGTGGCCGACGCCTGCATGGGACTGTCGTCGTGGTTGAGCACCGGACCGACGCGAACACCCTTGGCCTTGAGCTTCTGCCGGTACTCGTCGAACTTCTCGGCGGGCACATGCAGGGCGATGTGGTTCAGCGAGCCGGTGGCGCTGACGAATTCGCCGATGCCGGGAATGGCGGCCGGCGCCGAGATCCCCGGCACGCCGTCGGGGGCGTCACGGAACCAGAAGAACGCGATGCAGTCCCCGTTGCCGGCGTCGAAGAAAAAGTGCTGCCCCATGTCGCCGGGCAGGTCGAGCGACTTGATCAGCGGCATGCCGAGCACGTTGGTGTAGAAGTCCACCGTGCGCGCCATGTCCGCGCACACCAGGGCCACGTGGTTGATTCCGCCGAACTCGAACTCCGAGTTGGGATTGTTGGGCTTGATCACGTCGACATACCTCCGGGGCGAACGCGCCAAGGACTGGCGCTGCGGCGAATCTGAATCTAACATCAGATTCAGATGTGATCAATGATCGTGCAAGATTTCCCGGCCCGCCGGGAAACGACATTTCCCGGTGCCGCCGGGAGTGAGGAAATCCGTGACCGTCAGTCCCCGCACCCCGTTGCCGACCGCGCGCGGCCGCCAGACCCAGGCGGCGATCGACAATGCGGCCCGTGCGGTGATCGCCCGCAAGGGCATCCTGGCCACGACGATCACCGACATCGCCTCGGAGGCGGGCCGGTCGGCCGCCTCGTTCTACAACTATTACGCCTCGAAAGAGGCCATGGTTCGCGAATGGGCTCTGCGATTCCGCAACGAGGCCCGCGAACGGGCCCTGCCCGCGACCGCGCCGAATCTGACCAACTGGGAACGCTGCCACCAGGCGGCTTCCGCACACTGGATGACCTACCGGCACCGTCTCGCCGAGATCATCAGCGTCTCCCAGATGGCCATGATCGACGACGACTTCGCCGAATACTGGGACGAGATCTGTCAGCTGCCGATCGCCATGATCACCGAGATGGTCAAACATGCTCAGCAGCAAGGGTTCTGCCCCGATGACGACGCCCACCTGACGGCCGTCGCGCTGGTATCGATGCTCAACCAGTTCTGCTACGCACAACTGTCCGGCGGCCGCGACGCCGCCGCCGACGACACCGCCTGCATCACCACCCTGGCCAACGTGTTCTACCGGACCATCTACCACGAGGAGACCCCGCGTTCATGACTACAGCGTCACCGGAAGTGGTCCGCGAGTTCATCGGGCTGGAATCCCCGACCGCCCAGCGCGCCGGCGCCGGCGGATACCCATGCCAGGGCCTCTACTACCGCGGCGCGGGACACAAACCCAAGGTAGCCGTGATCGCCACGCACTATCAGATCGACTTCTCCGAGCACTACATCGCGGACCATCTGGCGCGCAGGGGCGTCGGCTTCCTCGGCTGGAACACCCGTTTCCGCGGCTTCGAGAGCAGCTTCCTCTTGGACCACGCGCTGGTCGACATCGGGGTGGGCGTGCGCTGGCTCCGCGAACAACAGAACATCGAAACCGTTGTCCTGCTCGGCAACTCAGGCGGAGGATCGCTGATGGCCGCCTACCAATCGCAGGCCGTCGACCCGAACGTGCTGCCGCTGGAGGGCATGCGGCCGGCAACCGGCCTGACGGACCTCCCGCCCGCGGACGGCTATGTGGCCAGTGCGGCCCACCCGGGGCGCCCAGATGTGCTGACCGCGTGGATGGATGCCTCCGTCGTCGACGAGAACGACGCCGTCGCCAGCGACCCCGAGCTGGACCTGTTCGACGAGCGCAACCCGGCGCCCTTCTCGGCCGAGTTCGTGGCGCGCTACCGCGCGGCCCAGGTGGCCCGCAACGAGAAGATCACCGACTGGGCCGAGGCGGAGCTCAAACAGATTCAGGCAGAAGGCTATTCGGACCGTCCGTTCACGGTGATGCGTACCTGGGCCGACCCCAGGATGGTCGATCCGGCCATCGAGCCGACCAACCGGCAAGCCAATCTCTGCTACGCGGGAACACCGATCAAGGCCAACCGGTCGGCTCGCGGCATCGCCGCGGCCACCACAGTGCGGAACTGGATCGGCATGTGGAGCCTTCGGCACGCCCAGACCCGAGCAGAGCCGCACCTGGCCCGGATCACCTGCCCGGCCCTGGTGATCAACGCCGACCAGGACACCGGGGTGTACCCGTCGGACGCCAAACGCATCTTCGACGCGCTGGCGAGCACGGACAAATCTCAGTTCTCGATCGACACAGATCATTACTTCACCACTGCCGGCGCACGCGACGAGCAGGCCGATACCATCGCCGGATGGATCGCGAAGCGGTGGCGGTGAACCCCGGCCGGATCAAGGTCCTGGCCCACTTCACTCCCGGTGACAAGGTGCTGGATTTCCTTGCACCTCATCAGGACTGGCTCGACGTGACGTTCTGCGCCGAGGACGACGACACCACGTTCTACCGGGAGCTGCCGTCCGCCGAGGTGCTCTGGCACGTGCTACGGCCGGTGTCCGGCGACGATCTTCAGCGTGGTCTGCGGCTGCGGCTGGTGCACAAGCTCGGCGCCGGGGTGAACACCATCGACGTCGACACCGCCAGTCGACTGGGCATCCTGGTGGCCAACATGCCCGGGGCCAATGCCCCTTCGGTGGCCGAGGGCACCGTGCTGCTGATGCTGGCCGCATTGCGTCGGTTGCCCGAGCTCGACCGCGCCACTCGGGCTGGCAAGGGCTGGCCGTCGGATCACAGCCTGGGCGAGACCGTCCGCGACATCAGCGGGTGCACGGTGGGCCTGATCGGCTACGGCAACGTCGCGAAGCGGGTCGAGAAGATCGTCATCGCCATGGGTGCCGAGCCGGCACAGGTGCTGCACACCAGCACGCGCGATACCGGTCACCCACGGTGGCGCAGTCTGCCAGACCTGTTGGCTGCCAGCGATATCGTCTCGCTGCATCTCCCGTTGACGGAGGCCACCCGGGGCCTGCTCGACAAGGCGGCCCTGGCGTCGATGAAACCCGGTGCCGTCGTCATCAACACCGCACGTGGGCCGATCATCGACGAGCCCGCCCTGGTGGAGGCGCTGGGTACCGGACAGCTGGCCGCGGCCGGCCTCGATGTGTTCACCGAGGAGCCGGTACCGCTCGGCAACCCCCTGCTGGAGCTGCCGAATGTGGTGCTGACACCGCATGTCACCTGGTACACGGCGGACACCATGCGGCGGTATCTGACCATGGCGGTGGAGAACTGCCGGCGCATTCATGACGGCGAGCCGTTGGCCCACGTAGTTAACGGGGTGAGATAGGCCGCCGGAGTGGCGCCGGTCACGCCGGGGTACCCTCGGCCCAACCGACCGGTTAATAGATGTACGCCCCGGATGGAGGAACCGCATGCCTATTGCGATCACGTCTGAGCACAGCGACCTGGCCGATTCGGTCCGGTCCCTGGTGGCGAGAGTGGCGCCCTCGGAGGTGCTTCACGAAGCGCTCGAGACCCCGATCCCCAATCCCCCGCCGTACTGGAAAGCCACGGCCGAACAGGGGCTGTTGGGCGTTCACCTCTCGGAATCCGTTGGCGGACAAGGTTTCGGCATTCTCGAACTGGCCATCACACTGGCCGAGTTCGGCTACGGCGCGGTCCCCGGGCCCTTCGTGCCGTCGGCGATCGCCAGTGCACTGATCTCGGCCGGCGACCCCGAGGCGAAGGTCCTGAGCGGACTGGCCTCGGGCGAGACCATCGCGGCCTACGCCATCGACTCCGGTCTGACCGCGACCCGCCACGGTGACGGCCTGGTGATCCGCGGCGAGGCCCGGGCGGTGCCCTCCGCAGCGCAGGCTTCGATCCTGGTGCTGCCGGTCGCGATCGAGTCCGGTGTCCAGTGGGTGGTGCTGGACGCCGCCCAGCTCGAGATCGAGCCGGTTCGCAGCGTCGACCCGTTGCGTCCGTTGGCCCACGTCCGGGCCAACGCCGTCGAGGTCGAGGCCGACCGGGTGTTGACCAGCCTGAGCACCGCCCACGCCCGCGCACTGATCACCACACTGCTGTCGGCCGAGGCGATCGGTGTCGCGCGCTGGGCCACCGACACCGCCACTGCATACGCGAAGATCCGCGAGCAGTTCGGCAGGCCGATCGGGCAGTTCCAGGCGATCAAGCACAAGTGTGCCGGGATGATCGCCGACACCGAGCGAGCCACCGCCGCCGTCTGGGATGCGGCCCGGGCGCTCGACGACGCGCAGGAAGACCCTTCTGCGGAAACTCATTACGAGTTCGCCGCCGCAGTGGCCGCCACCTTGGCGCCCGCTGCGGCACAGCACACCGCCCAGGACTGCATCCAGGTGCACGGCGGGATCGGATTCACCTGGGAACACGACACCAACGTCTACTACCGGCGTGCTCTCGTGCTGGCTGCCTGCTTCGGGCGGGCCTCGGACTACCCCCAACTGGTGGTCGACACCGCGACGGCGACCGGGATGCGGCCGGTCGACATCGACCTCGATCCGGACACCGAGAAGCTGCGTGACGAGATCCGCGCGGAAGTCGCTGGGCTGAAAGCTATTCCGAGTGGCGCCGAGCGAAATACCGCGATCGCCGAGGGCGGTTGGGTGCAGCCGCACCTACCCAAGCCGTGGGGCCGCGCGTCGGAGCCGATCGAGCAGATCATCATCGCCCAGGAATTCAGTACCGGCCGCGTGCGGCGGCCGAACATGGGCATCGCCTCCTGGATCATTCCGTCGATCGTGGCGTTCGGCACCGATGAGCAGCAGCAGCGGTTCCTGCCGCCGACGTTCCGCGGCGAGATGATCTGGTGCCAGCTGTTTTCCGAGCCGGGTGCCGGTTCTGACCTGGCCAGCCTGACCACCAAGGCCACCAAGGTCGACGGCGGCTGGCGGATCACCGGACAGAAGATCTGGACGACGGGTGCGCAGTTCTCGGAGTGGGGCGCCCTGCTGGCGAGAACGGAACCAAGCGCGCCAAAACACAATGGCATCACGTACTTCCTGCTGGACATGAAGTCACCTGGCGTCGAGGTGAAACCGCTGCGCGAGCTGACCGGCAACGCGATGTTCAACACCGTGTTCATCGACGACGTGTTCGTACCCGACGACATGGTGCTCGGCGAGGTCAACCGTGGCTGGGAGGTCAGCCGCAACACGCTGACCAACGAGAGGGTGTCGATCGGCAGCAGCGAGCCGCCGTTCCTGGCCAACCTCGACCAGTTCGTGGCCTTCTTACGGGACGGGCAGTTCGACCAGATCGAGCAGAACCGCGCGGGCCAACTGATCGCCGAAGGCCACGCCGCCAAGGTGCTGAACCTGCGATCCACGCTGCTGACACTGGCCGGCGGGGACCCCATGCCGGCGGCCGCGATCTCCAAATTGCTGTCGATGAAGACCGGCCAGGGCTACGCCGAGTTCGCGGTGGCCTCCTTCGGCACCGACGGCGCCGTCGGGGACCCTGAGCAGGAATTCGGCCGCTGGGCCGAGTATCTGTTGGCCAGCCGCGCCACCACGATCTACGGCGGCACCACCGAAGTTCAGCTCAACATCATCGCCGAACGCCTGCTGGGCCTGCCCCGCGATCCGTAACCCTGTTTGCGCGACCAGACGTAGAACTGCCTCTTTTCCCTGGAAAAGGGGCAGTTTTGCGTGTGCTCGGCCGGTGACTCGAGTGCTACCGTCGAAATAGACGGCTACCAGAAACGGTTGGCACTCAACGATGAGAACGTCAGGACAGCGCATCCTGCGCCCAGTGGCAGTGGGCGCAGCGGCAATCGCGGTCGTCATCGCGCCGACGGCCGTATCGGGGCAGGTCTCCGCGGAACCTGCCGAGATTCAAGCTGAGCCATGTGTAAACGGGGTCATCCCGTGGAACCCGTACGTCGTGAACTGCAATCTGCAACCCAGACCGCCGCGGGTGCGCGGGTCGGCTCCCGATGCCGGCGCCATCATCGCGTGCCGCGGCCGGCCGGGTTGCCTGGCCTGGTACATCAACGGGCCGCCGTGACGGATGTGAGCCGAAGATATGGGCAGCGATGAAGACGATGTCGAAAAGCGTTGGCACAACCCGGAAATGTTCCGATCCGCGGTGGGCTACGTGGTCGCCGTCGTTGTCGTGGCAGGCTTGGCGCTGACGTTCTACGCCTTTGATCACTCCGTGCTCTCGGCCGCGCTGGTGCCCACGATCACCTTCGTCGGCGGGCTCGGGGCGTTTATCCGGACCTACCAGGTGTGGAAAGCCGAGGGCACCTGGCCGATCTGGCAGGGCGCAGGGTGGTTCCTGCTGGCGTTGTCGTTGGTATGCCTGGCCGTGCCCGGCACCGCGATGCTCTCCTAATGCCCCTTGTTGAGCTCTGCTTGCACCGCACGGCTTCGGTTGAGTGCCGTCTTCGCGAGGCGCAACGACAGCCGCGGTGACAGCCGCTCCAGATACCAGAACAACTTCCACCACGCGGGCACGATGATCATCGCGTCGCCCCGCATCACGGCCCGCACCACACGCTCGGCGAAAACGTCAGGATCCATGGGCCGCAACGGCTCCCACACCTTCTTGACGAAGTCTTCGTCGGTGACGCCGGGGCCCTTGAGCCGGCCGTACTTGCCACCGCTGAGAATCGGTGTCCGGACGACTCCGGGGCACAGCGCCGAAACCAGCACGTTGTGACGCTCGGCCTCGACGCGCAAGGTCCGCGAGATGGCCACGACGGCATGCTTGGTGGCGGAGTAGCTCGCCTGACCCGCACCGGTCATGAGACCAGCCATGGACGCGGTGTTCACGATGTGGCCGTTGTGCTGCCGGATCATGATGGGATAGACCGCCTGGATGCCGTGCACCACACCACGCAGGTTCACGTCGAAGACTTCGTTCCAGTCGTCCAGCGTGTACGAGTCGATCTCGCCGCCGACCCCGATTCCCGCGTTGTTGAACAGGTAGTCGATGCGGCCCGACCGCTCCACGATCGTGGCGATCGCGCGCTCGAACGAGGCGAAGTCGCGCACGTCGAGTTCGATGGCGTGCGCTGTTCCACCACTGACACCAAGCTTGTCGGCGAGGTCCTGCGCCACATCCTTCTGCCGATCGGCTATCCACACCTCAGCACCTTGGCCGGCCAGCCTGGCCGCGAGCGCCGCGCCGATACCGGATGCACCACCGGTGATCACGGCGACTTTTCCCGATACGCTCTGCGCCCCCATGGCGGCAGAATACGTTCGATCTCTCGGCCCCGCCGGAGGTTGAGTTTCTAGGGCAGGATCGAGTCGACGTAACCGCCGTCGACTCGCAGTGCCCCACCTGTGGTTGCCGAGGCCAGGGGCGACGCGAGATAGGCCACCATGTTGGCGATCTCCTCCGGCTCGATCAGGCGCTGGATCAGCGACTGCGGCCGATGCTTGATCATGAACTCCCGCTGCGCTTCGTCCCACGGCAGCGACTTGTCGACGAGCTGGTAGACGAAATCCTCGACGCCCGCGGTATGGGTCGGCCCGGCGATCACCGAGTTCACGGTCACGCCGGTACCCGCAGCTTCCTTGGCGAAACCACGCGACACCGCGAGCAGCGCCGTCTTGGATACGCCGTAATGGATCATCTCCGCCGGGGTGACAATCGCGGAGTCACTGGCGATCTGGATCGCCCGGCCCCAGCCGCGCTCGGTCATGCCCGGCAGGTAGCTACGGATAAGCCGCACGGCTGCAAGCACATTCACGTCGAAGTAGGTGCGCCACTGCTCGTCGGTGATCTCCATCGGCGGAACCGCCCCGAAGATGCCGAGATTGTTCACCAGGATGTCGACGTCGGGCAACTGACGCAGCAGATCGGCAGTTCCCTCCTCTGTCGAGACGTCGGCGGCAACACCCAGGACGTCGAACTCGCCCAGTTTGGCGACGGCCTCATCGACGCGGGCCGACGTACGACCGTTGACGGCGACGCGGGCACCGCTACGTGCCAGTTGCTCGGCGATGGCCAGCCCGATGCCTTGCGTCGAGCCCGTGACGAGTGCGGTCTTTCCGGTCAGTTCGATGTTCACAAGGAGCTATTACCTCCGGTCAGACCGAACTATTCCTCGTTCGGCAAAGACAACACCGGCGAGCAGACGCTCCGGTGCCCGGAAACAGGCATTTCGGGGTACCGACACGTCTGCTCGCCAGGATTCATTCCAGGTCGCGGAGTTCCCGCTTGAGGATCTTGCCGGTCGGGTTGCGCGGCAACTCGTCGAGGAACACCACCTCACGCGGCACTTTGTAGCGCGCCAGATGCTCTTTGACGTAGGCCTTGACCGTGTCCTCGTCGAGGCTGGCTCCCTCGGCCTTCACCACGAAGGCCTTGAGCCGGGCACCCCATTCCTTGTCCTCGACACCCAGCGCGGTGGCCTCGATGACATCGGGATGTCCGCTGATCAGATCCTCGACCTCGGCCGGGAACACGTTCTCGCCACCGGAGACGATCATCTCGTCGTCGCGACCGCTGACGTAGAGCAGGCCGTGCTCGTCGAAGTATCCGACGTCGCCCGACGACAGCATGCCGTCGATGATCTCCTTGCCCCCGCCTCCGGTATATCCCTTGAACGGGAAGGTGTTTCGCACGAAGATGCGCCCCACCTGCCCCGTCGGCACCTCCTTGCCATTGTCGTCGATGATCTTGACGGTGATGCCCTTGACCACCGGCCCGACCGTCGACGGATTGATCGACAGATCCTTGGGGCGCGCGATGCTGGCGAAGGCGATCTCGGTCGATCCGTACAGGTTGTAGATGACCGGCCCGAGCTCCTTGAGGGCGCGGGATGCCAGTTCCGCGCCGAGTTGGGAGCCGGAGACGAACACGATCCGCAACGACGACAGGTTGGGTTTGGGCTGCATCTGATCGAGATGGTCGAGCATGCGCGAGAGCATCACCGGCACCACCACCATGCCGGTGACTCCGTGCTTCTCGACGTCTTCGAACACGGTGGCCGGCTTGAACCGGCGACGGAGTACCAGCGTGGAACCCAGCATCATCGCGATGGTGGCGTGCAGGAACCCGAGCGCATGGAACATCGGCGCGGGCAGTGCGGTCACCTCACCGGCCTTGAACGGGACGTGGGACAGCACTCCCCCGATCGGCGCCAGTGACGGCGGAGCGGCCCGGTTGGCGCCCTTGGGAGTGCCGGTGGTGCCGCTGGTCAGGATGATGATGGCGGGATGTTTGGTGGCCTTGGGTGCGGGACGGCCGTTGCTGCGTGCGATGACGTCGGCCAGCGTTTCATCGGTGCTGCCTGACGGCATTTCCGAATCGGGGTTGACGCCCAGCGCCCGCAATTTGCCCAATGCCGGTTCGGCGTGTGCCACGGCAGCGGTGTACTCGTCGTCGTAGATGATCACCTTCGCGCCCTCGCGCGCGGAGACCTCTTTGATCTGCGGCCCCGAGAACTCGGAGTTCAGCATGATGATCCGGGCTCCGACCCTGGCTGCACCGTATTGGGAGATCAGGAACCAACGGTGATTGCGGGCCAGGATGGCCACTCCGTCCCCACCGCGCACGCCCATCGTGAGCAGCTCGTTGGCGACCGCGTGCGCGGCGGCATCGAGCTCTCCGAACGTCAACTCGCCCTCGTCGTCGATGACCGCGACACGGTTGGGGTGCCGACGCGCATTGAGGGCGGGGATCATGCCGATCTCGCCCCAGGTCCGGATGTCGTTGAGCATGGCCGCGATGTTCTGCGGGGGCTCCAGCCGCAGCGCGCCCGCCTCGAACATCTTGCGCGCGTAGTGCAATTCGGCCGCGCCACGCTCCGCGTACTGCTTGGCTTTCGCGGTCAGGTTCGCCGGCAGATCAGACAGACTTGGCATGTCGCCACAATAAGTGACGTCTGTCGCACCGCGGGCGGTAACTACCATGTGGTCATGGCCGGTGCAGAGTCGCTGGAGATCGACGGCCTCGAGGTGGCCGTCAGCAACCCCGACAAGGTGGTTTTCCCTGATGCGCATGTCACCAAGCTGGACCTGATCAACTACTACCGATCAGTCGCCGACGGTGCACTGCGTGGTGTCTATGAACGCCCGATGATCCTCAAACGGTTCGTGAAGGGAATCTCCACCGAAGCCATCTTCCAGAAGCGCGCTCCGGAAAAACGGCCGGACTATGTGGACGTCGCCGAGCTCAAGTACCGGTCCGGCACGTCGGCCAAGGAAGCGGTGCTGCGCAACACCGCGGGACTGGCCTGGGCGGTGAACCTCGGATGCGTCGATTTCAACCCCCACCCGGTGCGCGCCGACGATCTCGACCACCCCGACGAATTACGGGTCGACCTCGACCCGATGCCCGGGGTCGGCTGGTCGCAGATCGTCGATGTCGCGCAGGTGGCCCGCGAGGTGCTGGAGGAACACGGCCTGACCGCCTGGCCCAAGACGTCGGGCTCGCGCGGCTTCCACATTTATGCGCGCATCCACCCGCGGTGGCCGTTCACCAAGGTGCGGCTGGCTGCCGAGACGGTGGCTCGGGCGGTAGAGCTCCGGATGCCGGACATTGCGACGGCGCGCTGGTGGAAGGAAGAGCGGGGCTCCCGGGTCTTCGTCGACTTCAACCAGAACGCCAAGGACCGCACGGTGGCCTCCGCCTATTCCGTGCGGGCCACCCCCGATGCCCGGGTGTCCACCCCGCTGCGCTGGGACGAGGTCGACGGCTGCCGCCCCGAAGCCTTCACGGTCACCACCGTGCCGTCCCGGTTCGCCGAGATCGGCGACCCGTGGGAAGGCATGGATCTAGCGGTCGGCGAGCTGGACGCGCTGCTCGCGCTCGCCAAGGAACTCGGCCCGGCGGAGAAAGCCCCGAAGGGCACGTCTCACGATGGACGACGACAGTCGAGCATGCCGCTGATCGAGATCGCCAAGACCAAAACCAAAGAAGAAGCCATGGCAGCACTGGACGTATGGCGCGAGCGCTATCCGGCTGTGGCGGCGCAGCTCGAACCCGTCGACGTCCTGCTCGACGGCATGCGCGGGCCGAGCTCGATCTGGTACCGGGTGCGGATCAACCTGCAGCACGTACCCGAGGCCGAGCGCCCACCGCAGGAAGAGCTGCTCGCGGATTACAACCCGTGGGAGCACTATCGCGGTGCTCAGTTGCCGCCGGATCGACACCGCGACTGATCGGAAACCACCTGAATCAGCAATTCAGCAGTGCCTTCTGGTGATTCGACGTGGAAGTGATGGCTGCCCAGATCCACGGGCACGATGTCGATCCGGTCGCGGTAGCGTTCGATGGCTTCCTGCCTGATGAGTGAGCGCACCGCGAACAGCGTCACCGGCTCTCGAACGTCACCGAGCGCGGCGTCCATGTCCCAGTCCACCAGGCCCTCGATAGCGCGCAGACCGGCCGGCTGGCGTACAGCCGCCATCTTCGTGAAGTAGGCGTTCGTACGCGCCGGGTCGGTGCCCTCGGGCGATCCTCCCTCGACCATGCCCCGCGTCGCCGCATCGAAGTCGTTGTAGAAGGGCTGCAGCACCGCCCGTGCCTGCCGTTCGTCCTGGGCCGGATACAGCGACAGGTAGTGCAGGCCGTCCAGCGCAACGACGTGCGAAACCGCGGCGGGCAGCAACCGTGCGGATTCGACCGCTACCGCACCGCCGAGGGAATGTCCGACCACGACGACGCTGTGCGCAGCCTCGGCGGTCAGGACTGCCACCACGTCACGGCCGAACTCCTCGATCGTCCAGACCTCGCGCGCCGAGCGAGATTCGCCGTGCTCGGCGAGATCGATCGCGATGACGCGGTACCGGTCCGACAGGAAGCCGGTGACGGCGTCGTAATCGGTTCTGTCACAACCCCACCCGTGAATGAAGGCGAACGTCGGCCCGTCGGACTGGCCGGTGACCGCGTATCGGATCGTGGTGTCGTGTGGACGCTGAACCTCGCGGACCGCAGGTGCAGCCTCGCCCGTTGCCGACATGCTGGCCTCTCACTCTCCGACCGCGTTCCGCGGCCACGCCGAACAACAGCCGCCCGCGGTTACGGATTCCCGGCATATTGTGGATACGTCACGGTTTAGGAGTGTGCATGCGAATCGCCCTGTTCGCGACCTGCCTGGCGGATGCGATGTTTCCACCTGCGGCGATCGCCACGGTGCAGTTGCTCGAGCGCCTGGGTCACCAGGTGGTCTTCCCTGCCGGCCAAACCTGTTGCGGCCAAATGCATGTCAACACCGGCTATCTGCAGGAGGCCACCGCGCTGGTGCGCAATCACGTCGAGTCCTTCGAATCCGCGAATTGCGATGCCATCGTCGCGCCGTCGGGATCGTGTGTGGGGTCCGTCCGTCACCAACATGCGATGGTGGCCCGCCGCGCCGGCGACGAGAGCCTGGCCACCCGTGCCGACCGCCTGGCCGAAAAGACCTATGAGTTGTCCGAACTGCTGATCGACCTGCTCGGGGTCGACGACGTCGGCGCCTACTACCCGCACCGCGTCACCTATCACCCGACCTGTCACTCACTGCGCATGCTCGGGGTGGGCGACAAGCCTCTGCGCCTGCTACGCAACGTGCAGGGACTCACTCTTGTGGAGCTGCCGGAAGCCGAATCCTGTTGTGGATTCGGCGGAACATTCGCCATCAAGAACTCGGACACGTCCACGGCGATGCTGACCGACAAGATGGCCCACATCCTGGCGACCGAGGCCGAGGTGTGCAGTGCCGGAGACTCCTCATGCCTGATGCACATCGGTGGCGGCCTCAGCCGGCTGCGCTCCGGGGTACGCACCGTGCACCTGGCCGAGATCTTGGCGGCCGAAGCATGACGACATTCCTGGGCACCCCCGGCGTCGGCAACCTCCGCGGCGACGAGTCCTTTCCGAAAGCCGCGCGCACCGCGCTGGCCGACTCCCAACTGCGCCGCAACATCGGCCACGCCACCCACACCATCCGGACCAAACGGTTGACCGCCGTGGCCGAATGCGACGACTGGGAACAGTTGCGCGCCGCGGGCAGCGCCCTCAAGCAGGACGTGATGGCGCGGTTGCCCGAGTTGCTCGAGCAACTCGAGTCCAACGTCACCCGCCGGGGCGGCGTGGTGCACTGGGCCCGCGACGGCGAGGAGGCCAACCGCATCGTCGCCGACCTCATCCGCGCCGCCGGATCCGACGAGGTGGTCAAGGTCAAGTCCATGGCCACCCAGGAGATCGGCCTCAACGAGTACCTGGAAGCTCACGGCATCGCCGCTTTCGAAACCGACCTGGCCGAGCTGATCGTGCAGCTCGGCCACGACAAGCCCAGCCACATCCTGGTGCCGGCCATCCACCGCAACCGGGCCGAGATCCGCGAGATCTTCGACCGGGAGATGCCCGACGCGGGTGAGCTGACCGATGACCCGCGGGTGCTGGCCATGGCGGCCCGGGCCCATCTACGGCGCAAGTTCCTCACTGCGAAGGTCGCGGTCAGCGGGGCGAACTTCGGTATCGCCGAGACCGGCACCCTGGCCGTCGTGGAGTCCGAGGGCAACGGCCGGATGTGCCTGACGTTGCCGCAGACGCTGATCACGGTGATGGGCATCGAGAAGGTGGTGCCGTCGTTCACCGATCTCGAGGTCTTCATGCAGTTGCTGCCGCGCTCCTCGACCGCGGAACGCATGAACCCGTACACCTCGATGTGGACCGGCGTGCATCCCGGCGACGGCCCCCAGGAATTCCATCTGGTGCTGTTGGACAACGGCCGTACCCGGGTGCTGGCCGACGAGGTGGGGCGTCCCGCCTTGCACTGCATCCGGTGCAGCGCGTGCCTCAACGTCTGCCCGGTCTACGAACGCACGGGCGGGCACGCCTATGGCTCGGTGTATCCCGGACCGATCGGGGCGATCCTGAGCCCTCAGCTCACCGGCACCACCGGTCACAATGACCCCAACGCCAGCCTGCCGTTCGCCTCGTCGTTGTGCGGAGCGTGCTTCGAAGCCTGCCCGGTGCGCATCGACATCCCGACGATCCTGGTACACCTGCGCGCGCAGCAGGTGGATCAGGAAAGAGGGGGCATTCCGTCCGGACAGGATCTGGCGATGAAGGCCGCGGGCTGGGCGATGTCCGGCGCGGGCCGGTTCGCACTGGCGGAGACGGCGCTGGGCGCCGGACGGCTGATCGCCGGACGTGATCACCGCATCTCCGCGCTGCCCTGGCCCGCCTCGAAGTGGACGGCCAGCCGTGACATTCCCGAGCCGCCCGCCGAGACGTTCCGGCAGTGGTGGAACCGGACCCACGAGGGAGGCCGAGGATGACGGGTCTGACGTCCGAGTCGGCCCGGGCGGCGGTGCTCGGTCGGATCCGCGGTGCCCTGGCCGCGGCACCGCCACCGTCGGTCGCGGTGCCGCGGGACTACCACCGTGAGCCCCTGACCGGCGCCGGTGACGTCGAGCGCTTCGCCGAGGCGGTCGCCGAGTACCGCGCGCGGGTCCATCGGATCGGGGTCGACGCGATCGCATCGACGGTCCTCGAGCTCGTAGGGCCCGAAGCCACTGTGGTCATCCCGGCGGATCTGCCGCTCGAGTGGGCGACCGGGCTGACGACGGTCCCCGACGCGCCGACGCTGAGTGTGGAGCAACTCGATCGCGCCGATGCCGTACTGACCGGATGCACGCTGGGAATCGCCGCGACTGGCACGATCGTGCTAGATGCCGGTCCTGGGCAGGGGCGGCGGGCGCTGACCCTGGTGCCAGACCATCACCTCTGTGTGGTGCGGATTGATCAAATCGTCGACACCGTGCCGCAGGCATTCGCCGAGCTGACGGCGACCCGGCCACTGACCTTCATCTCCGGCCCCAGCGCCACCAGCGACATTGAACTGCAGCGGGTAGAAGGCGTCCACGGGCCCCGAACTCTGGACGTACTGATCGTCGCCGACCTTACCGACGGGTAGGTCCCAAATGTTCTTAGCAAAGCATTAACGCTGGCTCCCAGCAGCCTTATTTTGCCCACTTAGCGTTATGAACAGGTTGACGCGACGGAGCTCAGCCAGAGCTCAGGAAAGACGGCGGGAGGCTGATCATGACATTCACGAACAACACCCCGGCATTGGATCGACACTTTCGGTACGGGAACTCGGCAGTCATCTGCGAGGGCGCATCGATGCGTGCGCAATGCCGCCAGCTGGCGACAGTGGTCACCGTAAAGGGAGACATCGACACCAACAACATCGATCAGATCGCGTCGTATGTGAATCGATTCATCCTTGCGGAGAAGCCATTGGCACTCGATCTGAGTGGCGTGAACAGCTTTACTCCGCAGGCGATCTCACTGTTCTACGACATCGATGACCGGTGCGGCGCACTCGGTGTGGACTGGGCGGTAGTCGCCAGCCAGCCGGTCGCCGCCGAGATCCACCACCAGGAGGTGGGCGTCCCGCTCAGCTCGTCGGTGCCCGAAGCCCTGCATCACTTCGCCGAAGGCAATACGGCACGCCGCCGGTTGCTGCCCCTGCTTACCAAGAGCGCCTGAGAGAAAGGCCAACACTATGTTGATCGATGTCCGCTGGTTGACCCGCCTGCTTCGTCATCGCCACCGGGCGGTGCGCGTGTAGCTCATCGCTACACCCGATAAAACGAGATGGCTGCCAGACCTGGTCTGGCAGCCATCTCGTTTTTTGTTGGCAGTTGCCTGGCAAATCCCTTGTCAGGGAGCCTTCTTCACCGCCGGCGGCTTCCACGAACCATCGATGATCGACGGCGGGGTCTCCTTCGGCCAGTACAGGCGCAGCATCAGGTTGAACTTGCCGGCCGGTGCGGGCAGCCAGTTGGCTTCCTTTTGCGGACCCGGGTTGTCGCGCTGCAGATAGAGATCGACCGACCCATCCGGGTTGGTGACGAAGGGGTTCCGCTGGCTCAGGGTGTAGCGGTTGAGCGGATTGTCGACGAAGAAGAAACCCTCGTCGTACATCGTGAGTGACCAGAATCCGTTGACGGGCGGAAACTGGCCCTTGTCGAAGTGCAGCGTGTACTTGTTGGCGCCGTCGTAGGTCTGGCCGTCGGTATCGGCTTCCGAAGTCGGGTAGACCGCATCCTGGGGGCGGTTGGCACCGAGGCCGATGGCGGTGATCACCGCACGCTGCAGATAGTCGGTTCCGTACTGACCGGTCTTGGTGGTGAACCGCCAACCGTTGATGTCATCCCAGTTCTTGGCAGCGGCCATGATCTTGTCGACCCCGTCCTTGGGAACCGACTGCAGGGCGGCGGCGACATCGGAGCCGAGCTTGTTGATGTCGAACTTCTCCCCGGGGGCGATGCCGAGCTTGGCCATCTTGTCCACGATCGGCTTGTCGGCCTCGACGGGCGGGTTGTCCTTCATCAAGGTGGCCATCAGATTGAAGTAGACCTCGGTGCTCAGGTTGTTCACCTGATCGCGAACCGGGGTCTTCATGTCGATGGCCGGATCGACCTTGCCGGCCGGCGGAGTATAGGGCTTGCCGTACGAGCTGAGCGGCACCAACGAGATCTCGTCCTGCAGCTTGTGTACGGCGGCGTAGTCCTCGGGCGTGCCATCGCAGTAGATGCGGCCCAACAGCCATACCGTCGAGGTGGGCGACTTGTACTCCTTGACGCCGGCGGGCAGCGTGCCCTTCCAGCCGGGACCGGTGATGGCGTAGGTCTGTGGACCGGTGCCCGTGGTGCGCTTCCCGGGAACCTCGAATACGTTGGTGTAGCCGTCGAGCATCGGGAACAGGTAGTAGCGGTCGCTTGCCTCCGGGAGGCTCAGCACCCACGGCTGATCTTTCACGTCGACGAATCCGTTGACGTACAGCGTGTCCGCGTTGGGCGCGGTGACGTCTCGGAACTGGGCGTTCGGGTACTCACGCATCCGCATCAGCTGGCCCATCGGGGCGCGCGGGGATTCAATCTTCTCGACATTGGTCATGACGCGTCGTGTCATCTCGACGGTGACCAGGGAGTAGCCGTAGACATACGCATCCTGGGCGATGGCCTTGGCCTCGTCGGGCGTCAGCTGCCCGGATCCGGACTGACCGGACTCTTCCGGCGACGACGGCGAACAAGCCATCGTGGCCATCATCAACATCGTGGTGCCGAGCACGACCAGCCATCTGGCCGTGTGCCGATCCTTCTTCACGAAAAGCCGTTCCTTTCTTAGGGTTTTCTGCCGGCTAGGTGTAAGCGACATGTACGCGGTGGATCCTTCCCTCGAACGGGAACGGCGCACGTTCGCGGTAGTCGAGCGACACCGGTGAGCCGAGACAGGTGCCGATGTCGAGGCAGTCGTTGGCGGTGAACAGCAACGGTGCGCTGATCGGGACCTGGCCATCGGCGAGCGTCTCACCGTTGCGCGCAACGGTGATGTCGAGCGGGCCGGCCGGGCGCGGATCGGCGTACTGGGTGGTCACGGCGAGAGTGGCCCGCCCCGGCGGCACCTTGTCCTCCGAGCGGATCTTGGTGCGCGACAAGATGAACAGGTTGTACTCGTAGCAGAGGTAGCCCTCGTCCAGATAGAGCGTCAGCCCGCCGGCCGCCGCACCGAGGGCGTACAGCACCCCGTTCGCATTGGCCGGGATGTCGACGTCGATGGTGACGACGTTGTTCTTGTTGCCGAGCGCCGGGGCACAGAACTCCGGCATCCGGATGGTGTCGCCCGAGAATTCCCACTCCTTGTACGGCGGGGCGATGCGCAGCTCCGGGTGATAGACCGGCACCCACAACCCACCGCCGATCGGCAACACTTCATTGCGCGCCGCTTCGACCATGAACATCTCTCGCATCTGGGCAAGCTTCTCGGGCTGTTCGGCGGCGAGATCGTGGGCCTGCGACCAGTCTTCGTCGAGGTGGTACAGCTCCCAGGTGTCATTGTCGGGGGTCCAGGTGGCGATCCCGGGCGGCTGGCCCGGTACCCACGGCAGCCGCGGTCCGCGCGCCGAGGCCATCCAGCCATCGTGGTAGATGCCGCGGCTGCCCATGATCTCGAAATATTGGGTCTTCTTGCCGCCGGGCGCATTTCGGTCTCCCAGCGTGCGGGCGAAACTCGCTCCCGCCAGCGGCATCTGAGGTTCACCGTTGACCGTGTGCGGCGGCACGATACCGACGATGTCGTAGATGGTCGGCACGATGTCGTTGCAGTGCAGGAACACGTCCCGCGGGGCGCTCTCGGCGGTGATCTTGGCGGGCCAGCGCACCGCCATCGGGTTGCGCGTGCCACCCAGGTGCGACGCGAGCAGCTTCATCCCCTTGTACGGAGTGCTGCCGGCCCACGCCCATGCGGCGTGATACTGGTTGTCGACCAGCGGGGAGCCCAGAACGTCGAGGCCGCCCAGCTCGTCGAGAGCGTCGATGTGCTGACGCACGGTGGTGGGAATCCCGTTCTGCGCCAACAGTTCGGCGATGGTGCCGTTCTGTCCCTCGCCCGACGAGCCGTTGTCACCCCAGATGTAGAGGAACAGGGTGTTGTCGGCATAGCCCAGCGATTCGAGCTCGTCGGTGATGCGGCCGACCTGGACGTCCACATGCTCGGCGTAGCCGGCGGCAACCTCCATCAGGCGGCGCTGGAACGGCTTCTCGTCCTCGGGGATGTCGTCCCAGGACGCCATCGCCTCGTCGCGTTCGGTGAGGGCACAGTCCTGCGGGATCCAGCCCTTGTCCTTGGCGCGTTCGAAAACCCGCTGCCGGTAGGCATCCCAGCCGTCGTCGAACTTACCCGCGTACCGGTCAGCCCACTCTTTCATGATGTGGTGCGGGCCGTGCAGGCAACCGCTGGCCCAGTACATGAAGAAGGGCTTGTCGGCGTTGAACGCCTTGTGCCGGCGCAGCCACGAGATGGCGTCGTCGGCCAGATCCTCCGACAGGTGGTAGCCCTCCTCCGGAGTCCGGGGCGGCGGGACGATGGTGGTGTTGCGCACCAGGTTCGGTTCGTACTGAGAGGCTTCACCGGCGAGGAAGCCGTAGAAGTACTCGAAACCCAGACCGGTGGGCCAGTTCTCGAACGGCCCGGCCGCGGTGGTCTCCTCGGCGGGGGTGTTGTGCCACTTCCCGAAGGCCGATGTCGCGTAGCCGTACTGCTTGAGCACCTCGGCCACAGTGGCACTGGACCGCGGGATCTTGCCGGCGTACCCGTCCCAGTCGTTGGCCAGCTCGGCGATCTGGCCGTTGCCGATCTCGTGGTGGTTGCGGCCCGTGAGCAGCGATGCGCGGGTCGGCGAGCACATCGCCGTGGTGTGAAAACGGTTGTACGACACCCCTTCAGCACAGATTTTGTCGAGGGTCGCCGTCGTCACCTCACCACCGAACGTCGAGGGCAGGCCGGGCCCGGCGTCGTCGATGAGCACGATGACGATGTTCGGCGAGTCATCGTGTAGTCGCTTGGGAACTTCCCGCGGGTTGTACGTCGACTCCTGCAACGTGCGGCCCGCGATACTGCCCGATGGGATCGGCGGGAACGGCAAAACACCGCCGTCCGGTAGAGCTGCCGCAACCAACTGGTCACCCTGCACGTCAGACACCGCGCCCCTCTTCTCCATAAGAACTGGGCTGTGCAGCCGACCACTGGTGGGGCAAGCCGCGCAGCCGTTTCACCCCGACCCGGGCATCTACTGTGCAGCAAACTGACAGCTTCTGTCTTGACATTCCGGGACAAATCTTTGACATTGTGGGACATGGCCGTGATCCGGGGCACGGCCCTCACGAATTTTCACCAGCTGGTCACCGAACTCGGTGGGGATAGTCACGCTCTGGTCGATGCCGCCAACATTCCC
The DNA here is from genome assembly GCF_058270035.1 of Mycobacterium shunyiense. Lineage (NCBI taxonomy): Bacteria > Bacillati > Actinomycetota > Actinomycetes > Mycobacteriales > Mycobacteriaceae > Mycobacterium > Mycobacterium shunyiense. The sequence continues at coordinate 61,939 of NZ_JBZDPT010000003.1, read as the reverse complement.
TACGACGATGTCGGCCGCCATGACCGCTTCATCTCCCTGCCCAACGGGGCACAGATGCTCGAAGACACTGCCGCCACACTCGAAACCCCGGACTTCGGGCGGCGTTTGGCGCTCCGCCAAGGCATCGACATCCTCGGCCCGGTCGGGCTGGCGGGTCGTAACGCCGCCACCGTTGCCGAAGCCTTCCTGATCTTCGACAAGTTCATGGCGGCCTACAGCCCGTCGATCACCGCGCGGGTGACCACACATCTCGACCCGGATCTGCGCCGTTTCGAATTCGAGTACGCCCTGAACCCGGTACCACCGCAAGCCCAGGCCATCGAGCTGTCGCTGGGAGTCACGTTGCAGGTACTGCGGCTGTTCCTCGGCGCCGACTACCGGCCTGTCGCCGTGCACCTACCCCATTCCGCGCTGACGCCCAGCGACGACTATCAGAGCTACTTCGGCTGTCCGCCCAGCTTTTTCGAACCGGTCGCCGGCTTCACCCTGCGCACCACCGACCTGCAGCAGCCACTGCCCACCGATCGACTTGCCCACCAGACCGCGGTCGACTATCTGGCCCAGGTGATGGGTGAATCCAACCCGACCACCAGCCAGCTGGTCCGTAGCCTGGTGCGCCAACTCCTGCCCACCGGGGTGGTCGGCCTGACCGACATCGCCCGTCACATCGGTCTTCACCCGAAGGCCCTGCAACGGCGTCTGCTCGCCGAGAACGCCACGTTCGCCGACCTCGTCGACCAGACGCGGCGCGAGTCCGCTCAACGTCTGCTGCTCGACACCGACCTCAGCCTCGACCAACTCTGCCACCAACTCGGCTATGCCGAGCAAAGTGTCCTCACCCGCTCCTGTAAGCGCTGGTTCGGCACCACCCCGACGGCGTATCGCAATGGCCGCACCGTAGTACCGCCGCGGCCCTAAAGGCCGACGCACCAAGACATGCCACGTTCTTGCCGAGCGAAAGATTCGTCGCACACACCCACTCCCACCTGCTAAAGTTCGGCCCGCCGGGCGATGCAATCGGCACCTGCCCACCTCGGGAAGGAGTCCCGCTGTGTCCCGCACACCGATCACCGTGCGCTACGGAATGGTGCCGGCGTTCGCCGCCGGTGCCGTCGGGGTTGTCGTCGGCCTGTCGAGTCCCGTGACAGCAGCCGCCGAGCCGCCACCGCCCAATTGCACGGCCGCCGATCTCGCCGGCATCGCCTCCGGAGTCGCCGCGGCAACCTCCACGTATTTGTGGACCCATCCGGACGTGAACGATTTCTACACAAATCTGCACGGCCGCCCACAGGAAGAAGTGCCGGGTGCCACCAAGGACTTCTTCGACGCCAACCCGCAGGCCCACGCGGACCTGGTCGGGATTCGTCAGCCGCTGACCGACTTCCGCGCCCGTTGCGGGATCAAGCCACCTGATCAGCCTCTAGGACAACGATGAACACCCCAACGTCTCGATCATCATGGCTCCGCGCGGCCACGGTCGCGCTCGCCTTCACCGCGCTGCCCGGCGCCATCGTCCTGGCCGCCCCAGCCGGGACCGCCAACGCCGACGTGTGCGCCAGCGCCGGGCGCCGGATTTCGGTCGGCGGCTGCGTCAACATCGCCGACGCCGTCGCCCCTTATGTTCCGCCGCCGGCCTACTACGCGCCGCTCCCGGAGGACGTGCCTCCGCCACCGCCCCCACCGGGTTCCAACGTCAGCGGCTGCATCGGCTACAACGGCCGGTGGGTACACGCTGGCGGCTGCAACTAGCCTCAGGCGATCGCGCCCGAGTCTTTGAGCTCTTCGATTCGGTCCCAGTCGAGGCCGAGTTCCATCAGCACGATCTCGGTGTGCTCGGAAGCCTGAGGTGCCCGGGTGGTCTCGAGCGGTTCGTGGTTGAACTGCACCGGCCCGCGCACCACCTTGAACGGCTTGCCGCCGTCACTGGCGTCCACCTCGACGATCATGTCGTTGGCGACAGCCTGGTCGTCCGTGGCCAGGTCGACCAGGCTTTGGAACGGCGCCCACTGACCCTTCATGGTCTTGAGGTGCTGACGCCAGTACTCGAACGGCTTGCTGCCGATCGCCTTCGCGATGAGTTCGACACCTTCCGAGGCGTTCTCGATCAGCGGCAGCACATCGGAGAACCGCGGATCGTCGGCGAGCTCGGGTAGACCGAGATGTTCGAAGGCATCGCGGATGTAGCCGGTCGGGCTGACGATGCACAGGTTGATGGTGCCGCCGTCGGACGTCCGGTAGTTGGCCATGAACGGGTTCACTGAAGTGGCGTCGTCGGGCATCAGCGAGCGCATCGTCTCACCGGTCTCCATGCCCTGCGTGACGCTGGCGCCGGCCGCCCACCACGCCGTGCTCAGCAGTGAGACGTCGATCTCGGCCGTTTCCCCGGTCCGCTCGCGGTGGAACAACGCCGCCGAGATGCCGCCCGCGATGTTCATCCCGCCGATCGAATCACCGAACGCCGGAATGCCTTGCGAAAGTGCACCGTTGATCGCCTCCGGGGTGAGCGCGTGCCCGACACCGCTGCGGGTCCAGAAGGCGGTGCCGTCGAAGCCGCCGGTATCGCGCTCGGAACCTTTGTCGCCGTAGGCGCTGCCGCGGGCGTAGATGATGTCCGGGTTCACCGCCCTGATGTGCTCGACATCGAACTTGTTCTTCTGCCGTTGGGCGGGAAGGTAATTGGTCAGGAAGACATCTGCCGTCTTCGCGATCTCATACAGCACCTCCTGCCCGCCGGGGGTGGAGACGTCGATGCCGACGCTGCGCTTACCGCGGTTGGGGTGCTCGATGAGCGGATGCCGGTTCGGGTCGAGCTGGAACCCGCCCATGTTGATGAACCCACGCTGGGTGTCGCCGCGCACCGGGTGCTCGACCTTGATAACGTCGGCACCCCAGTCGGCGAGAATGGCTCCCGCCGCCGGCACGAAGGTGAATTGCGCGACCTCGAGCACTCGCACGCCCTGCATGACCTTGATCAACGCGGCTCCTAACCGTCGGACTTACGGTAAGTGTACCGAGACCCGTGTCACAGCTGAATCTGCCCGCCGTCGACCGCGAGCTCCGCGCCGGTCATGAAGCTGCTCTGATCCGAGGCCAGGAACAGCACCGCAGAAGCGATCTCCTCCGGACGGCCGAGCCGCTTCATCGGCACCTGCGAGGCCATACCGTCGAGCAGATCCTGCTTCTGGTCCACCGGTGCCAGCCCGGTCAGGCCGGGAGTTTCGATCGGTCCGGGCACGACAGTGTTGACGCGGATCTTGCAGTCGGCCAGTTCAGCAGCCCACGTGCGGCCGAGCGAGCGAATGGCGGCCTTCGACGCCGCGTAGAGGCCGAACGCGGCCACGCCCTCCGAGGCGGCAGTAGAACCGGCGAGGACGACCGAGGCGCCCTCGTTCAGCAATGGCAGCATCTTCTGCACGGTGAACACCGTGCCGGCCACGTTGCGATCGAAGTTGTCCCGGTAGTGCTCTGGGGTGACGTCGGCGAGGGTGGCGAAGTCACCGCCGCCTGCGTTCGCAAAAACGACGTCGAGCCCCTTGCCGTGCCCACCGATCTCCTCGGCGAGGGCGTCGAGATCCTCGATCTTGCTGATGTCGCTCTGGATGCCGTGGGCGCCGATAGAGGCGGCCGCCGCGTCCAGGCGGGCGCGGTCGCGGCCGGTGATGAAAACGTAGGCGCCTTCGTCGGCGAGCCGCCGGGCGGTGGCCAGCCCGATCCCCGAGGTTCCCCCGGTGACGAGTGCCGTCTTGCCGTCGAGCTGTCCCATGATCGAACTCCTTTCGTATGCGGTTCGTGCGTTCCGTCCGCTACAACATAGGTGATACGTCACCTATTCCGGCGAGTTCAGCACCGTCCACATCCGGACGATTCGCTCGCCCGATATCTCCGCCACGTCAAAGCCCGACGCCACGGTGCCATCGTCCGCGGTGCGCACCTCCCAGGCCAGAAATCCCAGACCGCGCGTTTGCCGGACCGGGCCGACCTTCGCGAAATGCAATCCGGAAAGCTTTTCCTGCAGTTCAGCCGCCTTGGCATCAAGTTGGGCGTGACCGGTGGCAACCCCTTCGTCATCGATCCACTGCACATCATCCGCGTACGTGGTCGCGATGGCTACGGCCCGGAGTTGCGGGTCGCGCTGGTCGAACACAGCCAGAAGATTGGCCTCCATCAGACGGGTGATCACTTCACTCATTTCGACTCCTGACATTTAAGTGATACTTCACCTAAATGCTAACTCGGCGCAGGAGGCAGCGAGCTGTTGTGGTCGAGGTTGACGTGGATGTGCTCCAGCGCCGCAGTGAACGGTGCGAGCAGGTTTTCGGGCAGGGGATCGAAGAAAAGTCTGCGCACCAGATCGACATGACCAGGCGCGGCCTCCCCGATCGCCTGCCGACCATTCTCGGTGAGGATGACGTTGGTGGTGCGACCGTCCTCGACGCTGGCGCGGCGTTCGGTCAGGCCACGTTCCTCCATACGACGCAACTGATGTGACAGCCGACTGCGTTCCCAGCCGATCTGCGCGGCGAGGTCGCTGACGCGCATGCCGTCGTCACCCACGTTGCTCAACGCCACCAGCACGTCATAGTCGGCGAGCGACAACCCCGAATCGGCCTGCAGCTGGCGGTTCATTTCGTAGTTCATCCGCAATTGCACGCGCATGTAGGCGACCCAGGCACGCTGCTGCTTGGGTGTCAGCCAACCCTGCTTCGGTGATGTGTCCCGCACTTTTCTCGGCGCCACTTCGTCAGTATGACGGTCCACACCGCAGTTGAACCCAGCCGCGCCCGGCGGTCCGGCGAAACCGGTGCGGGTCCCTATGCTGGCCGGGTGAGGCTCCTCGGCGCGGTGGCCGGCAGTCCGTATGTCTATCGGCTGATGCTCAAGTGGCACCGGCTGGTCCCTCCGGTCGAGCGCCTGGCGCGCCGGCTCAGCCGCGGTCGGTACGGCGTACTCGAACTCGCCGGGCTGCCGTCGCTGCAATTGACGGTCGCCGGACGCAGGTCCGGCATCTTGCGGACGGTGACGGTTCAATACGTCTGCGACGGCGGTTCACTGTTGTTGGTGGGCTCCAATTGGGGCCTGCCGACCCATCCGGACTGGACCCACAATCTGCGGGCCACCGACCGCGCGCGGATCACTCGCGACGGCACCACCGAGAACGTCGCCGTCGAGCTGCTCACGGGTGCGGAACGTCAACGCGCGTGGCGCACGATTCTCGACTTCTGGCCCAACTACGCGTTGGCCCAGGAGCGCGCCGGCAGCCGCTCTTTTCAGATATTCGCGTTACGGCCGACCAGCGACGGAGCGTGAGCAGGGCCGTTTGCGGGTATGCCACCAGAGAACGGACATATGGAGGCCGGCGATGACCGCTACCGGAGAAGTCAACGAACGACAAGCCAGGCAGGTCGCCGAGGAGGCGCGGGAAGCGCGGTGGGACCAGCCCAGTTTCGGCAAAGAACTGTTTCTCGGCAGGCTGCGGTTGGACCTGGTCCACCCGCACCCGCGTGGTTCGGCCGAGACCACGGAGCGGGGCGAGGCCTTCCTCGCCGAACTTCGGGAGTTCTGCGAGACGCAGATTGACGCCGCGGTCATCGAACGCGATGCACAGATCCCGGACAAGGTCATCCAGGGTTTGAAGGGGCTCGGCGCGTTCGGCATGAAGATCGGCGTCGACTACGAAGGGCTTGGCCTGTCGCAGGTGTACTACAACAAGGCCCTCGCCCTGGTCGGCTCGGTTCACCCCGCTCTGGGCGCGTTGTTGTCCGCGCATCAGTCGATCGGCGTGCCGCAGCCGGTCTCGATGTTCGGGACCGCCGAGCAGAAGCAGACCTGGCTGCCGCGGTGCACGCGGGAGATCAGTGCCTTCCTGCTCACCGAACCCGACGTCGGCAGTGACCCGGCCAGGTTGCACGCCACCGCGACCCCCGACGGCGACGACTACCTGCTCAACGGCGTCAAACTGTGGACCACCAACGGGGTCATCGCCGATCTGCTGGTGGTGATGGCCCAGGTGCCGCCGGGCGAGGGACACAGAGGCGGCATCACCGCCTTCGTCGTCGAAGCGGACACCCCCGGCATCGTCGTCACCAACCGCAACGCATTCATGGGGCTACGCGGAATCGAGAACGGTCTGACCAAGCTGACCGACGTGCGGGTGCCCGCGGCGAACCGCATCGGCCGCGAGGGTGAAGGCCTCAAGATCGCGCTGACCACGCTCAACGTCGGACGGCTGTCGCTGCCGGCGGTGTGCACCGGAACGGCGAAGTGGTGCGTGAAGATCGCCAGGGAGTGGTCGAAGGAACGCGTGCAGTGGGGCCGACCGGTCGGTGAGCACGACGCGGTGGCCGGCAAGGTGGCATTCATCGCGGCCACTGCTTACGGAATCGAGTCGATGGTCGAGCTTGCCGGCGAGCTCGCCGACGCGGGCCGCACCGACATCCGGATCGAGGCCGCACTGGCCAAGCTCTACGGCTCGGAGATGACCTGGCTGATCGCCGACGAGCTGGTGCAGATCCGTGGCGGCCGCGGCTTCGAGACCGCCGAATCGCTGGCGGCTCGCGGCGAGCGCGGGGTGCCCGTCGAGCAGGTACTGCGCGACATGCGGATCAACCGCATCTTCGAGGGTTCCACCGAGATCATGCATCTGATGCTGGCCCGCGAGGCTGTCGACGCCCACCTTTCAGTGGCGGGCGACATCATCGACCCCGACGCCGACCTCAAACACAAGGCGAAGGCAGCCGCACAGGCCGGCAAGTTCTATGCGCGCTGGCTACCCACCCTGGTCACCGGGAAGGGTCAACTACCAACATCATTCACCGAGTTCGGACCACTCGGCGAACACCTGCGGTATGTCGAACGGGCCAGCCGCAAGCTCGCCCGCAGCACGTTCTATGCGATGTCCCGGTGGCAGGGCAAGTTGGAATACCGGCAGCGCTTCCTCGGCCGGATCGTCGACATCGGCGCGGAACTGTTCGCGATGACGGCGGCCTGCGTCCGGGCCCGCAGCGACACCCCCGACTCCGCGACGGAGCTCGCCGACGCGTTCTGTCGTCAAGCCCGAGTGCGGGCCGACCGGCTGTTCACCGAACTGTGGGACAACAGCGACGACTCTGACCGAACGTTGGCGCATGCTGTGCTCGACGGTCGGTACACGTGGCTGGAGGACGGGATCATCGACCCGTCGATCGACGGACCGTGGATCGCCCAGGACGGCGGCGAGGTGACCGAGGACGTACACCGTGTCATCGGCTGAACAAAGTACTTGCGCACGTGAACAACTCACGCCCGCAGGCTTCCTGACAGCCCGGTACGCTCGTAGACTCGATAGGTTATGACGACCCCGTCGAACGCGCACGGCGGCTGGGCACAGTGGCCGCATTCGGTCGATGCCCTCGATCACCGTCTCACCCGCAGACAGGCGCGTCAGATGAGCCGGCGATTCGACCGCGTTGGGGTGGGCATCGCCGCAGCCCGCCTTCGGGAAATCTCCTCCGGGGCCCCTGCCGCCGATGCCGAGCTGGAACGCGTCCAATTCGCCTTCGTCGCAGACGAACTCATGCACGACGAGCGGATAGCGAAGCTGGCACGCGGCAAGCAGCGCTGCGCGTCGTGGTTCGTGGTCGTCATCATGGGGCTGATCATGTTCAGCTCACTGCTGTGCATGGTCGTGCTGATGTTGAGCCTGATGCAGCACTCGGCGCCGTTCTGAGCCGACCGGTCAGTCGAACGCCACGCTGAAGTACTGCGTCTCCTGGAACTCCTCCAGGCCGACACGTGCGCCTTCGCGGCCGAGTCCGCTCTGCTTCATCCCGCCGAACGGGGTCGACGGATCGGACACGACACCCCGGTTGATGCCGACCATGCCGGCGTCGAGGGATTCGGCGAGCCGCACCGCATCTTGCAGCCGCCCGGCGTAAACGTAGGCGGCCAAACCGTATTCGGTGTCGTTGGCCCAACGCAGCAGGTCTTCCTCGTCGTCCCACACCACCACCGGGGCGACCGGGCCGAAGATCTCGTCAGCGAGCACGGCGGCATCCGGGGCAACCCCGGTCAACAGTGTGGGCGCGACGAACCAGCCTTCGGACGGCGCCTCGGCCCGCGCGGCGATCACCGCGCCGTCGGCCACTGCGGCATCGATCGTGGCAGCCACCCGCTGCGCTGCGCGCTCGCTCACCAGGGGGCCGATCTGCGATGCCGGATCGGATGCCGAACCCACTCGCAGCGCGGCCACCTCGGCGCCGAGTCCGGCGACGAACTCCTCGACGACCGAGGCGTGCACATAGAACCGGTTGGCCGCTGTGCAGGCCTGCCCACCGCCACGGAACTTGGCCACCATCGCACCGGCGATCGCCGCCTCGACGTCGGCGTCGGCGGTGACGATGAACGGAGCGTTGCCGCCGAGTTCCATGCTGGCGTTGACGATCCGGTCCGCGGCCTGCTTGAGCAGCACCCGGCCGACGCCGGTGGAACCGGTGAACGACACCTTGCGGACCCGGTCATCGCTCAACCAGTCCTCGACCACGGCAGCGGCATCGGTGGTGGGCACCATGTTGACCACACCGTCGGGAACGCCTGCGGCCGACAGTATTCCGGCGATCGCCAGTGCTGTCAGGGGCGTCTCGGCGGCCGGCTTGAGGACCACGGTGCAACCCGCGGCCAGCGCGGGGGCGATCTTGCGGGTCGCCATCGCGGCCGGGAAGTTCCAGGGCGTCACCAGCGCAGCGACCCCGACCGGCTTGTGCGTGACCAGGGTCCGGGTGCCACCGGCGGGGCTCACCCCGTAGGCACCGTCCGTCCGCACCGCTTCCTCGGAGAACCAGCGGAAGAACTCGGCGGCATAGCCCACCTCAGCCCGGGCGTCGGCCTGCGATTTGCCGTTCTCCGCGCAGATCAGGGCGGCCAGACGCTCGGAGTCGGCGACCATCAGGTCGAACACCCGGCGCAGGATGTCGCTGCGCTGCCTCGGGCTCGTCGCGGCCCAGCCGGCGAAGGCCCGGTGTGCGGCATCGACGGCCGAGCGGGCGTCGGCCACCGTGCCGTCGGCGACCTCGGCGATGGGCCGGCCGGTCGCCGGGTCGTGCACCTCGAACGTGGTGGCAGCACCGCGGTTCTGCCCGTCGATGAGGATGCCGTGCTTGGCGTCGAGTCCGGCGATCGCGTTCTGTGTGTTCACTCAAATCTCCAGGGATCGAGCCGACCAGCGCTCAGCGGGTCTCGGCGAAGATGGCGGCCAGGATGTCCAGCCCCTCCTTGAGCAGGTGGTCGGGCATCGACAGCGGCGGCAGGAAACGGAGCACGTTGCCGTAGGTTCCGCAGGTCAGCACCACCAGCCCCTGCGCGTGGGCGGCGGTCGAGACCCGCTTGGCCAGATCGGCGTCGGGTTCGGTCGTACCGGCCTTGACCAGTTCGACGGCGATCATCGCGCCGCGGCCACGGACCTCGCCGATCCGGGAATCCTCGGCAGCGATTGCCTCGAGGCGGCCGGTCATCGCCTTCTCGATCTCCACCGCACGGGCCAGCAGTCCGTCGCGCTCGATGGTGTCGATCACCGCGAGTGCTGCCGCACACGCGATCGGGTTACCGCCGTAGGTACCGCCGAGGCCGCCGGCATGCGGCGCATCCATGATCTCGGCGCGACCGGTGACCGCCGACAGCGGCAGGCCACCGGCGATGCCCTTGGCGGTGACGATCAGATCCGGCACGACGCCGTCGTGCTCGACGGCGAACATCGCGCCGGTGCGGGCGAAGCCCGACTGCACCTCGTCGGCGACGAACACCGCGCCGGCCTCGGTACACCAGTCCTGCAGTGCGCGCAGGAATCCCGGTGCGGGAACGACGAATCCGCCTTCACCCTGAATGGGCTCGATCACCACGGCAGCGACGTTCTCGGCCCCGACCTGCTTGTCGATCAGGTCAAGGGCTCGGGCGGCCGCAGCGACACCGTCAGTCTCGCCGTCACGGAACGGGAAGGACGTCGGAACCCGGTACACCTCACCGGCGAACGGCCCGAAGCCGTTCTTGTACGGCTGGTTCTTGGCGGTCATCGCCATGGTCAGGTTGGTACGGCCGTGGTAGGCGTGGTCGAACACCACGACGGCCTGCCGACGGGTGTAGGCCCGCGCGATCTTGACGGCGTTCTCGACGGCTTCGGCGCCGGAGTTGAACAGCACGCTGCGCTTGTCGTGGTCGCCGGGGGTGAGCCGGTTGAGCTCCTCGGCCACCCGCACGTATCCCTCGTACGGGGTGACCATGAAGCAGGTGTGGGTGAACGCCGCGACCTGCTCGGTGACGGCCTCGACGACGGCCGGTGCGCTGTTGCCCACGGTGGTCACGGCGATGCCGGAGCCGAAGTCGATGAGCTGGTTGCCGTCGGCGTCGACGAGGATTCCGCCGCCCGCGGCGACCACGTACACGGGCAATGTGGTGCCGACCCCGCCCGCGACCGCAGCTGTCTTCCGAGCCTGCATCTGCTGCGAGACCGGGCCCGGAATGGCGGTGACGATCCGGCGTTCCTGGGTGACGGCCGCACCCGCGATCTCGGCGATGCTCACGTGTTCCTCCTGCTGCTGGCGGTTGTCTGCCCTCACGCTAGGCAACGGCCACCGCGCGCGGCAGGTCAGGAATGCACATTCCACCGCAGATGATTGTGCAAAACTGGCAAGATGGTCCTGGTCGGCGATCTCCTCGACGCACGCGCACTCGGACTGAGTGCCGTCCAGGTCGGTCGCCCGGAGGCAGCGGTCCGCTGGGTGGCCACGAGTGAGCTCGCCGACCCGGGGCCGTTCCTGGAAGGCGGCGAGATCCTGCTGACCACGGGCCTGGAGACCGGCGACTGGCACGGCCAGTGGGACGGCTACGTGCGCAGGCTTGCCGACGCCGGTGTGGCAGGCATCGGATTCGCCGTCGGACTCACCCACGCCGAAACGCCCGCCGAACTCGCCGATGCCTGCCGCAGACACCACGTGAATCTGTTCGAGGTACCGCGCCCGACCACGTTCGTCGCGATCAGCCGATACGTCGCGCATCTTCTGGAAGAACAGGAGTCCACCGCCACCCGCGAGTCACTCAAGACGCAGCGCAAGCTCATCTCGGCGGCGGCCAAACCGGAGCCCGCCGTTGCGGTCATCACGGCACTGGCCGCGGCGCTCGACGGCGCGACCTGCCTGCTGAATCCCGATGGCCGCGTCGTCACCGGCCCGGTCGGCGCCCGTCGCAGCGAGTTTCCGCTCGACGAGGTCGCCGACGACGTCATGCGGCTCCAGGCACACGGATTGCGGTCGGCTGCGGCACAGTCCAACCCGACCGCCTCGGTGTCGGTGCACCCCATCGGTTTGCGCGGGCGGGCGTCGGCCTATCTGGCCGCCTTGATGCCGGCTAGGGCATCGGAAGAACAACGTCAGGCCGTGACGACCGCCGTGGCACTGTTGGGCCTCATCGACGAACAGGATCGCAGCCGTGCCACCACCCGTCGGCATCTGCGCGAACGGGCAATCGAGCTCATCGCCGAAAGCGATGTCCGCACTGCCCAATTGGTGTTGGAGGTGGACCAGGCGGGGACCGTGCTGCCGAAGCGCATTCGCTTCTTGCGGGCCACCGGGGACGCGGCCGCCATCGAGACCGCGGCGGCCGCTCTGGAACGGCGCGGCATCCTTGCCGGGGTCTACGCCGGTGAGCTGTGCGCGATCACCGAACCGTCCCGGGCCGGGTCGACGGCGTCCCGGTTGACCGAGGACGCGCTGCTGGTCGGGGTGGGGAATTCGGTCGCGCCCAGCGACGGCGAGACCGGTTACCGTACCGCCGGATTGGCGCTGGGACAGGCCACCGACGGCTCCGGTCCGGTGGTCTGGGACCGGGTGATCGACAACGGCCCCCTCGGTCTGATCGATCCCGACAAGGCCGCCGCCTTCGCCGAATCCTGGTTGCACGGCCTGGATTCCGAACAGCTGGACACGTTACGGTGTTTCCTGCGCCATCACGGGTCCAGACTCAAGGTCGCCGAGGAACTCGGCCTGCATCGCAACACCGTGCGCAATCGTCTCGCGGCCATCGAGAAGGTGCTGCCTGGGAAGCTCGACGATCCGCAGACCCGGGTGAGCGCCTGGATCGCCCTTCAGTCGGTCCCCGAGGACCTCAGGCCTTGAAGTACACGAACTGGTGGCTGGTGGCCAGCAACGTACCGCTTCGCCCGAAGAGGCTTGCACTCTGATCGAAGTAGCCGCCGGAATACCGGTGCGCCCGTGCCGTTCCCAGCACGAAGTCGTCCCCCTGAGCCGCGAGCTGCTCGTCGTCGGCGTGGAAGTACACCGAGATCGATACCGTTCCGGCCGGAACGAAGTGGCCACGCCGCAGGAACACCCGCGGATAGAAGATATCGCTCACCGCGGTCAAGGCGGCGAAATCCATTGGCCTGGAGGGCTTGTTGCGCACCCATATGGTCGTGGTCGAACTCGCCGATTCGGTCGGTTCGGCAGAATCATTGCCTGCATCCGGCATCGCGCCGTCGACGAACCGCATGTCGAAGTTGTCGAACCACACCACGCCGAACGGCGGCACCGACGGCTCGATGTCCTCGGGCGCCGGAGCCTGCGGCCACTCGACCTCGGTGTCCGACCAGCCCTCCCGGCGCAGCCCGAATACCGCGGTGGCCGTGGTCTTGACCTCATTGTCCTGGCCGAGTTCGACGATCCAGTGCTGATTGGACCGGTTGGTCTTGACCAGCCTTGTCACGACCTCGAACTCGCCGTCAGCGATCGGCGCCACATAGTTCACGGTCAGCGCGATCGGCTGGCCGTGCCGTTGTGGGTGGAGCTCCACCGCGCGCAGCAGGGTGGCTGCCGTGACACCACCGAACGGGCCCACCATGTTGGCCCAATCCGGCAGCGTCCGCCCGCGCCACCGGTCGTCACCTGCGGATTCGAGTTCAAGGGCGTTGTCCAAGGGATGCACCCGGCCACAGTACCCAGGCCGCCTGCGCGGGTTTTCGGCGCGCCAGGGGCTTCACGGGCGGCCTCACGACCGGCCGCGCCTCACTTCGCGGGCGAGTAGTTCGGCCGGCCCAGCCCCAGCGCCTGCTGGGCGATCATGTTGCGGAACACCTCGAGAGTTCCACCGTAGATGCCGGTCGGACCGGCAAGCCGGAAGATGTACTCGGCCCCGCCGTCATCGACGGCCCCTGGCGTACCGACGGACAAAGCGCCGGCCGATCCCACAATATCCATCAGGTCCGGCGACACTTCCCGCATGGTCTGGGCGATCGCAACACGGCCGTACATGTCGGGACTGCTCAGGGCGGCTTCCAGTCGGGCGACGCCCCGACCCAACCGGTAACGCGACGCCGCGTCGTCCGGGGCGACGGCCGCGACGCGGTCCACCGCCTCGGCCATCAAGGTGATGTGCTCGGTCATGGTGGCGAGCTTCTGCAGGCCTCGGGTCTCGCGTTCGAAGGTGCCGTGTTCGAGTTCGAGCGCGCCGCGCAGCACCGTCCAGCCGCCGTTGACCTCGCCGACGCGGTACCGGTCGCTGACCCGGACATCGCTGTAATAGGTGATGTTGGTGCGATCCCCGTCGACGGTGCGGATCGGCTGGATCTCGACGCCCTCGGAATCCAGCGGCACCAGGAACATCGTGAGGCTCTTGTGTTTGGGCGCGGCGGGGTCGGTGTTGGTCAGCAGGAACACGTATTGGGCGTTGTGCGCATTCGAGGTGAACATCTTGGACCCATTGATAACCCAAGTTGATCCATCCGCTTCCCTTACGGCGCGGGTCTTGCAGGTTGCGACGTCGGACCCGCCTTCGGGTTCGGTATAGCCCAGGCACAGCCGCAGCCGCCCGTCCAAGACACCGGGCAGGACCTCATCGAGAAGCTCGCGTGAGGCGAACTTCTCGATCGAATGCGCGACCATCGCGGTCGTACCCCAGTGGAACCAGGGGGTGTGCGCTCGGCCCACTTCCAGTTCCCAGATGCGGCGCCGGACCGCACTGAATCCGCCGTCGGCCTCGGCCTGGTAGTCACCGGCCAGGTACCCGGCCTTGCCCAGGGCCAGATGCACTGCCTCGTCGAAGTTCTCGCCGGTCTCGCGGTCACGCTGGATCACCTCGTCGGTGACCACTTCGGCCAGGAAGGCCCGCAGCTCATCCCGGAAGGTCCGGTCTTCCTCGGAGAGCTCGACGTGGGAGAAGTCCATCAGGACACCGTGACACTTTTGTCGCCATTTGTAAATATGACCGGTCGACGGCGCAGCAGTAGCAGAAGGGCGCCTCCGATGAAGGCGGCGACTCCCGCCAACACCAGGAACCCGTCGAAGCTGTTGGTGGTAACCAACATACGACTGAGCACCACGGCCCCCACTGCCGACGAGACGCCGATCACCGCGGACAGGATGCTGAGGACGGTGCTGTACACGCCGAGGCTGAAGTGGCGCGCCACCAGGTACGCGATGACATCGCCTTCGGCTCCCCAGGCCGCACCGAGACAGCAGACGGCCACGGCGAGAACACCGATGCCGTCCCACGGCGAGGCGATGAGCAGACACCCGAGGCCCGGCAGTGCCATCGCCACCGCGGCGACCACCTGCGCGGGCAGCCGGTCGAGCGCCACGCCGCACACGAAGCGACCGACGATGACGGCGGTCGCGAACACCGTGATGAGCACCGCGACGTCGGCGCCGGCCCCAGCGTCGCCGAGCATGATCCCGAGCTGGGTGGTGGTGACCGAGTGGTACAGATTGCACAACAGCACCCCGGTCAACAGAATCCAGAAGACCCTGCTGCGCCCGATGGCGCGGTAGTCCTTGCCTGCCTTACGTTCTCCCGCGCTCGGCGACGGGTCGCCGTTGCGTCCGGGCACGAGCACCAGGGCGATGACGCCGACGACGGCAATGGTGCCCGCGATGGCCAGACACCCGACACGCCAACCAAAGGTGCGGTTGACGACATCGAGGGCCGGAACGCCGATGGCGCCCAGCAGCGGCGGACCGGAGATCGCGATTGCCAGGGCCAGGCCCCGGGCCGCCTGGAAACGCGTCGCGACCAGCCGGCTGTAGATCGCCGGCGTCGTGGTCACCCCGAGCGCGATGAGGGCGACGTTGATCGCGAAGTACTGCCAGATGGGGCCGGACATCATCGCGTACGCGATCCAGCACGCAGGCAGTCCGACGACACCGACGGCGGCAATCCGCCGCACCCCGAACAGGTCGGCGAGGCGGCCGTAGAACGGCAGGAACACGAACGTCAGCAACGTGATCGCACCGGTCAGGGCGAAATCCGAACGACTCCAACCGAACGCCGCGAGGAACTGCGGCCCCATCGCGGCATTCGTGTAGGCGCTCAGGCTCAGGCCGGCGCTGAGTCCGGCGGTCGCGGCGGCCAGCGGTTGCCAGTGGGTACGCAGCTCGCCGAAGTACGTCATGGTGCCCCTCCCTGCCGCCGAAATGGCATTCCAGCAGGCCCTTACTCGCACTTCTCCTGCCGGAATGCGGTTTCGGCGAATGCTAGGCGCTGGAGGCCGGGTCGACACTCACCAGGTGACCGGCAGCTCCACAACGCCATAGATCTCCTTGTCGTTGTGGAATCTCAACTCCTCCGGCTCGACCGCCAATCGCAATCCGGGCAGTCTGCGCACCAGCGCGGTCAGGGCGATCTGCAGTTCGGCCCGAGCGAGGTTCTGACCGAGACACTGATGCACGCCGTAACCGAAGCCGAGATGCCCTCGGCTGTTGCGGTTTACGTCGAAGGCATCGGGCTGATCGACGAATCCCGTGTCGAAGTTGCCCGCAGGCAGGTTCATGAGGACCGTGTCACCGGCCCTGACGAGCTGTCCACCGATGACCACATCCTCCAGAGCAACGCGGTCCACGAGGCTGTGCACTATCGACAGATAACGCATCAACTCCTCGACGATGCCGGCCACCACGGCTGGGTCATCGGTCTCCCGTAGGCGCGCGGCAGCGTCGGGATGCTGGATCAGGGCCAGCGCACCCAGAGCGATCATGCCCGCGGTGGTTTCGTGGCCGGCAGCCAACAACATCTGGCCGTTCATGGCGGCGGTTTCGCGGTTGAGTTCACCCGTGGCCACATGGTCGGTGATGAGCCGACTCATCAGATCGTCACCCGGTTCCCGTTCCTTGCGGGCCACCAGGTCGAACATGTAGGTGAACAATGCCAGCTGGGCCTGCAGGCGCTCTTCCTCGGATGCGTTGGCGTCGAGCCCGGCGGCACTCTGCTTCTGGAAGAACTCGTGATCCTCGTACGGCACTCCCAGCAGCAGACAGATGACCATCGACGGCACCGGCAGCGCGAACTTGCTCACGAGGTCCGTCGGCGGACCGGCCTCGATCATCTCGTCGAGGAAGCCGTCGACCAACTCCTGAATCTGCGGTCGCATCGCTTCTGCGCGACGGAAAGTGAAGTCCCTGGTCAACATCCGACGCAGCCGCTGATGCTCGGGATCATCCAGACGCGGAAAGATCAGGGCGATCTCGCCACTCTCGGTCGGTACGCCGTACAACCCGGTATTGGCACTGAGCCGGTCGTCGACGAGGGCCGCCCGGATGTCCTCGTAGCGACTGATCATCCATACCGGCTTCCCCTTCCAGACTGCGGCCTGAAGTCCTTCGGTCTCCCGCCAGCGGGCGAAGGCCGGGGCCGGCGCCAACGGGCATCCGCCGGCGCGGGGAGCGGGGATCGTGGGAAGTTCGGCCTCCACCGACACGTCAGGACGAGGAATGGTCATCGGGCGGTCCTCACAATCTCCGCGGTGTCAACTGGCAGTCGGCTGCCAGTTGCTGCGAGGTTAGAGCGAGCAGATCTGGCAGTCAACTGTCAGATAGGCTGACGTCATGGCCGAAGTCGCGTCGATGGCAGAACGCCCGCTACGCACCGATGCGGCGCGCAATGCCGACCGCATCCTGCGGGCGGCTCGTGAGGTGTTTGCCGAACTCGGCCCCGATGCACAGATCGATACGATCGCCGACCGCGCCGGAGTGGCTGAACGAACGCTGTACCGCAGATTCCCGACGAAGGCTGACCTCCTGCGCGCGGCACTCGACCAGAGCATCGACGAAAACCTGTCTCCGGCAATCGAAAAAGCGCTCGCCCGGACGGATCCACTGCGCGGGCTGACCGAACTGATCGAGGCCGCCACGGCACTCGGGGCCGCCGAGCACAACATCCTTGCTGCAGCCAGGCGCGCGGACGCGCTGGCCAACATCGCGGATCGCCTCGAAGCCGCCATGCAGGAACTCACGACCCGCGCCCAGGATGAGGGCCTGGTTCGCGGCGACCTCGTCGCCGAGGATCTGCCGAGAATCGTTGCGATGCTCAACAGCGTGCTGTGGACGATGGAGCTCGGCAGCGACGGCTGGCGCCGCTATGTGGCCCTGGTCCTGGACGCCATCACCACCACACAGCCGCGACCACTGCCCGCCGCCGCACCCCTCAATAGTCCGAATTCCCTGGACAATTGGCCTATGTGACCGCGGCGTCGGCTAACCCGACGACACCGGGATAGCCGCAGTGTCCTCATCGTCGGCGCGGGGCGGACGCGGCGGCGCCGACTTTCGGAAGTGGTTGTCCCCGCGGGGATACACCACTTGCGGCCACCAGAACCACCTGCCCAGCAGGGTGGCGATGGACGGCATCAGCAGTGACCGCACGATGAAGGTGTCGATCAGCAGGCCGATCGCGATGGTCGAGCCCATCTGGGCCAGCACAATCAGATTGCTCGCCATCATGCCGGCCATCGTGGCCGCGAACACCAGCCCGGCCGAGGTGACCACGCCGCCGGTGCCGGCCATGGACCGGATGATGCCGGTCTTCAGGCCCGCGTGGATCTCGTCCTGGAACCGGGACACCAGCAGCAGGTTGTAGTCGGATCCGACTGCCAGCAGGATGATCACCGACATCAGCATGACCAGCCAGTGCACTGGCATCCCGAACAGGTCCTGCCACAACAACACCGAGATGCCGAACGACGCGGCGATCGAACTACCGGCCGTCAGCACGATGACCAACGCGGCCACCGCACTGCGGGTCAGAATGAGCATGATCATGAAAATCAGCGTCAAGGCCGACACCACCGCGATCATCAGGTCGTAGCGGGCGCCGTCGGACATGTCCTTGTAGGTTGCCGCCACACCGCCGAGATAGATCTTGGCGTCCGACAGCGACGACATCTTCAGCGCCTCCTGCGCGGCCTTGCGCTCGGATTCGACTCGTGCGATCCCGTCCACCGTCGCCGGATCGGTCTGGTGGGTGATGAACATGCGGGCGGACTTTCCGTCCGGCGACAGGAACATCTTGAGGCCGCGCTCGAAATCGGGGTTCGTGAAGGCTTCCGGGGGCAGATAGAACAGGTCGTCGTTCTTGGCGTCGTCGAAGGCGGCACCCATTGACAGCGCGGTGTCGTTCATCGCCTGCATCTGGTCGATCAGTGCCTTCTGCGAGTTGTACGACGCCAGCGAGAGGTCCCGGCTGGTTTCCATCGACGCGATCGTCTGCGGAAGCAGCGCAGTCAATTTGGGCGCCAGGTCCGCCAGTTGGTCGGTGTTGACCTGGACCGATGAGGTCTTGTCGGTCAGCTCGTCGATCCCGTCGAGGGCGTCGAAGACCGAACGCGCCGCGGAGCACATCGGGATGTCGAAGCAGTGCGGTTCCCAGTAGAAGTAGTTGCGCATGGGCCGGAACTGATCGTCGAAGTTCGCGATGTTGTCGCGCATCTTCTTGGTGACCTCAAGCAGCTCCTCCGACTTCGCCGCGGAGTCCTGGGTGAGGCGGGTCTGTTCGAGCGAGAGCTGGTATTGCCTCTTCATGATGTCGATCGACGTGTTGGTCGCATCGATCATCCGAAGCTGGTCGTCGAGTTGCTTGCGCTGGAACGGCAGGTTCATATTGCTGGTCTGCCCCGAGATACTGGTCTGGAACGGAATCGAGCTGTGCTGGATGGGGATTCCCAGCGGTCGGGTGATGCTCTGCACCATCGCGATGCCATCGGCGTGCATCACGTTGCTCGAAATCTTGTTCAGCACAAGCATGTCCGCGGGATTGCGCATGTCGTGGGTGGACTCGACCATCAGGATGTCGGGGTTCATCCTGGCCTGGGAGAAGTGCCGGTCGGCAGCAGCGAAACCGACGTTCACCGGGGCGTCATCGGGCAGGTAGTACCGGTCGTTGTAGGCCGGCTTGTATCCGGGGATGGCCACTACCCCGATCAGCACGACGAACAGGCTGGTCACGAAAATCGGTGCGGGCCAACGCACCACCGCAGTGCCGACCTTGCGCCAGAACTCGCTCTGCGGGGGGCGCTTGGACTCGTACAGCCCGACCCGGCTACCGAGGTAGAGCACCGCCGGGCCGAGCGTGACCGAGATGACCACGACCACGACCATGCCGATCGCGACGGGGGCACCCATGGTGGAGAAGTAGGGCAGTCGCGCGAAGCTGAGGCAGTAGGTCGCTCCGGCGATGGTCAGACCGGAACCCACGATGACGGGTGCCACCGATTTGAAGGTCGCGTAATAGGAGTCATCCCGGTCCAGGCCCATGCCGCGGTCTTCGCGGTACCGGCCGAAGATGAAGATCCCGTAGTCGGTGGCTGCGGCGATCGCCAGCATGGTCAGGATGTTGCCCGCGAAGGTGGTCAACCCGAATACGTCGTGCATCGCCAGCACGGACACCACGCCGCGGGCGGTCAACAGCGCCAGGAACGTCAGGAACAACTGGATCAGCGTGGTCCTGATCGACCGATAGACCACCAGCAGCATTGCTGCGATGGCGACCAGGGTGATCAGGGTGATCTCGGCCAGGCTCGCGTTGCCGATGACGTGCATGTCGTTGGTCAGTGCGGCAGGGCCGGCGACGTGCGCCTGCACCCCGGGCGGAGCCTTCGTCTCCTCGATGACCTTGCGGACGGCTTCGACGCCCTCGTTGGCGAGCGTCATGCCTTGCTCGCCGGCGAGGTTGATCATCACGTACGACGCTTTGCCGTCGGCGCTCTGCGCGCCGGCGGCGGTCAGCGTGTCACCCCAGAAGTCCTGGATGTGCTGGATGTGCTCGGGATCCTGCTGCAGCTTGCGGATGATCTCGTCGTAGTACCTGTGCGCGTCCGGGCCCAGCGGGTCCTGACCCTCGATGACGATCATGATCGTGCTGTTGGAGTTGAACTCCTTGAAGTTGGCGCCCATCAACTTCATCGCCTGCATCGACGGGGCGTCCTCGGGCGCCATCGGTGCGGCATGCAGTTCGCCGACGATCTCCAGCTGCGGCGCGATCACATTCACGACGACCGCGATCGCGATCCAGATCAGGATGATCGGCCACGCCAGAATGCGCAGCAGGTGCGGGACGGCAGGCCGCTTCGGCGTGCCGGTGGATTCGGGCGAGGTGACGGATGTGGTCATGCGGACTTCACCAGGCAGTAGGTCTGGGCGTTGACGCCATTGGCGGATTGCTCCTCGCGGACAGTGCCGTTGACGGTGACACGGCACCCGATGTGGTCGCCGCTGCTTTCACTGTCGCTGCGCGCCATCAGGTTCGCGCTGACGGTCGGCAACGTGGTGGACAAGGTGACGGACCAGGGCAGCTGGGCGTTGACCGAGTGCACCTTGGCGTCCGGATCGAAATAGCTGATCTCAGCGGAAGTTCCGGGTGGTCCGTACACCTCGTACAAGACCACCTTGGGGTTGAACTGGACGATCTCGATCCCGGCGCCGGCATTCGCGTTGAGATCCTCCGAGCCGAACATCCGGTGTAGTCGTGAGACCACCAGGCCCGACACGGCCAGTACCACAATCAGAACCACTGGAATCCATGCGTGTTTCAACACACGACGAGCACCCCGACCAGGACTCACCCGTACCTCCAGACGATTACCCGAACCCGCCGACAGCGATGACGCTTCGGCGCTCGGCGAATTAGTTCGAATAACTATGTACAGCGCGGGGAACTTTACACCGCTGCGACCGCGGACGCAGTCGCGGCCTCAATGCTGGGAACTTGCTGTCGATTTCCTGAATGACGGGAGGCGGAGGCGCTAGGCCGCCGTGCCGTCATGCGAAGGGTGATCCAGATAGCCTCGGGCGGCAGCCATTTCAACCAGCCTCGAACGCAGCGCGCGGCGTCCGCGATGCAGCCTCGACATCACCGTTCCGACCGGAATCTGCAGAATCTCCGCGATCTCCCTGTACCGGAAACCCGCAACGTCGGCGTAGTACACGACGACGCCTTGCGATTCCGGCAATGCCCGCATCGCCCCGCGCACCTCGTCATCGCCCATCGACTCCAGGGCCGCCAGTTCCGCCGAGACCACGCCGAGCGGGAATCGCTGCGCCACCTCCGCGAGCTGGGCGTCGGAGAGTTCGTCGGCGAAGACCTCCTGCGGTCGCCGCTGCGCGGTGCGGTATGAGTTGATCCACGTGTTGGTCAGGATCCGAAACAGCCAGGCCCGGATATTCGTGCCGTCCTGGTAAGTGTGAAAACTGCTGTACGCCTTGACCATTGTCTCCTGCACTAGGTCTTCGGCGTCTGCCATGTTGCGCGTGTAACGGCGCGCGGCCGCGAAAAGCTGATCCACCAGCGGCAGCGCATCACGCTCGAATCGCTCCGCGCGACAATCGTCGTCGAAACTCACGTGCCTACCTGTGCTCATCGGCATGGCCCCCGCTCCTGCCACTGCTCATATCGCCGGCCTCAGATGCTCGCCACTCGAAGCTATCCGGCGACGCCGCCGATCCCCAGGGGGATTACCCCCAGGTTCGCGGTGGTTTTCCACACCGCAGCGACCGCACCGAACTGTCATGCACGCAGCATGACACCTCAACCCAAGTTGAGGTCAAATGGTTTTTCCGGCGCCAATCTCTTTGCGGCTGTTGCGTTTGCACATCTCGCTGATGAATCCGCGGCAGACATCGGCCATACGTCAGGAAACCGGGCCGCTCCCGCCTTAGGCTCATCGGTTATGAATCGACTCGATCGCTTCTTCGAGATCTCGGCTCGCGGCTCGACGGCCCTCTCCGAGATCCGCGGAGGCCTGGTCACCTTCATCGCGATGGCCTACATCATCGTGCTGAACCCGGTCGTGCTCTCCGGCTCCGCCGACGTCGCGGGCAACAAGCTGGAATTCGCCCAGGTCTCGGCCACCACCTGTCTGGCCGCGGGCGTGATGACGATCCTGTTCGGGATCATCGCGCGGCTGCCCTTCGCGTTCGCCGCGGGTCTGGGCATCAACTCGTTTCTGGCCACGACCGTGGTGGGCACGGTCACCTGGCCCGAGGCCATGGGCCTGGTCGTCATCGACGGCCTGATCATCGTGGCGCTGGCCGCCAGCGGGTTCCGCCGCATGGTGTTCGACGCGGTACCCATGCAGCTGAAACTGGCGATCACCGCGGGCATCGGTCTGTTCATCTTGTTCATCGGACTGGTCGACGCCGGATTCGTCGGCTCGACCGGCCTACCCTCTCCCCCGGTCGGGCTCGGCACCGGCGGCGTCGGCTCGATCAACACCGTGCCAACCGTCGTCTTCGTGTTCACCCTGCTGGTCACCGGAATCCTCGTGGCCCGGAAGGTCCGCGGCGGCATCCTGATCGGCCTCGTCACCGGCACCGTGGTCGCCGTGATCGTCGAGGCCATCTGGCACCTCGGGTCGGCGCAGGACAAACCGGGCGGATGGGGACTGTCGGTACCGACCCTGTCCGGCTCACCGTTCGCGCTCCCCGACCTGTCACTCGTCGGCGACGTCAGCCTGGGCGCCTTCAGCCGGATCGGGTACTTGGCGGCCATCATGCTGGTGTTCACGCTGGTGTTCGCCAACTTCTTCGACGCCATGGGCACGATGACCGGGCTGTCGCGGGAGGCCGGTCTGTCCGACTCGCAGGGCAACTTCCCGCGGCTGAAGTCAGCGCTGATCGTCGAGGGCGCCGGTGCCGTCGTCGGCGGATCTTCCTCGGCGTCGTCGAACACCGTGTTCATCGAATCCGGCGCGGGCATCGAGGAGGGCTCCCGCACCGGGTTCGCCAACCTCATCACCGGTGCGCTGTTCCTTGCGGCCATGTTCGTCGCCCCGCTGGCCTCGATCGTGCCCACCGAGGTCGCGGCCGCGGCCCTGGTGATCGTCGGCGCCATGATGGTGTCGCAGCTGCGCCACATCGACCTCTCCGAGTTCTCGGTGGCCCTGCCCGTGGTGCTCACTGTGGCCACCATGGCCTTCAGCTACTCGATCGCCAACGGCATCGGCGTCGGCTTCGTGGCGTGGGCGGTGTTGCGGTCGGCCGCTGGTAAGGCCCGTGAGGTCAGCCCGCTGCTGTGGGTCGTGGCCGCCGGCTTCATCCTGTACTTCGCCCGGGGCTGGATCGAGTCGCTCATCGGGATGTAGAGGCCGGTAGCCTTCTCGAACATGGGGACAACGGTATGAGCGCCGGCCTGTTCGGTTTGCTCGACGACATTGCCGCCCTGGCGCGGCTGGCGGCGGCTTCGATCGACGACATCGGTGCGGCCACCGGCAAGGCGACCGCCAAGGCGGCCGGCGTGGTGATCGACGACACCGCGGTGACACCGCAGTATGTGCATGGCATCAGCGCCGACCGCGAGCTACCGGTCATCAAGCGCATCGCGATCGGCTCGCTGCGCAACAAGATCCTGTTCATCCTGCCCGCGGCCTTGCTGCTCAGCCAGTTCGCACCGTGGTTGCTGACCCCGATCCTGATGCTGGGCGCCACCTACCTCTGTTTCGAGGGCGCCGAGAAGGTCTGGGGGCGGTTCACCGGCCACGGCGGACACGACACCCACGGCGAGCCCACCACGGCCGTCGGCGGGGACGCCGAGAAGTACATGATCACCGGGGCGATCCGGACCGACTTCATCCTCTCCGCCGAGATCATGGTGATCGCCCTCAACGAGGTGGCCAACCAGACTTTCTGGCCGCGGCTGATCATCCTGGTGATCGTCGCCCTGGTGATCACCGCAGCCGTCTACGGCGTGGTGGCCGGCATAGTCAAGATGGACGACATCGGCCTGCTGATGGCGCAGCGCTCATCCAAGGCGGCACAGAAAATCGGCCGTGGCCTGGTCGCCGGGATGCCCAAGCTGCTGTCGGCACTGTCGACCATCGGAACGGTCGCGATGTTGTGGGTCGGTGGGCACATCCTGCTGGCGGGCACCAACACGCTGGGCTGGCGCACCATCTACGACGTGGTCCACCATGCCGAGGAGGCGGTGCACCACGCGGTGGGCGACCCGTTCGGCGGAATGCTGGCCTGGCTGACCAACACGGCCGCGTCGGCAGTCATCGGTCTGGTGGTCGGCACTGTGGTCGTGGGGATCGTGCATGTGCTGCCGTTCGGTAAGAAAGCGGATCACTACACCTCAGCCTGACCGTCGACCCAGTCGAAGCTATTCCACCGAACGGCATTTGGGCCTGCTCCGCAGGAAAACCGATTGCGGCAAAGGCAAATACTTTTAGGCGCGCCGCCCATCGACGTGTCATACTCTTCGAGGACGTTTTTGGTACGTCCAGTTTTACGATGAGAGAAGTAAAAATATGACACAGGGAACTGTGAAATGGTTCAACGGCGAAAAGGGCTTCGGCTTCATCGCTCCTGACGGCGGCGCCCCGGACGTCTTCGTCCACTACTCCGAGATCAGCGGTGGTGGATTCCGGTCGCTCGAAGAGAACCAGCGCGTCGAGTTCGAGATCACCCAGGGTGCCAAGGGCCCCCAGGCGGTGGGAGTCACTGCGATCTGATCGCCCCAATACCTGATGATGGGCTGGTACGGATGCTTCCGTACCAGCCCATTTTCATGTCACACCGGCGTCTCGGCCTGCAGATGCCCCAGCCATCGCACGGACTCGACCCGGGCGACACCCAGTACCCGATCTGCGGTATCGAACATCGGGGTGCGTCGCATCGATTCCTCCACGGGCATGGCTGCGGCACAGCGCATCACCAACCCGCCCAGAGTTACGGATGTCTTGCACGGGACGACAAGGAGTTTCACGCACGCGTCACGTCCCGCCACCATCATCAGACGGGGCCGACTCAGCTTCACGCCGTTGGGCACCCGAGTGCCGGTGACGATCGAGTCGAGGTCGAGCTGCCCCTCCGCGGATGACCAATTGACGCGAATATCAACAACTTCCCCCAGTGATTGATGCAACGCCCCCACCAGTTCGGGCAGCTCGCTTGCCACCGAGGCGGTGTGAGGCCACCAGGCGCCGTCGATATCGGCGCCCAACTCCCGGGCGAGGGTGAGGCGGACGGGACTGGCGAGTCGCCGCGCCCCGTTGAGGCCGTTCACGACGACTGCGAATCTGCACGCGCCTGCGGCCTGGGCCGATCCGAGAAAACCAAATCCGGCGGCGGAGCATTCGAGCTCTCGACTGCCCGCACAGGTTCTTGCTGTTCGGGATGTGAAAACAGTTCGGACGATTCCATAAGAGTGTCCTTGAAAGGTGCGGGACTACCGCACGGGGTTTGGAGGCGAGCGATGGTTGATCACCGGGCCTATCCACAAACTTACACCCGATGGCCGCGACGGCGCGGCGCCGGGGGCACCACGGGCCACCACCGTCATCGGCCGCGGACGGCCGGCAGGATCAAGGTGTCGATGACATCGCGGACAAACTTCGAGTCGACGCTCTGGCCGTTGACCACTCGCATCAGGCCCATTCCGGTCAGCACATCGGCCACCAACGACCAGTCCCGGTCGGCAGCGACCTCGCCGCGGGCAACGGCCTGTGCCAGGATCGTCGTCATCACCCGCCGCCCCTTGAGCAGCATCAGATCTTCGAGCGCCGAGCCGAGGTGCGGATCGTGGGTGGCCTCGACCGCCACCCTCAGCACCAGGTCGTACGAGAAGAGGTCGTTGTCGCTGCGCGCGGTGCGCCGCACGATTTCATCGAAATCGCCTTCCAGACTGCCGGTGTCGGGCGCGTCGTCCTCCATCAGATCAGGCTTCCAGTACACGAGCGCATCGGTGATCAACGCGGCCTTCGACGACCAGCGACGGTAGATGGCCGCCTTACCGACACCGGCGCGCGCGGCGATGTCGTTCATATTGGTGTTGACGTAACCGTTTTCGGCCAACGCGGCCAACGCGGCATCGAGAATGGCCGGATCCCGCGATCGGTCGAGTCGGCCGACCGTACGCTGACGCAGTTTCGGCTCTGCGTCAGGCGTATCGGCCGGGTCGGTCATGATCGTCATACCGTCGTTGTCGGTATCGGCGCGGTATTGTCGTCGGTCTCACCGGCCGCCTTGCGGGCACGCTCTTCACGACCGCGCCGGGTGATCTCAAAAGTGTTGAGCGGCCACCAAAACCAGCGACCCAGCGCCGCCGCGATGGACGGTGTCATGAACGAGCGCACGATCAGCGTGTCCACTACCAGGCCGATGCCGATCGTCATACCGAGTTGGCCGACCACCCGCAGATCCGACACGATCATCGACATCATGGTGAAGGCGAACACCAGGCCGGCCGCGGTGACGACACGTCCGGTGGCCCCGATCCCGCGGATGATGCCCGTGTTGAGCCCGGCGTGTATCTCTTCCCTGAAGCGCGAGACCACCAACAGGTTGTAGTCCGAACCCACCGCCAGCAGGATCACCATCGACAGCGGGATCACGATCCACTGCACGCCCAGGCCCAGGATGTCCTGCCAGAGCAACACCGACAAGCCACACGCCGTTCCCAGAGAAGCGGCCACGGTGCCCACAATCACCATGGCGGCCACCACACTTCGGGTGATGATCAGCATGATGCTGAAAATGAGGATCATCGCCGCGATCACCACGATCATGAGATCGGTTACCACGCCATCCTGCATGTCGCTGTACATCGATGCCGTACCGGCGAGCGACACCTTCGCACTGGCCAGCGGGGTGCCCTTGAGCGCATCGGCGACAACGCCTTTGAGGTCGCGGACATGTTCGATACCGTCCACCGAGGCCGGGTCGCCCTGGTGGGTGATGATCATTCGGACCGCCTTGCCATCGGGCGACATGAACATCTTGACCGCACGGTTGAAGTCAGGGTTCTCGAACACATCCGGAGGCAGGTAGAACATGTCGTCGTTCTTGGCCTGATCGAAGTACAGGCCGATCTCCGTCGCCCCCTTCGCCGCCTCCTGTTGCGCGGCCTGGGTACCGGCCATGGTGCTGTGCGTCGCGATCATGAAGTCTCGCATCCGCTTCATCGTCCCGATGGTGTCCTGCAACACCGGCAACATCTGCGGCATCAGCTGATCCATGCGGTCCATGTCGACTGTCAGGCCCTGCATTTCATCGGTCAGTTTGTCGATGCCGTCGAGAGTGTCGAAGATCGACCGCATCGACTGGCACATCGGAATGTCGAAGCAGTGCGGCTCCCAGTAGAGGTAGTTGCGCAGCGGCCGGAAGAAATCGTCGAAATTGGCCAGGTTGTCCCGCATCTCCTGGGTCGCTTCCACCATCTCGTGGGTCCGACCCACCATGCTGTGGGTGGTTTCGGTGAGCTCTTTGGTGATGGCGTACATGCGTTCCATGCTGGCGACGGTCTTGCTCATCTCGTCGGCCTGTTCGAGCATCTGCGCCGAGTTGTCGTTGTTGAACTTCGCCGACTGCAGCGTGCTGGCGTTCTGCGCGCCGAGCAGGAACGGGATCGAGCTGTGCTCGATCGGGGCACCCAACGGGCGGGTGATGGTCTGCACCCGTTCGATTCCCCGCATGTGCATCACGTTCTTGGCGACCTTTTCGATCACCAGCATGTCCGACGGGGTGCGCAGGTCATGATCCGCTTCGAGCATCAGCAACTCGGGGTTCATCCGGGCTTGGGAGAAGTGCCGATCAGCAACGCCCATGGCCAGGTTCGCCGGCATGTCAGCGGGGGTGAACTGCTTGTCGTTGTATTGCGGCACATAGGTCATCAGGGCGGCGAAGCCGATGACGGCGATCAGGCTGGTGACGAAGACGATGGGGATCGGCCAGCGAACCACCGACGTGCCGACCTTGCGCCACCCCGGCGACGCGATCTTGTGCTTGGGATCGAGCAAGCCGAACTTCGACGCGATGGTCAGCACGGCAGGCGCCAACGTCAGTCCGGCGATGATGATCACCAGAACAGAGATGGCGCAGGGCAGACCCATGGTCTGGAAGTAGGGCAGCGTGGTCATGGTGAGGCACAGGCAGGCCCCGACGATCGTCAAACCGGAGCCGAGGATGACATGCGATACGCCGCTGTAGGCCACATAGAACGCGTCCTCGCGGTCCAGGCCTTTCGATCTCTCCTCGTGATATCGGCCGAGGAGGAAGATCACATAATCGGTGCCTGCGGCCAGGGCCAACATGGTCACCATGCTCACCGCGTACGGGGTCAGGCCGATGATGTTCAGGTAACCGGCGGCAGCCGTAACACCCTGTGCGGCAAACAGTTCAAGAAGAATGACGACCATCGACACGAGCAGTGTCACGACGGAGCGGTACACCGCGAGCAGCATCAAGATGATGACGCCGACCGACACCAGCTCCATTTTCGCCATACTTTGATGGCCTGCCACGCTGGTATCGGCGTTGAGCACGCTGTTTCCGGCGACGTGGGCCGAGATACCCGGCGGAGCGGGCACCGAGGCCACGATGTCACGCACGGCGGCCACGGAATCGTGGCTCTTGCTGGTGCCCTGGTCCCCGGCAAGGAAGATCTGCACATAAGCGGACTTGCCGTCCACACTCTGCGAACCCGCCGCGGTCATCGGATCGCTCCAGAAGTCTTGAACGTTCTGGACGTGCTCGGTATCGGCCTTCAGCTTCGCGACGATCTCGTCGTAGTACTTGTGCGCGGCCGCACCGACCGGTTCGTCGCTCTCCAGCACCACCATCGCTGAGGAATCCGAATCGTACTGCTGAAACACCTTGCCGATGTTCAGCATCGACTTGTAGGAGTCCGAGCTGGTGGGGCTCAGCGGTACCGACCGGGATGCGGCGACCTCATCGAGCGACGGGACAAGAGTTCCCAGCGCAATCGTGAGGAGCACCCAGAACACGATGATCGGCAGCGAAAAGATCCGAACCATCCGGCCCAGGAACGGGCGATGGGAGTTCTTGTGTGCGTTGCTCATACGGATTTCACCAAGCAGTAGATGAACGGTTTGAAGGTGTCGGTACTCGTCCGGTCGTCGCGCACGTCGTCGTCGACAGTCACCCGGCACCCGAGGTCTGTGACGTCGCGCTCGCCCTGAGCCATGATGTTGGCCGACATCGACGGCAGCGTCGTCACGATCGTGAAAGACCAGGGCAACGGGGCATTTTCGATGAGGTTGGGTTGACCGTATTCATCGAGATAGTTGATGTTCGCCGTGCCCCCGGAACCGGTGATCTCGTACTTGATGTGCTTCGGATTGAAGTTCTCGGTAATTCCGGAGCCCTCTGCCAAGTTCGGTCCCTGCTGCCCGCCATCCCGAATTCGAAGGATCGCGTACGCGCCCAACGCGACGACGACCACCAAAGTGAGTGGCATCCACGCCTTCTTGAGCAACTTGAACACAGTTGCGCCTCTCCCCGACCTACTATTCACTAATTGACCCAGACGGAACTCAAGTTCCGCCTAAGAGGATGCTGAGCACTGTACCCGAGTCAGGCTCGGCCGACGACTCGGCGTCTACTCCGCCAGAAACCGCTCGAGGCCGGCAATCACGATGTCGAGGTTGAAGTCGAAGTCCTGGGCCGCGGTCCCCGCGACGCCACGATCGGCGACGACACCGCTGAGCAGCGGGAAGTCGCTCGACGGAAGGTCTTTCAACGCCCGAACCACCTCGGGCGTCTGATGGTGCAGCCGGGACCCGGCCGAACCCAACACATCGTGCGCGGCCGACATGGCAAGCCCCGACACCAAGGTGAGCACTCGGCCGGCGTCGTCGGTACCGAATCCGCCCGCGGTCAGTGCCCGCAGCACCTGCTCGGCCAGCGCCAGACTCGCGGCCCCACCGGTACCACTCAACCGGAAGCTGGTCGCCGTCACACCGAGCTTGAGCACACCCTGGCGGATCGCGGTTCCGTACGCCCGCAGAATTTCCTGCCAGCTCGCGCCCTCGGGCAGCTTGATCGAGCGCAACTCGGCCTCGAACAGGTCGGCCACCACCAGCTCGAGCAGGCCGTCGCGGTCACCGACGTAGTAGTGCAGCGTCGTTCGGTCCACCCCGAGCGCATCGGCAACCGCCTGCATCGTCAACGCACCCGGCGGGATCGCACGCGCCGCGGCGACGATCTGCTGCTGATCGATACGCGGTGGGCGGCCGCGCCCCCGACGGGGCGCGTTTCCGGTGGTCACATGGGCAATTCTAGTTGCTCACGACGCCGGCGACGCACCACTCTTCCTTTTTTCTCACGGTCGTGGAAAACTGCCGGAAACCGAGTAAGGGAGCCGCTGCCGTGTCACAAACTTCGCCATACCGGGTCGTCCAGTGGACGACGGGGAACGTCGGGAAGAGTTCGGTGGCGGCCATCGCCCGCAACCCGAACCTGGAACTGGTGGGCTGCTACGCGTGGTCGCCGGACAAGTCCGGAAAAGACGTCGGCGAACTCGTCGGCATCGAGCCCCTCGGCGTCGCGGCCACCAATGACGTGCAGGCACTGCTGGCCCTCAAACCGGACGTCGTGGTCTACAACCCCATGTGGATCGACGTCGACGAACTCGTCGAAATCCTTTCCGCCGG
The DNA here is from genome assembly GCF_058270035.1 of Mycobacterium shunyiense. Classification (NCBI taxonomy): domain Bacteria; kingdom Bacillati; phylum Actinomycetota; class Actinomycetes; order Mycobacteriales; family Mycobacteriaceae; genus Mycobacterium; species Mycobacterium shunyiense. The sequence goes on along the minus strand of NZ_JBZDPT010000003.1, from coordinate 31,272 downwards.
CATCAATGTCGTGGCGACGGCCTCATTCATCACCGGACACAATCAGGGCGAGGGCCGCGATCGCATCGTCGAGGCCTGCCGCAAGGGCGGTTCGACGATGTTCGGATCGGGCATCAGCCCCGGCTACGTCAACCAGTTGGCCGTGGTGGCCGCCGGAATCTGCGACCGGGTGGACAAGGTCACGGTCAACGAGGCCGCCGACACCACCTTCTACGACTCACCGGAAACCGAGAAGCCGGTCGGGTTCGGCCAGCCCATCGACCATCCCGACCTGCAAGCCATGACCGCCCATGGCACCGGGGTCTTCGGTGAGGCGGTGCGGATGATCGGCGACGCACTCGGTATCGAGTTCGACGAAGTTCGTTGCGACGCCGAATACGCCCAGACCACAGAGGATCTCGACCTCGGCTCGTGGACGATTCCGGCGGGCTGTGTCGCCGGCGTGTTCGTCAGCTGGAAGGGCATCATCGGCGATACCACCCGTGTCGAGCTCACCTTGCGCTGGCGCAAAGGCCAGACGTTGGAACCGGATTGGCAGATCGATCAGGACGGATGGGTCATCGAGGTCGCGGGCCGGCCGACCGTGACGATGAAAGTCGGCTTCCTGCCACCGCCGGATTTCGAGGCCACCACCCTGGAGGAATTCATGGTGCTCGGGCACATCATGACCGCCACTCCCCCGATCAATGCGATCCCCGCGGTGGTCAACGCCGCGCCCGGCATCGTCACCTATAACGATCTTCCGTTGATCCTGCCGCGCGGTGTGGTGCCGGCGGGCTAGGAAAGTCAGGACGGTCCCGGCCGACACAGTGTAATGACAGGCCACATTTCACTGACACTTTGCAGCATCTGAACGCGTGCTCCTCACCACAGGATTGTGTGCACCGTCGAACGCAACCGACGGCATCGATCAACGACGATTGAGGAGACCGGAACCGTGGATTCGTTGCGCGCCAACCCCATTGCGCCCGATATGCAGGATCAGCAGGCCGGGGTTGTGGTACCCAGCCGGCTACTGGAAGCCAAGGCGCTCAACGATCTGACGGGCGATGCCGTCGAGGTGAACCTCGACTGGACCGACGCGGACGGACGGCTCAACTTTGCGCTCGCTGCCCTCGAGCCGGTGCCGCTGCGCCGGATGCTGCCCGCGCTGCAGAGCATGGACCTGGAGGTCCTGGAGGAACAGGCGGGCACCTGGACCAGGCCGGACGGGCGGGTCTGCCACGTCTACCACCTGCTCTTGCAGCCCGGTCCCGATGTCGTCGAGGCGGTGGCCCAGCCGCGGGACGACACTGTCGATCGCATCCGCGAGACCTTCCGGGCGATGTGGGCCGGCCGGGTTGAATCGGACGGATTCAATGCGCTGCTACTGCGGGCCGCTCTGAGCTGGCGACAGGTGACCGTGCTGCGCAGCTACAGCCGGTACCTTCGGCAGCTGCCGATGCCCTACGGCCAGAAGCGCATCCAACGGGTCCTGCTGGACAACCCGGCGGCCACGCGCGCACTGCTGGATCTGTTCGAGGCCCGATTCGACCGCACCGAACAACCCGCCGACAGCCCCCACCGCATTTCCCGCATCGCAGCGGCTGAGCAGCAGGTGGCCATCGAGATCGATCAGGTGCTGCACATCGACGCCGACCGGATCCTCCGCGCGTACCACAATCTGATCAACGCCACGGTGCGCACCAACGCGTTCGCGCCCGATGCCCTCACCGTCTGGGCGCCCTATCTGGTCCACAAACTCGATGCCCAGTCCGTCGACGAGCTGCCACAGCCACGTCCCCTTTCCGAAATCTTCGTGTACTCACCGGAATTCGAGGGCCTGCATCTTCGCTTCGGGCTGGTGGCCCGCGGCGGGCTCCGTTGGTCCGACCGCCACGATGACTATCGCACCGAGGTTCTGGGCCTGGTCAAGGCACAGGCCGTCAAGAACGCGATGATCGTTCCGGTCGGAGCCAAGGGCGTGTTCGTCGTCAAGGCCCGCACCGCCGCGGGCCAGTCGCCCCGTGTTCAGGGACTGCGGAGTTATCGGCAGTTCATCGCCGCACTGCTCGACGTCGTCGACAAGACCGCCCCGTCAGACTCCGAAGACCGACCCCGCTTCGGCGGAGTGGTGTGCCACGACGGACCCGACCCCTATCTGGTGGTGGCCGCGGACAAGGGCACCGCCACATTCTCCGATTCCGCCAATGCGGTGGCGCTCGACCGCGGTTACTGGATGGGCGACGCCTTTGCCTCCGGCGGTTCGGCCGGTTACGACCACAAGGCGATGGGCATCACTGCTCGCGGTGCCTGGGTCAGCGGCGACACCCACCTGGCCGAGCTCGGTATCGATTCGGCGACCGATGAGTTCACCGCCGTCGGCGTCGGCGACATGAGCGGGGACGTCTTCGGCAACGGCATGCTGCTGCGTCCCGGCCTGCGCCTGGTGGCCGCATTCGATCACCGACACATCTTCATCGATCCGCAGCCCGACACCGTGCCGGCCCGCAAAGAACGCCAACGGCTGTTCGAACTGTCCCAATCGTCGTGGGATGACTACGACCGTTCTGTGATCAGCCCGGGCGGAGGGGTGTGGCCGCGGACCGCGAAAACCATTGCCACCACACCACAGATGCGCGCCGCGCTCGACATCGACGACGACCAGACCCGGCTCACTCCCACCCAATTGATCAGCCATATCCTGCGCGCCCCGGTGGACCTGCTGTTCAACGGTGGAATCGGCACCTACATCAAGGCCCGCGACGAACAGCACTCCGACATCGCCGACAAGGTGAACGATCAGGTGCGGGTGGACGCCGAGGATGTCCGAGCCCAGGTGATCGTCGAGGGCGGCAACCTCGGGCTGTCCCAGCGCGCCCGCATCGCCTACGCCCGCCGCGGCGGCCTGGTGAACACCGACGCCATCGACAACGCGGCCGGAGTGGACTGCTCGGATCACGAGGTCAACATCAAGATCCTGCTGGACTCTGCCACCCGGTCCGGCCTGATCACGGGTAGCGCGCGCAACCGACTGCTCGCCGATATGACCGACGAAGTGGCACAGCTCGTCCTGGCCAACAACCAGGCGCACAATCGTCTGCTCGGCGATGCCCGTTCCAACGCCACCCAGATGGTCGACGTGCACGCCCGGATGACGGCGGACCTGGAGGCCCGACGCGGGTTACACCGATCTCGCGAAAATATGCCCAGCCCAGAGGAATTCGCTGACCTCGCCAAGGACGGTCACGGCCTTTCCGCGCCACAGCTGGCGACCTTGATGGCGCACGTGAAGCTCGACCTCAAGGCTGACCTGCTCGCCGGCGAGATGTTCGACGCCCCATACTTCGTCACGCTGCTGACCCGGTACTTCCCACCGACGTTGCGGCGCCAACTCGGCGAGCCACTGCCCGAGCATCCGCTCCGTCGGGAGATCATCACCACCACGATCGTCAACCGCGTGCTGGCCACCTCAGGGCTGACCTTCGCGTTCCGGCTCTCCGAGGAAACCGGCGCAGCCCCAGCCGACATCGTGCGGGCTCATGCGGTGGTGTCCGAGGTTTTCGACCTCGACACACTCTGGTCCGACATCTACGCCGCCGACCTCTCGCCCGCGCTCACGAATGCGATGGTCATCGAGGGCAGGCGTCTCCTCGACCGGGCCGCCCGATGGTTCTTGCTCAACCGGCCCCAACCGCTCGAAATCGACACCGAGATCACCCGATTCAGCAACCAGCTGGCGATGCTGCACGGGCAACTCGGATCGATGCTGCGAGGCCAGGAGCGGGCAACCGTCTTGACGGCACACGACGACCTGGTCGCTCGCGGCGTACCAGGCAACATCGCGCATCGGATCAGCGAATCCCTGTATGCGTTCAGCCTTCTGGACATCATCGAGGTCGCCCATTTCCACGGAGAGGACCCGGCCCAACTGGCCAGGATCTACTTCGAACTGTCGGACCGGCTCGGAGTGGATCGGCTACTGCTGGCGGTGTCGTCGCTTCCGCGCGGTGGCCGCTGGCACGCCCAGGCCCGGCTGGCCCTTCGGGAAGACCTGTACCGCTCCTTGCGCGATCTCACGATCGACGTCACCAAGCACGGGCTGGAGGGCGATAAGGCCGCATGCAGCATCCGCGACTTCGAGGCCTACAACCGGCCGCGCCTGGACCGGGCGAAACGCACGCTGGACGAGTTCCTCGACTCCGCCGAGCCCGACCTGGCGGTGTTGTCGGTGGCCTCAGCCCAGCTGCGCCGGCTCCATCGATGAACTCGTAACCAACCCACCGAAAACCTGATCCGGCGGCCGATTCCGCGGTTAGCATCCAGCCAATCGCGGAATCGGCGCACCAGGGGGGTACACGTGGCGTACTTGGGATGGGTGGGCGCCGGTGTGCTGACCGCCGGAGTATCGGCGGCGTTGCTCGCCGGTGCCGGCACAGCCAGCGCCGAGGCTGACTCCTCAGGTGATTCGCATGCCGGCCCGGTGAAGACGTCGACCAGCAGCGCAAAGCCGGACCGCGCCGCGCCCGCCGGTAGTCGACATGTCACACCGCACCTCAAGCGGCCCGATCGTCTGGCACGTTCCGCGGCACCTCGTGTGCGTCGCACCGTCGAGCGGGAAGCCGTCAGGAAGGACCCGATCGAGAAAGACGCGGTCGGGAAGGCAAAGGCAGCCACACCGGACGACAGCGAATCTGACGCACTGCCGGCAGCCACCAAGCAGACGCCGCTTCGCCCGCTGTCGACGCAGCGCAGTGCGGCACGCAAACAGTTGCGTGAGCGCCTGGCACCGCTGACTGCCGACCTGGCGCAAAACGACCAACCAGCCAGTGACGTTCGTAATCCGCTGACCGCGATTTCTGAAGTGCCGAAAACGATTTCAGCGACTGCACCGAGCGGCGTCGGCGTGACTGGGTCGTCGTCGGCACAACTCCCCGATCTGATCGGATCCGGCTTGCAGTCGGTGGTCGACGCTGTCGGGTCTGCGTTGTTCAACGCGGTCGGCGGAGTGATCCAAGCCGTCGACGGGCCACCCACCGTGCCGCCCGGGCTTCGCGATTCGGTCGAGGTGAGCAGCTCGACGCTGGTGGTCTCCCCGGGCAACGAGGTTCCCGCCGACTGGTACTTCCCGACGCACGGTCAGCCGGACCGGCTGATCTACCTCCAGCACGGATTCATCGCCACCGGACCGATGTACAGCTACACCGCGTCCTATCTGGCCGAGCGCACCAACAGCGTCGTCGTGGTAACCACAGTGGCGTCCAACCCGTACACCGCCGGCGGCATGTGGCTCGGTGGGGACAACATGCACCAGGCGGTTGCCGAGCTCTTTCTCGACCCGGATCGAAAAGCCTTGAACGCCAGTATGACTACCGCATCGCTGAAGGCCGGTCAGGAGAGCTTCACCGTTCCAGAGCGATTCGTGCTCGTCGGCCATTCACTGGGCGGCGGCTTCGCGCCCGGGGTGGCCGGCTACTACGCCGAGGGGTTGGTCGCCCGCCGCGCCGAAGGACAGGATGCGCCCAACGACCTTGCCGGTGTGGTGCTGCTGGACGGGGTTCCTCCCTCGGGCAGTCTGCCGGCTGCGATGGACCGCCTCCATCAGCTCGAGGCCAGCAATGGCAACGATCCCGCCGACTATGTGCCGGTCTATGAGATCGGTGCGCCGCTGAACGCGTTCAACTCCACCAGCAAGGTGAACGACGAGCTCTCGGCCGCCAGACCCGGGACGTTCGTCGGGGTCGTGGTCAACGGTGGTGTCCACATGGATTCCATGCTGGGTGGTAACCCGCTGATCCAGGCGGCGGCCTATCTTGTGGCGGGCATTCCGCAGTCGCAGAACCCGCCCGCAGTGCAAAGGTTGATGGCCGGATGGGTCAACGACATGTTCGAGGGCAACATCGATCCGGTCACCGGCCGGTGCCTGAGTGACTGCAACGGCACGTACGGCGATGCGGGTCAGACCGTCGACATCGACGCCGGGACGGGCAATGCCACCGCCGTCGTCATCGACTCGGGAACGCTGCCCGACGAATCCGACTGGAGTGCACTCGAGTTCGTCCCGGTCGACGCGTCGTTCATTCCCCGCTCGGTGCTGTCACGGTGGGTGTAGCGCTCACCGGAAAATTGACCGAGTTGGCGATGAAGCACATCCGGTGGGCTTCATGATGGAGCTCGGTGGCCTCCCTCACCCGCTGCCCGTCGGTGATGGTGACCTGCGGTCGTAGCGTGACGTCGGTGAAAACGCCACTGCCCTCGGCGTTCTCGCTCATGGTACCGTCGGGCCGGTCACTGTAGGCAGTGACGACGATGCCTGCCTTGGCGCACAGCGCCAGGTACCACAGCATGTGGCACTGCGACAGGCTGACCACCAGCAGCTCCTCGGGGTTCCAGCGCTGCGGGTCTCCCCGGAAGGCCGGATCGGCGCTACCCAGGATCACCGGCTTGCCGGGTGTCTCGACGCCGGTCACGTCGTGGTCACGCGCGTAGTCGCGGTAGCCGCTGGTGCCCGAACCGGTGTTGCCGGTCCAGGTCACCTCGACCTCGTATCGATGCGTCCGGTTGGCCATGATCGCGACGCTACCAATCGTGTACGTGAGGACGATTTTCGGTATTGACACATTGGCACAGATTGCTAGCCTTTGTGCCATGTCTATTGGCAGCGTGGCCGACGAAGACGTAGTGCGGCCGAACGTACTGGCAGATTTCCGCAGGCACTCGGGCAGCATCCTGGGGGGTGCCTTCGGCGCGGCAGCCTTCGACGAGGTGGCCCTGGTCCCGGTGGCCGCGGCCGTCGATCGCAGCGGCCGGTTCGAGCGCAACTTTCTCGATCGCGGGGTGCGCAGCGGGTTTTCGGCGTTTCTGGCGATCTGGGGCGACGCGACAGATCGGGAGGCGGAGGGGCGCCGCCTGCAGACCATGCACCGCGAAGTCCGTGGACACGGTAAGGACGACTTCGCCGACGTCCGCTACAGCGCACTCAACCCCCAGCTGTGGAACTGGATTGCGATCAGCGGCATCTTCCTCGTCCTGCATTCGTTCACCCCGGCGACCGGTATCACCATGAACGCCGCCGAGCAGGAGGCGGCCTACCGTCAGCTGCTCGAAGCGTTCCGCTCTATCGAACTGCCGGGCGCATCGGCGAAGCTGCCGCAAACCTATGCCGACGCGGCTCGGTACTACGACGACATGGTGGAGAACCAGTTGCAGGGCAACGCATTCCTGAGCCGGGTGACGACCGGTCTGACCCAGCTGCCGTTGCCGACCCTGCTGCTGCCCACCCCGCTGAGACTGGCGCTGACCCCGTCCTGGATGGCGGTGCGACCGATCGCCGGCCGCGTGATCAAGGTGTGCTCATTCGGCATAATGCATCCGGGGATCCGCGAGATGACGGGGTTCCGGTGGCAGTCCCGCCATGAGCGGGAGTTCGCGGTCTACACCCGTATGCTTCAGCTGGCCTGGCGGGTACTGCCCGACCGGCTGCTGCTGGTGCCCCTGGCTTACAACCGATTGCAGTACGAGAAGCTGGTGCGCCTGCACCGATCGGTGGCCCTGGATTCGTTCGCGCCGCTGGGATGTCCGGCGGCAGGCTGACACACTGGTAGCGATGCCACGCAGCAACGCCAGCCAATCCGAACAGGAAGACGCCATCCTCAAGGCCACGGCCGAGGAAGTGGCGCTTGTCGGGCTCGGTCGGACCAGCTTGGACGTCATCGCCAAGCAGGCCGGCGTCAGCCGCCGCACGCTCTACCGTCGTTTCCCCACCCGCGACGCTTTGATCACCGAGCTGGGGCGGCGTACGTTCGACGGGGCGATGCATCGGTTACGCACGGTCGCAATCGATTCCGGCCCCAACGAGGCTGCGGTGGCGGCATTCTGTGAAGGTATGCGGCTGTTGACCACCGAGCCGGTGATGCGCCGGTTCCTGCGACTGGACACCGATTTCACCGCGGTGGCCGGCGCCTATGACCAGGCTCCGGCCTTTCTGCACCACGCGTCGTCGGCGATGGCCAAGGCACTTCGCGCGGCGGGCGCGACCATGCCTGACGCCGAACTGCTGGCCGTGGCCGAATTGCACATCCGGTTGGCGTGCTCGCTGGCCCAGATGCCGACGACGGTGTTGGACGTCAACGACGACGAAGCGGTGCGTGCCTACGCGCGAAAGCACCTGGCTCCGCTGGTGCGGTAGCGGACTCTCAAGCCTGGGCCGGACCGCGCAGACCGGCCGCCGCGTCGCGAACCGCCGCCGTGATGGTGTCGACCATGGGGCTGTCGAGCTTCCAGCACTGCCAGTACAGCGGCACGTCCAGATACTGCTCGGTGATCCGGACGAAGTCTTCGTCGACCAGTTCCTCGGGGTACATCCCCCAGCCCAACCCGGCCCGCACCGCGGCGCCGAAACCCTCGGCCGTCGGGATGAAATGGATCGGCCTGACGATATCTTTGCGGAACACCTTGCGCACCAACTGATCCTGCAGTGCGTCATCTCGGTTCCAGGCCAGCGACGGCGCCGCCTGCGCGGCGTCGTGGGTGAAACCGTCCGGTAGGTAGCGCTGCACGTAGCCGGCACCGGCCACCGGCACGTAACGCATCGCCCCCAGGGCATGCACCCGGCAGCCCGGCACCGGGCGCCGCTCGGTGGTGACCGCGCCCATCACCACACCCTCACGCAGGAAGCGTGCCGAAAGGTCCTGGTCCTCGATCCGGATGTCGAACAAGAACTCGGACGCCCGGGCGAATACTCCGGTGAACCAGGTCGCCATCGAATCGGCGTTGACCGCCAACGCGATCCTGGTGCGGTGCCCGGCACCACCACCCATCTCCGCCAGCGTCTCGGACTCCAACAACGCCGTCTGCGCAGCCAACCTCAGCAATGGGACACCGGCAGGTGTTGCCGTGCAAGGCTTTTCGCGCACCACCAGAACCTGACCGACACGCTGCTCCAAGGCCTTGATGCGCTGACTGACCGCCGACGGCGTCACATGCAGACGCTGCGCGGCCGCGTCGAAACTCCCCAACTCGACCACCGCGGCGAAAGCAGCGAGCTGCTGGCCGTCGATCTGCACGCAACGATCCTAATCGGGCAGACCATCGTTGCCGCGTAAACCGCTGCCGGTGAACCGGACCAACTGGTCAACCCACCCGCGGTCCAAGCCGCCGGGCCCCAAGGGCCGACCGTAGAGCGACAAGTCCGAGCTGGCCAGCGCGCCGATCATCCCGAGGATGGCAATTGTGCTGCGCTGCTGGCCTTCTCTGGTCTGAATGTCCGGCACCGCACGCCCTGCCGCGGCAAAGAACAACTCCGGCAAACTCGGTGTGCCCGCCAGCTGGTCGAGCCAGATCTGGTCTTCATCCAGGGCAAGCTGATTCATCACCTTCAGCCAGCGCAATCCGCCGACCGGATCCTCGTCGAGCAGCCTGACGTAGGGCGCGATGAGTGCTTCGACGACGTCAGAGACCCCGATCTCGTCACCGCCCTCAGCCACCCGCACCAGCTCGGAGACAACGGCCTCGAACACCGACGGGGCGCGCCGTCGCGCCACCTCCAGCACGAGGTCGCGCTTGGCCGGGAAGTGATAGGCCACCGCACGACTGGCCACGCCCGCCTCGCGGGCCACTGCCCGCGCCGCCACCGCACCGATCGACATCTCCGCGAACATTCGCTCTGCGGTATCGACGATCAGAGTTCGGGTGTCGACATCACGCCGGGGACCACGCCTACGGGTCGAACTCGAGGGCACAACAGGAGCCTAACCAGTCGCGGCCCCATCGTCCTGTGGTCGGTTCAGTTGTCCTACTACGGTCGTAGGTCAAGATCGGACAGCAGCGCGATGTGGGCTGACCTGCATTCTTCGTAGCGTCGAGCCATGACACGAGCACAGCGTTCCCCAGCTATCTCGATAGCGAATTCGATGACCGGCGTCGCCCGTGGATGGACGGCGAAAGACGCCGTTTTCACCCCTCCGGTGACAGATCCAGCGATCCCGAGCGGCCCCGCCCGTCGGGAGGGTGGTTTCTGGCGGCGCACCCTGACCGCGGTGCGTACAGCGCTGGCGGCCGCTCCCCGGCCCGATCTCAAGCAGCCGTACTATCCGCCGCTGCGCGAAAAATTCGTCGAGGACTCCGCGATGGCACGTGAGATGTGGCGACTCTGAGTGTTGAAATCCGGCCCCAAAAAATCCGACTCTGGTAGGACGTGCGGAAACAAGCTCACCTTCTACGATCAGAACATGCTCGGCAGCATCGCCCGCGGCTTGCGCGCGCATGTACACCGGCGGGGGTATGCCCTGCCGGTCGGCTACAACTGGGCCATCGTTTTGGCGTTCGACACCACGGTCATGGGTGCCGGCGTGGTGGCGATGTTGCAACGGCCTACGGCCGACCTTCCGGCGGGCCTGCTCGCACTCGTCGTCTGCATCGCCCCCTTCGCGTTGTTCTACCTGTCCGGCGTCGATTTCAAGGCGCCGATCGTCTGGGCGACCTGGACTACCTCGACCGCGATCCTGCTGTTCGCGACCGCGACACCGGTCCCCAATGATTTCGCCCCGCTGATCGCGGTGCTGATGGTGGGTGAGGTGGCCTCGCTGGCCGGCGTGTGGGGCGGATTCCTCGCGTCGCTGACCGCGGCCACCCTGCTGCTGACCGCCGCGGCACAGCACCGCCTCGACGCCCTGCCGCTCTATCTCGGAATCCTCGGGATGGGCTGGCTGGTGGGCTATCTCGTATACACCCAACAGCAACTCATGCGACAGCAACAGGAGTCACAGGCCGCGCAGGCCCGCCACGCGGCGGCCGATGAACGCCGCCGGATCGCCCGCGAGGTCCACGACGTGATCGCGCACTCGCTGAGCGTTACCTTGCTGCATGTGACGGGCGCACGTCGCGGGTTGCAGCAGGACCGCGACGTCGACGACGCCGTGGAGGCATTGGAGCAGGCTGAACGCCTCGGCCGTCAGGCCATGGCCGACATCCGCCGCACGGTCGGGCTACTCGACGGTGCCCCGATGAGCATGGCTCCCGAGCCGGGCGTCGACGACATCAGTTGTCTGGTAGACGATTTCGTGCGTGCCGGGCTCAATGTGCGGTGCGACGCCACCGGCCGCACCGATGCGGTCTCGGCAGCGGTGGGCTTGGCGTTGTATCGCATCGCCCAGGAGTCGCTGGCCAACATCGCCAAACATGCACCCGATGCGGAAGCGACCGTGCTACTGAGAATCTCACGCACCTCGGCGACCTTGACGGTCGCCAATCGACTCCCGGTCCCGGCGTTGGCCGTGCGGAACGGTCACGACGTGGAGGGTCGCGGGGTGCGCGGAATGCGCCAGCGCGTCGAGCTCCTCGGCGGGATCATCAGCGTCGGCCCCGCCGACGACGGATGGTCGGTGCGCACGAACATTCCGTTGGACGACACCGACCGGGCACCCCGCTGGTGCCCCGTGGTGTCATGACGGACCCGGTGAGCGAGGTAGCGGTCCTCCTCGTCGACGATCAGGATCTGGTGCGCTCCGGCCTGCGCCGCATCCTTCGGCGCAAGGACGGCTTCACGATCGTCGCCGAATGCGCCGACGGTGACGAGGTGCCCGACGCCGTCAGCCGGTACCGCCCCGACGTGGTGGTGATGGATCTGCGGATGAAACGGGTCGACGGGATCGAGGCCACCCGCCAGGTGACAGCGGTCGACGGGCCGCCGGTGCTGGCGCTGACCACGTTCAACGACGACGAGTTGCTCTCGGGGGCGTTGCGTGCGGGAGCCAGCGGGTTCGTGCTCAAGGATTCCTCCGCCGAGGAACTGATCCGGGCGGTGCGCGCAGTGGCACTGGGTGACAGCTATCTCGACCCCGCGGTGACCTCGCGAGTGCTCACCACCTACCGCAAGTCCGCCGAACCACGTCGCGCCGCCGCCGTGGGCGACCTCACGGCCCGTGAGCTCGATGTGCTGACGCTCATCGCCAAGGGGCATTCGAACGCCGAGATCGCCGATGAACTGAGCATCTCCGGGCTCACCGTCAAGAGCCACATCGGCCACATCTTCATCAAGCTCGACCTGCGTGACCGCGCCGCCGCGATCATCCACGCCTACGACTCCGGGCTGGTCAGTCCCCGGTAATAGGGTCTTTGGGCCATGGGCTGAAGGACTTTCGGCAGGCGAATGCCGACGGATGACCACTACCTTCTGTAGTCCAAGCCGAGCCATCATGGGTTATGGCCGCTGCCGAAATCCACGAAACACACACCGGGGTCGTCGCGTTGGTGGGCGAGAAGGCTTACAAGGCCAAGAAGGCCGTCACCACGGACTTTCTCGATTTCAGCTCGGTCGAGCAGCGGGAACAGGTGTGCCTACGTGAGGTTCGCCTGAACCAGCGGCTGGCGCCCGACAGCTATCTCGGGGTCGCCCATTTTTCCGATCCGCAAGGTGGCCCGCCCGAGCCGGTGATCGTGATGCGCAGGTACCCCGATTCGCGCCGGTTGACGTCGATCGTCGTCAATGGTGAACCCGTGATGGAGCATCTGTCGGCGATCGCGGAGGTGATCGCGCGGTTTCACGCCGGCGCGGAACGGTCGGAAGACATCGACCGCGCAGCGGCGGTGCCCGCGGTTGCCGGCCGTTGGCGTGACAACCTCACCGAATTGCGCAAGTACGCCGGAACCGTGGTGCCTGCGGAATCGCTGGCCGAGATCGACCGTCTGTATGACCAGTTCATCGCAGGACGCACCGCACTGTTCGACGGCCGCATCGCCGAGCGCCGCATCGTCGACGGCCACGCCGACCTGTTGACCGGCGACATCTTCTGCATGCCGGACGGGCCGGCCATCCTCGACTGTCTGGAGTTCGACGACGCCCTACGCCATGTCGACTGCTGCGACGACGCCGCATTCCTGGCGATGGACCTGGAATTCCTCGGCCGCCGAGACCTGGCGGACTACTTCATCGCCGAGTACCAGCGGCTCTCCGGGGATACCCCGCCACCGGCGTTGGTGGATTTCTACATCGCTTACCGTGCCGGAGTCCGCGCCAAAGTCGACTGCATCAGGGTTGATCAGGGCGACGCGAGCGCCGCGGACGACGCCAGGCGCCATCTCGACATCGCCCTCGATCACCTCCGCCGAGGTGCCGTGCGACTGGTCATCATCGGCGGAGGTCCCGGTACCGGTAAGACCACGCTCGCGCACGGTCTCGCCGAACAGGTGGCGGCCCGGGTCATCTCCACCGATGACGTGCGCCGCGAGCTGCAAGAGCGTGGGCTCGTCGACGGCGCGGCCGGGATATTGAACGAGGGGCTGTACAGCAGCGAGAACGTGGCCGCTGTGTATGAGGCCGTGCTGGACAAGGCCCGCGAGACGTTGGCCATCGGGCAGTCGGTGATCCTCGACGGCACCTGGCGGGATCCGGATCTTCGCCGGCGAGCGCGGGAGATGGCAGCGGACCAGAAATGCCCGACAGCGGAGTTGTCGTGCACAGTGCCTCTCGACGAAGCCAAGCAGCGCATCGTCCAGCGTCGGGTCACCAACTCGGATGCCACCCCGCAGATCGCAGAAGGTTTGGCGTCCGACGCCGATTGGTCCGACGCCCATCCCATCAACACGCGTCGCCCGCTTGCGGACTCCGTCGCCGAAGCCCAGCGGATCTGTTGCTCGGCGATCTGACCGCCACCGTTCGCCTCCATTACGGAATGCGGCCTGGGTGTAAACCCGGAGCCGCGGGCCGATCGATAGCCCTTGTAAAGTAAAACGGCGGCCTTCCTTTCGGCTGCGACCAGTACAAACCTTCCGGGTCACCAGGTTCGGCACATCCACCAAGGGGGAAATATGAATGAAGTGCTGGCCCGCGCCGGCATCTTCCAAGGTGTGTCGCCTGACGCCGTGGCCGCGCTCGTCCGGCAGTTGGAACCGGTGACCTTCCGTCGGACCGAGGTGGTGTTCTCCGAGGGCGAGCCCGGCGACACGCTGTACATCATCACCTCGGGCAAGGTGAAGATCGGCCGCAAGTCCGTGGACGGTCGCGAGAGCCTGATAACACTGATGGGTCCGTCGGACATGTTCGGCGAGCTCGCCATCTTCGATCCGGGGCCGCGGACCTCGACCGTGACCGCTCTGACCGAGGTGAAGGCGGTCGTGATGAGCCGCAGCGTGCTGCGGAGCTGGATCGCCGACCGGCCCGAGATCGCCGAACAGCTCCTGCGCGTGCTGGCCCGCCGGTTGCGCCGCACCAACGACAACCTGTCCGATCTGATCTTCACCGATGTGCCGGGCCGGGTCGCCAAGCAACTGCTCTACCTGGCGCAACGGTTCGGCAGCCGCGATGGCACCGCGCTGCGTGTCGACCACGAGCTGACCCAGGAAGAGATCGCCCAACTCGTCGGCTCTTCGCGCGAGACGGTCAACAAGGCGCTGTCGGACTTCGCGCAGCGCGGCTGGATCCGCGTTCAGGGCCGCAGCATCCTGATCGACAACGCCGAACGATTGGCCAAGCGCGCGCACTGACCGTGTGAGCATGTGACCGTCGAGACATTGTTAGCACCCTAACTATTAGGGTACTTTCTAAGTATGACCGCAGTATCCGAAGCGTCTGCCGCACCCCCTGTGCAGCTCAGCGCCGACCCCCTGGCGCTCGAGCGGCAGGTCTGTTTCGCGCTGGCCGTGAGCAACCGCGCCGTGCTGGCGGTGTATCGGCCACTGCTGGAGCCACTGGGCCTGACCCATCCGCAGTACCTGGTGATGCTGGCGTTGTGGGATCACCAGCGGTCCGATTCCGGCGGCACTCCGCCGCTGTCGGTCAAAGAGATCGCCTCCGCGCTGCAGCTGGATTCGGCGACGCTCTCGCCGATGCTCAAACGGCTGGAAGCACTCGGCCTGCTCACCCGCAGCCGCCGCGCCGGGGATGAACGCGCGACCGATGTCGAGCTCACCGAGGCCGGGATCGCCCTGCGTGAACGGGCTCTGGCCATCCCACCCGCGGTAGTGGAGCGCCTGGGCGTCGACATCGCCGAACTCGAAGAGCTGCATCGGGTGTTGACCCGCATCAACGTGGCTGCACTGGCGGCCAATTCACTCACCGATTGACACCAGGAGCCCTCATGGCCGGCCAGAAAACCAAAGACCGTCCCAACTTCTTTCAATACGTCGCCTACTGCTACGGCAAGCGGTTGCCCGATTCCATGCGCGAGTGGGTGGCTCACGACCTTGCCGACCATGGCGCCGTGCGGCGGCACTTGATCCGGATGGCGATCCCGCCGCTTTTCGTACTGGCGCCGCTCTGGCTTCTGCCCGCCTCGCTCTATGTGCACATCGAGATGACCGTGCCGATCTACATCTGGGCCATCTTGATGGCGCTCGCGCTCAACAAGATCTGGCGCCGGCACCGGTTGGCGCAGCACGGCCTGGACCCCAATCTGGTCGACGAGATCCAGTACAAGAAGGACCAGCGAAAGCACGAGGAGTACATCCGGCGGTTCGGGCCCCGTCCCGAAGCGTCCAAGCATCAGGCCAACAGCAGCCCGTTCTAGGGTTTGACCTGGCCACACCCCTTGCATGCAAGCTTGCATGCAAGGGGTACAGTGGTCTTCCGTGGGCCAGGACGAGAAATCGAGCAACAGCCAGCGCGTCTACCGGATGACCAAGGACCAGATCCTCTCCGGTGAGTTTCGCGGCGGGCAGCTGCTCAGCGAGGTTGAGGTGGCGACGCAGCTCGGGGTCAGCCGGACGCCGGTGCACGAGGCGTTTCTGCGCCTGGCCGCCGAGGACTTCCTGGACCTGATGCCGCGACGCGGCGCCGTCGTCGTCCCCGTGTCCGCCCAAGAGGCCACCGACCTGCTGGAGATGCGCCTGGCACTGGAGACCGCGGCGGTGCGCCGGCTGTGCCGGTCATCGGAGTCCATCGACACTCTGTTCGGTGAGCTGACCGAGTTGGTCGAACGGCAGCGCCACGGCGCCGCGATCGGTGACGCCGATCAGTTCGCCGCCGCCGACGATGCGTTTCACCGCCGGATCGTGCAGGTCGCCGGGAATTCGATCGCCGGCCGCTTCTACGGATCACTCAGCGATCGGCAGCGCCGCATGATGGCCGACGCCGCCCGATCGGACTCCGCCCGGCTCACCGAGCTGATCGGCGAACACGCGGATCTGGCCGATGCCATCGGCCGCCGTGATGTCCCCGGTTTCGAGGGTGCCCTCCTGTCCCACCTGGAAGCGACCTACCGGGTGGTGCTGGCATGACCGCTGTCGCAACGGAATTCGTCGAGGTGCCCGCCCGGCGCCGGCGACGCATGCAGCCATGGCTCGCCGTCGCCGTCGCCGTCTTCTGCATCGGTTGGGGCGGAAACCAATTCACCCCACTGCTGATCGCTTATGCCCAGCACTCCGGCTACACCCGGGTCGACGTCGACATCCTGTTGGGCGCCTACGTTCTCGGCCTGATTCCGGGGCTGCTGATCGCCTCGACGCTGTCGGACCGCCACGGTCGACGCAACGTGATGGCCGCCGGCGTGGTCAGCGCCGCGCTGGGCAGTCTCATACTGGCCGTCGGCGACTACTGGGGCTTCCCGGCCCTGTTCGTCGGCCGGTTGTTCAGCGGAGTGGCGGTCGGCATCGCGATGGCAGTCGGTTCGGCGTGGATCGCTGAACTGTCCAAGCCACCCTTCGACAACGATGCTTCCGCCGGGGCCGGAGCGCGCCGCGCCTCGATCTGCCTGTCCCTGGGCTTCGGCGTCGGGCCGCTGTGCGCCGGACTGCTCACCGTGTACGCGCCGCTGCCGTTGGTGCTGACCTACCTGGTCCACGCTGCCCTGTGCGTGCCGGTGGTGTGGGCGGTGTGGAACCGGGCCGTCGAGACCCGGTCCCGCACGACCTCGCGGCCCTTCCTCGACGGGTTGAAAGTGCCTGCAGCCGGCCATCGCCGGTTCCTACATGTGGTTGTTCCCATGGCACCGTGGATCTTTGGCTCGGCCGCCATCGCGTACGCCGTGGTGCCGGCGCTGGTCGCCGACCAGCTCGGGTCCTGGGCGCTGCTGTACACCGTGGGGTTGACCGTGCTGACATTGGGCTGCGGCGTGGCGATCCAACCCGTCGCGCGCCGACTCGACGACGTGTCCAGCTCCCGCGCCGTGGTGGTGTCGATGGCGTTGATGGCACTGGGCATCTTCGCCGCGGTGGCCACCGCTGTCACACACTCAGCGCTCGTCGCGCCGCTGGTCGCAATGCTGCTCGGCAGTGCCTACGGCATCGCGATCGTGTCGGGTCTGCTTGAGATCCAACGCATTGCCCCGCCCGACGAGCTCGCCGGTATCTCCGGGGTCTACTACTCGCTGGCCTATCTGGGGTTCCTGTTGCCCGCGGTACTCGCTGCGCTGGCGCACTGGTTCAGCTATCCGGAGATGCTGACTTTCGTTGGCGTACTGGCGATTGTCTGCACGGCCGTGTGCGCGTCGGGGTGGGCCAAACATCTGGAGCCGCGGACGGCCGGCGCACGCTCACAGTGATGCGGGCACCCGGCTGTCATCGCCCACACCGGCACGACGCGTGAGGTAATCGATCTGCAGATAGATCGCGTAGAGAACGAGCGGCGGCAGCACGATGAAGGGAACGTTCTCCTCGGTGGTCAGTATTTGCGGTCGCCTTCGCTGTCATCGAAGAACGCCCAGTCACCGTCGGCCGAGAGCACTTCCATGCGCCAGCCCAACTCCGGCTCCGCCTTCTGGTCGACGAACCACGCATGGGCGTCGTCAGCACTCTCGATGTCCTTGGTGTCGACGACCTCGCCCTTGGGATTGAGTACACGATAAGTAGCCATTGGCTCAGCGTTCCCCCGAATTAGGCCGTCGAATCAGCGCCGTGGACGGATTGGAACCCGCGACTGTGGGTAGCCAATCGCCATGCCCAGCGCAGACAAGCCCCATGACGAGAGCGCCGACGATGCCAAGGAACCACCTCCAGGGCCTACCGATCACGGTCGCGAAGGCGGGATGGCCACACGAGAGATCGCGCCGGAGCTGACCGAACCTGACGTGAACCAAGACTCCGGCTGAGCGCAGGCCGGCGCGGACCGCTGCCGTCCGGTGTCACGGGTGCAGCAGCGCAGCGGCGATGTGGTCGGCTACCAGCCCAGCTGTCCGCAGCGTCTCGGCATCCTCGGCCGGCACGTACTGATCTCGCGAAGCGTCGTACCTGGTACCGGCGATCGTGGCGTGATCAGCCGGTAGCTCGACGAGGGTGACCGGCCACCCGACCTTCTCGAGTTCGGCAGCGAACGTGCGGCTCACCGAGACCGGGACGACGTCGTCGCCGACACCATGCAGCAAGGTAAAAGACGCACCCACCCGATCGGCGGAAAGGCTGGATGTCAACTGCTCACCCGAGATCGGGTCCGTCGCCATGAAGGCGCCGGCCAGGCACACCGTATGAGAAATGGCGGCGCCGAACCGGGCGGCGTGGATGGTGAGTCCAGCGGCCGCGGTACCACCCAACGACCACCCGGCCAATGCGAGATGGTCAGGTTCCACGGCCCAGGAGTGGGCGAACTCCACGGAGCGCAGCAGGTCTGATCGGCCCCCATCAGGAGCGTGGGAATCCCAATCGGGCACGACGACACCGAAACCGCGTCTGGCCACCAGCTCGGCAATCGGGCGTACGGCGGCGCGGGCATCGGTCTGCATGCCGTGCCACAAGACGAGCGTCGGCGCCGCGCGGTCACCGAAAACGTCGGCCGAGCGCGCCGGCGCGTACTGCACGGACTCGGTCACGGCGGCGACCGCCGATCAGGCACAGTCGACGCAGACCGGATTGTCGGGTCCACTACTGGCCAGGCGGTGACTGTGCTGGACGAGAAAGCAGCTCGAACAGGTGAACTCGTCAGCCTGCTTCGGTACCACCCGCACGGTGAACTCCTCACCGGAAAGGTCGGCACCTGGTAGTTCGAAGTCATCGAGCGCATCGGCCTCGTCAACGTCGGTGGCAGCGTCGTTGCCTCGACCGGCCAACGCTTCCAAAGACTCGTCGACTGACTCTTCGGTTTCCTTCTGGCGGGGCGCGTCGTAGTCGGTGGTCATTACGTGTCCTTTCGGCCGGTCCTGGGTCTCGGCCCGACATTGCGATCCGGGCTGCATTCCCCCGCGAGCACATCGCCAAACCGCAGAACCATGGATCGCCGACGCCTTCGTGGATATCGGCAGACGCCGGCGCTACAACTCGGCGACGCGCCCGTCGTCGACCAGCCACCTTCGGTCCAGCCGAACGTTCTGCAGCATGCGGCGGTCATGCGTCACCAGTAACAACGCACCGTCGTACGACTCGAGCGCCTGCTCAAGTTGTTCGATGGCGGGCAGGTCCAGATGGTTCGTCGGCTCATCGAGAACCAGCACATTGGTGCCACGTGCCTGTAGCAGCGCCAGGCCGGCACGGGTTCGCTCCCCCGGTGACAGTTCGTCAACCGGGCGTTCGACATGATCGGCCCGCAGCCCGAACTTCGCCAGCAGGGTTCGCACATCGGCGGTCGACCAGTCCGGCAGGTGCTGCTCGAACCGGTCGACGAGTCGCACGGTACCCGTGAAATCGGCACGGGCCTGGTCGATCTCGCCGATGGCGACACTGGCGCCCAGGCCGGCGCGACCCTCATCGGGCTGTCGGCGCCCCAGCAACAGTCGCAGCAATGTCGACTTGCCGGCCCCGTTGGCGCCGGTGATACCGATCCGCTCGCCGGCGTCAACCTGCAACGACACCGGGCCGAGAACGAAATCACCTTGCCGCACAACGGCATTGTCGAGGGTGGCGACGACCGAGCTCGACCGTGGCGCGGTGCCGATGGTGAACTGCAGGGTCCATTCCTTCCGGGGTTCCTCGACCTCCTCGAGGCGGGCGATCCGGCTCTCCATCTGACGCACCTTCTGCGCCTGCTTCTCGCTGGACTCGGTGGCCGCACGTCGACGGATCTTGTCGTTGTCCGGTGACTTGCGCATGGCGTTGCGGGTGCCCTGGCTCGACCACTCACGCTGGGTGCGGGCCCGAGCCACCAGGTCGGCCTTCTTCTCGGCGAACTCTTCGTACTGTTCCCGCCGGTGCCGTCGGCCGACCTCCCGCTCCTCCAGATAGCTTTCGTAGCCACCTCCGAAAACGGTGGTGGTGTTCTGTGCCAGATCCAGCTCGAGCACGCGAGTCACGCTGCGGGCGAGGAACTCCCGATCATGGCTCACCAGTACCACACCCCCGCGAAGCTCCCTGACGAACTGCTCGAGCCGGGCCAGCCCGTCGAGGTCGAGATCGTTGGTCGGCTCATCGAGCAGCACGATGTCGAACCGGGACAGCAGCAGCGCCGCCAACCCCACCCGCGCCGCCTGCCCACCGGACAACGCGGTCATCGGCGTCGAGTCCGGTCGCACCGCATCGGTGTCGAGTCCGAGATCGGCCAACACGGCCGGCAGCCGTTCGTCGAGGTCGGCCGCGCCGGTGGCCAGCCAGTGATCCAGCGCAGCGGAGTAGGCAGCGGCCGGATCCTCCTCCCCGGGGTCCGGGTCGGCCAGTGCCGCGGCCGCGGCATCCATGGCCTGCGTGGCTTCGGCGCATCCGGTGCGACGCGCGATGTAGGCCGCGACGGTCTCCCCCGGTACGCGCTCGTGTTCCTGCGGCAGCCATCCGACGAACGCGTCGGCCGGCGCCACGCTGACCATGCCGTCGAGCGGCTCGAGATCGCCCGCCAGGATCCGCAGCAGTGTGCTCTTGCCCGCACCGTTGACGCCGACGACCCCGACGACATCGCCCGGTGCCACGGTCAGGTCGACCCCCTCGAACAGGGTGCGATGGGCGAATCCGCCGGCCACATTCTTCGCGACAAGCGTTGCGGTCATGGCCCCCATCGTCGCATCACCGCGGTCACGATCCCCAACCGCGCAGATACGTCAGCACGGCGCGCACCCGGCGGTGCTGCTCGCCGTCGATCGGCAGGCCGAGCTTGGCGAAGATGCTGCTGATGTGCTTCTCCACCGCGCCGGCGCTGACGACCAGGGTGCGGGCAATGTTCGTGTTCGACCGGCCCTCCGCCATCAGTGCGAGCACCTCCTGCTCGCGCGCGGTCATCTGTCGCAGCGGGTCATCACGCCGGCGCCGGACCAGCAGCTGGGCCACCACATCGGGGTCGAGCACCGTGCCACCGGACGCCACCCGCTGCACCGCATCGAGGAAGTCGGCGATCGCCACGACCCGGTCCTTGAGGAGATAGCCGATCGCGCCGGCGCCGTCCGCCAGCAGGTCGTCGGCGTAGGACACCTCGACGTACTGGGACAGCACGAGAACTGGCGATCGGGCCACCCGTCGCCGGGCTTCCACTGCGGCACGCAGGCCCTCGTCGGAGTGAGACGGCGGCATCCGGACGTCGACCACCGAGACGTCCGGCCTGTGCTGTTCGATCGCCTGGACCAGCGACGGGCCATCGCCGACCGCGGCAACCACGTCGTGGCCGTTCTCGTTCAGCAACCGGATGAGGCCTTCCCGCAGGAGGACCGCATCGTCGGCCACCACCACTCTCAACACAACAGTTCCACCCCGATCGTGGTTGGCCCACCGGCGGGACTCACCACACTCAGCGTGCCACCGCCGGCCCGAATCCGATCGGCCAGACCCGCCAGGCCGTGGCCCTTGGCCACGTGAGCACCGCCGTCACCGTCGTCGACGATCTCGACGCGCACACCGCCGGGACCGTGTGCGACCGTGACCCAACAGTTCTGTGCACCACTGTGTTTGGCGACATTGGTCAGCGCTTCGGCCACCGCGAAGTAGGCGGTGGTCTCCACCGCGGCGTCGAGCCTTCCCGCCGGCTCGCCCAGGGCGGAGTCGACCGCGAGCTCGACCGGGATGGTGCACCGCGCCGCCAGTGCGGCCAGCGCGCTGGGCAGTCCACGGTCGGTGAGTACCGGCGGGGCGATACCGCGGGACAGCGCACGCAACTCGTTCAGCGTGTCCTGCGTCTGACTGATCGCCTCGTCGAGGGTGTCGCGCAGCGGCCCCGGATCACCATCCAGGTGCTGGCGCGCGCGACCCAGATCCATCGCGAGGCGGATGAGCCGCTGCTGCGGTCCGTCGTGAATGTCGCGTTCCAGCCGGCGCAGGGCGGTGGCCTCGGCGGAGGCGGCCGCGGCCTTCTGTTCCGTCAGCACGGTGATCGTCTGACGCAGCTCGGCCACACCGGTCAACAGGGCTCGGCTGAAGCCCGCTTGGAGCACGGCGCACCCGCGCACCACGAGCGGGAGGCTGATCAGACAGACCAGACCGATCGCGGTCTGGAAGGCGATCCGGGCAAAAGCGCTGTCGCCGAGCCCGATCAGCTGGGCAAGCGAGGTGTTGTCGGGGCTGCGCGGGATGCTCCAGTCCCACAGAACGGTCAAGGTGCCGGCGATCGCCGAAGCCCACCAGCTGATCACGATGGTGAACGTGAGCACCGCGACCGGAAAGCAGAGAATGCCGTACACGAGGTCAAGCCAGAACTGGCCCTGGGTGAGCGGGGCGAGGATCCGCTTCCAGACGCCCGCACCCGGCGGGGCCGCCCGGTAGACGGGCCGGCTGCGGGGCCGACGCAGCACGGCCGGAAAGCGAAGCCGCTCGATATCGGCGAACAGGCGCGCCACGAACAGGGTGCCGACGAGGATCAGCAGGCCGACACCGATGACCAGAGTCCCGATCCCCGCTGACAGTCCGGTCACCAGCACACTGAAACTCACTGTGGCGAGCGGAAATCCGAGCAGTACATACCCGGTGTCCACGCCGAGCTGCCGAAGGCGGCCGACTCGTTGGGGCTGCGCCGTGTTCCTCGACAGGGTCCCGCTGGTCATGGGCTCGACGCTACGCATCTGTCGGATCCGCTCCCATCCGGCGCGCCTGCGTGTCCGGGGTAGGGCTGTCCCCACCCTCGCGGTAGTAGGACATCGGGCTGTCTGCCCCGCGGGCTCTGCGATTCCTCCGATGGTGTTGCCCGCTGAGCACTGTGGCGAACGTGCAGCCTTCTGTCTGATCTTTGGTGCCTCGCCACAAGAACCTGCACGTTCGTCACAGTGCGCCGCGAACATGTTGGGGTGCGAAGGCGCGGCGTGTTTCAACGCCCAACTTCCTCGCACTGTCCACCGCCCGGCTACCGTCGATCCGGTGGCAATGTCACGGTCGCGTCTTGCTCGGCTCTGCACCGTCGGAACCGTCGTGTTCACGATCGCCGCGGTCACATCGTGCGGGCCGTCGACACGTCCACCGGCGGCCAGTTCCACGTCGACGGCGACTACGCCGGCACCCACCGCCCCACCCCCCACGACGGCAGCCGTCGTTCCCACCGGTGACTTCGCCCCGGTGGTCCAGATCATCGACGACGCGATCGCAGCGCCCCGGCTGCCCGGAGCGGTGGTCCAGGTCGGCCACGGCGGAAACATCGTCTTTCGTCAGGCTTTCGGTTCACGCAAGCTGGCCGGCGAACCGGGGCTGGACGGGGCACCTGCCCCCGCCGAACCGATGACCGAGGACACGATCTTCGATCTGGCCTCGCTGTCGAAGTGCCTCACGACGGCTGTTGCCATCCTGCAGCTCCACGAACAGGGACGGGTTCAACTCGACGAACCCGTGCAGACCTACCTGCCCGACTTCAACCCCAACAACGACCCACGCCGTGCGCGGGTGACAGTGCGCATGTTGCTCACCCATACGTCGGGCATCGCGGGAGATCTGAGCCTGGACGGGCCGTGGGGACTGGACAAGCCCGACAAGGCCGAGGGCATCCACCGTGCCCTCGGAGCGTGGGTGGTGTTCGAGCCCGGGGAGCGGTTTCACTACTCCGACATCGGCTTCATCATCCTCGGTGCACTCCTCGAGAAGATCACCGGTGAAACCGAGGACACCTACATCCAGAAGAACGTGTTCGCACCGCTCGCGATGACGGACACCCGCTATCTCCCGGTCACCAAAGCATGTGGCCCGCACCAGGTTCGGGGAACTGCCATAACGCTCGATCCGCATGCACCCAAAGTTGGCGACTGCCCGGCCGGTACGTGGAACACCGATCTTCTGGCGCGCGTCGCACCCACGGCGCTCGACGAGGACACCCCGGGCCTCAATCCGGACTTCGGTCATCCGCTGCGCGGCACCGTGCACGATCCGACGGCCCGACGCATGGGCGGAGTGGCCGGCAGCGCCGGGGTGTTCTCCACGGTGAACGATGTCGGCCGGTTCGCGCAGGCGCTCCTCGACCGCCTCGCCGGACGGCCGAGCGCGTTTCCACTGAAGCAGTCCACGCTGGCATTGATGACGACCCCCCAGCAGCCGGGGCACAACCCGGCACAGGTCGATGCGGCCAACAACGCCAGCCGCGAAGCCGTCGAGAACACCCCCAACACAACACATCCCCTGCTCGCACCGCACTATCCCGCCATCGCCGGCCAAGACCTCCGCGGATTCGGTTGGGACATCGACACGGAGCAGTCCCGGCCGCGGGGCATGGTCTTTCCGGTCGGCAGCTTCGGGCACACCGGCTTCACCGGAGTGACGTTGTGGATGGACCCGGGGTCGGACAGCTACGTCGTCGTCCTCGGGAACGTGATCCATCAGCGCGGCGCCCCGCCCATGGCCGGGCTGAGCGGTGAAGTGGCCACACTGACCGGCCGGGCCCTACATCTGTACGGGACCTAGCTTGCGACGACCCTGTCGAGATGCAACGAAGATTGACAAGACACGCCTGGCTACTTTGACAAGATTCGGGCGTGTCGCGATGCCTTGTTAATCTTCGCTGCAAAAGCGCAGGTCAGAAGCTTGGACATCCACAAACCTTCGTCATCTCACGTCAGGCTCCCGTCTTCACACAACGAGAATTTTCGTCCAGCGCAGGCAGAAGAGTCACACCGCACGGTCTCCTGGCGGTGGCGCCTTGACGCGACACTGGGTTTCACCCAAAGCCGCCATCCTGTTTCTCCCGCCGGGTTCACTCAAGCGGGATCCCCCAACAGTTGGCACATTCGGCGCAACACTAAAAACGTTGGTCGATCCCGACACAGGCGGCCTAAATTTCCTTGCTTCGCAATGACTTTGGCTCCCAATCTCGCCATGCGGGTATGCGTACCGCGGTATCAATGGTTTTCACTGTCCATGGAACAACTCGACTGCAGCATGATCCGCAGAACCGACCACGGATACGTGCTCGATGCCCGCCGTGTCGTCGGCCTCTCCTCTGTGTCTACGCCATCTGGTTTGACCATCACGCTGACGGCCGAATCCCGCATCGACGATCCGCCCGGGCGCCGCGATCGGCGGTGAGCCCACCTTTGACCCCCAACCCCTAGGATCGTCACCGTGACCGGCAACCAATTGCCCAGCGCAACCGGCGTTAGGATCGCCGGTGACGATTATCAATGGTTGCATGCCTGGCGGGTGTGCATGGAAGCCCTCCACCAGGACTCGACAGGATACGAGGACAACCCCACGGTCGCTGTCGGCGTCGAGGAATCCGGTGTGGGCAATGGCGACGACGTCGTCCGGTACCGACGACAACCGCCGCATGCGTTCATGCAGGTCAAGTACGCCGTCGATCACCGCACTGCGGTGGGCCTGGCCTATCTGGACGACGAGGGCATCCTGAAGAAGATGGTCGCTGCGCACACCACTTTGACCGCCGACGGCGCCCCAGCCGAAATGCGCCTGGTCACCAACCGCACCATCGACCCACAAGACTTGCTGCTGCGTGACCGCGATGGCCGTGACCGACGACTGATGCCACGCGCAGCTCAGGGCACACCGCGATCTGAACGCGGCAAAGCCCGCACGGCGTGGGCTCAGGCAGCGGACACCAACGAGTCGACGTTGACAAGCTTCCTCCACGATTTCTACCTCGACGTGGCCTATGACGTGCCCCGGCTGCGCCACGAGATCAGCCTTTTGATGACGGCCAATGGGCTGAGGTCAGACGACAACGCGATCGATCAGGGTGGGGGCTGGATCGCCAAGCAGGTCCGTGCCGGCCACCGACGACTGAGCCTTAATGACATCAAAGAGGCGGTGGCCGCCCTTAACCTACGCGCAGGCTCCCCGTGGACGACCGTCTCCATTGCGACCATCAAACTTGACCCGCTCGCCGACCATGCAGCAGTGAGCATCGATTGGGTCGACCGGATCGACGGCGATACGGACTGGACCCGAGTGGCTCCCGCACCGCCAAATACCTGGGCTGAGTTAGCTACCGACATAGCCGCCATCCCAGCCAAGTTAAATGGCGCCCGCCGCATCCTCGTCGGTGGCCACATGCGGCAGGCCACCGGATTCCGTGCCGGCGCCGAACTACGTCGGGTCCTCGGTTACGAGATCGGTATCCGCCAAGGCGACCAGCTGTGGAGCAGTGAAGAATTCACGCAGGCCTACCCGATGGACGTCGACGAGGACACCGTCGGCTCCGGCACGGGTACAGCGCTTATCGTCAACGTTGCCGCCAACGCGGCATCCGACGCCATCGAATGGATCCAACGCTCGGAACTGCCGGTGAGCACTGTCGTGACCGCCACGCCCTCGGCCGGAATCGGCCCGCGGGCCGTGCCGACACCGACGGCGGCCAACAGCCTCGCCGTGGCAGTGCGCGACCTCGCGCGCCGCCACGCAAGCGCGGGATCTCTGCATCTGTTCCTGATCGGCCCGCTCGGATTGGCAGTTCTCCTGGGTCACCACTGGAACCGCGTCGCCACCACACACGTCTACGAGCATCTCGGCGGAGCCGACTACGCGCACGCCTTCACCGTCGACGCGTAAGCATCCGTACCGCTCGGGCCAGTTAGGTCGAGAAGCTGCCACGACGCGCCGTAGCGCCGACCTGTGCTGTGTCGGTGCTGCCAGCTAAATTCGACGCACTACACCACACGGCGATGATCAGGAGAGCACGTGAGCGTAAACGACGCCTTCAAAGCGTTCCAGGATGTGGTTAACGCCGACGTGACCGCCGTGCAAGATGCCCGCGCGCGCCGAGACCTTTTCAAAGAAGCGTTCGGCCCGCTGCCCGACGTCGACGAGGTCGTCCCGTCCGGCTCGCTCGCGCGAGGCACCCAGAAGGACCCGATCCGCGACGTCGACGTCATCGTCGTCTTCGACGGCGATGACCATCCCGACTGGGGCGAGCCTGGCGCCTCTGCCAAAGACGCCCTGGACTACACCCGCGAGCACGTCCATGGACTGCTCGGAGCCACCAACGGCACCCACGCCCAGGAAGTTCGCCTTGCCCGCTGGCGCAACCACGCTGTCAAGTGCTTCCTGGACGACCCAGACGATCCAGATGCATTCACCGTCGATGCAATGCCCGCAATGCGACGCGACGGAAAGCTCCTCATCCCCCAGGCGGTTTCCGAGGAATGGATCTGCGTCGATCCCGAGTACCTCATCGCTGAGGTCGCCAAGAAGCACGCTGCCTGGAACAAGTTCGCCGGCTCCGTCCGCATGCTGAAGTGGTGGGCTGCCGAACAGAACATCAAGATCAAATCTCTGGTGATGGAGGTACTCGCGCTTCAGTTCTTGCCGACGGACTCCTCGCAGCCTGCGGCGTTCGCCCAGTTCTTCGTCAGCGCGGCCTACCACATCGAGGGAGGCTCGGAAGTCCTCGACCCAGCGCAGCTGTGCGGACCGATTCAGTCCGACCTCGATTACGACACATTCGCCAAACGTCTGGCCAGCGCACGTGACGGTGCCGCTAAGGCGATCCAGGCACAAGTCAACAATGACGCCCACTCAGCGATCCACCACTGGGGCAGGGTCTTTGGTGACGAATTTCCTGTCCCCGCCAATCCGGGGCCGGTGGTCGTTCCACCGCCGCCCCGACCAGTGAAGGACACTCCGCAGGGATGACAACCCCCGCACGCCGGCCGCAGGATCTTGCGCCGATCCTGTGGCTGGACGCCGAACCCGCACGTCTGCCGCGTGACCGCGACGAGATTGCCGCTTTCGCGCCGCACCTGCAGTACATCGAAACGGACACAGAATGCGGTGAATCTTCTCAGCACGGTGGATGGTCGGGTGAGCTACCGCGGTGGCCGTTCGACCGCGAGGAACCCGCGTCTTTGATCGATCTCATCGGCGAGCACGGGATGACGGTGGCGATGCTTTACCCCTCCGCATACCCGATGGTGCCACCCATCCTCTATTCCATCGATCCCAAGCCTTCGTTGATGGAGCAGACACAGACCGCCTGGCATGTCGCGCCTGGCGGTTCGCTATGCCTACTGCAGAGCGTCGGTGCATGGCGGCCGGAGACGAGCGTCACCGAGCTATTAGCCAAAGCCGCCGGCTGGCGAGTCGAGTACGCCCTGATGAAGGCCGGCGTTATTAAACAGATGTCCACCAACGGAATTGTTTCGGATCCCTCATCTGATCACCTGATTGCCGAGGCCGTTCGCCTGGCGCCGGACGTCGCAGGCCGCGAGGACACAGATGTACCGCAATGACCCCTACATCATCCTTACAACTGACGGCGCCACAAAAATCGCATCTTCCACGGCTGCCCGCGGTGGCCTAACCATGCGAAACGTGCCTTCGGACAACATATTCGTCGTCAGCGCCGTCGAGACGGCTGGAGGCGTCCGCACTGGAGTCGATATTCCGCGGGAGTTCGCAGCCCTCAACTGGGGTGATCAGATCCGTCCCGCCCAATGGGTACGCAAGCCGACTGAGACCATCAACATCGACCACTTCGGCATGCTTCGTCGGCCGGGTGCGACCGCCGACTTCGATACCTTCAGACTATTGGTTCCACGACTAATCGATCCGGGCGCCAAACACGGAATTCTGATCACCCACCAACCCGACTTAGATCCGGAGCTCCGCGCAATCGGGGTCTGCGAGTTCGCCGGTTGGCTGATCCATCGCGAAGGGGTCCGGCCCATTCACGTGGAAGTCGAACCTTCCATCATCGGTATCGGGCAGTTAGCGGACTCGTGGCCGATCCAACGCCTCGGCACGAACTCGATCATGCTGGTCGGCTGCGGCAGCCTTGGCAGCGCCGCAGCCGAAGCCCTCGCGGGTTACGGCGTGGGCCGCGTTGAACTTGTTGACCCCGACCGATTCCTCTGGCACAACATGATTCGGCACACGCTTGGCCCTGAAAGCGTTGGGCGTTATAAGGTTTCGGCACTAAAAGACCGCCTTAATTCCTCATGGCCCTCCCAGGATGTTCGCGAGCACCGTCTCGACGTCGTTGACGATGCGCACCACATTCGGCCGCTTATCGAGGACGTCGACCTGGTCCTGTGCACCGCAGACGGGATCGCCCCACGACGCGTAGTCAGCCACCTCGCCCGCCGCAGTTCCACGCCAGCCGTGCTTGCCTGCGTCCTCGACCACGGCGCCGTCGGCGAAATTCTGCGGCTGCGTCCCACCCCACGATTCGGATGCCTCCTTTGCTTGCGGCAGCATCTTGCAGAGCGCGGAGCTATGGATGCAGAAGCAGATCAGGAACTTGCCTACGGCACCGGACGCACCCATCAACCCATGACCGCCGTCCCGCCGGACCTTCGCTACGTTGGCACTCTCGCCGCCAAGATCGCCGTTGCCACACTCCTGGAGTCGCTGCACGGCGACCACACCCAACGACTACCCGCCGAGCATGCAATTCTCGGGCTACACCCCGCAGGCGATCTCGCAGAGCCCTTCGGCCTCCATAAGCCGGGCGACATACAGTGGTTGCCCATCCCACCACCTCGCCAGGACTGCCCGACGTGCGCCGCCTAGTGGCCCCCACAGAACCACCGGTAGCGCACATCGCCCCCGCCGCGCTGCACACAATCGCCCGCGAGGCACTGCGATCACGCGACGGCCTGGAGACGGGAGGAATCCTGCTCGGACCCGACACGACCGCCACCATTTCGATCAGCCGCGCAGGAGATCCGGGGCCCAAGGCACACCGTACCGAGCACTCGTTCTTGCGGGACCTCGCGCACGCCCAATCTCTCGCGAATTCAGCGTGGCAGGAAGACGGCCACCAGTGGATCGGCGAATGGCACACCCACCCCGCGGGCGAGTTGACTCCCAGTGCGCTCGATCTTCATTCCTACCTTCAGCACCTCCACGACCCCGAACTGCACCTCAACCGGTTCGTGGCGGTCATCGTCGGACTCGCGCCGGAAACCAGAATCACCATCGCCGGCTGGCTTATTGAGCACAACAGCGTCTGCGCGCTGAGACTGGACACGGACGCCGACGCGGAGAACCCGAAATTCGCGCCGCTGCAACAACACCCGGCCCGCACTGATGGTCACCGGACAGGACGATGACCGCCGACCCTGCAGGTCCGATCTTCATCTCCTACCGGCAAAACGACGGCACCGCCATCGCCGCCGAACTCGCATGGCTGTTGCGAGCCGCAGGCCTGCCCGTATGGCGAGACAGCGACGATCTACCACCTGGCGGCACTAAAAGTCGTCTCACACTAGCAATATCCGCGGGTATATCCGGAGCGGTACTCGTCGTCACACCAGACATCAGTAATAGCGCCGTCGTCAAAACAGTCGAAGCGCCCCAGTTGCTACAACTACACCACTCCCACCCACAGTTCGCACTCGCTATTGCCAATGCAGTTGAAACAGAACGCAGTTCGCCTGATTACGTGGCACCCGACAGCCTGCTAGAAGTCGAACCGGGCACGCTCGCGGGCGTAGACCAACACTCCACCGATCGCGCTGGTCTGCTTTTCATCGTTCGCCAGCTCCTTCGGCATCGTGCGTCAAGTCATCACGCACGCGTATCCGACACGCAGACTTGCGAACTGAGTGTGCAGACCCGCAACGCCCCACAGTCCCATGACCGCACCGCAAGCGCTTTCGATATCCGACTACGGCCATCCGACCACGAGCGGTTGCCCAGCGTTGCGGGGCTCAATGACCTGCGGGACACGATCGGATTTTTACCCGACGCGATTACTCGGACAGCCGCTGAACACGTACGGATCCGCGGAGGCGGACACCTTTGTGTCGCTTTCGCGCTGGGAGCCGCCTTGCCATCCTCACGCGTGGGACATATTGAAGTGATCGATCAGCGGGGGAAGTCGTGGACAAGCGGCGACGAGGCCAAGGTGTCAACGCCGCCGCACCTCTACGTCGAGACCGAGGGAGTGAACGGCGCGTCGGTTACCGACCGGCGCCGAGGCGTCGCGGTCTACCTCGATCTCACGGGGCAGTCAAGCAACGCGGCCTTCGAACGGTACTTCGAGGAGAACCGGCGGCACTGAGGGGGACCCGTTTGGTGGTCCAGTCGCTATGCGACTTGGGGTTGGTGGGTCGTGGCCCACTGTAGGGCAAACTCGGCTGGGGTGAGTTCGTCGTG